>CAZUPP010000029.1:12400-42122 GCA_964622095.1 uncultured Verrucomicrobiales bacterium
ACGCCATGGATAACCAGGGGAGCTCAGGCGCATCCGGCAGCACGGCGGTTTATTACCTGCAGTTCAACCAGGCCGGCACCTACAACGTGTATTTCGAGAGCGGCGTGTCGGGTGAGAATGATGACAGTGTCTTTCTGGGAGGGAATCGGCTGTCGCAAAGTGAGAGTCTCCTGGGCGGGATGCCGACCTTTGGAGCGCGTGGTCGGCTTACTTCGAACGGAATCAGTGTGGGGTCACCCCCGGGATGGGTTCAAATGACCAATAACGATGGAGGTGGATTTATCACTTATGAGGTAACTGCTCCCGATGCCCTTTCTGGAAACTATATTCCTTTCACCTTCAATACGCGGGAGGATGGATTTTCCTTTCGTTCGATCGTCTTTAGTCTGCAGAGCGGCCTTTCTGATTCGCAATTAAATTCACTCAGCACCAGTTCACCCGCCGCGCCCACTCGCGATATTCTGGGCTCAAATAATTTTGAAGGAAATCCAGGTGGCCTTGGCTTCAGTCTTTCCGGTAATGCGAACTCTGGAAATACGATGGAGTCGGCCATCGCTCCCAATCTGGGCAGCCAATCTCTGGCAATTGATAATCCGGGTTCGGGTGGGCTTTATGAAGTAATTTTCGATCCGATTGATGTCTCATTGCATCAGGATGTCGCCGTTTCTTTTCTTTGGGGAGTTAATGGTTCAGAAGCTTTTGAATCAAGTGACACGCTTTCGATTAATCTGATCCGAACCGATGGGACGGCGGAGACGCTCAACCTCCTGGACATCACTGATGGTGAAGAGCTTGACGGAATCACTTATCAGCGCCTCACCGGGCTCGTGCCAGATGCGTGGGGATCGTTTTCCCTTTCCATCGGATTCACTCCCAGCGGGGATGCCAGTGAGGACTTCTTTGTGGATGATGTGCTGATAACCGGCACGTTGATCCCCGAACCTGGCGCTGCCGGATTACTTTTTGCCGCAGTATTGGGCCCTGGCCACGTTGCGCCGGCGCCGGGCTTGAGAAAAAGTTTGAGACTGAGGACCCGGCTGCTGTAGAAGAGAGGCGCCATGACACCTGCGCCGCCTGATTTTCCTATTCACATCTCCAGCCCGGAGGATGTCCGGATTCTGCGGGCTTTTGGGGATGAACTGACTGTTCTGCTGGATGCCAGCCACACGGGCGGTGCGTTCTCCTTATTCCTGGCGGTGACGTCTCCAGGAGGCGGGCCTCCACCACATTATCACCTGAAGGAGGATGAGACCTTCTATGTGCTGGAAGGCAAAGCGGAGTTTTTCCGGGACGGCGAATGGATCGCGGCGGGCCCGGGCACGACGGTTTTTCTGCCGAAGCGCAGCGTGCATACCTTTCGCAACCCAAGCACGGAGGCACCGCTGAAAACGATCATCCAAGTGACGCCGTCAGGCTTCGAAGATTTCTTCGGGGCTTGTGCTGAAATCTTCACCGCTGCGGATGGCGGCGAGCCGGACATGGAAAAAATCGTTGTAACGGCAGAGAAATACGGCCTGCATTTTCCGGCTCCATCCGCGGAATGAAAGGCATGTTCAAGGCCAAGCGGCCGAGCAGATCGTTCTTGCCTTGCGTGTGTTTTGTATCCGGTTGCTCTCGGGTGGGCGAGACCTTGATCTAAGGTTTAAAAATGTTAAATCTGCCGGAGTGTGCAGAAAGCGCATTTTTTTCGCGCGGCAACCAGCACCCCAGTCAACCCGGATAAGATATTCTTATGAAAAATAATTTTAAGTTCCTTTTATCAGGCAGTCTTCTCTTCGTCCTGCTCTTAACCAGTCCTGTGACCGGACAGATCATCCTCACGCCGATCGCCACCCCAGGAGGCTCGTTTTCCGGTGCTCAAACTGTAAGTAATGTATCCGTTGGTGCAGGTGAATTACTCGTTTTGAGTTACACAGATGACGCGAGTTCTGGAAATGTGCTTTCCGCGAGCTTCAACGCGACCGGTCTGACTTCCGCTTTTGGCAGCACGGTGAATGTCGCCGCTACCAGTATGGATATACGGACCTTTGCCAACACAACAGGATCCACGATCACGGCTGACCTGACCTTCAGCGGCCCTAATCCATCCATGTATGGAGTTTATGTGCTCTCTAATGTAGACTTGAACGTTCCATTTATCACGGATACCACCACAGCGTCACCGGGAAAGGTAGGCAGCGCCAGCCTTAATCTTGATCTCTCGAGTGTGGCACCCGGCCAACTGGTCTTATCCACGATCGGCACAGGCAGTGGAGACCATGACTTTGCGCTGAGCGGAGGCGGAATCTTCCAGGAGGCGACTTCGGGTGCGACGGGCGGCAGTTTTGCGACGGCCAGTCAGGAAGTGATGACCAGCGGTCCGCTTACCCTGACCTGGGATGTGACGGATCCGGCCGGCACAACCGGTTCCGCCGGAATCTTTCGCTTGGCGGGAGGAGCGGTCGTCTTTACGCCGGTCCCTGAACCCGGGGCGTTTGCTCTGCTGGCGCTGGCCACCGGTATCATTTTCGTCCGGCGCAGGAAGTGAGGTGAGCGAAGGAGACTCGCCTGACTCCACTTGCCGGCCCCGGGACAACCGGATAGACTGGGCGAGATGAGTGACCCGTCCTACGCTTCACCTGACGGAGCATCCCGGCCCAATGTCATCTGGATCTTCGGCGACCAGCACCGGCGTCAGATGCTGTCGTGTGAGGGTGATCCGAATGTTCTGACGCCGAACATCGATAACCTGGCGGAGTATGGGGTGCGCTTCAGCCAGGCGCGTTCGAATTTTCCGCTGTGCTGTCCCATACGTGGGACGATGCTGACGGGGCGCCACGCGCACGACTGCATTCCTGGCCATGACTATCGCCTGCCGGAGGGTGAGGAAACGCTGGCTCATGTATTTCAGCGCCATGGCTACCGGACAGCGTGGTTTGGCAAGTGGCATGTTAATGGTCCGCGTGTTCGGCAACCCGACGGCACGGTGGATTGGGTGCCGCGTCCGGTGCATCCTTCCTGCCCACACGGTCAGGAAAATCGCAATACCTGTTCTCTGGTGCCGCGGGAAGTAAGAGGCGGTTTCGAGAGCTGGCTGGGCTACGAAAATAATAATAGCCCACATAATACCTGGGTGCATGGGCACGATGAGTGCGGCCAGGAAATTGATCTCTACCGTCTGCCCAAGTTCGAAACGGATGCCCTGACCGATTGCCTGATCGACTATCTTCAAAAGCGATCACCAGCCGCCGGCGGAGATGGCCAGCCCTTTTTCGCCTCCCTTTCCGTTCAACCGCCGCATGATCCGTATGGAGCGCCGGAGGAGTTTATGCGCCATTACCAGCCGGCCAAGATGCAGATGCGTGAGAATGTGCCGCCGGTTGATTGGATTGAGGAAGAGGCGCGCCGGAGTTATGCCGGGGCCTGTGCGCTGGTGGAAAATATCGACTGGAATTTAGGCCGCATCCGCGCGGCGCTGCGCGAAGCCCGCCTGGATACGAATACCTACATTATCTTCTTCAGTGACCACGGGGATATGCACGGCTCCCACGGATTATTTCACAAAACGAATCCCTACGAGGAATCGGTCGGGGTGCCGTTTATTATCGGGGGCGGCTTGGATGTGCAGAATGGCGCGATTCGCCGGGTGGATGATCGTCCGATTACTTTGCTGGATCTGCCACCGACGACCCTGGGTCTATGCGGTATTACCCCGCCAGAAACGATGGCCGGGCATGACTATAGTTCAGTGAAAAGCTGGAAATGGGGCGACCCGGAACCGGCGGCCGGGCCGGACTCGGCGTATCTGCAACTGGTTATTCCAACCGGTCACGGGGACAGCACCGACCGGTCATGGCGAGGCGTGGTCACGCGTGACGGCTGGAAATATGTCTGCCTGGAGGGACAGGATTGGCTGATGTTTGACCTGAAAACCGATCCCTATGAACTGGCCAACCTGGCGCACAACTCCAAGTTCAGAGAAAAACGCGCCGAACTGCGTGCCCGTCTGCGACAATGGATAGCCGAGAGCGGGGATCGTTTTCCCGTGCCGGAAAACCCGGCGTGAATTTTCAATTTTCAGCGCATCGCAGGCCGCTCACTATAAACGCGCGGCCATTCCGTAAAGATATGATGAGCGCGTATGAGGTCCTGAAAATCCTCCAGCATGGCGGGTGTATTGCGGACCTGACGCGGTGAAATCTGGTGATCCAGACAATGCGCCGCGAGAATACCGGCCACTTCACCGATATTCCATTCCACCGGATGGAGCCGGTAGCAGCCATTCGTGAGATGGGTGACACCAAGGTTTTTCGCGGCGGGCAGGAGATTTTCCATGCGCTGGGGAATGAGGGCGCCGAGCGGAATCTGAAAGGGACAGCAGGGCCGGTCGATATAATTATCCAGACCGGTGGAAGGATGAAGGTCGATATTATAGTGACCAATGCCCACGGAATCATGAAATAATTCCGCCCCGCGGTCCTCACGGATAGCTTTGGCGACGTGCTGCTCCAGCACGGTGAATTCCGCTTTGATGCGGCGCGATTCCCGAATGTAAGGATAAAGCGCCAAGCCATGGAGCGCGTCCCCCGTAAGGTCACCGCGCAATTTTAATTCCGGATAACCGGCCCGGCCGGACTCATCATCGCGTGGTGCTTCCGTTTGCATCCAGTAAAGCATGCTGAGGGATTGCTGTTGGGCGCCCCGAAAATGCCGCGCTTTTTCTTCCGCACTCACATCAATGACCGGCCCGAGAATATAGTCAATCTGTGGCCAGTTTACGAGGGTGACATTTCCCTGATAAAATCCCGGGCGGAAATTGCGTTTATCGATAATTTGCCGGAAACCAAAAAGCCCGGTGGGATGCTGGCCATCACGCCGGGTAAAAAGCCCATTGCTGACCGGCTCACAATCCCAAGGCCGGCAGGTCTGCCAGTCCAGCCACGGGCCGGACCAGGGGGGCGTTAACTGCGGGACCTCGGCGCGCCAGAAATCGTAATTCTCCGGCTTGGGGATGACATGACTTTCACCTTCGCGATACTCCATGGCGAAACACCAGGAAATCGCCTGCTGATTCCCCGGCTCGTAGTTGTCGCGGGCGCTCGGTTCGCCGGTCATGGCTTTTGACTCGAAGCCGACGACATATTCAGTGCCGGTGAGCGGCAGCAGGTCGCCAAGTTCACTGGCATCAATGATGTAAGGCGCCTCCACGGTAAATTCTTCGCCGGTCGGATCCTGTCTGAACCGGACGGACTTCACCTTGGTGTCATCGGTCTCAGCCGCAATAGGCTCGGTATGATAATGGATAACAAGCCGTCCGCTCGCGAGATAAGGTGCGAGTTTCGATTCAAGGACGGCGAGGCTAACCTTGAATTCATGACAAAGCGCACTCACCCGTCCGTTGCCCGGGTTCAGGTAGGGATTGCGGCGGGCCTCCTCGGTGAGCGGATAGTGATCGCGATAATATTGACGCACCCCTTCGCGGAATTGGCGGTAACGCAGGGTGCCGCCGTAAAATTCGACCGCCGGATTTTCATCCGGGGGCACCGCCTGCTGGGTGAGTTGGCCGCCGATCCATTTCGTCGGCTCCGTCATCACCACCATTTTACCCATCTCACAAGCGGCCCACGCCGCTGCGACCCCGCCCGTGCCGCCGCCCACGATGAGAATGTCTGTCTTTGCGTCCTTTGAGTTCATAACCGTCTGAGGGCAGACCGTGGAGAGCGTCCCGGTATTGGGCGAGAAAAAACGCCTCACTTAAATTACGGAAAACTTCCGCCTGCCTTCAGTTCCGCCAGACCCGGCATTCCTCGCGGAAAGCGCCCGGGCTTAGGCCGGTACGTTCTCTGAAGGCCCGCTGGAAGCTGATCTGGCTGGTAAACCCGCATTCGTAGGCGATCTCTTTGACGGAGAGTCGAGCCCGCTCCCGGTCAGAGAGCAACTGCCGGGCGAGGTTAATCCGGGCGGTGAGGAGGAATTGATAGGGAGACTGTCCATTCACCTGACGGAAGCGGTCGCGAAAGGTGGAATAGCCGACGCCCAGACGCCGGGCGGTTTCTCGCAGGTCAATCAAGCGCCCGGGACGTGCGGACCAGTCCGCGGCGAGTTTCTGCCAGGGGCATACTGCGGAAGGATTGGTGCGCGCTCCCGGGTCAGCGGCTCGAGCAAGGTGGAACACGAGCTGTTCGGTGACAAGTTTCGCCTCCGTGAGAGCGTCCGGTGAGCCTGACCTGATGCGTTCGTAGATGACCTGATGCTGTGCGGAAGCGCTCTGCGGGTCATGAACGGGCCAGATGGCCTGGGCAGGATCAGCCGGCAGCCAGCCCAGGCGCTGCCACTCATTGACCCGGCTGCCATTGAAACACAGGAACCGCTCATCCCAACTCGTGCCTGGACTCGGCTTATAGCGATAGTCAACGCCGGGCTGGATGTAGAAGACACAGGCCGCCCGCAGGTCCTGAACCGGCCCGGTCCCTGCCTGAAAAGTGCCGTGACCGCGCAACACCATGCCGAAGCCAAAGAACCGGAAGCGCGTTTCGACCTCGCTCGTTTTATCCGGAATGGAACCGGTCATCTCCAGACGCAGGCTGTCCAGAGAAGAGACACCCCACGGTTCGGAAAGGGCCGGTAGCGCTGGCATTTTCGTTAATTCATTTGGCAGAATTGATGGCTGTTCCTCCATGACATGCAGACTGCGTTGGCATTTACGTTAACTCAGTTATGACCAAGCGCATCATTCGAGTTCTCAGCGGCATCGCCGTGCATGATATTCCACCACAGATGAAGCTCCTCCAGGGGTGGCTGGGGCCGGATGAGTTTGACGTCCAGTGCGTGCATGGCCGCGCAGCTTTTGAAGGGCTCGATTCGGACGGGGACATCGCGCTGTTCGTCGCGGCCGGGCTATTCTGGAGCCAGATGCCACAGCAGCCGTGGATTCCAGAGGATCTCCGCGGACCCTATGACCCGATGACCGAGGCGGATCTGGCGGCTTTCCGCGGATATGTCGGCTCCGGCAGGCCGGTCTTGGGATTTCACGGGGGAATCGCCAGCTATGATGACACGCCTGAGTTCGGGCAGTTGCTGGGCTTTCAATGGAACTGGAAGGTGACGGCGCACTCCCCCGTCGGCGAATATGAAGTGAGCTTAGAGGCGACAGGACACCCTGCTGTGACTGGGGTGGAGACTCCCTTCCGCCTGACGGACGAGCTTTACTTCAATGTCCAGATCACGGATGGCCTGCCCTTTGAGGTCCATGCGCGGGCGCAGTATCACGATATTCGTTTCCCCATGGTCATGACGGCGGAGGGCGGACGCATCGCTGGGGCCGGCAAATGTGCCTACCTCGCCAATGGTCACGATCTACGTGCCTTCGAAGCACCTTCGTTTCAGCGCATCCTGACCAACACCGTGCGCTGGCTGACCGCCTGAGCTTTCGATCTCCATCTCCATTCAACGACAGGCCAGATTTATGAGCGAACTCCCCATCTATGGCGCCGCGGTTGTCGGCGTCGGCAAAACGGTCAACAGCCACGGCACCAAGGGCGGCGGCCACCAGATCGGCTACACCCACGCGGGTATCTATCAGGATCACCCACGGATCAACCGGTTGTATGGGGTCGACATTAACGAAGAAAACCTCCACGCGTTCGGAGATGCCTTCAGCATTTCGCCGGAGGACCGCTATACCAGCCTGGAATCTCTCCTGAGCGCGCCGGAGGGGCCGCCGGAGATTGTCAGCCTGTGCACCTATGTGGGCTTGCGCCATGATATGATCAAGGCCTGCGCGGAGGCCGGAGTGAAACTGCTGCTCTGCGAGAAGCCCTTCGTCGCAAACCTGAAGCAACTCCATTCCGTGCGTGAGATCGCTGCGCGCACTGGGGTAAAGATCAGCGTGGCCCATATTCGCCGTTACCGGCCCGTGATGAAGAAAGCGCAGGAACTGGTTCGCGCGAAGGCCATCGGGGAGCCGATGTTTATGTGCTGCGGCATCGGCGGCTGGGACATCTCAGAAATGGGCAGCCATTGGCTGGACCTATTCCGCATGCTGATGGATGACCAGCCCATCCGCTGGGTCATGGGGCAGGGCCGGGTGCGGGACTTCATCGGTTACGGCCATCGCATGGAAGAACACGCCATCATTCACTGGGAGTTCCAGAATGGCTGCCGCGGTCTGCTTGACGGCGGCACCGCCCTAGGCCCGAAGGACGCGGAGGGCAACCTCATGGAGGGCGGCCCGCACATCCTCATCAGCGGCACGGAAGGCAGCCTGCGCATCTACGGCGAGAATCGCCTGTCTCTCGACGCCTTCGGCAAGCGCGAGGAACACGATTTCTCTCCGTCCGAAGCCAGCGGAGGAGACTATTGGAACAGCATCTGGCATGACTGGCTAAACGATCTGGTCGGCTGGGTCGACGGCGGGCCCGAACCGGTGCTCGGTCTGAGCAATGTCTGGAAATCCGCCGAGCTCAATCTCTGCGGCTACATCTCAATGATACGCGGCGACCGTGTCGATCTCCCGGCGGAAGATCTGGACGACACCGCTTTCCATCAATGGCCGCTGGATGTCGTCTGGGAGAAGCAGGGAAGGGCTAACATTTAGCTGACAGGGCGAGGGATTCATGTGCACTTTAGCGTGCTCATGAGCGAAGAGAGCAGCAGCATTCCCCCCACCTCCCCCGGGACCGCCGAGCAAAAAGACCACATCCGCCAGCTTTGCCGCGAAGCGGTCCGGAAGATTTCGGCAGATGAAAAGGCGCACCGGTCGGCCCGGCTGGTCGAGCGCATCGCGGCGCATTGCCTGGAGCACGGCCTGCGCGTGATCGGCTCTTTTGCCCCGATTATCGACCGCGAGCCCGACCTGATCGGGCTGCACGATGTCGAGGGCTTCGACCGGGCTGGCGGCGGCGCCGGGTTGACCATTGCCTATCCCCGGCTCATCCCGGGACCGGGACGCCGGATGGCTTACCATCGGGTGGGTGACCCCGATGAACTGCGCGATGAAGTGGTGCGGCTGCCGTCCGGGCGCGATGTCACTCTATCCAAGCCGCCCCCGGAGACACCGGAGATCGCGCTAAGCGAGATCGAGCTGTTGCTCGTGCCGGGCTGGGCCTTTACCGAGAGCGGCCTGCGTCTGGGTAAGGGTGGCGGATACTATGACTGCGTTCTGGCTTCGACCGGGCTGGCGGCGGATACCGCGGGCGTGTGTTTCCGCGAGCAGGTTCTGACGGCAGTGCCGGTAGAGGGGCATGACCAGCCGGTCAATCGACTCTTCACAGCCTGAAGGGGAGCCCCCTGTGAAAAAAATGCTTTTTCTGGTAATTATAGCCTTGCTGAAAACTCTGGGGCCGCGCATCTTCTCCTCAGACGCCCGCGTCGTTGTTCCCCTCCAGTTGGCAAACATTCGTTGTCAGCTCGAAGCAGCCGATCCGAGCGTCCGCATTTGGTTGAATAGCTAGAAGGTTGTGTTCATAGCGGTGGGAAGCGGGTCTGTCCTCCGGGGCTTGCCCGCTTCCTTTTTTTTGCCATCCTCCTTTTGTCATGATTGAGGATGACTACTCCCTCGCCGCGGCCCTGCCGCCGATCTACACCGGCCTCGAAGCCAGCACCTATGACGCCCTTTGGGCGGGCTCGGCTGAGTATGATGACGAAGAATTCTTCCGCTGGATCCTGCCGGAAACGGAGGAGGGCGAACCGGACAACTCAGACGGTCCCTTCCTGGAGCTGGGCTGCGGCACGGGGCGGCTATTGCTTAGCCTCCGACAGAGCGGCTACAGGATGGTGGGAGTCGATTCCTCTCCGGAAATGCTCGCGCTCTGCCGGGCAAAGGCGGCAGAAATGGGCGTCCACGGACTTTCTCTGATCGAGCAGCGCATGGAGGAGCTGGCTCTGGACCAGTCATTCGCCGGCGTTCTCATCCCGGGTTTCTCCATCCAGCTCTCCCCAGACCGCGAGGTTGTCCGCGAAGTTCTTTGCAGGGCCTCCCAACACCTGGTGCCGGAGGGATTTATTGCGATCACGACATTTGTTCCGTGGGAAGAACTGGAAACGCCGACGGACGGATTGTGGCGGCTGCGCCGCAAAGGAAATCTACCGGATGGCCGCCATGTTTTCTGCCATGAAGCGGTCTTTATCGATCGGCACAACCAGAGTCTGACGATGTGGAATCGCTACGAAACATACAGTGCCGGGGGGGTGCTGGAAGAAACGCAAATGCGCGAGGCGGCCATGGCGTATTATTTTCCCCATGAATTCCGGGAAATGCTGGCCGCAGCGGGCTTTACTAATGTCCGGGCCTACGGTGATTTTCTGCCTGAACCGGTCGCGGACGGGCACACGACAATTACTTATCTGGCGGCGAAGAAATAAGCTCTCTCAACCTGGAGGCCAGCTGAGGGGCCGGCCACCGATGACGTGGACGTGAAGATGCGGGACGGTTTCGCCGCCGTCCGGCCCGTTATTGATGACGATGCGGTAACCGCGGTCATTGAGGCCTTCTTCTTTGGCAACATGCCGCGCGGCAAGAAGCAGCTTGCCCAGAAGCGCTTCATCCCCATCCTCAGCCTGCGCGACGCGTTCGATTTTGCGTTTCGGAATGATGAGGATGTGAGTAGAAGCCTGCGGATTGATGTCTCGAAAGGCGAGCAGAGCCTCCGTTTCATAGACAATGTCTGCCGGGACCTCCCGCGCGATGATTTTCTCGAAAATGGTTTCTGCCATAAACACCGTTCTGCTAGCCAATGACGGTTGTCATGTCAATCCTCAGTCTTGACTACGATCCAGACGGTCTGCCGGTCCTGAAGACGGGTCGGCTGATTCTGCGTCCCTGGCAGGAATCCGATCGCGAACCGTTTGCGGCATCAAATGCTGATCCCGAGGTCATGCGCTTTTTCCCACGGACCTTGAGCCGGGAGGAGAGTAATTTCATCGCCGACAGAATAATCGAGAAGTTTAGCCTGACAGGCTATGGTTTATTTGCGGCGGAACTGTCCGCCACCGGCCAGTTTCTGGGATATGTGGGTCTGTGGACGGCGGATTTTTCCGCGCCCTTCACGCCGTGCATTGAAATTGGCTGGAGGCTGGCAAAGGAATTCTGGGGCAAAGGATATGCTCCAGAAGGTGCGAGGGCTTGTCTGGGGTTCGGTTTTAACCACAAAAACCTGAAAGAGATATTTTCTTTCACCTCGGCTGTTAACACGCCCTCTATTCGCGTCATGGAAAAAATAGGTCTGCGCCGGGATACGAGCGGCGATTTCGACCACCCGAATCTCAGCCCGGACAGCCCGCTTTGCCGCCATGTGCTCTACCGTTTGACGGCGGAGGAATGGAAACGGCAGCAATACTTATTTCAGAAATAATTCAATGACCGGGTAGACGGGCGGCGGTTTGGGCGTGGGAACCGCCAGGGTCAGGGCGCCAGGCAAACCGCGGAGTTCCACATTATCATGTTCATGACCGCCCGTGCCGTGAGTGCGCTGAATCTGAACCTCGCTGCCGTCATGAAGAAACTGCGCGTAGTCGACGCGATCGGCCAATCCAGGCAGATGCACATGCCCGAAGGGATAGCACAGGAGATGCACGTAAAGCCGGTTTTTCTCCGGATTAAAGGTATAGCGGCAGTCCGGAGGCGCGACAAATTCGTCCGGGGCCGGTCCGCAATGATAAATCGCCCGGCTATGGTGATGCATCCATTCCCCGAGACCAGAAAGCCGTTCGAGGGCGCGATAATCAAACTCGCCGCGGGCAGTGGGACCGACATTCAAGAGGAGATTGCCGCCTTTGCTCACCCCATCGATCAGCATCCATAGTAGTTGCTCGACGGATTTCCAGGAATGTTCATCCCGGTAATAGCCCCACGATCCGGAGAACGTCTGACAGGCCTCCCAAATAATGGGTTGACCCGAGGCATCTTTTGGCTGCCTGGCCGGTTGAAACTGTTCCGGGGTGACAAAATCGTGGGCCCCGGGCAGATTGAGCCGGTTATTGATAAGAATAGTCGGCGCGCATTCCCGAATAACCGCAAGCAGTTTTTCGCTTTCCCAGTCATCATGGTCTTTACCGTCTGGTCCGGGGTAGGAAAAATCGCACCAGATCACGTCAATTTGCCCGTAATTCGTGAGCAATTCCCGCACCTGATTACGCATATATTCCGCATAAACCGGCATGCGCCGATGTTTTGACTGTTCTCTCGCCGCTGTATCATTCCGCTGCGGGTGATGGCCATCCACCGGAAACTCCGGATGATGCCAATCGATTAGAGAGTAATAGAAACCTACCCGTAAACCCTCGGCGCGAAAAGCTTCAACGTATTCGCGGATCAGATCGCGTCCGGCGGGGGTATTGGTGGCTTTATAGTCAGTAAATGCGCTGTCAAAGAGGCAGAAACCATCATGGTGCTTGGTCGTCATGACGGCGTATTTCATGCCTGCCCGTTTCGCTGCCCGAGCCCATTCGCGGGCATCATAGAGGTCCGGTGCAAAGTGCCGGAAATACTTGTCGTAATCTTCCGAGGAGAGCTGCTCCTTGGTCTTGACCCATTCATGACGGGCGGCCAGGGCGTAGAGGCCCCAATGGATGAAGAGGCCAAAACGATCCCGGACAAACCAGGAGGTGTCACCGTGTGAATAGTTTTCTGGGCTCATAGGAACACTCGCGGGAAGGTGGATGATAGATTTTCAGATTGCCAAGGTCCTCTTCCCTCTCTAAAGAACTCGCCCATGGCAACCCAAATTCAGCACGGCGAGAAAATTCTTTTTATCGGAGACAGCATCACGGACTGCGGACGGCGCGATCCCCAGCATAAGCCGTTTGGTTGCGGCTACGTGAGTATGTTCCGGGATATGCTCCTGGCGCGTGACGCAGCGAAGGAGATTGAATTGATCAATTGCGGCATTGGCGGCAATACGGTGGAAGATTTGCGCAGCCGCTGGGAAGATGATGCGCTTTCGTTGCGGCCGGATTGGCTTTCCATCAAGATCGGAATCAACGACTGCAATCGCTGGCTCTCTCATCATCACGAGCGTCAGCAACCAGCGAATTATCGGGAGGATTACACGACCATTCTGCAGTGGACCAGAGAAACCCTCCCGAATTGCCGGCTCCTGCTCATCACTCCATTCTTTATCAGCACCGACCGCAATCCAGGCAGCTACCGGGCGCGTGTGCTGGAGACTTTACCGGAATATATCAGCATTGTGCAGGATCTCAGTGCGCAATTTCAGACCCGGCTCTTCAATCCGCACGAAGAATTTCAGAAGCTCATTGCACACCCCTCGCGTCACGCCAGTGACTATTGTCCGGAGCCGGTTCATCCCTACGCGGCAGGTCATCTGGTTCTGGCTGAGGGCGTTTACCAAACACTCAGCTCGTGAAAATATTCAGCTGACTTCCAGCCAGCTTTCGCCGCGAATTTTCTCCAGCTCGCTTCGCAGATAGGCGTGCTCCGGCAAATTGAGGTCCGGGTCGCATGCAATGATTTTCCGAGCTACGGTCCGTGCCCCTTCGAACAAACGAAGATCTGTCACTAAATTGGCAATACGCAAATGAGGAAGGCCGCTCTGGGCGGTGCCCAGAATGTCTCCCGGACCGCGCAAACGCTGGTCAGCCTCCGCGATTTCAAATCCGTCCGACGTTTTTTCCAGCACCTTCAGCTTTTCCTGACTGTCTTCTTTATCGGTGTCAGAGAGCAGAATGCAGTAGCTCTTTTCCGTGCCGCGCCCGATTCGTCCGCGTAACTGATGGAGTTGAGCAAGCCCGAAGCGCTCGGCATTTTCAATGAGCATGACGGTTGCGTTGGGCACGTCCACACCCACCTCGATCACCGTGGTGGCAACAAGCACCTGTGCCTGGCCATCGCGAAAACGTGTCATGACCGCTTCTTTATCTTCCGGCTTCATCCGGCCATGAATGAGTTCACACGCAGCCGGGGCGAGCCGCTCCTTCCACGCGTTGAATTCGGTCGTGGCTGCCTTGAGATCCATATTTTCCGAATCATCAATGAGCGGGTAAACAATATAGGCCTGTCGTCCGGCCTCGATCTGCTGCCGGATAAAATCCGTGATCTTCGGCATGGCATCCGCCCCGCGCAGACGGGTAACAATCGTCCCGCGGAAACGCGGTTTTTCGTCCAGCACGGACACGTCAAGATCACCATAAAGGGTCATGGTGAGGGTGCGTGGAATGGGAGTCGCGGTCATGACGAGGACATCCGGCAGATCACCGCGCTCGATGAGTCGGCTGCGCTGCACCACTCCAAATTTGTGCTGCTCATCAATGACAATTAATCCCAGATTTTCAAACTGCCCGGCCTGATCATAAAAAAGCGCGTGTGTTCCGATAACAATCTGCGGTTCCTTTTCGGCCCCCTGGAAAAGGGGCAGGAATTCCTCTTCCCGGCGGTTCCCGGTGCGCAGGCTGATGCGCAGATTGAGCCGCTCGAACATCCGGCAGGCGGTGAGATAGTGTTGTTCCGCGAGGATCTGGGTTGGGGCCATCAGGGCGGCCTGGTAGCCCGCCTCCACGGCCAGGAGCATCGCAGACAATGCGACGAGTGTCTTGCCGCTGCCCACGTCCCCCTGCAGGAGCCGGTGCATCGGCCGTTCCAGCGCCATATCGTCCCGGATCTCGCGAATCGCCCGTAACTGCGCGCCGGTAAGCGAGAAGGGAAGATGCTGATGAAAGCGCTCGAGCAGGCTTGGCGCTTGACCCTCCGGCACGTGGGATTTTCCCGGCGCCTCCGCCATGAGAAATTTGCGCCGGCCGATAATCATCTGCAGCAGGAAAAGTTCGGTGCTGGCAAGATAATCTCTGCCCTGCCGCGCATCTTCGAGGCTGTCCGGGAAATGGAGATTCCAGAAAGCACGCAGCCGGGACAGAGAATCGGTTTCATTGGCTCCACTGCGTGGCGAAGCCGGGAGAAGACTGGGTACGTCAGCTTCACTTAAACTCTCCAGAGTGGTGGCCAGTGCCTCGCGCAGAAAGCGCTGCGTGATCCCCTCCCCAGCCGGATACACGGGGGTGATGCGGTCAAAGCTCCATTTTTCCTCCCCGCTGCTCTCCTCGCCGTCGGCCTGAGCCGCCGAAATTACTTCGAATTCCGGGTGGCTCATGGTCAGTTTCTTGCCGGAAGGCTTGATGCGACCGTAAATGACGATCCGCTGGCCGGCGCGAATCATATTGCGGACATAGTGCGCATTGAACCAGCGGCAGACGATTGGCTGGCTGAAAGCATGATCGGCGGTCAGCTCGCCGACCTCGACTTCGAACATCCAGCGGCGTCCGCGCAACCGCCGGGTCGCGGTTGATTGCACGAGGCCTACCAGGCAGACCGGTTCTTCGGTCTCGGTGTTGGGAAATCCGGCGAATTGCCGCCGGTCTTCGTAGCGGCGCGGCCGGTGATGAAGGAGGTCGTCAATCGTCAGCAACCCCAGCTTGGTCAGTTTGGTGACCTGCGGTCGGGTGAGATCCAGCGCCTCCGCCAGCGGTCTCTCCAGGGCTGTGGTCATGATCCGGCTTTGCTTTTGCCTGAGGGATCAGCTTGCGCCGTCCGCACGGCTTTGATGACGATCTGCAGCTGCGTTTCGCCCTGGTAGGTGTTCGGCGCGATGGTAAAGGCCACATCCCAGGGCGGGCGTGGGAGCGAATCCATGGAGGCATCGAAATAAACCGCCTGCCGCCGGGTCGACCCCTGGGTCAGAAGCAGTTGCAGGTGCTTGCCGCCCACCACGCGTGGATCGCGCCCCAGCAGAATGCCGCGAGCCAGGAAAACCGGCTGGGCATGGCCATTGCCGAAGGGCTGCATCAGCTCGTGGTGAGAGAGGAGACGGGGTGTCAGGTCATCCAGAAAGGCCTCTGCCTCAAGCTTCAGCTTGGGCCGCTTCAGATCGGGCGAAAGCAATTCACTGGTGGATTCCTCAAACGCTGCGCGAAAAGCCTCCAACTGATCGCGGTGTATCGTCAAACCGGACGCCATCTCGTGCCCGCCGAAGCGCTCAAGATGCGCCTGGCAGGGCTGCAGGGCCTTCACCAGAGAGATGCCGGGTATGCTTCGCCCGCTGCCTTTGCCCATGCCATCTTCATCAAAGGCGATGACAATGGCGGGCCGGTGATGGCTGCGGGCAATTCGAGCCGCCACGATGCCGATAACGCCCGGGTGCCAGCCCTCCTCCTTGGCCAGCACCAGGGAAGACCGGTCCGGATCATAGCTCATAAGCAGAGCGGCCTGTGCTTCAGCTTCTTCGTGGATTCTGCGTTCAACCGCCTGGCGGGACCGGTTCTGCTGATCAAGCCGGTTCGCGATGACCTTGGCCCGGTCCCCGTCATCTTCCAGGAGCAGATCGAGAGCGTCCTGCGCTGTGCCCAGTCTGCCCGCGGCGTTGAGCCTTGGCCCCAGCCGGAAACCCAAGTCAGTCGCCAGACACGGTGAATTGGCATCAGAGACCTCGATCAGCCTGCTCAACCCGGGCCAAAGAGTCTTCTCCATCTGCCGAAGTCCGGATCGGACAAAGGTGCGGTTCTCCCCTTCCAGCGGGACAAGATCCGCGACCGTTCCCAAGGCGACCAGATCGAGAAACTGGCGCAGATCAATCTCCGTCAGCCGCAGCCGGTTGCGCAGGGCATGACAAACCTTGAAGGCAACACCCACACTGCACAGGTAATGCCAATCCTTCCCGCGCTTTGCGTTGACCAGAATCGGTTCGCCTTCCGGGTCGACCCGCCCCTGGATCTCATGGTGATCCAGAACCAGCGAATCGACGCCATGACGCCTCAGGCTGAGCAACTGATCCGCACTGTTTGTCCCACAATCCACCGCCACCAGAAGGTCGGGATTCTGCTCCAGCAGGCAGCGCTCCAGGCCATCGGGGGTGATGCCGTACCCCTCGTCCATCCGATGCGGAAGAAAGGTGCTTACCTTTGCCCCGAGCCGGGCAAGAAAGCGCTTGAGCAGGGCGAGGGAAGTCACTCCATCGACATCGTAGTCACCATAAAGGACAATTTTCTGGCGGCTTTC
The DNA here is from genome assembly GCA_964622095.1 of uncultured Verrucomicrobiales bacterium. GTDB lineage: Bacteria > Verrucomicrobiota > Verrucomicrobiia > Verrucomicrobiales > CAZUPP01 > CAZUPP01. The sequence goes on from CAZUPP010000029.1 coordinate 29,382, forward strand.
AATCGCGACCTGCAACCGCGAGATGGCCGGTTCCATCCCGGGCAGGGAGAAGGGATCGGAGAGATCCTTCAGGCGAGGTCTGAGAAAACTTCCGGCTGCTTCCGGGTTACCCAAACCCCGGTTGATCAGGACAGTCGCAACAAGCGGGTGCAGATCATACGCGTCCCGTAATGCCTTCACCTGAGCGAGATCAACGCTCTTGGGACTCAACCAATCTGCCTCCACCGGCTTTTCTTAGCCCACCTCCGGCCCGGGCGCAAGCCACTGCCGAAAACGCATGCTCAGATGACAGGTCAGCCAGACAACAAAAAGGCCGACCCCACCTTGACGGGCCGGCCTGAGAGGCTATCAGTTGCCGCCGTTTCACTTTCGGCCCACTGACATCTGGAAAGGGAGAGAGATAGAACTAGTTCTTTGCTTCTTCCGCCTTACGTGCGAGGCGATTCGACAAAATGAAAAAGCTCGGCACCCACAATCCGACGAAGATCCCAAACCGTTCCGCATGGGCGCGGTCTTCATCTTTGGCGGTGAACCAGGTCAAAATGGAGGCGACAATGGAAAGAAAACCTGCGGCGAGGCAGATATCACTGAGGGCGAGAAGCTCGCGTTTGCCGACATTTTCAGCGGCGCTCTTAATTTCGTCAACTGGACTGCTCATTGGATTTGATCGGATAAAATCTCAAATTTATTGAATTCAACCCGAATAACGAGCCGATCATCGCAAGTAGACTCGCCGAAGTGAATTCACTTTGAAATTCTCCTGATCACGGGCCACCCTCATCCATGGACCGGCGCAAATCACAGGGCCGCAAAAGTGCTCCTTCCGCAGAGACCACGGCGCAGGAGCAGCTGCGCCGTCTTCAGGCGGAGCGTGCGCGGATCGACGCGCAGATTGCCGAGCTCCAGAACACCCAATCGAAATCCGGCCGGCTGCGTGAGCAGGAGGACGCTTATCGGCGCCGGCGCACAGAGATTCTCGAACGCGAGCAAACCCTCAGCGTTTCCACCCGGCTCTATGATAAACGCGCCAGCGAAGAACTGGCCGCCGCCTCAGAAGCGGCCGGTGAACATGAGCCGATTGACTGGGAAGCGCGCCGCAGGGAAAGACTCCGGCAGGCTTCCGCCAAGCGCTGGTTTTTCATCCTTCTGCCCATAGCCATCCTCATGGTTTGGTGGGCCCTGCAAAGCTTGATGCACTGAACCGCTAATCCATCACTGAAAGAAAATGCGGCCTCCTTCAAAGAAAAAGATTCCCTACCGGGTTGAGCCTCCGCTCCATGAGTTTCTCAAAACCTACAAGCGGGAATTCAAGCTCCCGGTCACCTACGCCATGCTCGTCAATTTCACCCAGGGCTTCCCCCTTCTCGACAGTGCCGGCAATGATACCAAGTGGCTGACGGTGAATTACGAGAGCAGCATGATGCCGGAAATTAATGAGGGCCTGCGCTACATTTATGTCCTGCTCAAGGCCAGCGGTGACACCTCCATCATGGAGCATCTCTATGTCAGCCGGATTGACTTCTGTGAATTTGGCAATTCCAAACCTTTTCGCGTGCGTATTGTCAATGCCTATAACGACAACCAGGACTATTTTTATGTCAAAAAGGCGGATGCCTCACGGGTCCTTGGTCTGGAGCTGGAACATTTGCTCTCGCCAAATCGCATGCACTTTTTTGTCGATGGCGACACCCTCGTCGAGGAACACGTCGTCGGTATTCCCGGTGATGTTTTCATGGAAAAAAATATCCAGGAGGCCGATCAGAAAGAAATCCGCATCGCCAAGGAGTTTATCAAATTTAACGAGCGCTGTTTTATCCGGCTGCTTGGGGATATGCGCTCCTACAATTTCGTCATGGATATCACCCCGGACTTTGAGGAAGTCCAATACCGCATCCGCGCGATGGATTTTGATCAGCAATGTTATGACGGCCGCCGCAATTTTTACAAACCGCAGTATTTCACGGAGAACAATGCCCTCATCCATTTCGGGATCAAGTATCTGGACCGCCAATCCGCCCGGCAGTATCAGCTCGAAGAACGCGCCGCGATCGGGTTCCGTATGCGCGTGGAAAACGACCGGCTGAGCCACCTCATGCAATCTATTGTCAACGAGCCGCTCGCGCCAGAGCCGAAAATCGAGCAACTCCGCGGCGAACTCGCGGAGTGGTACTCTGAGCCCGCGTTTCTGGACTGCCGGACGATGGGCGAGATCCTACACACCAGCCTGTTGCTCGTGGAAGAGCACAGCCTCACGGAGGATCCCGCGGACAAGGACGGCTTTGGCTTGCGCTCGCCGCGCGAACCGGTTTTGTCCGCGCGGCTTTAGCGCAACCGTCTCTTACCTTACTTGAAGCCTGGCAGATAATCTGCCTCCGCCTCAAACATCTCCAGGGTCATCTGCTTGATCTCCGAGGGTGAACACACCGCCGATGTCAAGGGATCAAGATAAAGCGCGTAGATCGCCAGTTCTTTGCTTCTCTCAATGCACGCCTGCGAACCAAGGCCGATCATCTGCATATTACTATTGCACACCGCTGCCATCTGCGGAGGAAGCGCCCCATAGCGCGTTGGGTTAATTCCGTTCTGATCAATCATGCAGGCCACTTCCACACAACCATCTGCTGGCAGATTCGTAATCAGCGTGCCGCCATCACCCTGTCGGTTATAGACATTTCCGTGAATGCGGAAGGGCGTGTCTTTCTGGTGCGCCTCAATAATCCAACTGGCATATTCCCAGGAGCGCTGCCAATCCACAGAGTCTTCTCCGTTAATCATCCGCTCCCGATTCTCGTCCGCTGACTTTCTCCAATTTGGCCAGTTATCCGCGTAAAAACTCGAACCTCCGTCGTAGCCCGGGCGCGCATATTTCTTCAATAATCCCGGACGTTTCCGGTAATAAGGCAGGTACTCGGAGAGGTGCCCGCTGGATTCTGTAATAAACGCCCCGAAGTGCAGCATCATATCTTTCCGGACGATGTCCCGATGATGCTCAGGCCGATCGACCTTGCGGGGATCATCCATATTTTCTGGATCTTCCCAGCCTTCCCGGAAGGACTCCGTTAATTCCGCGGCAGCCTTCTGCATCAGCTTGGGATACAGATCCTGTCCGTTGTGCTCCAGCTTGGTAAACCACGCCAGATGATTAATGCCCGCACACTCCCACACCATCTCTTCATACGGCACCTCCGCCCGTTTGGCCAGCAGGTGGCTTGTGCCCTGGACGGAGTGACACAGGCCCACCACCTGCATAAAGCTGGTCCGGAAGGCGGACAGGCACATCATGCCCATGGGATTCGTGTAGTTCAGCACCAGGGCCTTCGGACAGTAGCGCTCACAATCCTTCAGAATCTCCAGCCAGACCGGGATGGTGCGGAGGCTCTTGAACATGCCGCCCGGCCCCAGGGTATCACCGATACACTGATCAATCCCGTAGCGGGCGGGAATATCATTATCATGGCGCACGCACGCCGTGCCGCTCACCTCCACGCAGCACACCACGTAATCACTGCCAGGCAGCACCTGGGTGCGGTCCGTCGTCGCGGTCACGTTCCATTTGCCTTCTTTGCCCAGATGGCTGATCACCTTATTGACCAGCCGCTCCATCCGGCCCAGCCGGTCCGTATCAATATCTACCAGCCCGATCTGACCGCCTTTTTCGCCGGGAATGCGCATCACATCATTGAGCAGGCGCGGGGTGAAACCGCTGCCAGCGCCAAGGAAAGTGAGCTTGATCGGCCGGTCAAACTCACCGGCCAGTCCGCGAATCTCGGAATCCTGGGTATGTGCCGCGTGGCCCTTCTTCTGTTCTTCTGCTGCTTCTGCCATAATCTTCAGTTCATTGGGGAAATCAGGAATGTCTGGTCAGACAGGCGAGGCGCCAACGTCACGCCTTTGCCCATCACCAGCGCTTACGTCAGCGTCATCCACCCAAGCTGACAAGCAAAATAGAACACTTTTTGTCCGCACCCTTACCGGCTCTCACTCGACCGGGAATTGCTCACGCAGGAGAGCGACGTGCTCTTCGACCACCTCAGGATTCTCTTCGGCGATGTTCTCCCCCATCTATATTCTGCCAACCCTTGAGAAGCACCGGTCAATTCGGATTTCTTCCTAACACCAGAAGAATTCGCAGTTTCCGCCGAAGGGCAACTCGCCCGACCCGGAACCAGCGTTGCCGTGCCAGCCATGCGATAAGCGTTGATTTGCCCGGGTATTCGAGAATCAGGACGCCCAGAAAGATGGTCAGCAATCCCTGTCCCGGCACGCCCGGCAGTGAGAGCACGATTCCTAAGAAAATAAGCGCGAACCCGAAAATCTGTCGCCTGAGCGTCCGCCAGCCATACCAGGGTGCGGATGGTCCGCGAATATAAAGCCGCCTCAATTTTCTCCGGCCATTGTTTCTGGCCTTGTCCCCAGACATAGGCGCGCCTGCTTAATCCGTCAGGGCGGTGCTGCCTTCCAGCCGATAGAGTTTGACGGGTGGATCTTCGTTTTTATTTACGACGAGTTCAAAATTGCGCAGGAAACTTTGCCCGAGCAATCCATCAACCCCCAGCGTGCTGTTATCCACGATCACCGCGGGCACATCCGTCACCGTATTTCCCGCCACGCGAATTTCCGGAATTATCACAAGCGGTCCGGTAATCTGATAACCGCCCGCTAACTGCAACAACACATCCTGTGCGGCATTATCGGCTACCCCCAACATTTCGGCGAGCGCCGGTGTGATCGTTGTGTAGGAAGCGCCCGTATCGAGAATATAGTAGCCCTTGATGCCCCCTTTAAAAATCACCTCTACCACAACCATCCCAAGAGACGTCCCTTCCTGCAGCTCCATGTAAAACTCACCCAGTTCCTCGCGCAGCGGTTGAATCTCATCGAGCAACTCCTCACGGCTTTCCGCAGGAATCACTTCGTCCTGGCTGACCCGCAAGATCAAATCATGCAGATCCTGCACCAGATCTTTGTCCGTGTGATTGGCGTGAAACTGGTTATACTCCTCAAAAAGGCGGGCAACCTCATTTTGCTTCACCGTCAGCGCACGGCGCCGCTTCGCGACTTCCGCGTTGAATTCGGCATATTCGCGGTCAAATTGTTTTCTGGAGCGTCCCTTATTCGCGAGCAGTTGCAGTTCTGATTCGCGTTTTCGCAGCCAGCTATTGAATTCGTCAACCTCACCGGTGACCTTCGCCTGGATCTTTTCCAGCTCTTCCGGACGGTACGCTATCGCAATGGTCGCCTGGAGTTCTTTAATTCGTTCTTCGTAAAATTCGACTCGCGCAGCCGCACCGGTTTCTTCATCGGCGAAGGCCAGAATTGCGCCGAAAAAAATCAGTCCGCAGCCGATCCAGCGGCCCAACCGTGGGGCGCGGCTCTTCCGTGTAATTTCCATTTTCTTATCAATAATCAGGCGGGGAATAACTGGTAAACGTCACGCAGCGTTCGCCGGAGTCATTGATAAATCGATGCGGTGCACCTTCCGGCACAATGACCACGTCCCCGGAGGTCAGGGTTTGTTGCTCACCGTTGATTTCTGCGGTCACGGTGCCTTCCAGCACAAGAAGCATCTGCTCGCTGCCAGGATGTGAATTTGGCTGGGCGCTTGATTGCTGACCCGCATCTAGCTTCATCACCGCCGTCTGCACGTGCTTGCCCGTTTGCATGACGTTAAACCGGCCTTCCTGTTTATATATGTTTACTACTTCAATCATCTCTGCCTCCTATCTTCGGTCATCTTCTTCCACCCGCAATTGAAATCGGAGAAAAACAATACCGCTGCCTCTCATTGTGAAAGGCAGCGGTCGCGGAAACGCTCTCACGCGCAGAACGGTGATGCCCGCCACATTAAACTCATCAAAGCGTCTGCGCGTGCAACTCAGCGTTATCTCTGGAATTCTCCAGCACTTTCCCGATCGTCGCCACCATGGACCCGATGTCCGCCAGATTGGAGGGGATAATCATCGTGTTATTTTCACGGGCAAGGTTCCCAAACTCCTTCACATACTGTTCTGCTACGCGAAGGTTGACCGCTTCCGTTCCGCCCGGGCCGGAAATTGCCGTGGCCACTTCCCGCAGGCCTTCCGCGGTCGCTTGCGCGATCATGCGGATCTCTTCCGCCCGCCCTTCGGCTTCATTGATCTGTTTCTGTTTATAGGCTTCAGAGATGTTGATCAGTTCCTGCCGCTCACCTTCAGAACGGTTGATCTGCGCCTGCCGTTGCCCTTCAGATTCCGCCACGACGGCGCGGCGTTCACGCTCGGCGCGCATTTGTTTCTCCAGGGCATCTCGCACGGTATTTGGCGGCTCAATATCCTTGATCTCGTAACGCAGTATTTTCACACCCCATGGATCAGACGCTTTATCTACAGCCTGCACCACGGCATTATTGATGTGCTCCCGCTCTTCAAAGGTGCGGTCCAGATCAATCTTACCGAATTCCGAGCGCAGGGTGGTCTGGGCCAGTTGCGAGGTGCCGAACAGGTAATTCTCAATGCCGTAACTCGCCAGCTTCGCATCCACCACCTGCAGATACAGAATTCCGTCCACATGCACCGTGATATTGTCTTTGGTTATACACGTTTGCTGCGGCACATCCACTGCGATCTCTTTCAGTGAATGTTTATAGGCCACGCGATCAACAAACGGAATGAGCAGATGAAAACCCGCGTCCAGCGTGCGTGAGAAACGGCCCAGACGCTCCACCACAAACTGTGAGCGCTGAGGCACCACCTGCGCGGATTTAATCAGGGCGACGAGGACGATCAGGGCGGCCGCAAGAAAAACGGCCACAAAAAAGATCTCCCAGAAATTCATCGCGAATAAGGGAGTATATGCAAAGAATGGGGCAGATAGAATAGTTTTCATGGTCAATGGATTGAGCGAGGAAAAAACGCTCTCTAGGCGTCCCCCTCGCCATTTGGGTTAATTTCATGAGGTGGCGGCTGCGCGCGAAAGACTTCAGGAAGCAGAGGAAAGAGACACACCTGTTTCCGCCTCTGTTTCCTCGCCCGGCCGGGTGACCAATAAGGTTAATCCGCGCCGGCCGGTAATTACCAGAATCTCACCATCTTCCACCGGACGGCTCGGGGGATTTTCCAGCTTCGCTGTCCAGGTGGCGCCGTGAAAGGTAACTTGCCCGCGATCCAGATACGGTTCTTTGAATCCCCCACAGGCCGTTGCTTCTTTCCCGGTATACTCGTCATCGTCAATATCCGTAGACACCAATTGATAGCCCAACACACCTTGCAGTAGTTTGCGGAAAAAGAATACCTGTAACAGAGTCATCGCACTGAAGCACAGCAGCGCCAGCCACAGGTCCATGCCAAAAAATGTTAGCACCGCGACGACCAGCGCGGACGTCCCGAAAAATATGACGATAAGTCCCGGAATGATAAATTCCGCCAGAATGAGCACAACGCCCAGTGCCAGCCAGATAAGGGCAAGAATCTGATTATCCAATGGGGGCATCTTTTGTCTCAGGGATTAAGGGTGACTATTGCATTCCGAAAAAAATAAAAACATTCGAATTCCATCTCGTGACGCATGCCGCACTTCACTTAAAACCAGTCCACTGACCACCGGGAGCGTCCGCCATTTTCTTCCCCGGCCGCCTTGACTTCTTCCCCGGGAATCTGCGCTTCAGGATCGTCCACCAAAACCTGTGCCGCACTCAATTCCTCATCACTATCCCCCGGCGTCTCCCCGCTTTCTATTTCCATAGACGGATCCGGGCTCTTTTCCGTTGGGTCTTTTTTCTCGTTTTCTTCTCCCAGCTTACTCTGCGCCAGTTCTTCATCAATCACCGCCACGGTATATCCTCCCACCAATTCGTCGTCTTTAATATATATCCAGTCGACGATTCGTTCCCGGCTGGTCTTGATCTCGTCACCCGCCATCACTGCGTCCGTGTAAACCGGTGAATTGGCCAACTCACCCGTGAATTGTTCCGCCTCTTCGTCATAGGCCAGTTCGCGAAGCCACATGTACTCTGTGCTGCCGTCCGCCACATCAAAGGCCACCTTGATGCTGAAGTCACTGCACCCCTCACACGGTTCTTCCAGCGCCGCGATGAACTCGGGCAGTTCCGCCTTCGCCCGCTCGATCGCCTTTTCCATCGCCTCGCTGTGCTGCCATACGAGCACATCCGGTTCTCCTTCGCGCGCGACCACCCGGTCTTCATCCTCTTCGGCCGAATCCACCGGCTCGGCCGCAGCCTCCGGCAGCGGCGCCTCCTCCGCCTTCAGTTGCGGGCCGGACACACACACCACCAGAAAGGTCAATCCCCAGGCGAGCAGAGCCAGGCACCACCGGCATTCTGAGAACAAATGGGTCAGCATCTCGCCGGATACTATAACCCGATCCCGCCCCGCTCCTGCAATCTTTTCCAGTCGGCTGCGGTGTCTACGTCACTCAACACCTGGCTCAGCTTCACGACCCTCAACCCCGCTTCCCTCGCGCGGTCCATCGTCACCTCAGCGGTGTTCGAAGCGCTCCACGGCACTCCTCGAAATACCTCCGGCTTCATGGGGCCCTGCATGCCCAGCAGGTAATACCCGCCGTCCAGCGCCGGACCGATCACCACCTCCGCGCCTTCTTTCTCAAGCGCGCCCCAGGCTTCTTCGTAGATCATTGGAGTAATCTCCACGCAGTCTGTCCCGATCACCATGACCTGCTCCCAGCCTTCGGCCAAAGCACCGCCAAACGCCGCCTCCAGCCGCGTACCCAGGTCACCCTCTACCTGCGGCTCGTAATCATGCCCCCCCACACGCTCCGCCAGTTCCGGCTCAAGCCAGCCCTGCATCTCCCTCTCCTTCTCCGACGGCGCATACACGATCCGCACGGGCTGCTCCTGCGGAATCTGCCCGAGCACTGTCTCGGTCAGCTGCCGATAAACCGTTGCCGCCTGCTCCAGGCCGATCTCGGCTCCCAGCCGCGTTTTCACCCGGCCGGGCTCAGGCCACTTCAGAAAAACAAGGAGTAATCGGCGTCCGGGCATTTATTCGCTTACGCTAATTATTAACATGGGTTAGATTGTCCGCGTCGGCCGGGCTCGTGTGTTGAATCCCGCCCGCTGCTCTGTGATACTCATGTTCTTGGCTGATTCCGCAAAAAATCATCATCGCTCCTCGCCCTCCGGTGCTTCTGCTGCGCGCAACCAGAAGAAGCACCGGGCGGAGCGTGCCAGCGCGAAGAAGGCTGCTCAACCGAAACCCGGGAAGCCGGAGCGCAGCCCGCGTCAGCGCAAGCCACGCCCACACCATGAGGACTACGCGCTTGTCCCCAGCTCCTCCCGCAAGCGCCCCTGGCACGGCGGCAGCGTGGACTATCCGCTTGCCCGCGTCCTGCAGAGCCGCACCTTTGCGGAGGTCTCCACCCTTCTCCTGCTCCTTGGGGGCGCGGCTCTTTTCCTCGCGCTCATTTCCTACGTGCCCGGCGATCTCCCCCGGTGGGTGCCCTTTCAGCATAAGGATCCGCCCAACAGCCCCGTGCATAATTTCATCGGGCCGGTTGGCGCCGTTGCCGCTGGGTTCGCCTATTTCCTCTTTGGCGCTGCGTCCATCGTCATCGCGGTCCTCCTTCTTGGCTACGGCGTGGTCAAGATCGTCCGCCGGGATTACCGGGTGGCTCCACGCGTTCCCTGGGCGGTCGCCTTTATCCTTACCACCGCCTGCCTCATGGAGTTACAGCCCTGGTTTTTCCGGGACTGGATCAGCAAACTCAATGTCCTCGGCCCGGGCGGCGCCCTTGGGTTCGCCCTGGGCGACCGTTTTTTCCAATCACTCTTCGGACCGGTCGGCGCGGCCATGCTCCTCATCTGTCTGTATTTCGTCAGCCTCTTCATGCTCACCGGCCTCGCCCCCAGCCGCGTTCTGGCTGAACTGAAATCCTGGCTCCCTCGCCGCTGGCGTTGGTGGGTGCGCCGCGAACCATCCACTGAAGACACGCCCACTCCTGCGCTTGAAACCGGCTCTGGCCTGCTGGCCGATGCCTACGACCTGGGCCGTGACCAGTCTGAGGACATGGCAACCGCGCGTAACAGCAGGCGGTCCGTCCCCCGGAGTGAGACCGATTCCAGCGAGGACTCTCCGCCGCCTGAAATCATTCAGACGCCCGAGGTCGAGATCATCGATGCCTCCATCCCCGCCCCCACAGAGAAATTCAAATCGCCCAGGCCGGACCCGTCCAAGAATCCCCTTGGTGAATCAGCCAAGTTCCCCGGCTACCGCTTGCCCAGCCTTGAGCTGCTTCATTCCCACGAAACGCCCGGCCTCAAAGCTGCGAATCCCGACGAGCTGAAAGCCGTCCAGGACACGATCATCGATACCCTCCGCCAATTCGGCATCCAGGTCACGGCAGGCAACATCACCAAGGGCCCCACCATTACCCGCTATGAACTCTACCCCGCCCAGGGCGTGCGTGTGGACAAAATCGTTTCCCTGGAGCGCGATATCGCCCGCGCCACCCGCGCCGAGGGCATCCACATCGTCGCGCCCATCCCCGGCAAAGACACCGTCGGGGTGGAGATTGCCAATACCAACAAGGTCATCGTCACCCTGCGCGAACTCCTCCAGAGTGATGCCTGGCAGCAGCGCCGTGAAGGCATCCCCATCGCCCTGGGCAAGGATGTCTATGGCAAAACCATCGTCGCGGACCTCGCCAAAATGCCTCACCTCCTTGTCGCCGGCGCCACGGGCAGCGGCAAAAGCGTCTGCATCAACAGCATCATCGCCAGCATCATCTTCCGCTACAGCCCGGAAGATCTCCGCTTCATCATGGTCGATCCCAAGGTCGTAGAGCTCCAGATCTATAATCGCCTCCCCCACATGGCCGTGCCCGTCGTGACGGATCCCAAGAAGGTGCTGCTCGCCCTGCGCTGGGTCATCAATGAAATGGAGAAGCGCTACCGCATCTTTGCCCATGTGGGCGTGAAAAATCTCTCCGGCTTCAACGACCGCTTCGAACGCGCCGCCCGCGAACGCAAGCTCCAGGCGGAGAAAGCCGAGCGCGACCGTGCCTTCTCTCAGCCCGATCTCTTTGGTGACCGCGCCGCCCGGGCCAAGACCACCGCCACCCCCTTCGATGCCGCCGCCGCCACCGCCGAAGGCCTTGAAGCAGAGGATGGTCCCCAGGAAACCCTCGATGGCACCCCCATCCCTGCGCGCCTGCCCTACATCGTCGTCATTATCGATGAACTCGCCGATCTCATGCAGACCTCCGCCAGTGATGTCGAGACCTGCATCGTGCGCATCGGCCAGATGGCCCGCGCTGCCGGCATTCACCTCGTCGTCGCCACCCAGACCCCGCGCGCCGATGTCGTCACCGGCATGATCAAAGCCAATATCCCCTGCCGCATCGCCTTTCAGGTCAGCAATAAAGTCGATAGCCGCGTCATTCTCGATACCAACGGCGCCGAACGTCTCCTCGGCCAGGGTGACATGTTTTATCTGCCCCCAGGCGCCGGTAAACTCACCCGCGCCCAGGGCGCTCTCGTCACGGAGCAGGAAATGAGCGAAATCGTCGATCACATCGCCGCGCAGGCCAATCCCAGTTACGATCTCGAAATGCAGGAAACCCTCGCCAGCGGTTCCAGCTCCGGCGCCGTCGATGAAATTACCGAGGCCGACGAAGAACTCGTCCAGAAATGTCTCGATGTCATTCGTCAGGAGAAAAAAGCCAGCACCTCCATGCTCCAGCGTCGGCTCCGTCTTGGCTACACCCGTGCCGCTCGCATCGTCGATATCTTAGAAGAACGCGGCATTCTCGGCCCCGGCGAAGGTGCCAAACCCCGCGAAATCCTCGTTGACCTTGATGCCATGTTCGGCCTCGAAGTCGAAGAACAGGAAGCAGCAACAGCGGACGAAAACCCCGCCGCCACCGGCACTTGCCCGCCCCTCCATTCACGAGCTGAATAGAATTGCTTTCCCCTCAGGTTTCACCGTAAACCTACAGGCATGAGTGAAGGAGAACCTTCAGATGATCGGACTGACAAAGTATTGTCAGAAATCAAGGCTCTGTTTCTCTCCCGCTCTTTATGTATCAGCGCCTTCCTCCTTTTAGTTGGGACGGTCGCCGCCTTTCTCGCGTTATATGCTTATTTCCTCGGCCTTGACGATAAGAGCAGAGACTTATCGTGGATAACCAGCCTCTCCCGCTTTCTCTCCGCCGCTGCTATCGTCGGCGTGGCCGCTAGCCTCATCATTCAAGCCGAGCAATTCAAAAGCTCAGTTGAGACAGCTGAATCACGTAATCAGCAGCTGGAATGACAACTCGAACGCACGGAGATGCTCGCGCGCTCAATCATCATGCCGGAAATTGTAGCCACAATACTCCCAGACGGCACTGAAAAGGCGGACGATTCAACCTACCGTTTTAAGCTCAAGAATTATGGGCGTACCGTCTATCTTTTTCAAAAGAAGAAGATAAGCGAAGGCTTCAAGTGCAAAGACCAGCAACTTCAGAATGGGTTTACGTTCTACGGACAGGGACACGGTGAGAAAGAAATCGCGATAACACATCCAAAAAATAAGGCAGAATATGAAATCACTTTCGAATTCCAGATTGAATCTGGTGAAAGGCTGAAACAAACGTTTCACTGCCACTGTTCGCTCGCACACCGGGTTGGGGTTCCTGAATTGATTGATTCCAAGTGAGCAAACAATAGTTCCTCGTTGGTAAGCGGCGGTTAAACCCCCGGCTCACACGCACCGTGCCTTCGACACGATGTCCTCCCCCCCGCCTCAA
>CAZUPP010000030.1:0-42039 GCA_964622095.1 uncultured Verrucomicrobiales bacterium
GAGTGCCCCCGCTTGTGAAGTCAGCTCATCCCATTTTTCGTTCGGCCTGGCTGCTACCAGAGTTGGATGGGTAGCGAGGCTAATGATCAGGCCAACAAAGGCGGCAGCGCAGAACCCCTTCAGAATGGTCTGTCGGGCTTTAGAACGAGTAGAAGTCGACGGGAAAATCATTTTTTGGGATCTGGATAAATTGATTAGGACCGGAACCCATATGAATCGATTGGGGCGCAAAAATACAAGCCCAAAGCGGCTTGGCGCCTATGGCGTAGGCCGAGGGCACAAATGCGCCACAAATTTGCCACAAGGCTGCCAAAATCTGCATAACTCGTTGAGTATCAACGTGGAGCCTAGGGGAGTCGAACCCCTGACCTCCTCAATGCCATTGAGGCGCTCTACCAACTGAGCTAAGACCCCGTGGAGTCAGTTGTCTGTGCTTTACAGTTACACCAAGGATGACTGACCTGACCTGCGCGGGCGGAAAGGACCTGCGCTGGAGGAAGAACATAGGCGAGGGTGGCGCTTTGCAAAGGGAAAATTGCGGGGACGGGTCTAGCCTTGCCTTTCCAGGTGGGATGTGACGAGGCTGAAGCTGGATGGCAACGCCGGAGGAACAGGCAGAATCAGCACCACCGGAGAAGGCTTCCCCGGTGGCCGGTGGCTTTGTGAAGAAGCCGCGGAAGAAGGGAGATCTGCGGGTGCGCGCGGTGACGACGATCACCCTGTGGGTGGGGGTGATGAGCATCCTGCTGACGGGATTCATCCCGGGATTCTTTCTGGTGATCACGGGGATCGGGCTGGTGGCGCTGGCGGAGTTTTACGCGATCGCGCGGGCTCGCGGGGTGGAGCCGCTGATGCGGACGGGATTGATTTGCGGGTTTGTGCTCTTTGGTGGGACGTTTCTGAGTGATCTGTATCCGGAGCACGGATGGCTGCAGCACCTGGATCTATTCACCAAGGCGCTGGCCATCTGCCTGCTGACGAGCGTGCTCATCATCAACTCCTCCACGCCGGTGGAGCGGCTGGCCGAGGGCGGGGTATATACGGTGTTCGGGCTGGTTTACGTGGTGTGGCTGTTTGGTTACCTGCTGAAGATCGGGCTGGCCTTTGGGACAGGGCGGGAGGAGATCGCAGCCGGGTTTCATCATCTGCTGTTTCTGCTGGCGATGACCAAGTGCGGGGACATGGGCGGATATCTGATCGGGCGCAGCCTGGGGCGGACGCCGTTTATGCAGAATATCAGTCCGCAGAAGACGATGGAGGGCTATGCCGGGGTGCTGGCGTTTTCCCTGGGGTTTGCGTGGCTGGGCTACTGGTGGTTTGGAGACCGGGGCAGTGCGCCGGGAGCGGGGGTATTGATCGATGGCTGGCTGCCCGGGCTGAACGGCTGGCTGCAGGTGACGGGGCTGGGGCTCCTGATCGGGGTGATCGGGGTGATCGGAGATCTGGTGGAGAGCGCTTTGAAACGGGCGAGCGGAGTGAGTGACAGCGGGGGATTGGTGCCGGGAATCGGCGGGTTTCTGGACCTGATTGATTCCGTGCTATTTACCGCGCCGGTATTTTATTTCTTTCTGGTGTTTTTCGTGGTGTAAACCAGCCTGAATCATGGCGGCAATTTCTACAATCATAGGGGAAACTCCCGGCGATGACCTGCCGGCCCGCACGGCCATCCGCTTTTATTTGGAGAATGAACGGAAGGCGCAGAGTTTTCGCGCGGCGAACGATGATGATTGGGAGGCGTTGTGGCCGGTCCTGCAGGCATTTTATCAGATCGAGACAATTGCACCTGCGGCGCAGGAATATATTCGGGAATCAATTTGGATTGATTATTTCGAGGGACCAGCGCAGGTGCGCGGTGCCGCCCACTATCTTGGACAGACATTTCGGTTCCAGAAACCCTATCTGCAAAAATTTCCTGCCTTTGCGTTCGATTCGAATACCTGGTTACTGCTGACCACCGGCCAAGTCCTGACCTTAAATCATGAAGGCAGTTTCCGGATGGTGGTGAATGATCTGGAAATTGAATTGGAGCGGGCAGGTGGCGGGACGCGCGATATTTTTCTGCAGCGGTTGAGTGAGGCCGGGAGTATCTTCTCGCTGGAAGAATACCTGAGGCTGAATCTTTGTCTGCAACAGGCTGGATATGGGGATGGATGGGACGTATTGGACAAAAATAGAAACAGGCTCTTCCTGCGCGCCGTCCGGGAAATAAAGGGAATTTCGCACGCGCAGCTGGAAGAGCTCGTCTTTGGGAGTGGGCCGGCCAGTTTCCTGTATGAATGCGCCATGGCATTTCTGGAAGATGTCGAAAATGGTGAGGCAATGATGAGTGACATTGAGGTGACCGCGCCATGACTTCGAAAAGCCTTTCTCAAAACCCTAAAAAGACGATTATCCTTGGCTCGACGGGGTCGATTGGGCAAAGCGCGTGCCGGGTGGCGCGGGATATCCCGGAGCGGATGGAGATTGTGGGGTTGGGGGCGCGGCGCAGTGTGGAGACGCTGGCGGCGCAGGCAAATGAATTCCGGCCGCGGCGTCTGGCGATCTGTGACGAGGAATGTGTGAAGGAGCTGAAGGCACGGCTGGCGGGAGGCTACGAGCCGGAAATTCTGATAGGTGAAGCGGGCATGGTGGAGCTGGCGGGGGGCGACGCTTCGGCGGACCTCGCGCTGATTGCGATCGTAGGGACGGGCGGCTTACGGCCAGCGCTGGCCGCGGTGGACGCGGGGCTGGACCTGGCGGTCGCGAGCAAAGAGATCCTGGTGATGGCAGGAGAAATCTTGATGGCACATGCGGCGGCACGCGGGGTGACCGTGTTGCCGGTGGACAGCGAGCATAACGCGATCTTCCAGTGCCTGCAGGGACTGCGGCATGAGCACATCAAGCGCATCATTCTGACGGCGAGTGGGGGACCGTTCCGTTGCCGGCCCGCGGAGGAGCTGGAGGCGGTCACCATTTCACAGGCCCTGAAACACCCCACATGGAAGATGGGACAGAAAATCACGATCGACTCCGCCACCCTCTTCAACAAGGGGCTGGAGATGATCGAGGCGCGCTGGCTCTTTGGCTTGCGGATGGATCAGGTGGATGTGGTGGTGCACCCTCAGAGCATTGTGCACAGTATGGTGGAGACGCTGGATCACAGTGTGCTGGCGCAGTTGAGCCACAGTGACATGTGTTTCCCTATCCAATATGCGGTGACTTTCCCCGACCGGGTGCCGAACAGCCTGGCGCCGCTGGACTTTGCCGAGCTGAGCCGACTGGACTTCGAGCCGCCGCGCCGGGCGGATTTTCCCGCGCTGGATCTGGCGCACGCGGCAGGTGAGGGGGCGGGGATCCTGCCGGCGGTATTGAACGCGGCCAACGAGGTGGCGGTGGAAGCCTTTCTGGAGGAGAGGATCGCTTTCCCGGAAATCTGGCGGACGGTGGAGGCCGTGCTGGCGCGGCAAACGAATATCCGTGAGCCAGAGCTGGACGTCATCCTGCAGGCCGACGCGGAGGCGCGTCGGCAGGCAGGCGAGGTGCTGGCGGCGGCCTCTTTCTGATTGCGTTGCGATCCGGTAAACCCTGTGCGAGTTAATCCGCCATGGAGCTCATCTCTTCCGTTTTCACCTTCATTCTCATCCTGGGCGCGGTCCTGCTGCTGTTCAATGTGATCATCATTGTCCATGAGCTGGGGCACTTTCTGGCGGCACGCTGGCGGGGGCTTTATGTGGACCGGTTCCAGATATGGTTCGGTAAGCCGCTCATCAAGAAAACGGTCAATGGCGTGACCTATGGATTGGGAAGCATCCCGGCGGGTGGATTTGTCTCTGTGCCGCAAATGCTGCCGATGGAAATGATCGAGGGCAAAATCTGCGACGAAGAGAAAGAAAAGCTGCGCAATCTGCCCGCGGCGAAACCGATCGATAAAATCATCGTGGCAGCGGCGGGACCGCTGTTCAGTCTGCTGCTCGCGTTATTTTTTGCGGTCTTTGTGTGGTGGATTGGATATCCGGTAACGAAAGCAGAATATACAACGGAAGTGGGGTTTGTCGCGGAAGACGGTCCGGCGGCAAAAATCGGGCTGGAACCGGGCGACACGATTCTCGAGGTGAACGGGAAGGAAGTGACGCGATTTTTCAGCGGGCTGGATGATAGCATTGTGTGGAATATCGTTTCTTCGAACAAAGAAACGGTGGATCTGACCGTGCGGAAAAAGAACGGAGAGGTGGTCACTTTAGAAGCCACACCTGAGGTGCCGGAAAAGGAGGGCATGCTGGAGCGGGCACAGTTTCCGCAAATCGGGATTATGCCGGCAGAAACGGCCGCGGTGCACAAGGTAAACGGCGAATCACCGGCGGGATGGGCTGGGCTGCAGGAGGATGATATCATCAAGGAGATCGATGGCCAAAAGATCTACAGTAAAGCGCACGCCGGGCAGATTATTCGGAAAAAGGGCGATCAAACGCTGACTTTTTTAGTGGAACGCAAGGGAGAAGAAAAAGAAATCGAAGTAACGCCACAGATTCCCGTTAAGGCTCCGGAGAATCTGGCTGGCCAGCCGATGATCGGCATTGAGTGGGCCACGCTGCGCTGGGATGACATGCGGCGGCCCGATCCGCTGACCTTAGTGGCGGAAAGTGGGATGATGGTGTTTAACACGATCAGCGCGCTGATCCAGAGTAAATTTGTCAAACCGGAGCACCTGTCCGGGCCGGTAGGGATTATTAATATCTATCACACGTTCTTTACCTTGGAAAAGGGTTGGAAATTGGTGCTCTGGCTGACGGTGGTGATTAACGTAAATCTGGCCATTCTCAATATGCTGCCCTTCCCGGTCCTGGATGGCGGGCATATTGTGATGGCGCTCCTGCAGATGGTGCGGGGCGGAAAACAGATTGGGATGCGCGCGCTGGAGATCATTCAGGGCGGGTTTGCCATCCTGCTTTTCGGGTTTATGATTTTCATTACCTTTTACGATACGGCAGCGCTTTTTCCGAGCCGAGGTGATGGCGGGGGTGGCGGAGGAAAGAAAGAAGATCCGACGATAGAATTCGCCAAGCCGGGCGAAAGTTCTGATCAAGCAGAAGAAACCGGGGAGTAGATGATGGACCGGATGTACGTGCCAGATCTGTTGAATTATCAGCGCCGCCGCACACGCGAGGTGATGGTAGGTAACGTGGGGATTGGCGGAGAAAATCCCATCCGCGTGCAATCCATGCTGACGAGTGACACGATGGACACGGCGGCGTGTGTGGAGGAGACGCTGGGGCTGGTGGAAGTGGGCTGTGAGATTGTCCGGATTACCGCGCAGACGAAAAGGCACGCCGCCAATCTGGAGGAGATCCGGAAAGAGTTGAAATCACGCGGGTGCGAAGTGCCGCTGGTGGCAGATATTCATTTCAAACCGGACGCCGCGATGGAGGCCGCCAATTGGGTGGAAAAGGTGCGTGTTAATCCCGGGAATTTCGTTGATAAAAAGAAATTTCAGGTCCGCGAATATACAGACGCAGAATACTATGAAGAACTTGATCGGGTGCGTGAAGCCTTTACGCCGCTGGTCTTGAAATGCAAAGAGCGCGGGCTCGCGATGCGCATCGGGACAAATCACGGCTCGCTCAGTGACCGGATCATGAATCGCTTTGGGGACACGCCTCGGGGCATGGTAGAAAGCGCTCTGGAGTTTGCGCGCATTGCCCGGGATCATGATTATCACAATTTTGTTTTCTCGATGAAAGCGAGCAACCCGAAGGTGATGGTTCAGGCTTACCGGTTGCTCGTGGCGGCACTGGACAGCGAAGGGCCGGATTGGAATTATCCGCTGCACCTTGGGGTGACCGAGGCGGGAGACGGCGAGGACGGCCGAATTAAGAGCGCGATCGGCATAGGGTCGCTGCTGGCGGATGGATTGGGTGACACCGTGAGGGTGAGTCTGACCGAAGATTCCGTTTATGAAATCCCAGTGGCTTATGCATTGGTGAAACCCTACAACGAGGCGCTCACAAAGAATGGATTTTCGAAAAAAGTGCAGGTTGAAGAAAAGGAAGCACGTGAATTTCAACCATCCTACAGCCTTTATGAGTACTGCCGGCGAGCGGCTGAGAGAATTTCTTTTGGGAAGAGTGAGCTGGGCGCGGGAGAAGAAGTGCGCGTGCTGACGTCACGCGAAAAATATAACGCGCTTGCCCATAAGATGGAAAGTCTGGGTGATTTCAAGCCGGACGCGGTGGACGACGAAGAGGAAATTCTGGCGATTGATCCGCTGGTTGAAGCCGAGGTAAATTCGGTCAACGCATTTATCGAACCAAAACTGGTGACGGTGCGAAATGGCATTGATCTGACACCGATTGCGGCTTTTCGATTGT
The DNA here is from genome assembly GCA_964622095.1 of uncultured Verrucomicrobiales bacterium. Lineage (GTDB taxonomy): Bacteria > Verrucomicrobiota > Verrucomicrobiia > Verrucomicrobiales > CAZUPP01 > CAZUPP01. Next base: position 6,345 of record CAZUPP010000030.1, read on the forward strand.
TGGCTGCACGAATTGACGAAAAGCATCCTATTCTTTTGAAAGATACCCTGGTGCCATCGACCGACGCGCAGGCGGACTTTACGGAAACGCTGTTGCGCAGCAGCACGAATATCGGATCGCTCATTTGCGATGGAATCGGCGATGCCATCCTGATCCAGGGCGAACAGGCTCCGGGGCAGAGTCTGCGGTTGGCCTTCAATATTCTGCAGGCCGCGGGGGCGCGCATTTTTAAGACGGATTATGTGGCCTGTCCCTCCTGTGGGCGGACCCTGTTTAATCTCCAGACAACGACCGCTAAAATCCGTCAAGCGACCGGTCACCTCAAAGGGGTGCGCATCGCGGTGATGGGGTGCATTGTCAATGGCCCCGGGGAAATGGCCGATGCGGATTTTGGTTATGTCGGTGGCGCTCCAGGCAAGGTGAATCTATATGTCGGGAAAACGGCGGTGAAATTTAACATCCCAGAGGATGAAGCGGTAGATCGGCTGATCGATCTGATCCAGGAGCATGGGAAGTGGATCGAGGCGCCGGAAAAGAAACGGGAGACCGAAGCGGCGGAAGCCTGACTTGTTAACCGTTCACGAAATAGGCAGGGGATTTTTGACAATTTCCTCGAGCGCGTCCGGCGTGTAACCGGGGATGGTAAGAGTGGCGATGGTGCCATCGGCCGGATTGCTCGTGATGGAAATGGTGCCATGCAGGCGGCGCAGAATGCCGGTAGTGCAGGCAAGGCCAAGACCCTTCTGTTTGTTTTCTTTGCGCGTTGTAAAAAAGGGAGTGAAAATGTGCGGCAGATCATCGGGCGGAATACCGCGCCCTTGATCGCGGACTTCGATCATCAATTGATGATCGTAGACGCGGGAGGGCGCGGAGGGAATGGCCCGGAGAGAGACAGAGACGCCAGTGCAGTCAGATTTCTCGCAAGCCTGAATGGCGTTTTCAACGAGGTGCTCGACCGCTTCGCGCACGCGTTTGGTGTCCATGCGGAGAACTTTGGTTTCCTGGCCGGGTTCAAGCCTGAACTCGACCGGACAGGGAGAGTTGAGGCGCTTGATCATACCTTGCACGCTGTCAGCGAAATCAGCCATGGACTGCTCGCGGGGATCAAGCTTCATGCGGCCGCTGGCCTGAAGGATGCGCTGGATGAGGTGGTCGGCATTGTCCGAGCCCGTGCCCATATGCCGCACGGCCTCATTGAGCAGCTCATTGGTCCCGGCCTCCATCTCAATCATGCTGAGATAGCCGTGGAAAACGGTAAGGATGTTATTCAGGTCATGAGCCATGCCCCGAATAAGCCGGGTAAAAAACTCCCGCACCTCCGCGGCGTCTTCCTGTCCGGGGGCGAGGGAGATGGTGTTGGTTGTGGCCCTGTCCTCCTCCATAACTGCGCGACGATTTTGTTTCCGTAAACGGCATTACGTGTTTTGTCGAGCAAACCGCGCAATGGCTTTAATCTTTAATCTTCAAGTAAATCCGGGCGGTTCTGCCGGGTGCGGAGGATGGCCTGTTCCCGGCGCCACGCTTCGATGGCCCCATGATGGCCGGAGAGCAGAATGTCTGGTACCAGATGGCCGCGGAAGTTGCGCGGTTTGGTGTACTGCGGAGCCTCAAGCAAGGCGGGCTGCCCGGCCGAGAAAGATTCCTGCTGAGGTGAGCGCGCATCACCCAGGACACCGGGAATGAGCCGGATGACGGCATCCGCCACGACGGCGGCAGCGAGGGCGCCATTGGTCAGGACGTAGTCGCCGATGGACAGTTCTTCATGGGCCAGATGTTCGGCGACCCGGTGGTCGACACCTTCGTAATGGCCGCTGATAAAAATGAGATGATCCAACTGGGCATACTCGCGTGCCTTGGCCTGATCAAAGACCCGGCCCTGGGGAGTGAGTAAAATGACCCGGCTGTCGGGGGTGGCCACGCTCTCGACCGCGCGAAAAACCGGTTCCGCCCGCAGGATCATGCCGGGGCCACCGCCGTAGGGATAGTCATCCAACTGGTGATGACCTTCAGCGCTGAAGTCATGCAGATCGACGAACTCCAGCTGCACTTTGCCTGTTTCCTGGGCGCGCCCGATGATGCTGTGACTCAGCGGCGCATCACAAATCTGCGGGAAGAGCGTGATGAAGACCATTTGCATGGGGCGCAACGATGATCAGAAAAGGGGCGGCGGACAGAAAAAAGCGAGGCGGCACTCATTCCGCTCGTCTCAGGGGATGGATACCGGTAGGCTGGCGCATCTCCCTTGACAAAGAATCCCGGTGAGGCTGGGGTTCTGCTGTTCTGGAGAAGCCCATGATGAAGGATTTGCCGAAGGCATGGCCTGCTGAACCACGGAGCGTATGCAATCGCAAAAGCTGACTATTGATGATGTGAACCGGATGAGCCGGGAGGACTACGGCGCCCTGGTGGGGCCCTTCTTTGAGGCCACCCCGGGAATCGTGGAGCGCTCCTTTGGTCAACGGCCGTTTGATTCTCTGCAGACGATCTATTTCAGCCTCTTCGAATGCAGCCTGGAGTCTGACCGCGAGGAGAAGATGGCACTGCTGCGCAACTATCCGGATTTCATTCTGGAGCTGCGGGTGGAAGGCACCAACCCGGATCTGGAACCGATCAGCAACCTGGGCGGTGGGCTGGACAGTCTGAGCCCGGAAGACTACTCCCGCATCTTTCATCTCAACGGCGCCTACCGCGGTGTATACGGTATTCCCTTCATTCTGTATCTGCCGGAGCATGACAGCGTGGAGTCGATCTTTGAGAGTTTCGCCCTGCGGTTGCAAAATCGCCGGGAAGAAGAACTGGATGTGGCGACTCGGGAAGCGATGAAGTTTGCCTGGCTGCGGCTGAATCTATTCGTCCATCCGTGATCCGGGGAAATGGCGAGTAACTCCTTGCGCTTTCGCTTGCCGGGCAGGCTGCCTTTGTTTTGACTCGCTTTAAGCTGGCCATGTCTGTGGGCCAGGTTGAAGCAGCGCCTTTCCCGCAAGAATTTTTTTACCTTTTTGATCTATGGCACTTAAAAGTTCAGAAACCGCCCAGGAAATTGAAAAGATCGTCTCCGCGGAACATGGAGATCCCTTTGCCTGGCTGGGACCGCATCGCCGGGAAGATGGTCAGGGATGGGAGGTCCGCGCCTATCATCCGGACGCAAAAACAATGAAAGTTCATCGCGGGCCAGGCGCTGACGTGGTGGAGGCCAATTGCATCCATGAGGGGGGCGCATTTGTGGCCAGATTGCCTGAATCCCCGGGGACAGGAGCGGACTATGAGCTGGAGTTTGGTTTCGCAGACGGGCAGACCTACCGGACACGCGATGTTTATGCATTTCCCTCCGTGCTGGGTGAGATGGATATGCACTATTTTTCAGAGGGAAACCACCTGGAGCTTTACCGTCGGTTTGGGGCGCACCTGACCGAGCTCGACGGGGTCAAGGGGGTGGCCTTCAGCGTGTGGGCGCCGAACGCACGGCGGGTCAGCGTGGTGGGAGACTTCAACCGTTGGGACGGGCGAGTGCATCCCATGCGGCGGCATCCGGCCACCGGCACATGGGATATTTTCATCCCCGGGGTAGAGCAGGGAGCGCTTTATAAATTTGAGATCAAAGATCTGTGGGGGAATTATTTTCTGAAGAGCGATCCGATGGCTTTTTTCAGCCAGACCGGCAAGGAGACAGCGTCAATCGTCTATGATCTGCGCAACTATGAGTGGAATGACGCGGCGTGGATGAGTTCGCGTCCCCACCGGGACTCTCTCCGGCAACCGCTTTCCGTCTATGAAGTGCACCTGGGCTCATGGCAGCGCGTGGTGGAGGAGGATAATCGATACCTGACTTACCGTGAATTGGCGGAGCGGCTGGTGCCCTATGTGGTCGAAATGGGCTTCACGCATATTGAGCTGATGCCGGTGGCGGAGTTTCCCTTTGACGGTTCATGGGGCTACCAGGTGGTGAGTTTTTACGCGCCCACGAGCCGCTTTGGCACGCCGGATGATTTCCGGTATTTTGTCGATCAATGTCACCAGAATGGCATTGGGGTAATCGTTGATTGGGTGCCCGCGCATTTTCCGAAAGATTCCCACGGGCTCGCACGTTTTGACGGCACAGCGCTTTATGAGCATCAGGACCCGCGCGAAGGAGAGCACCGGGACTGGGGCACTTTGATCTTCAATTACGGACGCAATGAAGTGCGGAATTTTCTCATCGCCAATGCGCTGTTCTGGTTTGACCAGTATCACATTGACGGGGTGCGTGTGGACGCCGTGGCCTCAATGCTTTACCGGGATTACTCCCGCGAAGACGGAGACTGGATTCCGAACGCCTATGGCGGCCGCGAACATTTAGAGGCGATCTATTTCCTCAAACGCTTTAATGAATTGGCCTACGAGAAGTTCCCGGGAATCATGACGATTGCCGAGGAATCGACAGACTGGCCCGCCGTGTCGCGTCCAACTTATCTCGGCGGACTAGGGTTTGGTTTTAAATGGAATATGGGCTGGATGAATGATTCTCTCACCTACATGGTGAAAGAACCGGTTCACCGGAAATATCATCAGAACGATATTACCTTCTCACTGATTTACGCCTTTCATGAGAATTTTGTTCTCGTGCTAAGCCATGATGAAGTGGTGCACGGCAAGAAAAGTCTGCTCGATAAAATGCCGGGGGACCGCTGGCAGAAAGCGGCCAACCTGCGCATGTTCCTCGCCTGGATGTGGGGCCACCCGGGCAAGAAATTATTATTTATGGGCGGAGAGTTCGGGCAGATGAATGAATGGTACTACAACAGCAGCCTGGACTGGCATTTGATTCAGTATCCAGAGCACCAGGGAATTCATCAGCTGGTCAAGGATCTAAACCGGATCTATCGCAGCGAGCCAGCACTCTACAGCCTGGACGATACCTACGAAGGATTTGAATGGATTGATTTTCACGATGCGGAAAACTGCGTCTTTTCCTTTGTGCGCAAGGGCAGTGACGGGAGCAAGCTGGTTTTCGTCGTTAACGCGACACCCGTGCCGCGATATAACTACCGGGTCGGCTTACCGACGGCGGGGTGGTATGAGGAAATCCTGAATACGGACGCGGAACTTTACGCTGGATCAAACGTAGGCAACCATCCTGGACGGCACGCGGAGCGCCATGATTGCCAGGGCCGTGAGCATTCGGCGGAGTTCAACCTGCCGCCGCTGGCAACGATCGCCTATAAATGGATGGGCTAGGGGGCGCGGTGGAGAGCACCCCTTTTGGTTCCATAGCGCAGGCGCCGTCCCTGGTGAGAGCTACCAGAGCCACCCGGTCAGGTGCCTGAACCGGAGGGGGTCGAGTTGAGAGGGAATTGAAGGCTGCTGGGGGAGACTTCTCATTTGACAAACGTTCAGGGGTCATCCAGCTTTGCCTTGTAAAGAGAACATCCGGAAGAGCACGGATTAACGCGACTTCCTCCCCACAGGAACAGCACCCCCCTTGCTCCACGGTTGCGACCCGGAGTCGCCAGTCCCCGGACTGGTGGGCACCGCGTCACAAATGGACAGAAGCGAGAATCACGGAGCGGCCTTTAAATGCCCCCCCACCAACTCGAACCGTGTGCCCGGCGAGCGAAGCACCAATCGCAGGCTGCATTTCCCTTTCGTCCCTTTGCGGCGCACGCCAAAACTCAGCTCCGCGGAAGCAACCGGTTGATCATCGGGAACAATCCAGCTCCTCTCACACTCGTAACCGTAGAGGCTTTGGACAGGGATTTGCCCCGGGACACCTCCACAACCCCATCCCCACACACACCGAACGAACGAACAACGATTCCAAACCTTAGTTTCCCAACTAGATTATGATCAATACAATCCGAAATACTCGAGCCTTCACCCTCGTGGAGCTGCTGGTCGTGATCACGATCATCGGCATTCTGGCGGGTGTCGGTTTCAGCGCCTATAACACTGCGCAGGAACGCGCCAAGCAGAACAAATCCCTCCAGTATGCCAAGCAGATGGGCATCAGCCTGAAAACGGCGGCGGGCGATTTTGACGGGCTTTTCCCGCGCTGGAATGATCTCGATACACAGACTGACGCGACAAACGCTAACGAAGTGTTCTCCACCCTGATCTCAGACTATGGTCTGAATGAGGAGATGTTCTTCGTCCAGGGTAGCGCCTACTCTGACACTCCGGTCGACAATGACGGCACACTGGATGAAGGCGAAAACGCCTACATGTATTTTGCCGGCCTGATCGATACCGATCCGGGCCGCTGGCCCCTCGTAGCGAGCGGTGCCGCAGACAGCAGCGGCACCTATGCGGAAAGCCGTTCTGAACCGGGCGGTGTCTGGCGCGGGCAGAAGGCTATCGTCGTTCGCGTCGATATGTCCGGTGCGATCGAAAACCTGAATTCTGATTTCCAGCTCACCGAGAATGTCGACGGCTCTCAACAAAACATTCTGACTCCCAGCGGCACATGGCTGGACGGTCCGGATGTCGAGGTGCTGTTGCCAGAGTAAGCTCTAAGCTGATCAGATCCACAAACCTTATCAGAGCCCCGGCGGCGCGAGAGATCAACTCGTGTCACCGGGGCTTTTTCGTTTCTGAGACTGGGTTGCAGGCTGCATCTGCTAAACCATGCATGCTCCGGGCCATCTTTTCAGTGGACAAGCCTTGATGAGTGCATTCATTTGTGGGCCTATCAGATCGCGACGGCCAGCCCAACGGACCGTCACGTTATAACACTGAAGATAGGCCGGCCGGGATCAGGCGGCCTAACATAAACTGGCTGGATAGCTCAGTTGGTAGAGCAGAGGACTGAAAATCCTCGTGTCGGGGGTTCGATTCCCTCTCCAGCCACCATGTTGGCTTTTAGCGAGTTGTGGATAACACAGCACAGACAGGCAGGACGGACTGTATGATCAAAACCGTTTCCAGCCACCGCTGATCTAACCCTTTCTTGCCGCGCAGGCGGATTCCGCGCCACGGCGTGCGGCCTCGAGCGATTCCAGGCTCATTTCCTGATACTCCCGGCACCACACAAGTCCATCCGCGCCGTGTTCCAGGGCCTGTTGCGCAGATCTTTCAAGAATCTCGCGGTCCTCGGCGTCAGATGCGCTGCCCGGGATATTCAGACCCAGGCCCGCCCATAGTTCGCATTTCCCTTCACCGCCTGCGCGGTCAATTTCCTCTCGAGCAATCGCACAATGCGATCCCACGTATTCAGGTGCGACTCGTCCTCCCACAAACTCAGGCGTGGCCATGCCATGACCAAGGATCTGATGAATGAAATCTCTGGCGAGTGCAGGATCAACTTGGCGAAAAAGGATATTCTCATAGCGATTGAAGACCACATTATTGAAACGCTGTTCCTGGACGTCCTGATAAAGACACGGTTTGACGTAATCACTGAAGTTTACCCACTCTCCATAGTCCAGAGAGGCCCTGGCAATGAAATCGAGTGACGCGGTGTATTGCCAGATATGCCAGCCAACCTTGGCGCTGCGTTTGGCCTGATGCACCCGATTTGCCATGCCCGCCCAGGCTTGATTCCGGCCCTCTGTCCATAGGCGCTCCCAAGCCAGGATTTCCGGGTAGTGAGTCAGATGCCGCAGAAATTTGAGAAAAAATGGCTCCTTGCTTTCGGCTCGCCCCTTCAATTGATCCATTACTCGAAAACCGCGGCGGGCACGTTCGGTATCAATACCTTTTTCTCGCGCCGCCCGCAGGCAATCCTCACAGAAACATCCGGCGCGAACATTTCCTGACCAGATGAGAGATTGGGTAAGCGGTCCATTTCGCTCCGCTCCGAAATGGAAACCGTCCAGATCATAGGTGCTTACGAGAAACGCGGCGAGCTGCGCCCAGAATTCGCGGTAGCGGGGATTTCGCCAGCAGGGAAGGGGGGTGCGGTTGCCTTCATAGTCGACTTCTCTTAATTCCTCCCACCCGGTAATGGCAGAAAGAGCATATTCCAGAATACGGGCGTGCACCTTTAATCCATGCGCTTTTCGGTGCCCGGCAAGGTCAGCATAAACATCGCGGCCGGCATATTTCACATTGGGCTCGACTCGAGCGTCAATCAGGTCAAGCCCGACAGCGCGCAGAAGATTATCCGGACGCTCAAACCAGACACGAGTGTAAGGCTCTCCCAACCTGGGAAGAGGCACGCCATGATCCGCGAGACGGTCTGCGGAGGCGACATCGGTCAAAGGTTGGCTGGCCCCGAAGGCGTTGAGGAAAAGGGTATTCACTCCGCCACGCCCTTGGAGAACATCCAAAGCATGCTCAAAGCCTTCGTCGTAAAGATTACTGGCGGGTAAATGGCAGGCGATGGTGAGGCGCGAGAGATGATTGGCCGGTGGTGAAGAATTTGTGGTGGCAGGAGCCTGCGTGGAGCGAATCATTCGAAGAATAGAAAGGAAATGCGCACGGACCGCAACAGATATTGATTACGTAGCCAAACGCTCCGCGCCTTCCCCTCCCGGTTTCTGTCACGCTTCTCCTCAGTCTCCCGTCCCCCCTCCAGTTCGTAATCCGGTCTAATCGATCCGTGCCTGCTCCTGATCGATCGTGTATCCATGGCCCGGCCCCGGTCTCAGGTCAGCCGGAACGAGAACTTCGCCCACATTACTGAATTCTCCCGGTGAATCCCAGGGGTCCGGATAACGCACTTCGACCGGGATGACCTTCTCCAGAAGCGTCCCGCCCGGACCCTGCTTCAGGTAGAACTTGCCGGAATACGGAGCGTTTGCATCAATCCACGCCACCAGAGTCTCCCATTCTCCGTCAGTCAATTCTACAACACCGAAATGAGGGGACTTCTCATCGATCAGCGTAGTGGCCAACCGGCTCTGCGTTGAGCCAAACTGATATGGCCGCGAAATGGACGCGTCAGACTGGCGGTCAATGACGGAAACGAGTTGTCCCTCAACCTGGCCTGAACGCGGCAGCTTATGCTGAAAATCACGGCGCACTTCGCCATCGTATTCTGCCAGGGAACCGCGGTATTCTGAAACCCACGTTTCATACCACTTGGCGTGGGAATCTTCCATCGGCAGGGGGTCGCCCCATTTTATTCCGAACAGACTCCGGTAGCCTTGCATAAACCCGTAGCCGTCCTTGCGCGAAGTTAGTTCAATGCCGCCTTCTGGGTTGTCCTGCCCATGGCAACTCACACAATGGCGGTCAAAGATTGGTTGGATCATCTCTTCATAATCCAGATTACCCTGACCAAAAGGCGGCGGTTCCGGGTGGTGAGGAGCAGCTTGCAGTCCACCTTGTAAAAATGTGCTTTGGGAAGCCACCGTATCCGCCCGTGTTTCATGGCAGCCAATGCAACCGCGAATTTCACCCTTCTGAAACTCGACATGGCTGCGCATGCGGCGGATTTCCATTTTGTTCCTGTCGAGTAACTGGAAATACACCGCCAACCGGGCTGGTACCTTGAAATAGGCAGACCCATCCTCGTTTACCGGCACCGTGCCAATAACGCGGGCTGGAGACCAGCTCCAGAAACCGAAAGTTAACTTAAAACCAAAATTTGGGATCCAGCGCAGGGCACCGTAGTCATCCTTGAAATAGGGCCACTCCGGCCGGCTCGAAATGCGGATGTATTTAGCGGCGCCTTTTTCAACGCCTGGCAGATCAGCGTAGACGTTTTCGACATAAACCAGCCCATAATCCATGTCCGGTTTCGTCGTCTCCGGCAGCATGGGCGGTGCCTGACGCGGCTTCACTGCAATCGGATAAACCATTTCGCGATACCGGTTCATCGCGAGTAATTCTTTGTTGCCCCAAACATCAACGTAAACCAGACGATAGCCGGCCGAGAAGTGAGCCGCCGGTGCGTGCCCGACAATGAACCGCTTTTCATCCAGAGCCCATGGTGTCTGGTAGTAGCCACCCCGCGCGGTAAGTGAGTCCTTTACCCCGCCCTCCGGGACGGGTTTGATGGAGTTGTGAATGCCGCCCTGCACACTGCTGTAACCTGTGGCGAGCAGTTCCATGCCCTGAGGATTGTTTACTCCATGATCCAGGCTGACCCGCATGAGAACTCCTTCCGGGATATGATGGTGTCCGGTGGCGATGGCGACGAGTTTCGATGAACCGGGTATGGGCATGGCATCGCGCAGCGAAAGCGGGCCATGGGTCATGTGTTGTTTGTAGATGGCATCATTATTGGTGCCGTCCGGGCGGATTGCCCAGAGAGCGTGCGGTTGAAAAAGATGCCGCTCCTGATAATCCCACCGCAGATAACCGATCAGGCCGTTATTCAATACGTGAGGGTAACGGTCGAAATCCTTATTATAGGTCAGTCGTTTGATTCGGCCGCCTTCGCTTTTCTCTGGCCAGACACGAAACAGATTCAGCGCGGCCGTGCTTTGCTCCCAGGTGCCACATTGGCTCGCGCCCGCTCCCCGGTCACTGGCAAAAACAATTGAACCATCCGGTAGATAAGTGGGCTCCGTGTCATTCCATGTTGTATCTGTCGTGACGCGGCGAAGTCCGCTTCCATCGATATCTATTTCATAGATGTCCTGTGGAACGGCGCCCTCGATTTTCCATTCCTGGACGTGATAGGCGTTTTCATTTCCGCGCCACTCGGGAATGGAAGCAAAGGCGAAAACAAAGCGTGAGCCGTCATAAAACAGGTCAAGCCCACGCACCGCTCCCGGACCCAACTGATTGTTCAGAATGCTTTTTGGAGGAGTTGTTGGATCCAGGTCATCGATGACGATGTCGGTGCCGGGCGGATGACGGGTTGGGCTCGGACTGCCTCCGGAGATATTGTGCTGGCCAACAAATCCGCGTCGTTCCGCATAAGCCAGAGCGGGGATTTCCGGCTCCAGAATTGAGATAATGGCGCGCCGAATCTTTTCTCGCTCGATCAGGTAAGCTTTGCCTGCCCCGGCGAGATCTTTGGCCTTGGTAATTGCCTCGAAATCCGAGCGCTTCAGCCAATTCTGCGCGTCTGTATTACCGGCTTGGTCCTTGCGGTAGAGGAGTAATTCTTCTGCTGCACGATGCCGCTCTTTGAGGTCCTCCAGCAAGGTGCCGGAAGAACGGTGCTGTCCCAGCAGAGTGACCTGCAGGACATGCTCCATGCGCGTCCATTCTTCCGGTGCGACTGATTCGTAGATGGTATACCATTCGGGGGCATCATTTGCCGGCCACTTCTGTTCACCGCCGTCGTTGTCTTTGATCACAGTTCCGTGCAGGGCCCAGGCGGCCAGATAGCGGGTAAAGAAGTCCTCGCTCTGCATCAGGAGACCGGCACGGTCCATCAGGGAGCCCCGGATGAATTCATCCCATTGATTGAGACGTGACTCTGCGAAGTACAGCATCAGCTCCGCGGCAAGTCTCGGTTGATCCTGCGTGATCAGCGCGTCGATTACCCGGACCGCTGCTTCGCGTTCTTTGTCATCAGCCTTGCGTTCGATGAGAGACTTGGCGGCGCAGACCATCACCGAAGCGTAGGCGCCGGAGTCCGGTGCGCCGTCCAGTTCCGAATTCAGCCGGGCAATGAAAGCCTCCTCGCCCCTCTGATCATAAGCCTGAGTGAAGAGCTGGACCGACTCCTTGTCCGGATTTGCGCAGGCCGGATAGGCATGAAGCAGAAGGCTTGCGCCGAGGATGAAGAGAGCGCATCGAGCAAAAGGACAAGGGAGCTGGCTGTGCATGGATCGGGGGGGAACAGAATCGCTCCAGGGACAATAGGTGAAGGGAACTGGTTACGTAATCAATTTGCGCCTGGCCCAGTTTTCGGTCAACTATTATTCGCCCTTATTTAGGGACTTTTCCGCCGTGCCCTCCGCCCTTCACTCAGTCCCTTTGACCGGTCCTCTCTGCCTGCTCCTGCACTTCCTCCCACACCTGCGCCGCTGTCTGCTGAAGGTACTTCGCGATTTGCGGATCAATCGGCACGATTTTGGAATCATCCTCAGCTCGGCGGGGATGATGGATCTCCGCAGGCAGGACCTCCGGAGATTTTTCCGTCACGGCCATAAAGAACAGGCACTGGTTCACGTAATTGCCGAGCAATCCGGGGTGAGTCCGGTCAAGCACCGTTTTTCCGTCGTGCTGCACCTCATCGTGCAGTTCAAGGTCCGGGCGTTCTTGTCGGACCCGTTGCCACGCGGTGCGGCAGGGAACGAGGACCATATTCTCCGCGTAAGCCAGTTCGACAATCGGCGAGCCACTCAAGGCGTCACTGCCAGGTTTTTGATCCCAGCCCTGTTCATAGAGCAACAGCTGAGAACCGGCCTCCTGAGTCGCTTCTATGAAGTGGGGAATCGCTTCCTGCCATTCTTCCCAACGGCCCACCGCAACCTGAAGGATCACGAAGTCATATTTGACCCGGCGGATGTGTCCCAGGACACTTTCGTCTTCCTCCGGCAGTCCCTGTTTCGGCCGGAATCCAGGTTTCACATATTCATAGGTCCAGGTGCCTCCCTCACCGATCCAGTGATGGGTAAACTGTTTGCCACCGTGCGCCGTCATCCAATGTGTGGCTTCCCGCGGCATGTCGTGGTAGAACGTGCTGCTGCTGCCGAGCCAGAGGATCGTTTCGGTTTCTTCAGCCGAAGCAGCTGGGGAGGCCCCGAGCAGAATTGCGATAACGCAGAAGATTCGATTCATGCCAGATCAAGGGGATGGAAACTGTTGCCAAAAGTGTCCTGCCTTATGCCCATGCGGTGGAGCAGGGACAGATGAAGGTTACAGATTCGCCGGTCTTCAAAAGTGCTGTAATCCCGAACCTGGCCCGGTGAGATTTCACAGTTACGGCCTCCGATGAGGAGGGGGGTCAAATTTGTCGGGTCATGCCGGTCGCCGTCATTCATCGTCGCGGTATAAAGCAGCATGGTATTGTCGAGGAGCGTCCCACTGGCGTCCTCCTGCACGCTCTGCAGTTTCCGCACGAGGTTAGCAGCCTGTTCCGAGTGCCAGCGGTTGGTCCTCTTGAACTTATCGATTGAGCTCTGGTTGGACCCATGATGAGAGAGACCGTGAAGACCAGCATTATCGACCCCTTCGATGAAGCCATAGGGCCGATTCGTCACGTCCTGTGCCATGACAAAGGTGGCCACCCGGGTCTTATCCATGCGCAAGGCGAGAGCGACGATCTCGTTCATCAGCTCGATGTGCTCCGGCACAGATGAGGGCATGCCAGAAGCAGGCCGCGCCATCTCAGGCTCATCCAGATCCGGCTGCCACTCGCCTGCTTCAGGCTGAAGATGGCTGCGGGAAATGCGCTGCTCCAGTTCGCGTACCGCAGAAGTATACTCCTCCAGCTTCTGGCGGTCGGCATAGTTGACCCGGCCTTTGACGGATTGGAGGTCAGTCAGAACATAGTCCAGCACGCTTTTATCCGCTTCCTTGTTCTGCGCGTTGAAAAGGCGATCGAAGGCCTGTTGCGGGTAGATCTCCGCGGGGACGGGAGAGGTGGGGCCACGCCAGCTGATGGTCGAGGCACAGACAGCTGGGGCACCAAAGATCGTGCCGCTCTTGACTGGTTCGGTGCCAAGCGCAAGGGAGGGGATATCGGTGAATTTACCCACTTCCGCAGCCATGATCTGGTCCGCGGTGATATCGGCGCCGACCTTGCCAGGTGCGACAATCGCTCCGGAGAGAAGGTTGGTGAAATAATACATGTGGCCCGATCCACCCTCATCGCGGGTATCATCAAAGAGACGCAGGCCACGCAGAGCGGTGATCTGCTCAGCGAAGGGAGCGAGCGGCTCGAGGGACGAGCTGAACTCCATCGCGCCGTTCGCGCCGGCTTTGACCCACCAGTCTTTCTCATAGACTCCGTTGCCAAAGGTCAGACAGACGAAGCGGCGCGGCGGGAGCGCCTTATCCGCCAGCCGGTTGCCCTGCGCGAAGGCAAAGCTGGGCATCCACGGAAGGGTCAGCGTCGCGGCTAGGCCTTTCAGGAAGGCTCTCCGCTCAATGAGCCCGCCGCCGAGCGACGGATTTTCGGGTGTGGGATGGAGGGTGCTTCTCATCACTGTAGAGGTTGGTTGCGTTTCTGAAGAAATTGGGGGCTAACCAGGGCTAACTGCATGGCCGGCATGACCTTCCATTCGTTCTCCTCCATCGCTGCGACCATCGCGTCGATCAGCTCACGGTCGCCGATCTCGACGGCCCGGCCCAGGAGATAGCCGACAAGCTTGTGGGAGTATTGGCGGGAGATCGCGCGCACGTTTTCGTCTCGCGAAAGGTAATCAGCCAGGCCTTGCACGCCCTGAATCTCAATCCCCTCTGGACTGGTGCCGGACGTCACCAGCGGATTTCCGGCTGCATCCTGCTCCCGCCAGCGTCCGGCGGGATCGAGGTTCTCCAGTGCCAGGCCAACCGGATCCAGTTTGACGTGGCAGCTCATACAAGCTGGATCTTCCCGGTGCAGAGCCATCTGTTCGGCGATGGTCAGTCCGTCCGGATTCTCATCGCCTTCACTGAGTTCCGGGATATTCGGCGGAGGTTCGGGCATGGGTGTGCCGAGAAGATCCTTCACAATCCACGCTCCGCGCAGGATCGGGCTCGTCCGCAGGGGCTGACTCTTGCCGATGGTGATCGGTCCGCTTGTCAGAATCCCGGAGTAGCCTTCCGGCATGGTGCGTATCTGCCACTCGCTGAGCCAACTTTCGAGCCGCCGATCGTTCCAATCACCAGGCTGCTCATGGAGACCGTAGTAGATTGCCATGCGGTTGCTCACCGGCATTTCTCGACCGCTCACGAGGATGGTGATCGGCTTATCTTCGCGAAACAGGTCATGGAAAAAACGCTTCAGGGATTCTTCCATGTCCTCAGCCAACTGCGGGTTGAACTCGGGAAAAAGCTGGTCATCCGGCGAGGCGTTTTCGGCGAAGTTCGCAAAATGCAGCCATTGGGCGGCGAACTGATCAGCCAGAAAACGGGAGCGTTCATCTTGGATCATGCGGTCGACCTGCGCCCGGTAAATCTCTTCATCCATTAACTCTCCGCTGGCGGCCAGCGTGCGCAGTTCTGTGTCCGGCAGAGTCCCCCAGAGCGCAAAGGAAAGGCGGCTGGCCAGCTCGTGTGGCTCCAGCATGACCACCTCTTTTTCATCGGGCGCCGCCTCCCGCAGGCGGAACAGGAACTTTGGGGAAACCAGCATCGCGGCGATGGAATCCTTGACGGCTGCATCGAGGGTGAGGCCCTGTGCGCGACCCTGCAGATATGGCTGCATAAGCGCGTCGAGCTCCTCCGTCTCGACGGGGCGGCGCCAGGCTTTCGGAGCCAGATCCTCCAGAATCTGGCGGGCGAGGACGGCTTCCTTTTGCAGATCAGGATTCTGGGCGGCCCGGACTTCCGCCACGAGCAAGTCAAGCTTGGACAGATCTTCCGGGGAGGCGTTCCGGCGCATCTCCTCCGCATTGAGATAAAAAGGGCCAGGATCTTTCCGAGGCTGGGTCGGAGGTTGCTGCATCTCAGGAGTCGCGAGGAGATTGATATCCAAGTCCTTGTAGTCCACGAACGGCGTGTAGGAGTTTCCGCTGAAGTCGCTGCGAGAACCGCCCGTCATTTCGTGAAGGCGCGGGCTCTCCTTCCCGAAAAACTCTCTCGCCAGGGCCTCCGTCTTCTGCTGGATGAAATCCTTTGTTACACCTTCCCCGTCCGGGGCAGGAAGGGCCTGCCATTTGGTCGCGAGTTCTGCCAGTCGCTCATCTCTGGATGCCCGGTGTTTCTCCGGATCCCGGCTCACGAATTCATGGTAGCGTTCCAGATTGACCGGGTAGAGCGGAGGATCGAAGGCGGCGGCGACCTGTTCAGGCTTGGCCTCGGGAGCGCCAAACGCTGCCCGGTGCTGATATTGCCAGGCCGCGAAAAGATAGAGCGCATGAAGTGCCTCATCATTTTTTGCCTGGAGCGCCTCCTGCTCGGCGTGCCATAAGGCCCAGTCTGCCGAAAGCGCGGCGAGAAGTGCCTCCTCATTGGCCGCGGAGGGCTGGGGCTCCTGGAACCAGCGGATGCCACGCAACGCCGTGATACGGGCGTGAGAGGCGACAAAACGGGCTGCTTCCAGCCATTTTTCCAGATGCAAAGCGGTCGCCTGCTGGTCTGCACCCACATTGGTGAAGCCCTCCCCGGAACCGGTGTCCCTGGGGAAAAAATCCGCCGCACGAATCGTGACGCCGGTCAGGTCAGAGACGACCCGGTCATACTCAAGGTGGTTGATGCGGGGTGCGACCACGTGCCCGGGATCATTCTTTGCCGCGTTCTCGATCCGGTCCAACGTACCGGCAAGCCAATCCGCCAGCCGTTTCTCGTCCCCCGCGGAAAGCTGGTGATCATAACTGGCTGGTGGCATCTCGCCCTCTTCGACATAGAACAGCGCGTCATCCAAAAGATCGGGAATCGCCTCCAGAGAGGCAACCGTCTGGAAATACTCCAGATTCAAGTCAGCCTTGCGGGTCGCATCGTTGTTGCCGTGGCATTCATAACAGTGCGCCTGGAGAATCGGCTGAATCGCGTCCCGAAACTCGGCCTCGAGCTCAGGGGTCGCGGCGGGTGCGGGCGCGAGGTAGGCCAAGACGGGCAGCACTGCGGCGAGCGGACGAACCCGGAGTGATAAATGAGACTGAGGAAGACAAGAGCGCATTTTCAGGAAAGAGGGAGAGCGAAGAGGTGCGGGGAAAGCTGAGGCGGAAACTTTCAGGCGCACAGATGATTACGTAACCAACCATCGCACCGGTTGTCGCACCGTCAACTTTTTCCCGTCCTCCCGTCCTTGTGTAATCGGTTCCCAAGTCCCTCGACTTTCCAAGGCAGCTTTCGATTCCGCCTTTTTCTTACCGACAGGGGCTCGGCCGCGGTTGATCCAGAATCCGTCCAGATCCCGTTTTCAGGTTCTTGAAAGGTTCCTTGCTTCAACAAGGTGGCGCACTCGGTCACAAACCCGGCGCACGCCTTCCTCCAGCGGAACCTCCGGAATCACCCCGAGCAAGTCGCGCTGCCGATCAAGCGTGGGATTCTTCTGAAGGGTCATTCGAGGCGGTAGATCCCGGTAGGTGATAAGTGATTCATCCGCCTGAAGCTCTCTCGCCACCAGCCGGGCTAATTCCTCGATGGAGATGACATTCGGATTGCCGATATTGATTACCGCATAATCCTCCAGATCAGCGGCCCGTTCGATCGCCCGGACCGCATCGGAAACGTGGAGCCATCCTCGGGCACTGCCCCGGTGCACCTCGATAGGTAATCCGCGACCGAGATTATAGGCGAAACGGATCATGGCAGAGCGATGATCACCCAGATCTTCATTCTCGTCATAAATCATGAAAGGCCGGAGGGTGACGGCCTTCAGCCCATAGCTGCGTACTTCATACTCAACTAATTTTTCCCCGAGCAGCTTGGTGAGTCCATATCGGTTATTTGGTTCAGGGTCCGGTAGCTGCTCATCCATTATCTTGATGTTTGGGCCATAGACCTCAGACGTGGAAAAATACACGACCCGTGCCTTCACCCTTTTGCAGAGAGCCAGCACATTGTTTACTCCCTCCAAGTTTGTTGCCACGGCCAAACTGCCTGCCTGTTCACAGGTCACCCGGCTGACCATGGCGGACAGCATAAAAACTACCTCCGGCTGCCAGTCAAATGCCTCAAGCATATCGAGTGGGTGATTGATATCAGCCATCCAATATTTTTCCCGGTGACCTGGACGAATATCCAGACTGCGGATCTCATACCCTCTGCTTTCAAGGTATTCCACCAGCGGTTTGCCGACGTTACCTTCTGAACCTATAACCAGTGCTCTTCTCATCGTTTTCTTGAATTTGTATACAAACCAGGACTCCAAAATAAGTCATTCATTTTCGCACGCCGTGGTGAGTCTTTCCGAGCCTTTTGCGGCGATGGCCTCATCCAGACAATCAAATTTTAATTCCCGGAATATGGCTTCACAGTCCTCATCCCACACACTTTCCACGGTTGAGCCGACAGGGTTTTTCGTTAAGCTCGGGCCTCTCAGCGCCGTTTCTGCGGCAAGCCGCAGCTGCTCGTCATGGACGTGAAGTTTTGCGCATAGCCTTCTGCGCAGCGATAGATGCTGATCTACCCGGTGCAGTGATTTAAGGTTTCGGTAGGAGATTACGGTCGTCTGCTCGTCATTCATCCAGTCAGCGATCGCGGCTACATTGCTGAAAAAATAATCCCCACGCAGCTCGAGCCAGCGAACCAGTTTCTCCCGGAGAGGATCGCTCGTCCGCCACGGCAAACCTGCACTCTGCGGATCGTGCCTTTCTGAAATGAACCGGACATAAGAAATAATCACTTCGCGTAAGGGCCGGTGAAGCAAAACCCGTGTGAAACCTTCGGTAAGGCCGGATGCGTCTTGTGAATGCTTTAAATGAGCGCAAAAATACTGTCCTTCTAAAACCAGGGGAATCGTTCTCTCCATGGGCGTACTTACAAGGAACTCCTCAGGATGGGTGCGCATCCGTTTGAAACTCCCGGCACCACGCTTATCGCTTGAGTACTTTTCTGCAATGTGCAGTCCGCAGTCTGTAAATCCACAGGCGTCCAGAACCGCCGCGGCCAGATAGGTGCCTGCTTTCGGAATTGTGATGAGCGCAACTTTTGGGAGATCCTCGCGATACTCCGTGTTTAAGCACGTCTCTCCTTCGGGAGTAATAAATGTTTGCAATTCCTCATCCCTGGCGCGTTCGATGGTGTTTTCATCAAGACAACTTAAAGCCGGTCCCGCGAGTTCTTTCGTTCTGATAAACGCGTTGCCGTTCTCCAGTCTGTGCCGCAGCCGGCCGGCCTTCTCTCTGCGCCGACCGATCATGCCATCGAAATCAGCCCTCTTCTTTTCTAAAGGAGTAATCATGCAGCTGCGCAAGTCCCGCTGCAGCGCACGAAGATAGAAGCTGCGCACGCTGGGCAGAGGGACGGCGTGGAGTGCGGCCATTTTCCTTCCCTTGTGCGGAACAAGGGCACCCTGAGCGTATGCTTCTTCAAGCTGTCTTTCCACGGTGTCAACCAGGAGACGGAAGCTATATTTACCTGTCCCCACGATGTCATGATAGGTGCGCCTCACCATTTCGAACAGGCCAGATAAGTCAGCGATGCAATCCAGCACTTCATCAATATTGCTGCCATCTTTCCTCAATTCACAGAAATGTTCATGAGCTTGAAGAATTCCACTGTATTCTCCCTCGTAAAGAATCAGCGCAGTGCCTGCTGCGATGAATTCAAAGAACTTTGGAGAGATCTGATTCATCCGCACGCCCAGATTACCCTCTTCAAAATACTGTTTTGCTTCTTCATAGGTTAGGCCTGGCTTTTCCATCATCGCTTGATCGATGCGCTGCCTGATTGATCCATCCAGATCAAATACGTTACACCCGCTCTCCGTTCCCAGCGTCGCCCGGCCGGACTGCAAAAAGCGTTTCCACTCCCAGCTGTAGATCCGTTTCTCTTCCGTCCATTCGATATCCGCGGGTTGTCCCCGCTTGAGACAGGCAGCTCGTACTGTCTTGGCAATATCTATCTTTTCCCGTGACAGATCTCCATAAACATAGTGCATCGACCGTCCGCGATAGATTACATGATGAGGACGGTCTTTGAGTGGAGTAACTCGGGTCATTCTTTCCAGTGCTGGGGGAATGTAACCGGTGAGGACCTGCACAAAACGAACCCCAGGGCATTTTTCCGGTGGGTATACCTTGGGAATATCCTTCTCTGGAACGCAGGTGAAGACCGTGTTGATTCCAAGCTGCACGATGCTTCTTCGCGCCATTTCCGTATTGTCGTATTCATCCTGAATGAAAAGCATCTTGTATCCCTCAAAGCGTTCTAGAGCGTCCAGAACTTTCGGATCAACGGAGCGGTCCCAGAAGGCCACGCGCACACTGTAGTGAATACAGACAACGTCATAATCAGAAAAATCTGGTAGCGTCCTCCCTGGCGCAGAGGCGCTGGAAAGTGCACTGTGACGGCTTGCCGCGGCATAGGAGATATGGTGGCGGGAAAAAAGATCAAAAGCCTCACAGAAATCTCTGATGGTGTTAATATAAAGATAGTGAGGCTCAATGAGCATCAATACTTTCAGCGGACTTTTCATCAGCGGTATGCCTCTCAGGCGCCTTTGCTCTCAGAAACAAATTGGGCTGCGAGCCTGGACAAGCGGTTCCGGCGCCGGTCAATCATGCTCGCATAGTTAGAATTCTTATTGTGCAGATCGTTTAGGCGAGTGCGCTGATAAAAGTCCAGATCTTTCTGTGTCTGGACAGACCAAAGCTCACGACGCGTGGGTGGAGTATTGAAACTTAATGGCAGAGGGGCGCGTTTCGTCCCCGCCGTCCGATTCATTCCGGTGGCGCGTGCCGAAAAGATTGCGTCGACCTTTGCCACGGCCGCCCGGTAGTTATAGCGGTCACTTGCGATGATGTCGGCGTAAGCCCGCTCCACCATGGCTTCCAGACGTGGAAGATCTTCGATCGCTTCAAAGACGGCGGACAGATTGTTGTAGTTCCGGTCGAGCGGGATGTAATGTTCGTGTGGTCTTAGAATTCCGCTATACTCGCCTTCGAAAAGTATCAGGGCCGTCCCGGAAGCGATGAACTCAAAAAACTTCGGCGAGATCTGATTCATTTTTACACCCAAATTCTCATCTTCGAAATATGTGCCGCGTAGGTCTTCGTAGGTCAGATCAGGATTCATCTCCAGGGCCGCAAGCACCTTCTGGGTGATCGACCCGTCCAGGTCAAATACATTGGAGCCGCTCTCCGTCCCAAGCGTAGCCCGTCCACTTTGAAGAAAGTGATGCCACCGCTTTCCGAAGATCAGCTTTTCCTCCGTCCACTCGATATCGACCGGTACTCGTCGCTTTTCCGCTTCAGCTCTAACGACCTTTCCAATCTCGACCTTCTGATGGCAAAGCTCGCCCCGCCAACAACCACTTGTGCGGCAACGATAAACAATATGGAGCGGACGCTCCCGCAGCGGACGTGGAGTTCTATGACGTATCAGATTGGCCGGGACATATCCAGTCAGCATGTTCGTAAACTCGACGCCGTTCTTTATCTGTTCACCATAGACCACGGGTATCTTTTCTTCGGGCACCGCGGTGAAAACATGATGGATCCCGTGTTCCAGAATCCACTGTCTTGTATTATTGGTCTGGTCGTATTCGTCCTGGACAATCAGCGCCTTATATCCCTGGAATTTTATAATCGCCTCGGAAACGGCCGGATGAAAGCATTTGTCCGCCCAGCAGACACGGCAGTGATGCGGTATGAGAAGCACATCAAAGCCGCCATAAGTGATCAGGTCCGGAATGGCTTTTCCCGGTTGCTCGCCATTAACGTAGGTCACCTCATGAGAGGAGTATAAATCAAAAGCTTCGACATAATCACGAATCGCATTGATCTTTAACTTGACCGGCTGCAAGAGAATCAAGAGGCGTAATTTACGCGCTCGGAGGTGTTCCTTTGTTTCTGTCGTCAAGGCGATGTTAAAAACAGGTTTATAATAGTTTGGTCAGCGGGAGCAGATTCTTCTCCATAGTTTACCAAGGAGCGTCTTTCCGCCTTTCCGCCTGCACTTCTCAATATTCTCCCGCAGAATGCGGATCTCTTCGTCGAGCTCCTGTTTCTCGGCGCGTTTCGCCTGGAGGTCTTCTTCGAGTTGAAGTCTTTCTTTCTCTAAGGAAAGTAGCTGTGTTCGTAGTCTCGTCGTGACGCGCGTTTCATCATTGCCATAACGCTCCAATAGTTCAGGATAAGTCCATGCTTGCGTTGAAAGGTACTTTCCTACCTCATGCAGTTGCCAGTTGGGCTGGCCTGGCATGAGGACGGAGAAGTATTCATCCAGTTCTCTCGCGAAGCCGGGCCGGTCTGTGAGTTCGCTCATTGTCAGGACAAGGTGAATCCCGAGGTCCTCCCGCGCCGAGCTCATGAATTCGTCTTCTTCTCCCTCGAATTTCCACTCAACAATCATGACACGGAGACCAGCGAACTTTCGGAAGGCTTCCGCGGCATTGGACGACAGCTTCCATGACCCACCTGGGTTCGCCCGGTGAAGAATAACGATGTCGTATTCGAGAAAATCGATCGTCGACGGCGTTGTTCGTCCATCTGCAGACGCCCGCTCATCGGCGAGCATCCAATAAATATTGTGCCGGGAGAGCTCGGAAAAGTTTTCCAGCATGGATGTGCCGCTTCTTTCGTCGGCATTTGGTGCGTGGTCTGTCACCACCAGTATATCCAGCCGGTGCGGAAAAATGCTGCGCTGCCGAAGGGCTTCCGCGCTCTGTAATAGCAGATCACTTGCGAGATTTTCGGCGCGGTTGGGCTTCAGCTCGGCCGAATCTCCAAAATAGGAGCAGGTCTCTCTCAACCACTCAATCTGGTTGGCGGATTCTACCAGGACACAGTCAGCAAATCGCTCCAGAAAAAGAATCAGATCATTCAGATAGAGGGCAGATTCTGCGTCGTCACCCTTTTCATGAATCTCGCGGGTGACCCTTTCCGTGACATGGAAAAGGCGCAGCGTGCCGTAGGCGCGTTGGCAGAATGGGATGAAAACCGGGTTGATTACGATGTAAATGGGAGTCGATATCTCCATGGACCGCATTGCCTGGACAATCGCGCTTTTTTGCCCGGCTCCATAGCTGGGTCCAACGGAAAACATTTGCAGTCGCATCCCTGCCTCCGCGGCTGCTGAATTAACTTCGGGCTGACCCGGGCAGATCATGCACACCGGCATTCTTCGGGCGAATTCTTCAATCAGCGCTCCGAGAGGTGACACCTTTTGCTGCGCCTGAGGTAAATCATTGGAATGAGCCAGAATAACAAGGCCGTCCGTTACGTCGGTTCGCAGCGATCCGAATTGATTTATCCAATCAGCTCGAGATTCGGCGCCCAAAATGTCCTCCATAGTTATATCCTGTCAGACGCGTGCGATTTACCGGAATGAGCTTTAATTTCGTATTCTCGCGGCTATTTTCTTCATTGAATCATTATGGCCTGTCTTGCCTGGCAGATCCAATAAATAGAAAAGGTGTTCTCACGAGGTAGTGCTCTGGTAAAGCCGCTGCATCCCGCATTACCAGTTCTCATAATCCCACACCCGATTTCGCCAGCCCTGAAGCCAGCGCTTTTCGTTGCGTTCCGGCGGAGAGTTTTCCACCCGGCGGGTCAGCACCCGGTCCGCCGCAGCGCCAAAGGTTGCTGTGCTAAAGGGTGGCTCCATCTCCAGCAGCACCTGCATCAGCCCCCAGCCTTCACCGTTATAGCGCTCGGAGGGGTTTGTTCCCTCTCCTTTGAAATTAACATAATCCACCATCACCTCGACGCCCGCGGGCTGGCTGGCCATCACATAAAAGCGCCGCTCCACCTCGGCTGCCTGCCCGGCTCCGGCTGCCCCTTTCATCTTCGGCAGTGCGCCCTCCAGGCGCAGGGCGGCAAAGCGGGCCTGCTCCGCTACCGTGGCGTTCAGAAAAGCGCGCAACCCGCTCAGGCGTTCCCCGTCAAAATCCGCCATGAAAGCGGCCCGGTTCGGCCACGGACAATCCGCGTTCTGTAACACCCACTCAGGCACATTCGCCCCGCGCGCCTGCAGATACCGCACCAGCTTCGGGAAACTTTCTTCAAACGGCCCTTCGACCCCTGCCGGATACCAGATGAAATGACCGATCCCGAGCGATGGGAAGTTCTCGCCCTCGTTCCACGCCGTCAGCCCCTCATAGGAGCCACCCGACTCATTCTGCCAGATGCGTTGTCCGATCCGTTGCGCCTGGGCATCGGAGATTTGCAGCCGTGAGACCGCGCCCCCGCTGCTGCTCTCTTCCTGCGCGGGCTCTCCTGTGCAGCCGGCAGACAGGAAAACTGCGGCAAAAATCAATCCAACTGTAACGGCCGGGCAGGCACCGCCGTCAGAGGAACATAGCGTGTAATCAGAGCAGAAACGTGACATGACAGGGATCAGGCTGGGCGCGGCGCAATGGTGATGTCTGGAAGACGGCGGATACAGTGAGTTTGATGAAAGGGAGGGTGACCAAAAGCAGTTGCGGGTCAAGAAAGATGGCTTACGCTGGGAGGATGGACTTTAAAATGATCGTTCGTTCAAAATCTGCACACCAGTGCCGTTTTTACGGCTTTTTCTTGCCGGTGCTGCTTTGCCTTTCCCTCCTGGGCATTCTTCTTCCCTCGAAAGGATACACCGCTGATGTCCTTGTCCTCGGTGATAGTATTTCCGCCGAGTATGCTTTTGCGGACACCGTTGATCCCGTTTTCAGCATCGACAGCTATCGACCTTACTCCGATGGGAAATTAGCCAAAACCTGGGTGGAGATCATCGCGGAATCGAATCGAAGTGGAATGCGTTTTGGCGATTACAATGACGGATTCTTTGATATTTTCGATAACTACTGGCCCGGTTGGGAATACAATTATGCTATTCCTGGCAGCACGGTCAGCGGTTATATAGATTTCCTGGAGAATGGTGCCGGCGCACTCAGCACCAAGAACCAGTTGGATAGCGACCTTGATGATGCGATTGAACGGGTCGTCGTTTTCTATGGCGCCAATGATATTGATTACAGCGAATTCGCCCGCGGTACTCTACCTGACGAAGATTGGCTGGATAACTTCGAAGATGAGTTCAATGAATTGCTTGGCATTGTGAATGGCAATCCCGCCCGGGATCTCCAGGTCGTGGTATGCACGATTATCGATCAAGGCATTACGCCCGAAAGACGCAATGATTATACCCTGGCAGAACGTGAAACCGCCGCTGCTGGTATTGCTCTGGTCAATGAAAGAATTGTCAGGCAGGCCGAACGGCTTGGTTTTGCCATCGCTGATATGTATGCCTTCAGTCGGCGCATCGCTTCAGGTGAGCCTCTCGCTTTTGGAAACTTCCCCATCATCGTCGATAGCTATTTTGATAATGATATGGGCTTAACCGGTGATAATTTTCTTGTCTGTGAAGATGAATTTCATCCCAACACGCCAGGCCAGATCCTGATCGCCCGCGAAATTATTCAGGCCTTTAACGACAATTACAACGCCAACATCCCGCAGATCGATGACGCCGAAGCGCTCGAGATTCTCGATGTGAATACCAGCAATGAGCTGGATCAGTATCTCGCCTGGGCTGCCAGTCAGGGCCTCGTTTCCGCGCCGGTCGATGGCACGCCCGCCCGCGACGGGGTGACCAACCTTGAAAAATTCACCTTTGGGATTGATGACGTTTTCGAATCTGGCGTAGGTGAACTTCCCATGCCCGAAATAGGTCCCGCCCGTGGTCAGACGCAGCCGGACAACACACATTTTCGTTATCAGTACTGGATCGACGCTCAAGCCG
The DNA here is from genome assembly GCA_964622095.1 of uncultured Verrucomicrobiales bacterium. Lineage (GTDB taxonomy): Bacteria > Verrucomicrobiota > Verrucomicrobiia > Verrucomicrobiales > CAZUPP01 > CAZUPP01. Next base: position 31,644 of record CAZUPP010000030.1, read on the forward strand.
TCGGCAATGTGCGTGTCACCCCACGCTATCGGACGGATCTTAGCGACGACGTTCCCTGGACCCGGGTCCCGAATGCGTGGATCAGTGTTCCCGCGCCATACACCTATCTCATCACGGTGCCGCTCGGTGACTTCGAGCACATCTTCTTTGATCTGGACATCGTCCTCAATGAGTAGCGCTACCGCTTCGCTCCCTGCAGAAAGAGTTGGCACACTGCGCCTGTCCCGGCTAGGGATGGGGCCCTAAGATGAAGGACGTTTACACGCTGGCAGATCTACGGTTTTGGCAGGCCGCCGCGGGCGGAGAGAATCCGCCTCTGAAGCTCGCCGTTTTTGGAGACCCCATCGCGCATTCGCTCAGCCCGCAGATGCATAATGCCGCCCTGGAAGAGCAGGGGATTGAGGCGCGCTACTGCCGCATGGAGATCCCCGTTGCCAATCTTGAGGAAGGACTGCGCCGCATCCGGGACAACGGATTCATTGGCGCCAACCTCACCATTCCCCATAAGATTGAGGTGCTCCCCTTCCTCGATGAGATCGACTCTGACGCCCTGCGCCTTGGCGCGGTCAACACCGTCGTCATTGAGCCCCCGGAAGAAGGCGGCCGGTTTCTCGGTTTCAATACGGATGGGCCCGGCATCGCCCGCAGTATCCGCGCGGATTTCGATGTCGATGTCAGTGATCTGCGCGTCATGATTCTTGGCGCGGGTGGGGGAGCCGGACGGGCCGCCGCCGTGCAGTGCGCCATGGAAGGCTGCCAGCGGCTCGTTCTCGTCAATCGCTCCATCGAAAAGCTGCAGCCGATCTTTAAGGAACTGAAAACTCACTTTGCCGATGACCGCGTGTCCGGCCCCAGCAAATGGATCGAAATCTGTCCCTGGGAAGATGACGCCCTCAAGCGGCAGCTCGACTATATTGATCTCATTATCAATGCCACTTCTCTCGGCATGAAGCGCACTGATCCCATCCCCGTCCCCAAGTCCCTCCTGCAGGCGCATCACCTCATTTATGACATCGTTTATGGGAAAGGTCAGACCAAACTCCTTCGCGCCGCTGAGGAAGCAGGAGCTCGTGGTGCCAACGGCCTCAGCATGCTCCTTTATCAGGGCGCACTCAGCTACGAAATCTGGTTCGACCGCGCCGCGCCTGTCGCCACCATGAAACGTGCCCTGTGGCACGCCGCCGGACTGCGTTTCCCCGGCGATGTCGACTGATCCCTCGCGACCGTGGTGACATAAAAATTTTAAAAAGAATTAACCACGAAGGTACGAAGGCACAAAGAAGAGGAGCTGCCTCTCATTCAGACCTCGTGTTCTTGGTGAATCATTTCGGTCAATCAATCGCGATTCGCTGATCTTTAGCGACCCGGCCAGAGCCGCGCAATCCATCGTGACACGCGCTTTGGGATTCGGTAAGTTCCTCTCACTATGCCGGAGAAAGAATTCTATGACGGGGGCGTCTTTGCCGAGCACCTGCCGAAGGGCCGGAAAGGCGGGCAGATCCAGGCCGGGCCTTTGGGCCTGACCTTTGATGAGGATGGGGTGCGTGAATCGATGCCCTACAGCGGGCTGGAGATGAAGATGGGTGGCGCGGCGAATCGCCATGTCTACTTTACTCACGCCAGCCGCCCCGGCGTGACCCTCTACACCACGGATCGCTCCATTCTGAAAAGCCATTATTTCCGGGATGTGCGTGAAACCAAGCAGGCCGCCTCTCAGGTCCGTTCGAGCGGCAAGGCGCGCATCGCCAGGCTCTGGGTGACGCTGGCCGCCCTCTGCGTAGTTTTTGTCATCGCCGTCATCGGGTTGTGGCTGGCGAAAGGTGTGCTGGTCGCGGCGGTGGCCAGTCAGGTCCCGGCTGAGTGGGAAAAACAACTCGGCGATGCGGGCTTTGAGGAACTCAGTGATCAATATACCGAGCTGACCGATCCCCAGATTCTTGCCGCGATTAATCAGATTGCCCAGCCCGTCTTCGACGCGGTGCCGGAGAAGGAAGCGAAACGCTATGATTTTCAGCTGCATGTTTTTGCGACAGATGACGTCAATGCCTTCGCTTTGCCCGGCGGGCGCATGGTTCTTTTTACGGGTCTGATTGAAGCTGCGGAATCTCCAGAAGAAATAGCCGGCGTCATCGGGCATGAGATTGCGCACGTGACCAAACAGCACGGGGTCCGCGCGATCATTGACTCTACCGGCACCTTTATTCTGCTCGCTGCCGTGGTGGGTGATCTGGGCGGCATGTCCGGGATCATTCTGGGCAGCAGCCATATGCTGCTCACGCAGAAGTATTCCCGTGATCACGAGCGCGAAGCGGACCGGGTCGGCTTTGAATATGTCAGTGCGGCCGAGATTAATCCGCGGGGTCTGGTCAGTTTCTTCGAGACCATGTATGAGCTGGAACAGGAAATGATGCGCGATGTGCCAGTGGCCTTGCGCGATGCCTTCGGTTACGTCAGCACGCATCCGGCGACGGAAGAGCGCATTGAGGCCATGGAAAAAATGCTCGAGAAGGCGGAGAAACCGGTGGGTGGCTACCGTGATTTTGAGCTGGACTTTTCCCGGCTGAAAGAAAGAATCCGCCTCTACCGGAAGGCAAACCCGGTCGAAGGCTGAGCCGGGACGCACCTTGAGGCGGCGACCCTCCAGCTTTCTCCCCTGATATTTTTCCACTCCCCGGAGTTTTTTCCCACACGACGACCACGCCGACGCTGATCGATCCAAACCATGAACTTTGAAGTCCAGGGCGGTCCCGCCTTTTCTCACCTCCACCTCACGCTCGACCCCGGAGAATCGCTCATTGCTGAACCGGATGCCATGTCTACCATGCAGACCGGCATTCAGATCACGACCAGGTTTAATGGGGGCTGTCTCGGTGGCCTGGCCCGCCAGTTTCTCGGGGGCGAATCTCTTTTCATCAATACGTTTACCAATAAATCTGCCGCGCCTCAGCGCATGACCATTACCCAGGGCACTCCTGGGGACATTCGTATCGTGGAGCTGGACGGCACCCGCTCGATTAATCTGCAGCCCGGCGCGTTTATTGCCTCCACGCCCGGGGTGAAACTGAAACTGCAATTCGCTGGGTGGGTTTCCGCGATTGCACGGGAAGGATTGTTTCGCCTGAATTATTCCGGGCAGGGCACCCTGATCTATGGCGCCTACGGGGGTCTCATCGAGAAAGAAGTGGATGGCGAATACATTGTCGATACCAGTCACCTGGTAGCGTATGAGCCGCACCTGAAGCTGAAACTTCAGTGGGCGGGCAGTTTCCTGGGCAGTATTTTCGGCGGGGAAGGGCTTGTCACCCGGATCCAGGGTAAAGGACGGATCATCGTGCAATCGCGTAGTATGAGTGGACTGGTGCGCTGGCTGAATCCCAAGCTCTAGTTTTCCCAAGCGCAGAATATTTTTCCAAACTGAAACGGATATGGAAGTTCAAGTTATACACGGCCCGGGAAATTCAGCGGCCTGGATCGCTCTGGGACCAAATGAAAAAGTCACCGCGGAAGGCGGCGCGATGGTTGCGATGGATGGTCAGACCAAAATGGAGACCAGCACGCGTGACCGTGGCAAAGGCGGCCTCATGAAGGGTCTCAAACGCATGCTGGCGGGTGAATCCTTTTTCATGAACCACTACACCGCACCCGCCAATGGTGGACGGCTGATGCTCGCCACGGCGTTGCCCGGGGATATGATGGTGAAAACTCTGCAGAACGAAACCATTCTCGTGCAGGCCGGTTCATTTGTGGCCAAGGAAGACAGCATTGAAATGGATACCAGTTGGCAGGGTTTCAAAAACATCTTTGCGAAGGAAAGCATGTTCTGGGTCAAACTCAGTGGCACCGGTAAGGTTGTGCTCAGTTCCTTTGGTGCCATTTACGAAATCGAGGTGGAAGACGAATACATCGTCGATACCGGGCACATCGTAGCTTTTCAGGAAGGCATGCAATACAAAATCGCGAAAGCCAATAAATCCTTCATTTCCTCCATCCTCGGCGGGGAAGGTCTGGTAACCCGCTTCATCGGGCGCGGTAAGGTGTGGTGCCAATCGCATCATCCGACGTCGTTTGGAAAATCCGTTGGGCCGAAGCTGAAGCCCCGATAATTTAATCTCCCCTGAACCCTGCTCATTTTACGCTACGCGAAAGGAAACTGAATCATGAGTGACGCTGCCACAGGTGCTGAGCAAAAGGAATTTGAGTATACGATTGATGCCCGGCCGGATTTTGCCTTTCTCAATGTGCAACTTCCGCAGGGGGCCAAGATGAAGGTGGAAGCTTCCGCCATGGCCACGATGGACACGAATCTGGTCATGAAGACGAAAATGAAGGGTGGCTTTGGGCGGCTGCTTACTGGTGAGAACCTTTTTATCAATGAATTCTCCGCCGAAGCGGGTCCGGGAGAAATTGGCATAGCCCCCGGATCACCGGGAGACATTGCCCATTACTATCTGAATAACGAAACGGTTTTTCTGCAGAACTCCGCTTTTCTTGCTGCTGGGATGGGCATTGAAACGGCCACAAAATGGCAGGGCCTGACGAAAGGCTTTTTCTCCGGTGAAAAACTGTTTCTGATCAAATGCTCCGGGACAGGCAGCCTCTGGTTTAACACCTATGGCGCAATGGTCCCGATGGAAGTGGATGAAGATACAATCGTTGATACCGGGCACATCGTGGCCTTCACGGAAGGTCTGGAATATAAAGTGACCAAGCTTGGAGGGTATAAAAGTCTGTTTTTCTCCGGTGAAGGTTTTGTCTGCCGTTTCTCCGGCAAGGGCAAGCTCTGGATTCAGACCCGGCAGGTGCCGGCCTTCCGGGGGTGGGTGAATCCGTTCCGGCCGGTCAAGAGCCGCGGGTAAGGGGAGATAATTTCGCAATCGCTTCCACTTCCGCCGTCTGTGGAAATAAATCCACCGGCGTGACGCTGGTTAATTCATAGTGACCGGTATCGACGAGACGGCGTAAATCCCGCGCGAGGGTCGGGGGCGAACAACTCACGTAAATAATTTCCGACGGCGGATTCTGGGCAATTGCCCGTGGGATGGATCGCTCGATGCCCTGGGACGGAGGATTCAGAATCAGGGTGGCGTTCCTCAACTGTGCCGCTTTCTCCGGCAGAAGTGACGGCAAGGCCACGGCCGCGTCATCCTGAATAAATTGAACCTTCTCCTCCCCGTTCGAGGAGGCGCGTCCCCGTTCGACCGCCGGGGCGCTCCATTCGATCGCGGTTACTTCATCATAATTATCGGTAAAAGAGCGCGCATAAAGTCCGGTGCCGGCATAGGCATCAATGAGCACTTTGGAGTCCGGCGAGAGTTGGGCCCTGACGGTCTCCAGTAATTTCGGAAGAATGGAATCGTTGACCTGATGAAAGGTCGTTTCCTCCCGGTGGCTGCGCAGGTTAAAATGGTCACCACGCAGAGTGCGGGGCGGGCGCTGCCGGAGAGCGGATAGTTTTTCGTTCACCTCATCATTGGCGATCAAACAGTGGTCGACGTCCACGATGCGGTTGGAGCCACGCTCGCGATAACCGATCGCTCCATTTTCCCGGTGCACGGTAATGCGATTGCGGTAACCATAGTCGATGGGAGAACGGATAATGGGATTTATCGGCACCTCGCGAAATTTTCCCAGACGCTGGAGAGATTCTTCGACCTGCTTCTGTTTGATGACCAATTGATGATCATAGGTGATATGCTGATAAACACAGCCGCCGCAGCGTGCGTAAAAAGGGCAGGGCGGCTCAACCCGGTGGGGTGACGGCTTGACGATTTCGTCGAGGGTAGCTTCAAAAAAGCTTTTGTGTTCCCTGGCTGGGCGTATCCTGACGATTTCCCCGTCAATCACTCCGGGGACAAATCCTGCTTTGCCTTCATGACGGACGAGGCCATTTCCCCCAAAAACAATCGAAGCAACGGTCAGTTCAAGCACAGAGATTAAAATAAATTGCTTCGACCGAATGAAATTAAATGACCTGGAACTCCAGCTCGACGGGTTCGGGAATCAATCCCGCCTGATGCGCTTCAGCGAGAAACTCCTCGATGCCGCGGCGCCCGCGCTCGCCGTAATCAATGGTTAATTCATTGACGTACATTCCGATAAATCGATCAGCCAGACCGGTATCCAAACCGCGCGCATGCGCCATGCTGTGTTCCACCGCGGGTTGGCGATGTGCCAGACCAAAGGCGACGCTTTCCTTAACGATGGCGGTAATTTCCCGGCGGTTGGCCTCGGGAATATCTTTGCGGATAACGTTGCCGCCCAAGGGTAAGGGGAGGCCTTTCCAGGACATCCACCATTCACCCAGATCGAGCACCTTATGAAAACCTTCCTGGGTGTAGGTTAACTGGCCTTCGTGAATAATCAGCCCGACATCCGCGCGGCCGTCTTTGATGGCCTGAAAAATTTCGTCAAAGGGAATGACGACGGTTCTGCACTGACCGATCGCCAGTTGCAGGGATAAATAAGCGCTCGTCATTTCTCCGGGGATGGCGACGACTTTCTCATTCTCGGCGAGCCATTCTTCCACCTGCTGGGCATTGGGTGAGTCTTCCAGTCCGTCAACATCCGTCGCGACAAGGAGCGGGCCATAGTTTTCTCCCATGCTCGCCCCGCACGGCATGAGCGCGTATTTATCCAAAAGATGCGCATAGGCATGGATGGAGACCGCGCTGACGTGAAGCTCTGAGCGCATGGCGCGTTCATTCAGGGTCTGAATGTCCTGCAGGATATGCTGGAAGCGATAGCCGCGCAGATCAATCAGGCCCTCGGCCATGGCATAAAACATAAAGGCGTCATCCGGGTCCGGGGAATGACCGAGAAGCATTTCCTGTGATTTATCAAAGTCAGATTCAGGGCCCATAACGCTCAATTCTCCACGGCTTTGCGGGAGGATTCAAGTTTCATGATTTCCGAATGGCGAAAACAATCCGTGGTGTGATCATTGACCATGCCGACCGCCTGCATGAAGGCGTAACAGATTTTTCCGCCTACATAGGTAAAGCCGCGGCGCTTCAGCGCTTTTTCCATTTCCAGGGATTCCTTCGTTTCCGCCGGCACCTGCGCGAGCGTTTCGAATCTGTTCTGACGGGGTTGGCCCCCGATAAAATCCCAGAGAAACGAAACGAAATCCTCCCCATTTTCCCGCATCTGCAGTAGGGCATGAGCATTGCGCACGATGCCCTCGATCTTCTGGCGGCTGCGAATAATTCCGGTGTCTTCGGAGAGTTCCGCGATTTTCGCGTCATCATAATTTGCCAGAACCTGCGCGTCAAAATTGGCAAAAGCCTGCCGGTAATTTTCCCGTTTCTTCAGGATGGTATACCAGCTGAGTCCGGCCTGCTGGCCTTCCAGGCAGAGCATCTCAAAAAGAGTCCGCTCGTCATAAACGGGCACGCCCCATTCCCGATCATGGTAGGCTATGTAAAGCTCATCTTCTCCGCACCATTCGCAGCGTTTCATAATAATATCAGTCGATGGGTCCTATGGCTTCTGGTAGTCCGAGCAGATATCCAGGATCTCACGCACGGCCGCCTTCATTCCCACCCGGACGGCGCGGCTGATAATGGAGTGACCAATATTCAACTCGCTCAGATAGGGCACGGAAAAAAGGTCGCGCAGATTCGCCAAGCTGAGGCCATGGCCGGCATTCACCTGCAGCCCCAGAGCGTTGGCACACTGGGCCGCCTCAATCAGCCGCTGAACTTCGGCGGCGCGATCTTCTCCGAGGGCGTTGGCAAATGTACCGGTATGGAGCTCCACGGCTTCCGCTCCCAGCCGGGCGGAGGCCTCCACCTGCGGTGGCTCCGGATCAATGAACATGCTCACGCGGGTGCCGCCGTTTCTCAAGGAAAGGACGGTGGGCTTGAGGGATTCCTCCTGACCGGCCACATCCAATCCGCCCTCCGTGGTCACTTCCTGCCGCTCCTCAGGGACGAGGCAGGCGTCCTCCGGGCGAACGGCGAGGACGATCCTGAGGATCTCCGGCGTGTTGCCCAGTTCCAGATTGAGCTTCGTGCGGATTTCCTTTCGGAGGCGCACAATATCATCGTCCTGAATGTGGCGGCGGTCGGCCCGGAGATGGGCGGTGATTCCCAGGGCCCCGGCCTCCTCCGCTTCGCGGGCGAGGGCAACGGGATCGGGCTCCACGTTATGGGCCTGCGGCATGAGCCGGTAGCGCGCCTGGCGCAGGGTCGCGACGTGATCGATATTGACTCCCAGGGTGAGCATCAGTGGCGGAAGTGGCGGAAATTAGTCATGACCATGGCCATTTTGTGCTCATCGGCAGCGGCGATGACCTCGTCATCGCGCACGGAACCTCCCGGCTGAATGCAGGCGGCTGCCCCGGCCGTGGCGGCGACCTGCAGCCCGTCCGGGAAGGGGAAAAAGGCATCGCTGGCGACGACGCACCCCTTCAGGTCCAGGCCCGCTTCGTTCGCCTTCCAGACGCCGATGCGAGCGGCATCCACCCGGCTCATCTGGCCAGCGCCGATGCCCAGCGTCCGATCTTCCCGGGCATAGACAATCGCGTTGGACTTGACGTGTTTGACCACTTTCCAGGCAAAGATCATCGCGCGCATCTCATCCTTCGTCGGGGGGCGCTTGGTGAAGACTTTCTCTTCCATTTGCGCGAAGCCACGGGCGCGGACATCCTTTTCCTGCCAGAGCACACCCCCTGCGACGGTGCGGACCTCATCCTTATCCACCTCACGCGGCGCCTTGAGCATCTGCAGGAGGCGCAGATTCTTTTTCCGCTGAAGGAGGGCGCGCGCTTCCGATTCAAAGTCCGGGGCGATGATGACCTCACTGAAGATCTCACTGATCGCCCGGGCGAGGGGGAGATCGAGCTGACGATTGGTAATGATGACCCCGCCGAAGGGGGCGGATTTATCCGTGGCAAAGGCTTTCTCCCAGGCTTCCTTGAGATTCTCATCCTGCCCGACACCGCAGGGATTGGTGTGTTTGAGGATGGCGAGGGTGGGGTCAGAGAACTCAGAGATCAGGTCCGCCGCGGCGGAGATATCCAGGATGTTGTTGTAGCTCAGGCTTTTCCCGTGGAGCTGCTTGAAAAGCTCCGGCCACCGTCCGTAGAGGGCTCCGGCCTGGTGCGGGTTTTCTCCGTAGCGCAGTTCAGAGACAAGCGGCAGGCTGATGGTGAAGCTGCTGTCCGTGGTCTGGTGCTGATTCAGGTAATTGGAAACAGCCAGGTCATAGCTGGCGGTCCGGGTGAAGACCTTGATGGCCAGCTTCTCACGCAGGGCCAGGCTGGTTTCCCCGGCGTGCTCAGAGATCTCTTCCATGAGCTCCGCGTAATCGGCGGGATCACACACCACGGCGACGGAGCGGTAATTCTTGGCCGCGCTGCGCAGCATGGCGGGTCCGCCAATATCGATCTGCTCGACGGCCTCCTCCAGGGTGGTCTCCGCCTTTGCAATCGTCTCTTCAAAGGGATAAAGATTGATCACGGCCAGGTCGATGCGCTTGATCCCGGCTTCTTCGACCTGTTTCTGGTGGCTCTCCTCATCGCGCAGATAAAGGAGGCCGCCGTGAATCATGGGGTGCAGCGTTTTCACCCGGCCATCCAGGATCTCGGGTGATCCGGTGTAGTCGGCGACCTCAACCACGTCCACGCCCTCCTCGCGCAGCAACCGTGCGGTGCCGCCGGTGGAGAGGATTTCCACGCCCTGGTTCCTCAAAAACTGGGCCAATTCCGTGATCCCGGTCTTGTCTGAGACGGAGATGAGTGCTCTGCGGATCTTCATGGATAGGGGCAACGACTTGGACAACACAGCGGACACACCCCCTGGGGCCGCCGGCTGATCTGCCCGGCAGTGTCAGTCATCCGGGATGGATACGCAATCATGACTTCACCCCAGCCCGGGAAAGGCGGGTGTAGAGGGCGGGATGCGAGCGTTCAGCGGCGAAGGCGGGGAGCGTTAGACCGACCGATCGGTCTAATGGAAAAAGAAAGGACAAAAACGGCTGGAACGGCTCAGGACGGGCATGCGGATATTTTACCGACCGTTTGGTAAAATGGAGAAGGCCAGGAGGATGGGGATTGGGAAGACGGTGGAGCAAGTGACAGGTGGGACGGTTGGTTGGTTGGTTGCTTAGGAGGAGAGAGGCGGCTTGGCGATGGCTGGGTGTGGCGGGCGTGGTGGTGAGAGTCAGGTGTAAGGCGATGAAGCTGGTTAGACGGATGGCGATTAGGCGGCAGGACGAGGACGGACGGCGGAGAGGTGTAAGGTGATGACGCTGGCTGGAAGAGGCGGGAGGATGAAGGACGGATGGCGGCAGAACGCAGGTCGCAGGTCGCAGGAGGAGAATAAGAATGACCCTATACTGCAATCTAACTCAGAAATTGGACGGGCGCGACACGTCCGGGTCGTCTGGGATGTCC
>CAZUPP010000031.1:0-40466 GCA_964622095.1 uncultured Verrucomicrobiales bacterium
CAAAGTTTCCCCTCTTCATGCGCCTCCAGCCCTCTCGTCCCCTCGATCTTTTCTATTTTACCGACCGGTCGGTCTAATCAGTATCCTCCCAGCGGCTTCTCCATTTTCTGCGCTCGATCTTCAGTTTTTGCAACTTTTCGCGCACGATCTGGAAGTTTCCGTCCGTGCTCCATGCTTTCGTTCTCCCATGGCAACCACCACTTCCCCTAAGCGCATTCTCTTCATCGGCTGCGGCGGCATCACCAGGGCGCATCGCCCCCCCTTCCAGAACGAGCCCGACGCCTTCCGCGTGGCGGGCGCCTCGGATCCCTTTGAGGATGCCACCAAGACGTTCGCCGCGGATTTCGACTATGATTTCCCCACCTTCACCGATTACGAGCAGGCGCTCGACCAGCTGCAGGGCCAGCTTGATGGGGCTCTCGTCACCACCCCGCACCACCTTCATTTTCCTGCCTGTAAAGCCTGTCTGGAGCGCGGTGTGCCCGTTCTGGTGGAGAAACCCGCCGTTATTCGCCTCGATGAAATCCGTCAGCTTCAGGCCCTCGAAAAACCCGGCGTTTTTGTTCAGGCCGGCCAGATGCAGCGCTTTGGTCAGGAAGAAAATGTCATCCGCGACTGGATTTTGCAAAGCGGTGAATTCGGAAAGGCCCGCCTGATTAATATCGATTGCTATCAGAATATCGAGGGATACTACATGCATAAACCGGATCCATGGATTCTGGATGGCGAACTGGCCGGCGGCGGCATTGTTATTTCGGTCGCGGTGCATCCGCTCGATTTATTGCGTTATCAGATCGATCAGGATTTCACGGAGGTGCTCGCCTACGGCAGCTTTGATGAACCGATGATCAACGGGGCGGAATCTACTGTCGCGGCCAGCTTCAAAATGTCCGGTGGCGCGGTCGGCACGCTCAATGCCACCTACACGGCCAAGCGCACGCCTTATTCTCAGCGCGTTCTTTATTTTGGGGACAATGGCACGGTTTATCAGCACCTCGATAAACCCGGTGGCGGTTACGCTGGTCAATTCTATATTTCCACCGCGGGCGGAAAGAAAACCCCGGAATGGAATGATCAATACAGCGGCTTCAAACCTGTCGCCGATCTCATGCCCGCCGGCGTGTCCTGGGGTTCAGCGTTTGTCCGACAAATGGAAATCTTTGTCCAGGGCATCGAAGAAGGCAAAGCGCTCGCCAATTCGCTTGCGACAAATTTAAATACCATCGCGGTGATTGACGCCATCGGCCGCAGCCTGCGGTCCGGTACTTTGGAAAAGGTCGAAACCGTCTGACAAACGTTGGTTCTCTAAAGTCGTTGCCCTTGCTCAATTATCTTCGCTCCCCATTTCCCGCATGAATCTCACGGAATCCCACACCATCACCTTTGCCGCTCCCGGTTGCTCGACCCCGGCCGGACAATACATTCTGGATGATTGCTTCAAGCCATATTTAACGGAACTGCGCAGCCCTGCCGGCCATCTGGTTTCCGCCGCCATGCCGAATGATCATAAACACCACAAGGGCCTGATGTATGCCCTGTGCTGCCCGGATATTAAATGGTGGGAGGAAGATCCCGGGGACACCTTCGCGGCCGGTCAGCAGAAAATTCTCTCCACCGTTCTCGGCAAAAATGGCGAGCTCACCCAGCAGCTTCTCTGGTGCGCTCTCGATGGCAGCCTGGAAACTTTCCGGGAGGAACGCAGCATTTCCTGCGCGCACCTTAACAATAAATATCTCTGGCGCTGGCGCAGCGAATTTGAAGTATTGCGTGATTGTTTCCTGAAACAAAGTGAATGGTCCATGCCCAGCAATAAAGAGGGCGGGCGCAAAATTAATTACCACGGGCTCGGCCTGCGCTTTTCCCGGGATTTCGCCCACCCCACTCCCAAACGTCAGGCGTTTGTCGATGGGCATCCGTCCTCCGTGGAGGACGCTCACGGCAGCAAACCGCGCAGTGTTTCGCTCGAATCTCCCATTGACGGCCACTATGTTCCGCCCATCGTTCGGGTGACTATGGAGCAGATTGATACGCGCCATGCCGCTTTTCTTCTCGCCGGTGATTTTGCCTATCTCTCCATGGGCCCGAGCAACTGGGAAAATATCGATCTCGCCGCCGGTTCGAACTTTACCGAATCCTTTACGGTTACCATTGAAGATCTCCCTGAATAACGGCTCACTCACTCACTCATTCAATCTCCACCCATTCACTCAGATTAACCTGACTCTATCTTATGGCTAAGTTCCGCATCACCCTCAACATGGAATACTGCCGCAGCGCAGATAAAGACTTCAAAGGCGGCGCAAAGATCGCCGCTAAACTCGGCTACAAGTGGATTGAGCCCATGCTTCACACCGGCTGGGGTTTGCTTTCCGAGGTCGGCTATTTTCATAGCTGGTCCATGGAGGAAGATCCTCTTTTCATGAAGGAAATCTGTGATGCCAACGGCCTCCGCGTCTCCAGCTTCAGCGCGCATTCCCCGCTCATGAAACCCGAAGCCAGCGTCGAGCGCCTCACCAAGGCCATCGTTTACGCCAGCATGATCGGGGTCGATTTTCTGAATTCGGACGAAATGCTCAAGCCGGATTGGATGGATGATGATTTCGCCTTTGATACCATGCGTTACACCCTCAAAAAAGTCAGTATGGTCGCCGCGCGCCATAAAAAATTCGTCTGCCTTGAGCCGCATGGCATTTACACGAAAACCACCGATGGCCTCCTCAGAATCGTCAACCTCGTGCCCAGTGAATGGATCGCCGTTAACTGGGATACCGGTAACAGCTACCTCGCCGGCGTGGAGGATCCCTATGAAGGGCTGGAAAAAGCGCGCGATTATATTCGTCATATTCACGCCAAGGATATTTCCATGGCGCACAGTGAGGCGGAGCGCGGCAAAGTCACCGGCACACCCGTCGGCTGCGCCTGTGGTCAAGGCGTCGTCGATTGGGTGCGTATCGCCAAAATCCTTGAACCCCTCGACCGCGAAATTTTCCTCAGTGTGGAATGCGGCACGATCGATCAAGCCGAACGCAGCCTCGCTTTTCTGAAAAAGGAACTCTCTTCCTACCTGATCGAAGATTAAAGCTCGCGTCCCCGGAGGCTTCTTATTTCATTCCAAACATCTCTTCCTTCAGATCCAGATAAAAAAGATAATCATCCGGGTTCACATTCGGCGGGCACCGATGATCACAGAATGGAATATATCCACCTTTCGCCACCCACGGCGCGAGTGATTCCAATTCCCGCCTGATCGCATCCCGGCCTTCGCCCAAACGCATTTTATTCACTCCGCCCATCACACGCAGCCGTCCTTCATACTCATCCAGGCACTCACCGGGGTGGCCTGAGCCATTCACCTCCCACGGAAACATAATATTCACCCCCGCCTCCAGATAATGCGGCAACAGATGCCGCACGTCCCCATCCGTATCCACCCAGAAAATGTCGATCCCGTGATCGCGCAATTTGTCACTGATCCGTCTGTAGCGCGGCGCGACAATATCCCTGAAAAAATTCACCGTCACCAGCGGGCCCGCATTACAGCAGATATCATCCCAGCCATGGGCCGCGTCAAAATGCACCTTGCCCAGCACCTGGTCGAGCATATTTTCCGTCATCCGGCAGGCCGTCTCCACCATGTCTTCCACCATTTCCGGTTCGTCCGCGCACAAATACGCCAGCCCCTCCACCGTCAATAAATCGCGCACTTTCCCGATCATTGATCCGCACCAGATCACCAGCGGATAATCCCGGTCATTCGGGTGCTTGGCCAGGATCCCTTCCACGTCGACGATTCGTTCTGGAGAATCCAGGCGAAACCGTTCTTCCTTCACCTTCTCCCAATCTTCCGGAGTCTCAATGGAGGCCTTGATGAAATGCGGAATCGTGCTGTGCCCGTCCTTCGGCACTTCGGCCAATAATCCGTCTTCATTCTGCAGAAGATCATACTGACCGTTCCCTGACTCCCCGACAATTATCCGTTCAAAGGGCGGTTCCAGCCAGATATTTCCGCCCGATCCTGCGCAGCGGTCGAAGTTAAAAAGAATATCCGCCTCCGCGTTACTTGTAATCCCATTCTCCACAAAGAGAGGCCACTGTTGAAAATTTTCATCCCAGTAACCAAACTCCATATTGAAGCAGCGGTCGACCGGCTGGAAATGCATCTGCCGGTTGAATCGTTCTCGGTCCGTCATGGTGCCCTTCCACTTGGCGCGGATGGGTCTGATTGTTTTTTCTTCTGTTGGGGTGACAGTACTCATTTTCTTTTCTCCTCAAGGCTCAAGGGCGCTCTATTATTCCATAACACGATGCCAGCCCCGGCAGCCCGGAACTGGCATCCTGAAAATCATCTATGCGGTGAGGAGCCGATCCCGACCAACCGTGCGCCGCTTAATGCACCGCACCTTCCCAGTCACCATCGCCGCCGCACGGGCCGCCCCCCTGGTTCACCTCAATCTGGCTCATCACCTCCCGGTCTTTATTGAGGACGGGATGATAAAACTTCGCAATCGAATCCGTTACCCCATCACAATAATGACCAATAAATGTCCGGCGGCTGCGATCCTTACTTCGGTTCGCGCTTGATCCATGAATCAATTCCCCACCAAAAAAAGCCGTCTGCCCGCGTTTCACCGGCACGGGAATCGCCTTGTCCATCGCCTCCGCCTTCGAGAGCGCCCCTTGCTTGAAATTATTTTCCGGCGTCGCGCCGTCCGGACATTTTAATCCGCGTTTATGTGAACCCGGCACCATGAAAAGACAGCCGTTCTCCACTTCCGCATCATCGATTGGCGTCCATGCCGCCATGCACCGGTGCGGTTTGGTCAGCAGATAAAAATCGTCCTGATGCATCGGCTGACCGGTCGTGCCCGGAGGTTTGAAATAATACATCGTCTGCGCAAGCAGCGGTTCGTTCCCGCCAAACAGATCCTGCAGCGCGGCCATGACATTTTCATTCAGCGCCCAATCCAGCGCCCGTTCATCGTACCGGTGCGGATGAAGGGCACGCACTTGTGATTTGGAGCGGTCGACTTCATCAATCGTCGTGCCGCCGTCATAGTTTTTGTAACCCTTCGTTTTGTATTCTTCGAAGAATTCCTCGATTTCATCGATTTCCTCCGTGGTAAACAGGCCATTCACCACACAGTAGCCGTCGCGCTCAAACTGCGCGCGATGTTCATCCGTCAAGAGAGATACAGGTTGTTCGGTTGTCGTTGAGAGCATGCCAGAAAATGGCACGGATCTTCCGTTTTCCCATGCACCCGCCTGCAAAAGGCATATATCTTCCTGCTATTGAACCGCCCCATCACCCCTTCCAACCCGCAGACCAGCATTTATGCGGACGAACTCTACCGTGACGCCGCCTATACCAATTACCGCCCACGCGGCAGTGGAGATTATCTGCTGATCTATACCATTGCCGGCGGCGGTCACCTGGTGCTGCCGGATGGCGCGGATTATTTCATCCTCCCCGGTGATGTCCTCCTTTATGAACCCGGCGCCGCACAGGATTATTCCACCGCCCAGCAAGCCGGCCACTGGCACCTCGCCTTTGCTCATTTCGGACCTCGCGCCAAATGGCGGGACTGGCTGAACTGGCCACTGCTCGCCGCCCGCACCCGGCTCGCTCCACTGGGCGATGTCCCGTCCGTTCAGCGTCAGGTCCTCCAGGCTCTGCGCCGCCTGATTCGCCGCGCCCAATCCCGCTTTACCGAACCCTTCGCGGAGGATCTCGCCTTTAACGCCTTTGAAGAAGCCCTTATCTGGATTAATCAGGGGCTCTCCGCGGAAGGCCAGATGCGCGATCCCCGGGTGCAGAAAGCGCTCGACTATATTGCTGAATCAATTCGTGAACCGGTCAGCGTCGGTGAACTCGCCACGCATTGCGGTATTTCAGAATCGCGCCTCGCCCATTTATTCAAGGAGGAAATGGGCATGCCCGTCGCCCGCTTTACCGAGCGCGAACGTCTCCACCGCGCCGCTCGTCTCCTGCGGCTCACCCGCCTTAGCGTCGGAGAAATTGCCGCCGAATGCGGCTATGATAACGCCTTCCATTTCAGCAACCGTTTCAAGGCCCAATATGGAGGATCACCCTCCCATTACCGTGATTCCTCCTGAAGCTTGTCTTGCCTTCGAATCGTTTTCTCTTTCAGAATTCTGACCATGACCCAACGCCCGAATATCCTTTTCATGATGGCTGATGACCATGCGGTGCAGGCCATTTCTGCCCTCGCCACGGACACCTCCACCGGCACCGGCCTGAAGCTCAATGACACCCCGAACCTCGACAGGCTTGTCGCGGAGGGCGCGGTTTTTCGTGAGAGTTATTGTTCGAATTCCATCTGCACGCCCAGCCGCGCTTCCATTCTGACCGGCAAACACAGCCACCGCAATGGCGTCCTTACCCTGAAAGATGCCCTCGCGCCCGATCAGGTGACCTGTCCCGGCCTCCTCCGTGACGCCGGTTATCAGACCGCCATCGCCGGGAAATGGCATCTTCATTCTGAGCCGAAGGATTTTGATTTCTGGAAAGTGCTGCCCGGCCAGGGAAAATATTACAACCCGGAATATCTCGTCCCCGGCGGCAAGGTGCAGGAGCAGGGCTATTCGGAAGACCTCACGACCGATACCATTCTCAATTGGCTGCAGAATGATCGTGACCCGGAAAAACCATTCTTTGCCTGCTGTCATTTCAAGGCGCCCCACCGCTCATGGTATCCGCCGGAACGGCATTATCATCTTTTTGACGATGTCGAGTTTCCTGTCCCGCCCAACCTGATCGATGACTATGCCAACCGCTCTCCTGTGCTGAAGGATAATAAAATGGAAATCGCGCGGCACATGCATTGGAACAGTGATCTCAAAGTGGATGATCCTGGCCCGAACGCGCACCGCCTGAATTCTGTGCCGGAACATTACGGTGAATACGAACCACCCCGGATGACGTCGGAGCAGCGGGCGAAGTGGGATGAAGCCTACGGTCCGCGCAACGAATATGTTCGCACCCATGAGATGAGTGACGAAGAATTTGTCAGATGGACCTACCAAACCTATCTGACGGATTATCTGCGCTGTATCCAGGCGATTGACGATAATGTCGGGCGTCTCCTCGAATGGCTTGATCAATCCGGCCTCAGGGAAAATACCATCGTGGTCTACTGTTCTGACCAGGGCTTCTATCTAGGGGAACACGGCTGGTATGATAAGCGCTGGATTTTTGAGGAATCCATGCGCATGCCGCTCATCGTCCGCTGGCCGGGAAGAATCGAGCCGGGCACAAAATATAATCAGCTCGTGCAGAATATCGATTACGCCCCCACCTTCCTCGAAGCCTGCGGGGTGGATATTCCCGCGGACATGCACGGCACCTCCCTGCTGCGCGTTATTGAGGAGGGCGCCGATATTCATGAGGATCTCTATTATCATTATTACATGCACGGTGACCATGGTGTCCCTGCGCATGACGGGGTCCGCACGAAGCGCTATAAAATCGTTCATTTCTACAAAAACCAGAATGGCGATTTCAATCTGTTCGATCTTGAAAAAGATCCCCTGGAAATGGTCAGCCGCCACGATGATCCGGCCTACGCGCATATTTATGAAGAAATGAAGCAGCGCTACCATGCCGCCCGCGAACGCTGGGAAATCCCCGCCGAGTATGGTCCCTAGACCATCGCGTTTAATATCATGTGGCGCATTTCACGGACGGACTTTCCTTCGGCGGCAAATTTCGTCAGCTCAACATAAAGTGCCAGCCACTCGCTGTTATCGGCCGCGTGGCTCTCACTCAGCGTGGCATTCGCGGTCCAACGGCCCGGAAAAGCCTCAAGATAATTTTTCCCGGTTACCTGAGAGGCATGAGCCATCGCTAACTCTCGAAAAAGTTTTTCATGTTCGCTTTTGTCGATTGGCATTTCCACCCGCCACGGGGCGGGCAGCCAATCGAGCGAACCCCATACCTCACCACCCAGGATTTGCTTTGGCCGCTTCGCGACCGGTAATTTTTGCAAGGCCTCCAGGCACACCCGCAACACCGTCTGGTGCGTCGGGTGCCGGTCAAAGGGCTGATGAACAATGAGCCGTACGGGCCGCCCTTTTTCCAGAATCATTTCCAAGGTAGCCACGGCGCGTTCGAAACCCTCCTTATTCTCTTCGCGCACTTCGTCACTTCGAAAACCTAACTGAATCGCCGCCTGATATTTCCCAATTTCCGCCGCGTTCTCCTGCTCCGCCCGGCGGATCTGGACCATTTCATCATCGGTCACATGAGCATAGTCGCCCCTGCGCGGACTGCCCCGGCCATCCGTCACCACCACTGCGACGAACTGCCGTGCCGGTTGAATGTTTCCGCCCCCCTCCTCCGCCTGACGCACCGCCTCATGGCACGCCGCAATCATCGGGAAAGCCATAAACTCACAATCATCCGCGTGCGCCCCGATGCACAGATCGGTGCAGGCGGTCAGGTTGAAATCGGGCAGGAGCCAGCTGGACATCGGCAGGTGCCGTTCTGTTTAGCTGACTCCAGCCCGTGCGGCAAATCTTCTGACAGAATCAGAATGAGTTATCGATATCGATCAGCCTTCGCTGGTCACGTTTTCCGCCGCGGTAATCGCGAGCAGAATGGGCAGACCGCGTTCGACGTTCTCCTTATCGTCTCCGTAACGCAGGGTCACGCTGGCGATGTCTTTATCCGGATTCGGGTTATTCCACTGAAACTGGTAGAGCGCGGTGTGACGGTCATTCTCATCGTTCTGCCACGCCACCGCGGCATTGGGCAGGGCCTTGGGATCTTCCCGCAGATAATGCTCGACACCTCGCTTGTATTGGATCGGGACGACTTCTTCCGTGCCGTCACTGTATTTCACGAGATATTCAAAGACCACCGGCGGGTCCGGATTCCGCTTGTTTGGTTGCCAGTCCCGGTTATGCCGCCAGATGTAGGTGTGCAGGAAGAAAAGCGCATCGGCGCGGCGGCCCACATCAATCGTGACTTCATCGCTGTCTGCGTTGGATTGGTAATGCTTGTTCTGGAGAGTCACTCCACTCTCCAGAGGGGAGGTTTCGAAATCTCGGATAGAATAGCGCACATCGGCAAAGGTGCGCTCACCCAAAGGTACCGCGCTGAGATCTGCGTTCGCGTTCTTTACCGGGAAGCCAGAGTCTGCCTTCAGGTAAAGATTCGCGACCCCCTCGAGGCTGATCGGCTCATAGCGCACATTGGCGCCCGCCACGACCGCGCGGGCCCCGCTGAATTGCGCGCCCAGATTGCGCAGCAGGGTCACCATAACCGTCTGTTTCTTGCCGCGATTGACCGGATTCGTTTCTGTCCCGGCAATGCGGTACTGATTGACCAGCACCCCGCCCTCGCCGCGCGGATATTTGATCAGCCCGCCGATATTCAGAAGCGGGCGCACCTTGTTTTCAAAATCTTCCGGTCGCTCGACCATGATCTGAATGTTGTCGATCGACATCAGATCGCGTTCATCGAGTCGCTCGAACTCCTTGAAGTCAAAGGTGATCTGCGAGGCTTCGACCGGATCAATGGAGAAGGACTGGAGTTCATCCGTCCCATTCATCTCCAGGGTCACGCTCTCTTCCCCGCCATCAAAGCGAATCTCCACTTTAGTCGGTGCATTGAAGACACTGGACGGATCAATCACCACTTCCGTGACCGTTTCCTTGCGGGGAAAATCGAGAGTGAAATTACCCGTCGCGGCCAGAGTGTAGGTCAGACGCCAGTGATCGCCACCGGTAAAGCCGTTGACCATGTTACGCGGCCAGCCATCAGCGCCCGGACCTTTGTGGCGGCCCTCGGGAAATTCCGCGAAGGGCGCGATGTCTTTAAGATCAAGAATATACTCAAAGGCATCATCGGCCGGCCACTCGTCACGATTGTAGTTCTGGATGCGTTTACCCGATCCCATGACCACGTCGCGCAAAGTCAGCCCCGCCGTGAGCGGATCCCGCACCGCCGTGAACATGGTGCGCTCCATCCCGAAGGGGCGGATGATGTGATCATAACCGACGAGCTGATTGAAAGGCTCCAGCGAATCCGGGGTGACATTCATCACCATAACCCAGCCACCCTTCTCAAAGTAGGCCTGGACCGCGTCAGCATTATCGGCGAGGGCGCGCAGGTTTTCGGCCGTGCCATCGACGATCACGATGCCCGCTTTTTCGCTCTCGCTCTTGATCGCCTCAAGCGGATTGGAAACGCGGTCATACTGCAGGGCAATTTCACCGAGCAGCTCATCGATCGCGCTGCCCTCCTCCGCGGCCACCGTGGTGGGGCGCACCGTCGGGGCATAGGTGGCGACGTATTCCACCAGGTTATCAAAAAGTGTGCGGGCGACAATATTGCTCTCAAGCTTCTGACCAATGGCGAGCTGGCTCAGCATCATACCGGATTGATCGAGCGGGGCGAAAACCATCGCAGAATACTCCAGCCCGTCGTCGGCATGCACGAGCGAGACCGCTCCGCGGGACGGCTTCGTGTAGATATTCTGGTAAACGACATGGTCACTGCCCCAGAAGCTCATGTCAGCCTGGGCGAGGCCGGCAAAGACCGGGTGCTCCAGATCCTGGGAAAAGGCCATGCGCCCATCGTGCTCGTTCGGGCTGAGATCAGCCGGGGTGGCCTGGTAATGGAGCGGGTGCTCCTGCTCAAGCACGAGAAGACGCGTCCCGCCCGCGAGCAGTTGCATCCAGCGATTACTCGTGGCCAGCTCCGCATCGATTACGTTCGGCCCCACGATGAGCATATCGAGTTCTCCCGTCAGCCCCTCCGCCGTCTCGATCGTGTAAAACTGGACACCCTGACTCTGGAGACGCTGCTGGACCGCGCCGCTGGGATCCCACACCGTGACTTTCCGCTGATTGACCGTGTTAGCATCGATGCCGCTGTCCGGCAGGAAGCGGTACGGGATGGCGTGACGATAAACTTCGTCGCCATCCGCCGTGGCGGTGATGACAAAGTCCATCGGGGTCGGCTCACTGACCTGCGGGGCTTTGAAGGTCTGCTGGAAGGTCACATCATCCCCGGCCGCCACCGTTTGCTTGCTGCTGAGGACAACCTCGCCTTCGCCGCCGTCCTCCGGGACGAGGCGGGCTTCGACGGTGATTTCCTTCTGCTGGCTGGTATCATTAAAGAGCTTAAAGGTCCGCGTGATCTCCTGACCGGACGCGAAGGAACGGTCCCACTCCCGCATGAGCGGGGCGATGGGCTGCCAGTAGTGGTAGCCGTGGTCATCCGGAAGGACATCCGATCCGATCCAGAAATGAACGGCGCCAACCTCCGCCCAGCGGTAACCGGCTCCATACATTTCCTGAAGCAAAGCGAAGGCATCCGGGTTGAGGGCCTTACCCAAGAAGGCGCGTTCCCCGGCGACGGCGGCGAATTGCTCGCCATTACGTCCCGGCAGGAAGGCGGTCTCACTCATAAAGATGGGCCGGGATCCAAGATCGAGCGGCCAGACTTTGCCTTTGCCGCGTTCACCCGTGCCATAACCGGCCACGCTGCGCTCCACGGTGTAGGCGTCATCCGGATAATGACGGTCGGCTACTTCGAAGTAATGCACACCATAGGTCGGCAGCCGCTGCTCCAACCCGGCCGCACCACCCCCGGTGACGGTGACCCGGGTGGGATCCATTTCCATGACCCGGTCGGAGGTTTCGGCGAATTCCGGCTCCACGACGTCGAGATTTCCGAAGTTCCGTCCGTTGATGTAGACAATCTCATTGTCCAGCTCCCAGATCATGACGGAGGGATGGTTCCGGCGGGCTTTGACGCCATTCAACATCTGAGCGCGCCAGTTATCGAAGAGCTCGCGGTGCGGTTGTTTGGGGGATTGCCGGTCTTTTTTCCAGGCCAACTGATAGCTGGCATGCTGCCCATCAAAAGTTCCCGCGTTCTGGCGGACATTGACCCCCACTTCATCCGCCCAGGTCAGCGTCTCGCGCGGAGAAAGGCCATTCCACGGGAACTGAAACCGGCGCCGGAACATGTTCTGGCCCATCGCTCTCCACTCCTCGAGAACCTTGTTGAGGTCTCCTTTGGCCTGACTGCCATAATTGGTGAGATTAGCCCGCAGATGCTGACGCACGCCGTTGAGGAAAAACTGGTCCTCACGCACCTCCCACTGGCGGTTGCCAAAGCGGGTTTCCTGACGGTCGATGACTTGGCCCCCCTCACTCACCGTGGTGACAGCGTGATGAAGGGTGGGATCTTCCGGCCACCAGAGACCAATGCCCTCCGAGGGGAAGCGCACCGTGAGGGTGGTGGTCTCATTCGCCTCAACTTTGCCTTTCACCTCAGCCGGGTCCACCACGGGATCGCCTCCCTCCGCGGGGACGAGGGCGATCCTGGCCGAAACTTCGCGGGGCTGATCCGAGCGGTTCGCGAGGGTAACATCGACCTCGATCGATTGCTCTGTGATGGGGAACGGTTTGACGAAAACGTCATCGACATAAACCGGCCCGCCGGTAGCGACGAGAAAAACGCTGTCGATGATGCCGGTCTGATCAGAGCCTTTGATGGGCCAATCCAGCTTTCCGGTCACGCCCTGACTCTGGTTCCAGAGACTCCATGGCACATAGCTGATCTGGGCGAGCTCGCCGGGTTCCTCGTTGCTGTGATAGCCGAGGGCATACCAGGGATCTTTGACGACGAGCAGAATCTCATTGGTCTGACCGGGCTTGAGGTGGTCACTCACATCGACCTGCCATTGGCCGTAGTGGATATCAAAAGAATCGACGCGCTGCTTGTTGATGAAGAGCGTGTTGATGAGGCTGAGCGCCTCAAAGCGCAGGACAAAGCTGCTGCCGTTGTAGGTCTCCGGCACCTCCAATTGAGTGCGCAGGATGTAGCGGTGGGAATACTGGTGAGGCGGATGCTGATCGTTGCGGTTACCCGGCGCATTGTAACCGTACCAATTCAGATTGGTCAGATCCGGATACTCCTTCTCGCCCTCCGTCCGGGTCGCTTCATAAGCAATGCGTTCATCAAAGGGAGCGTATTGCCATGCGCCATCGAGAGCCATCTCTACGCGTGGTTCTTCCGCCTGCTCAGCCGGCAGCACAAAAACCTGCCCGGCCGCGGCGCTCGCGCTCTCATCCCGCCAGCTCGTGTCACCGGGCGCGTATTTAAAGTTTGGCTGGAAGCCGCCTTTCTGGAAAGCAAAGGCATCCGCGATGAAGCGGAAGTTATCTTTGTCATCGCGGTCCTCCTTGCGCAGCTGAATCTCCAGCTTGTTTTCACCTGCCTTGAGCTGGACCGACTCGGACATGGGCGACCAGCCGATGGGGTTCCAGGAGTTCAGCTCCTGAGTATTGGTGAGCGGCTGTTTGTCCTCGCTGTTGGTCTGCCATTCGCCACCGTTTACCCGCCACTGAAAATCACTGCGAACGGTGAAGACAAACCGGCCCCAGAAATCATAGGCCCCGGCCTCAGGCGCCTGGAAGGTGTAGCTGATCGCGATCGTTTCCGGCATCGAATCGATGTTTTTGTTATCGAACTGCGCCTGGAGAACTTCGCCCGAGAGAAGCTCCGGTTTGGCCCAGCCTCCCGCTGTTAACTGGTCCGGGACAGAGTCGGGTTTCTCCGCCTCAATCCAGACGAAGGGGGATGCTGGGGCGGGTTGGGAATCCTGGGTTTGAGCCTGCGCAAGACCGGCGCAGATAAGGGCAAGCAGGGAAGGTAACAGTCGTTTCATTTTCAGGGATTTTTCAGGAGATCGAGGTGTGGCAACCACCTCATCGGGTAGGAGAAGTCGCAATTCTTGAGGGTATCATTTTTTTTGCACGTGTCAAAGGCTTGTTTGCGAAAGGCGCAAACGGCCCAGGCCTGCACCGTTTCAGCCTTGCGCCGAAGTCACGGCGCGGTTCAGCATGATGGTCCCATGAGAATCCTTTACGTTGATATCGATTCGCAGCGGCCGGACCACCTTGGCTGCTACGGTTACCACCGGGAGACGAGCCCGAACATTGACCGGATCGCGGCGCAGGGTGTGCGGTTTAATAACTGTTACGCGACGGATGTGCCGTGCCTGCCGAGCCGGACGGCGCTGTTCAGCGGGCGCTGCGGATTTCACACCGGAGTGGTGAATCATGGCGGGGTGGCCGGGCAGCCGTTTGTGGAAGGGCCGGGCCGCGGTTTTCGCGATGTCTTTGGTCAGACGTCTTTTCCGCAGAGCCTGCGGGATCTGGGTTATCGGACGGTGACGATCAGTCCATTTGGGGAGCGTCACAGCGCGTGGCACTGGTATGCGGGGATGAATGAGGTGATCAACCCGGGCAAAGGCGGGATGGAACGGGCGGATGAAGTGAGCCCGCTGGTGATGGACTGGCTGGAGCGGAATGGGCGCGAAGATAACTGGTTTATGCATTTTAATTTCTGGGATCCGCATACGCCTTACCGGACGCCGGAGGAGATGAAGCAATATTTTGGAAATGATCCCCTGCCCGCCTGGTACACGGAGGAAGTGCGGCAGGAGCACTGGGCAGGGGTGGGACCGCATTCCGCACGGGAGATTAATGGCTTTGAGCCGACGAGTGACTGGGTGCGCCAGCATGAGCAGCAGCCCAGTGAAGCGAGCAGCATGGAAGAAGCGCGCAAAATGTTCGACGGCTATGACCGGGGCACACGTTATGCAGATCAGCATTTAGGATTCATTCTGCAGAAGCTGGAAGAGCTGGGGATTGCTGATGATACGGCCATCATTATATCCGGTGATCACGGCGAGAATCTGGGTGAGCTGAATGTCTATGGTGATCATCAATTGGCCGATCACATCACCTGCCGGGTGCCATTGATCATGAAATGGCCGGGCATGACGGATAATCAGGCCGGGCGGGTGGATAATGGTTTACTGTATCACCTCGATTTTGCCGCCACGATGACCGGTCTTGCAGGCGGTCAGGTCGCGGAAAATTGGGACGGTGTGAGTTTTGCGGATCAATTCCGCGCAGGCGGAGAACAGGGGCGCGATTATCTGGTCGTTTCCCAGGGCGCGTGGAGTGTGCAACGCGGCGTGCGTTTTGGAGATTATTTTATGATGCGCATTTATCATGACGGTTATCATGGGTTTCCGCATGAAATGCTCTTTGATGTGGCGAATGATCCGCATGAGCAGCATGATCTCGCACCGGAACGCCCGGATCTAATCCGTCAGGGTAACGCGCTGCTCGAACAGTGGTATACGGAAATGATGGAAACCGCGTCCCACGATGTCGATCCGCTCATGACGGTGATGCGGGAAGGTGGCGCTTTCCATTCGCGCGGTGCTCTGCCGCAGTATATTCAGCGGCTCCGCGAGACCGACCGGGCGGACTGGGCAGATAGGTTTGAGAAACGTAAACGCGACTGGATGGAGCGGTGAGGCAGCAGCCTGCGCGACTTCGATGCGGCAGGCAGTTGCGAGACGACGGCGGGCGGGCTATATTTTTTTATCTATGCAGGAAATTACGATCAGTCTGTCTGACGAAGTGGCGAGCAGGACCGAGCAGCTCGCATCTCAGCGCGGCCTTACCGTTTCAGAACTGATCGCGGAGTTATTGTGCAAGCGATTGCCGGTGGATGAGACTTATGAGGAAGCGATGCATGCATTCCTCGCCCAGCCCTCAAGAACTCTCAGCAATGCTCCCGGAACCTACCCTTCTCGGGAGAGCCTCCATGAGCGATAGCCTGATGGTTCTATGGTTTTCATTGATACAAATGTATTCGTTTATAATCGCGACTCGAAAGACCCCGGTAAGCGAGACATTGCGAGATCCATCCTGAAGCGCGTTTGGGAAGAACGCTGTGGCCGAATAAGCTACCAAGTGCTGCAAGAATACTATAATATCGTCACGAACAAATTACGGCCGGGCCTTCCGGTGGAAGAAGCCCGGGAAGATGTAGTAAGGCTGCTAAAATGGAAGCCGGTAGCCGTTAATCTCCAACTTCTCACTATTGCCTGGAAAACTGAAGATACCTACAGCTTTTCCTGGTGGGACGCGCTGATTGTGGCGGCGGCACAAATTCAAGGCTGCCAGTTTCTTTTATCCGAAGATATGCAAGACGGCCTGGAAAGTGATGGCCTGAAGATTCTCAATCCATTCTCATCCAGATTTGATCTGGACAATGTTGCCCGGCAACCAAAGGGTAACTGGCGTTTGCATTTACCCGCGGCTAGCAGTATCCGCGCTGCGGGATGAGCCGCCGGTTGCTTCGATGGTTTTCATCTCTTCAATGGCGGCGGCGACTTTCGCGGGAAGTTCGTCAACGAGAGAATCCATCCATTTCATGGTGCGGCCTTCTTCATCGACCAGAACAATTTTTTCACTGTGAAAAATCGGACCGGTCTGGGAAGCCATGTCCGGCGGAGCTTCACCCACCGGCAGGACAAAACCGTCATGGGCGAGGCTGTAGATGGTTTCACGATCACCGGTCAGCATTGTCCAGTCTTCTCCACTGAAGCTATGGCGTTTGCGGTACTCGACGAGTTCCTCTGGGGTATCAAAACCGGGATCGACGCTGAAACCAACAAACTGGAGATCGGGGTATTGATTTTTCAAGACCTGCAAGCCCTGAATCTGTTTATTAACGGAAAGGCAGGGCCCTGGACAGCGCGT
Source organism: uncultured Verrucomicrobiales bacterium (assembly GCA_964622095.1). Taxonomy (GTDB): domain Bacteria; phylum Verrucomicrobiota; class Verrucomicrobiia; order Verrucomicrobiales; family CAZUPP01; genus CAZUPP01. Next base: position 16,606 of record CAZUPP010000031.1, read on the forward strand.
GTAAAAAAAGTAGGCGATCCATGGTTTCCCCTTCAGGTCCTCTAAAGTAGTCAGGCGCCCCTGATGACTGCGGAGTTCAAAGTTCTGCAGTTGTTTACCCTGATTGGGGTTGTCAATGACGACCGTGACACCGGGGTCCTGCGCGGGCTCCTGATCACGCATGGCCGCATTCTGGGAGAGATAGAAAAAGAACAGTCCCATGATCGGGAAGGCGAGCAGAATGATGACGATTTGACGTGGATTCAGCATAGTCAGTGTCCTTATTTAAAGGAATAAGATGATTCAGATAACCGGGACGGTGGCGACGTGTTTTCCTCAGTTAATGGTGAAAACGAGAGCGCCAAGGACCATGGGCAGGTAAGCAAGGGAGCTGAGAAATAACTGACGGGCATTTTTCTGCGACCGCAGCCGGATGAATTTCACCGCGCGCCAAATCATATAGGCTCCGGCCAGGGAGGCAATGATGGCATATGCGACATTATTTACGCCGAGAAAAACCGGAAGCAGACTGATGACAAGCGCGGCGACGGCGAAAAACCAGCCAAGCCACGCCGTCGTGATACCCTTGGGATCAATCGCCGGCCACATGCGAAACCCGGCCCCGGCATATTGTTCGCGATACATCCAGGCGATGGCCAGAAAGTGCGGCATCTGCCAGCAGAAAAGAATGCCGAAAAGAAACCAGGCTTCCCAGCCGAGCGAACCCGTCGCAACGGCCCAGCCGATCATGGGAGGAATCGCGCCGGAAACCGCGCCGATCACGGTGTTATGAACCGTGATCTGCTTGGCCGGCGTATAAATCACCAGATAAATGAGGGAGGTCAGGAGGGCAAGACCCGCGGCGAGCCAATTCGCGGCCAGACCCAGATAAAGTGAGCCGGCCAGAGTCACGGCGATTCCTCCGAAATAGGCGTGGCGCAGCGAAATTCTTTCCGCGGGCAATGGGCGGTCAGCGGTGCGTTTCATCAGTCCATCCGGCCGTTTTTCCATGGCCTGATTCAAAATAGCCGCGCCGGCTGCAACCAATCCGGTGGCGAATAAAGTGTGGAACATGAGAAGCGCGTCGAGCCCCTCACCCATACCATAAAGAAATCCAACCAGCGTCGTGATGAGAACGAGGGTGGTCAGGCGCGCCTTGGTCAACTCCATGAGGTCACCACGCAAAGAACCCGGAGTCGTTTCAGCCGTCGCTACGGATTTCCCACCGGCGGACGACGGAGCGATATTGTCGTTGGCAGGCGAAACAAATTTTGGCAGGGTTGCCGTCGGCTGATCAGTAGCAGGTCCTTTCATCTGGAAAAATCAGGCCGGCAAAGCCTGGCGCGGTTCAGTTTCAATTTCCTCGGAAGAATTATTCCGTGCGCTCGAATTTGCGCGGGCAGGTTTCGGGAGCGCATTAACGCACTTCACCATAAAAACAAAACTTGCGCCGAGAACAATGGCACCATTGGTCACATGAAAAGTGGTCGGGACTGAGGCGAGCCCACTCCAGACGGTGAAGAGGCCGAGAGCAATCTGGACGCACACAAAGAAAAGCAGCCCGGCCATGACATGAAACAGCTGCGGCTGAAGGCGAACGATAATCAGAGCGGCGATGGCAAAGGCCAGAATGACCGCGGCAAGAACGCGGTGGGTGTAGTTCAAGCCGACCGCAAGGGAGTTAATTTCGGGAATCAATTGACCGAAGGCGAGAGGTGCATCCGGAATGACCATGCCCCAGTCATAATGGCGCATGGTGGCGGCAATAATTAATTGCCCGGCCACAAGAGCAAAAAAAGACAGCCCGAGAGTCTTGTAAGGGCTGCGCATCATTTGCTCAGGATGTGACCGGCGATCGCGCGCCTCGCGAGAGTGCATGAGGGCAAGCAGAATGATCAGGCAGAAAACGAGCTGACCGAAAATTCCATGGGTGATGGCGAGATGGGTGCTGACCTCAGTCACCCGAAGACCTCCCATGATTCCCTGGATAATGACGGCGAGCAAAACACCAACGCTGAGCAGGCGCAGGCTCTTTAATTTCGTCACCACAAAAGTGCCAATCACACAGACGATAGAAAGAATGCCGATGAGCGCACCCACGAGACGATGACCGTGTTCAAGGCGGACTTTTTCGATATCCCACCAGCCGGGCGGGTTGACACTGTTAAAACTCAGCGGCCAATCGGGCACGGCCAGACCGGCGTTTTTCGTCGTCACCATTCCGCCGAGGAAAATGAGACTTAAAACGCCAAGTGCGGTCAGCCAGCAGATGGCTTCAAGGGCACCGATTTTAGGAAAAACACGCATGAAAATGAATTTAAGTGGAGGACCCGATGATGGGAATTTCCGAGCCCGCCGGGAAAGAGATTAAGGGACGTAAGAGGACAGTTTTGGCGGCCTGCGTCCGGAGAACTTAAATCTCTGCGGTCACGCCGTCTTTCTTCTCGACCGCCTCCAACGCGGCGGCAGCGGTGGACTCAGCGGCCTCAGCCTCTTTGGCTTCCTGCATACCGGCTGGAGTGGTCACATGTTTGCCGTCCAGCCATTTGTTAAATTCTTCCTCGGAGGTTGCTTTGACAAAACCGCGCATCGCATAATGTCCGTAACCGCATAGCTGCCCGCAGACCGCCTCATAGTCGCCTTCCTCAATGGCCGTAAACCACGTCGGGATTTCCAGCCCGGGAATGGCATCCTGCGCTACCCGGAAATTATGCAGGGCGAAGTTATGAATCACGTCTTTGGCCGTGATGTAGAGAATGACCGGACGATGAGTGGGAATGACCATTTCAGACTGAACCGTGAAATCATCCTGCGCCGCGGGGTCATCCATATTCAAGCCAATCAGGTTTGACCCGTCAGCGAGGTTTTCGCGGACATTCCCGAAGGTTTTATCCTTACCGGGGTAATGATAGAGCCAATAGAACTGGACTCCAATCACGCGGACCTCGACTGGATCTTCCGCGGCGGAAGGTTGATCCCGATAATTTACGCGTGCGGCCCAGAGAGGCCACGCAAAGGCGAGGAGCAGGCCAACCTCGACGACGATGACGCCGATTTCCAAATGGGTCGAAAGGTGAGTGCGCGCACCGTAATAATCCGCCTTCGGGTGCTTTGAAGCGCGAAAACGCCACAGGGTGTAGACGAGATACAATCCCCAGCCCACGAAAAGGAAGAGCATGAAATAGTGCACAAAGTTGAGCATGTTGTCGATAAGAACTCCATGCTCCGAGGCGTTATCGGTGTGGCCAAGCCACTTGATAATCGCGAGTTGCGGGCTGCAGAAACTCATGGCTCTTCGAGGTGTTAGATTTTAGAATGATGACTTAGTGCCGAAGCCTACTCATTTTTCGGCATCTGGCATCTGTGCGTAGACGGCTTCCGGATCAACGAGTGGATTGCGCGAGCGGTAGATGATGTATCCGAAGAAAGCGAAGATCGAGAAAAGGATTCCCATAACCAGCACGCCCAGGAAAACAATGGAGGCATCGGCGGCCAGAACGCTGGGATCATCCGAATTTTTCCGGCAGGTCGCGCAGGCCAGCGCCTGACCCTGGATGGCTAGGATAAAGAAAAGCGCAAAGAGTGAGCGGACGATGGTAGAATGTAGGATCGCGGATTTCATGGTCGTGGATCAGTCGTGATGTTTGAAGCGTGAGTAAATGAGTGGCGGAATGAAAGTGACAATGTCACGCCTTGATTTTCTTGGCGTGCTGCAGATACCAGAAGGAATAGATGAGAAGGAGAATTGCGGCGATAAGGAAACCGAGGGCGAACCAGCCGTAGTTCTTGTAATCCTCATTCCCGGTTTGGGAATGGTTATACATAACCGCGGCGCAGACAAATCCCATGAGGGAGGTGATAAGGAATACCATGAAGTGGACGACTTTGAGTGACATAATAGTGTGTGCCGGTTAATGGATGGGTGGGTTGGACTGAATCTCTTCTAATATAAGTTACGCTTGAAAAAGCTTAATGGTGCTCGTCCCCACCATGTTCTTTCCCGTGGTCGCCGCCGTGACCTTTTTTGGCGTGCACTGCGTAAGGGTTGTGCGTTTCCATGCGGAGATCGACCCCGGCGCCAGGCTTGTCAGCGATGGCCCAGAAACAAAGGAGCAACAGGGCAAGGAAAAAGAAAAAGGTCACACCCATGACGCGGAAAATGAGCCGGCGCTCATGGAGCATGTGCATGAAGAAAGCCAGCACAAAGGTCGCCTTGGCGGTGGCAATAAATAGCCCGATAACCAGATCGGTTGGTCCAACCTGATCATCGAAAAATTCTGCGAGGATCGGCACGCCTTTTTTACCAAGGTTCACATCAGCCCAATAAACCAGGACGGTAAGAAAGGTCCCGACCATCAGTGCCCCGAAGACACCCCAGTAGGGAGCAGCCGGGCCCGCGAATTTGAAGAGCTTACACCAGCTTTTCCAGATGCCGGCCAGCCATCTGAGGAACGGATTGTTGAGCCACGCGGGAAAATGATGATGATCGCCATCATGATGATGACCATGATCAGCCTCGGGGGCGGGTGCGGCGGAAGTTGCGGAGTCTGCCATATTCTTTGCGTCAGGCGGTTAAAATGGAGTCAACTTAACTTGCTGCTAAAGCAGATAATAGATGGGGAAAAGGAAGATCCAGACGAGGTCAACCAGATGCCAGAAGAGCCCGCCCACCTCGACGCGGTTCACGATCTGTTCCGGATTCTTTTTGTAGACGCCGTAGCCTGGCGCCCATGGATAAATGCTAAACCAGTGATAGATCAGAACGAGCGCCCCGGCGATGACGTGGAGCCCATGCAGACCCGTCATGGCATAATAAATGGAATAGAACGGCGTGGTCTTCGGGTAATAACCATGCTCGAATTTCGGGACATACTCGAAGTTGAGCTTGATAAACATAAAGCCCGCGGCGCAGATAATGACCGCGGCCATCCACATGCTGAAGGCGGTTTTCTTGCCTTCCTTGAGAGACATCCAGGCCAGCACCATGGCCATGCTGGAGAAAATTAATACAACCGTATTGAGCAGGCCAAATCGCCAGTCGAGACCGGTCTGTCCGTGGACGGGCCAGTTATCCCCGGCATACATGCGCAGAAAAATGTAGGCGGCAAAGAACCCGCCAAAGAGCATGACCTCTGAGGCGAGGAAGAGCCAGATGCCCAGCCGGGCATTCCACATGCCGGTGTCCGGCCGAGGTTTAACGGTGTAAGGAATTTCCATGCGATAAATTGCGAGCTAAAATTATTTATTCTTGAGGACTATACGCGTCGCACCCTCGCCGTCACCGGGCATAACTGTGAACGGTCGCGCCCGTGCCAGTCTCCTCACGCTCCGGTTCGGGGACGGGTTGCATGCGCTCCGGCGGTTCATTTTGCGGGGTGTAATCTTTGTCTGCGCCCGGCACACTATATTCGTAGCACTCGCGGTAGACGACGATCGGCTGGGTGAAATTGCCGTGCGGCGGCGGGGTAGGCGTCTGCCATTCCAGGGTAGTGGCATGCCACGGGTTATCGCTTTCGACCTTTTTGCCGAGCCAGATGCTGGCGATGAAATTAATGGCAAAGGGAATCTGCGCGATGCCCATAAGCCACACGCTCCAGGAAATGAAGACGTTGAGATCAAGCGGCGAGTATTCCAGCCCGAAGATACTGCCAACCGGCTGGCTGAGCAGGCCCTCATAAGTCGCGCCCCCGTCATACATCCGGCGGTGCATCCCAGCGAAACCCTGGATGAGCATCGGGAAAAAGGTGCAGTTCATGAGAATGAAGCTGGGCCAGAAATGGACCTTGCCCCAGAACTCGCTCATGAAGCGACCGGTAATTTTTGGATAATAATGATACAGACCGGCGATCAGGCCGAAAAGGATGCCCGGCGCGACCATGTAGTGAAAGTGACCGATGACATAATAGGTATCGTGCAGGGCGATATCCGTGGCGTTGAAGCCGAGAGGAAGACCGGTGAGGCCGCCGATCCCGAAGGACAGGACAAAGGCCAGGGTAAAGAGCATCGCGGTGGGGAACCGGATCGACCCGCCCCAGAGAGAGACCATCATGCAGGTCAGCAGGATGATGGAGGGGATAGAAATGATCATCGTGGTCGTGGTGAAAAACGCGCTGACCATCGAGCCCATCCCGGTCAGATACATGTGGTGGGCCCACACGATGAAAGACAGGAAGCCAAGCACGAGGGTCGCGATGACCATGCTCTTGTAGCCCCAGATCGGCTTACGCGTGTGGCAGGCGATGATTTCAACGGCGATCCCGACGGCCGGGAGCAGGAGGACATAGACCTCCGGGTGGCCCAGGAACCAGAACAGATGCTGATAGAGCAGCGGGCTGCCGCCGCCAGCCCAGACGTTCTGAATGCCGCCGGACCATTCATTCACCACCAGACCGCTGGGCATGAAGAAATTCGTCCCCGCCACGCGGTCCATGAGCTGCATGATGCCCGCCGCTTCAAGCGGTGGGAAGGCAAGCAGCAGAATAAAGGCGGTGACAAAAATCGACCAGCAAAAGTAGGGCATGCGGAACCAGGTCATACCCGGCGCCCGCAACTGAATCACCGTGGTGATTATATTGATCGAGCCTAGGAGCGACGCGGTGATGAGCATGACCAGCCCGATGAGCCACATGGACTGACCATTCATGACATAGCCGAGATTGTGAACCTTCGGATAGGTAATGGTCACCATGCCGTCATCCCGCACGATTTCCTCCTCCACCATGAGGTAGGCGCTCGGTTCGCTGCCCAGTTTTTCCGTGCGCTCCTCTTTATTGCTGACCAGCCAGCCCCGGGGCACTTCCTTGCCCGTCTCTTCATAATGGGCTTTGTCGATCCCCCAGTAATCTATGAGGGCCGGGGTAAATCTCGGGTGATCCTGGATACCGGCCAGCGGGGTGTAAGACGTCCATCCGGATTTAGCCGCACCTCCAGGCACAAAGAAACTGACCGCAAAAATACAGGCGCCGACAAACTGCACCCAGAAGCTCCACATGTTCAGCCTGGGAAAGGCCATGTCCGGTGCCCCGATCTGGAGCGGAAGGAAGTAGTTGCCAAAAGCAGCAAAACCCAGGGGCACGACGGCGAGAAAGATCATGATGGTGCCGTGCATCGCGCCAAAGACATTGTAATCCACCGCCGCGATGGTGTCTTTCCCACCCGCAAAAAAGGTCTGGAGAAACTCAAAGGGAAGCGGCTTTTCCGCGCCATAGGCGATCGGCCAGCGCATCACAGCGATCAGGATAAAGCCGATGATCAGAAAGAGCAGCGCGGTGATGCCGTACTGAATGCCGATAACTTTGTGGTCCGTGGAGAACAGATACTTCCGGTACCACGGTTGGTGATGCTCATCATGACCGTGGTCCTGATGAATGGCGACATCCGGAGAGTGAGCAGCGGTAGAATGCGAATCAGCCATAGTAGAAGGATGGTTGATGGAAGAGTGGGACGTGTGGGAACTAAGTCGGTTGGGACGGAGAAAGTGAAGTGGAGCAGAAAATGGAGAGCGTCAGAGCAAAGCCAGGAAGCGAAGGGACCGGGAAAGACAGGCCATTTCCCCATCATCTCCTTATAGGAATAGGAGTTTCAGGAAATTATTAGCTTATCTTATGTTCGGCCCGTCAACGTGGACGGATTCTCGCTTCTGTCAACTGCCAGCCCGCAAGCGGACCGGAAAATCTGTAAGTCGTGTGATGAGATGCGAACGAACGCGAGCGGCCCGTCAGAGAGAAGCGGTCTCGTCTCCGCCGGCAGCGGCGCCACCCGCATCTTCATCAATCTCAAAAGTCTGTTCCAATTCCTCAGCCGTCCATTGCTGGGCCCGGCCGACAAACTGCGCACGAACGGCCGCGACGGCTTCGGCCGTGACGGGGGGCGCCGCATTGCCCCAGGTGCCGCGGACATAGGTGAGCACATTTGCCACGTCTTCATCACTGAGTGAAGTGCCCCAGCCAGCCATGTTATTGTTGTAAACATTTCCCTTCACCTCGATCGGCCCCATCAGACCGTGCAGCACGATGGCGATCGGCCGGGCATTGCCGCGCGTCACCCACTCCGCACCCACGAGGGGCGGATATTGCCCGGCAAGCCCCTGGCCATTGGTCTGGTGGCAGGCCTGGCAGACCCGTCCGTAAACCTTTTCGCCTAACTGCATGGGAGTCAGCTCCACCGCCGCGGTCTCACCGCCCGCGGCATCACCGCCTTCGCCGCTGCCGATGGTGATGAGGTAGGCGCCCGCCCAGAAACTCACGGCGATAAAGAAAATCACGACAGGCAGCGGAAAGCTGGTCTTCTCCGTAGCGGCCTGCGTCTCCGAGTAAGCTCCCTGGTGGAGTGCTTCGACATCATATTCCGGCGCGGGCCGGTGTTGCGGTGAAGATGAGCTAGCCATGATCGATTTGAGTCTCCTTCAAGCGGTCAGTTTCCGTTCCCGGTTAAGCGTCTGTCGCCCCCGCCGCAGCGTCGCTGTCTGAGGTGGCATCGCCTTCCCCGTCGCCCTCTGCGGCTGGCGCAGCGCCGGTCTCGGCACTGGCCTCACCTGTGGCGGCGGTTTCTTCGCCCTCTCCCTCCTCGGCTTCGCCTTCCGGCAGGGGCGCTTCGGGTAAGGAGTAGTTCGATTCCAGGCTCAGAATGTAGGCGACCAATTCACGGGCTTCCCGCTTCGGCACGACTTCGTAGCCTTCCGGCGGGGCATACCGGCTGGTGGACGGGATGGGGAGGGCTTCGGGCGATGGTTGAATCCCTTCTTTTTCACGGATATCGAAGAGGAACCGGTAGCTCGGTTTGCGCAGGATCGCGTTTTCGGGAGTCGCTTCCGGATTCTCCCGGTCGATGCTGGGATCAAAAAGCATGAGGTAAAGACCCCGTTCCGTCAGCCCGCGCTCTTCCCAGCCATCCCAGCCGGCAAAGGAAAGGTCCTGGCCAAACCGGCGGGAACCGATGAGGGCGCCATTGCGGTGAATGTAATCACGCGCGACGGTTTTGCGCGGGCCCCATTCCTTGGCGATGTCCGAGCCGAAGCTTTCCGGGACGATGACCTGGGTGTGACAATAGACACAGCCCTGCTCCTGATAGACCTTTTCCCCAGCGAGGGCGAGGCCATACATGGGATAGGGATGAAGCGTTTCTTCCAGCGGATCGACGTGCATTTCCAGCGCGGAGAGCTGGGCAAAAGGGATCACTACCAGCAGAAAAACGCTGAGGAGAAAAGTGAGGCCGATGCCGATGATGAAAGATGACAGTTTCATTCCGTTCCTTGAGTTGGAAATGCTTCGTTTCAGGCCGGAGCGGAGGCAGGCTCGCGCTGCTCTTTTTCTCGCTGTTCCGTTTGTGCCTCAGATTCCGCCGGGATCGTCTGACCGGCATCCGGTTCGTCATCGGGCGGAACCGCCACGAGATCCTGAATGATCGGGGCAGGGCTGTAGACGCTCCAGAGGCTGGCGATGAGATTATAGAGAAAGACAAAGTTTGAGATGGTGATGATCCCCCAGATAAAGAGGGCCAGCCAGGTAGTGAGCATCACCTGCTTCCACACCGTAAAGATCGTGTTATTTGCCTCATTTAAAACGGCACCCTGAGCCGCCCCGCCAAAGAAAAGGAAGACGGTGAGCATGGCCACGGCGAAGAAGGTGACCCAGTAGTGAAACTCGACCAGCCGCCGCGAGTGCCATTGATAGCCGAGGACCCGGGGCATGATATGGTAGATGGCTCCGAAAAAGACGAAGCTTGGGAAAAAATAGACCGTCAGGAAAAGGTAAGCATCGGAGGAAATGGTGAATTGGGTGGCCTTATGAATGAACTCTTGCTGAGCCAGGGCTCCCACCGTGTGGGTCAGGAAGAAACCAGCCAGACCCATCGTGATAAAGCGCAAAGAAACGTTCTCGCCCAGAACCGAATAACCGTCGCCGAGCGGCTTGATGAAGTTCATCAGCACCATCAGGGCTGGGATGGCAAGGAGCAGACCGGCGGAGGTACTCATCGTCACGAGCCATTCCGGGACGGGATAGCCATCGAGGTGACGCATACCCAGCAGGCCGCCCAGGAGAGCGATCGCCCAGAATGCGATGGGCGCGTAGGAGTAATTCGCAAGCGGTCGCCCGGTGATCTTCGGGATCATGAAATACGCGGTGGCCAGAGCGATAGGAGTGAGCCACAGCATGATAAAGGCATCGACATACCAGAAATTCACCATCGGGGTGAGAACCCCGGTGAGCGTGCCGCTGATGAAGAGGGCATTGGCCAGACCAAAAATCCACGGGAACCAGAAGAGGCCGGCCACGAGATAGCGCGTGGCGATATAACCACCGGACTGGCTCTGCCGAGTGAAGAACAGATAAAAGGCAATGCCCGCCAGCGGCAGGTAGGAAATAAACAGGATGCCCGCCGCGACAGGATGCATGTCGAGCCATTCGAGGCCGCTTGGGCCGCCAACCAGAATGCTCACAAGGCCAACGAGGACGCCGAGATGCCAGAGGTGACCGACCGTCACAAGCACACCCGGAGCAGGCAGGCGCACCCGGCAGAGTCGCGCCATCATCCAGAGCGCGGTACCGAAGGCGGCCGAACAGGCCCAGCCGTAAATGAAGACGTGATGAAAGGCGGGCTTAAGACGGCCAAAAGTCAGGGCGGGCGTGAAGTCCAGGTAGGCCGGCATGAAATTAAAAAAGGTCGTGCCGAAAAACCACGTGCGTGGATCCTCCGAAAGATGGCCGGGGAAACGGAACTTGAAATACGCCAGCATCCCGATGGCCGCGCCGGCGAAGAGCCAGAAAATGGCCGCGGTAAAAAAGAAGAGCACAGGAATGCGCGCGGATTTATCGATCTCCTCGACCTTCGCGAGATCCAGCTTCGGCGCGTCCTCCGGATAAGGGCTTTTTTCTGATACGTGAGCCATGGTTAGCGTCTTCTTTTTATCTTAGCGGGGACGGATCGGCTTCTGCGCCGGTGCGCACGGGGCTGCCGTCGTTGACGTCCGCGCTCTCCTCTTCCGCATCGGGTGAGCCTAAATCTTCCGCGCTTAGAGGAACCTCGTCATCGGCTACGGCGGAATCGGAACCGGGTGCGTCAGCTGGGGCGGAGCTCTCCGGCGCCGGTTCGGTAGCTTCTCCCTCGGCGGAGCCGTTGTCGGAATCCGCTGTCTCCGGTCCGGACTCAGTTTCACCGCCTTCACCTTCCGCGGCTTGCGCATCAGCCGCGGCGGCCGCAGCAGCTTCAGCGGCGCCGGGCATTTTGGGCTGGCCCTGATACCAGGCCGGCATTTGCGGCGGGGCCCAGGTGGCAGCCGCGATTCCGCTGTCGCTGGGCTTTTTCTCCTTAAGCTCAGTCAGAGTTGCTTCCATCGCGCTTTCCACCGGAAGCCGGACGGTACCGGCTTGCTCATCGAGCCAGGCTGCCGTGCGCAGCTCATCCCACTGCTCATCGACGGTGGCGCGAACCTCGAGCCGGCCTTTCTTGCGCGCTTCGTCACTGTTTTCCGGCGTTTGCACGGCACGAAAGAGAATGAGCAGCCCGGCCAGGAGGAGGAAAGCGAGCATTCCCAGAAGCACACCGCCCACCCCGCCGATGGCGCCGAAGAATGTGGCCACCGGGTTGGTGCTGCTGGCGGATTGCTCCGATGGAGAGGGGTTGGATGACGAAGAATCGCTCATGAAATTCAGGACAGGTCAGTTCTTCAGCTCAATCGATTCGAGAATACGCGGGTCGCGCGCCGGGAAAAGCGGCCGCTGAGCAGCATCACCGAGATAACGGATGGCAAGCAGCAGCCCAATGGTGCCGAGACAGGCGAGATCGAGCCAGATCCACTTGAGGTCGGGGCCAAAATTCGAGACCGCACGATCGATCTTGCGGTCGATAGCCCGGATGGGATCGGCCGCCACCACAGGAACGTCTTCACCGCCGCTGGCGGCTTCCTGCAGGCCCCTGGCAAATTCCGGCCCGACCGCCTGCAAGAGGGCGTCATCTTTCTCGCTTTGAGCGCTCACCTCCGCCTGAAGCGCGGCTCGCTCTTCGCGAAGATTCTCGATCCGTTCACTCACCTCCATGCTGGCGCGTTCCGGCATGATCACGACGTAGAGATCAAGGGCCTGCACCCCGAGAACAAAAGCCCCGGCGATCATGAGGTAGAGCGGATTCTTTTTACTGATAAACGGCGCGAAAGGCAGATTCCGCGGGAGCAGCAACAGAAACGGCACGACAAAGTGTAAAACAAACAAGAGGGTGGAGGTCAGTTGCCACCAGCCGGAATTGCGCACCAGAAAATAGGATGTTTCTTCCGGAATATTCGCATACCAGATGAGCATGTACTGACTGTAGGCAATATAGGCCCAGAAAACGGTGAAGGCGAAAAGCAGCTTACCCATGATATGGTAATGCTCTTCCGTAACAATTCCCTTAAAATGACCGGTGCGCTGGAATGCCGCGGTGATGATGATCAGCAGGGCCATGCTCGCCCAGCCTGCCCCGGCAAAAATGTAGACCCCCCACATCGTGGAGAACCATTTATAGTCCAGGGCCATAAGCCAGTCGACCGCCACGGCGGTGAAGGCGACGGCAAAGGCAGGCAGACCGAGAAAAGCCCAGACGCGCGCATGCTTCGTCCATTTCGGGTCACCATCGTAATCCTGTTTCTGAGAAAGGGCACGCATCCGCCACGCCCAGAGAATTAGGACGGCAAAAGCAAAAATAGACCGGCCGAGGGTGAAATACGGATTGAGATACCAGTCATATTTCGCGGCGAGCAGGGCATCCTTGGCCGGATCTTTATTGAGCCATTCCCAGATATCCGGCGCGAAAAGCAGAATCGGCGCGAAAAGAATAAGCAGCGGCAACCCGCGGTTGGCGACATTCTCCAATTGCCGCCGGAGCACGGTGGACCACGCGGCATCCGTGGCGTGATGCACCATGACCCAGAAAAGCGCGCCGGCCACGAGGGTGAACCAGAAAATCAACGCCCAGAGCCAGGAAAAGACAAATTTCTCCGTAAAGAAAAAGGCACCCACGAGGGTGAGAATCGCGCAGGGAATCAGGGCAAGCCACAGGCTGGCCTGAACCAGACGCTCACCCTGGAGGCGTTCGGGCTGAACGACCGGAGTGGCGTGAGTGTGTTGTGGGGACGCTTGATCCATGAGCGATTAGAAATAGGTAGGCTCGAAAATTGATTTATGGCTCGCCGCCTGTTTCGGCATCACCGGCGGCAGGCGCGGCGGAACTTTCTTCGGCCGGTTGCGCCTCGGCGAGGAGACGTTCGCGATCTTCTTCTTTGAGTTCATCCAGGCTGCCCGATGCGGCTTTCTGTAAAACACGGATATAGGCCACGATCGACCAGCGGTCTTTCAAGGTAAGATTCCCGCCGTAACCAAACATCAATCCTTTCCCGTGGGTGATGGTGGTATAAAGCTGGCCATCCGGTTGTTCGACAAACGTGGCCTGCTGCAGATTCGCGACGCCGCCCACCCCATAGTTCGTCGCAATGCCGTTGCCCGCCCCGGTTGCCCCGTGACAGGGAGTGCAATAAACCTCATACTTTTCCCGGCCATGCTGCATGAAGGCGAGGTCCAGCTCGAATTCTTCCGGCATGCCATCGCCCCAATTATCCCCCATCAATCCGGTGCTGACATAATCCTGGCCGCGGGAAAACTGGATATCATTGAGAATATGATCTTCGGAAGCCTGCCAGGTTTTCAGATAACCCATCGGCACCGTCCCTTCGACGGGCATGCGCGCAGCGCGACCGTCCGCAAAAAATTCACTCGGCTTCTGATATTTCACCTTGGACTGCCGGTCCATGTCGGGAAACAGCTCGAGCGGCGGTTTTTCAAACTTTGCCCCGCGCGGACCGGCAATAACCGCGGCCGCGATGACAGCAAGAATAAATCCGATAAAAAAGTAATGCATAAAGGTGGGCGAAAACAGAAATTGAAATCAGGAAGCCGCGCGGAGGGCGGGTGCGGTGGCGGTGGCGGTGTCGCGTTTTTCGTCCGGCTCCTCGTAAAGGGTCTCGATCAGATCCGCGCCGGTGGCCTGGAGCAGGGCGGTGGTGGCGGCTTCGTTGAATTTCTGGTCGCGGCGCTCAATGACGATGTAGAATTTATCGTCGGTCACCCGCGTGAAGCGTTCCCATTCAAAAACGGGATGGTTCAGGCGCGGCAGACCGTTGAGAATAAGCATGCCAAAAAGCGCGGTGAGCGCGCTGAGCAGAACGGTTAATTCGAAAAGAATCGGGACAAACGCCGGGATCGTCGTCCAATCGGTCGGTTTGCCGTGAACAATGAGCGGGTAAATAAAGCTGGACGGAATAAAAACGAGCGACAGCGCAATGATAAATCCGAGCGTGCCGCCGCCGAAGACGATGTAACCGAGAGGCGATTTTTTCAGGCCCATCGCTTCGTCCATGCCATGAACGGGGAAAGGCGTGTGGACATCCCATTTCGTGTACCCGGCATCACGCACCTGCTCCGCGGCGTGATACACATCCGCCGCCGTACTGTATTCGGCGCCGATCGCATATACGGGCGGTTTTTCTGTTGTGGCTGACTGATGCATTTTCGTGAGCGTCAATTATGCGGCGTAAACGGAGAGAAAAATGGCAGGCCTAACTGCTGGGTGCGGGCGCGGGGACTCCGCCGGGTGATTCGTCTGGCCGGTCTTTTTCTTCCGGAGCATGTGAATGGGCGTGTGCACCGGCGCCCTGCGCTTTTTCCAGGGTTGGGTAATGCCCGTGGTGCGGGTCAGAGTGAGGCAGGACGCCTTTGACCTCTGACATGGCGATGGCGGGCAGGAAGCGGAGGAACAACAGGAAAAGAAAGGTGAAAAACCCGAGCGTGCCGATAAACGTCAAGATATCTACCCAGGTGGGATGGAACATGCCCCAGGAACCCGGAATAAAATCACGGTGAATGGAGGTGACAATAATCACAAACCGCTCGAACCACATGCCGGCGTTGATGAACATACTCACGACAAAGACCCAGAATATGTTCCTGCGGAAATACTTGAACCAGAATAGCTGCGGCGAGAGCACATTGCAGGTCATCATCGCATAATAAGCCCACCAGTACGGGGCGCTCCCGTTGAAGGGCCCGACCCCATCCGCGCTCAGCCCGATCCGGTTTTGCCAGAAGGCCCAGGATTCATACTGGTTCGCGCCGTAAGTCGCGATAAACAGCTCCATGAGATAGGCGTAGCCGACAATGCAACCGGTGAGCAGAAGGATCTTGGCCATGCGGTCGATGTGATCGATCGTGATCATATCGTGCAGCTTAAAGATCGCCCGCGCGGGCAGCATGAGCGTCAGCACCATGGCGAACCCGCCGAAGATCGCGCCTGCCACGAAGTAGGGCGGGAAAATTGTGGTGTGCCAGCCGGGAATGACGGAGGTGGCGAAGTCAAAGGAGACGATGGTATGCACCGAGAGCACGAGCGGCGTAGCCAGCCCGGCGAAGATCATGTAGGCATACTCATAGTGGTGCCAGTGCCGGTTCGACCCGCGCCAGCCAAGGGCAAAAATGCCGTAGAGCATCTTGCGGATCTTGGACTTGGCCCGGTCTCGCAGGGTGGCAAGGTCCGGGATCAGCCCGACATACCAGAAAATCAGCGAGACCAGGAAATAGGTCGAGACCGCGAAAACGTCCCAGAGCAGCGGGCTGCGGAAATTCGGCCAGATCGCGTTGGGATTCGGCACAGGTGCCAGAAAGCCGACCATCCAGACGCGTCCGACGTGGAAGAGCGGAAAAAGACCCGCACACATCACGGCAAAGATCGTCATCGCTTCAGCCGCGCGGTTGATTGAGGTCCGCCACTTTTGCCGGGTCAGAAACAGAATGGCGGAAATCAGCGTGCCCGCGTGGCCGATACCAATCCAGAAGACGAAGTTAGTGATATCCCAGGCCCAGCCAACCGGGTGGTTCAGGCCCCAGACCCCTACCCCGGTGATGACGAGGTAGATGAGAAGCAGCGGAACGAACAGCGCAATCGCCCCGGTGATCGCGGTGGCAATCCACCACCAGAGCGGAGTGCGTTTCTCCGTGATCTCAGAGACATGCTCCGTGATCCAGGCATAATCCCGGTCATTCGTGACCAGCGGCGGACGCGGCAGGTCAGCCGGGGGCGCGGCCTTCGGCAGCTCCAGGGCCCGGCTGCTCACGGCGTCTTGCGCGGCGGCGGCGGAAGCGGCGGCTGGATTGGATTGACTGGGCATATACTAAATTTCGCTCGTTATTAATGCGGGAACAAAACAACACGTCCGGGACGTCAGGGATGTTCGAATTTCGCTAAGATGGTGCCACCGGCTTTGCCATGGTTATCACCGTCGAGGTATCCGGCTTCGGCATGCTCCGGAGCGGCCTCGCCCTCCTTCGCCTTATCATATTCCTTGCCGTCCCCTTTATCCTTGTAGCGCTCCTGTGCGGCATGGGCGTTCTCCTCAATGCTCAGGCGTGACTTGGTCATGTGCAGGGCGTGACCATGGGAATGGCCTTCCGGATACATCGCCGCGTAGTCGGGCATTTCCGGATTGGGATTGCGGATGCGGGCCAGGTAACTCGTGCGGGCCTCGGTGTTGAGATATTCGATCAGCCGGTAATTGCGCCCTTCCTTCTTGCGCTTGACCACGGTGGCCGCGGGATCGGCGATATCGCCAAAGACAATCGACTCGGACGGGCAGGCATCCTGGCAGGCGGTGCGCACGGTGTCAGTGGGGATCTTCAGGTTGGCGGAGTTCTTTGCCTTGATCTTCTGATCCATCTTGGCCACCTGGATCCGCTGCACGCAGTAGGTGCACTTCTCCATCACCCCGCGCATCCGCACCGTGACGTTCGGGTTCTTGGACAGCTTCAGGCTCTCCGGCATGCCCTTGCGGTGGAAGGGCGCGAACTCCAGTTTGTCGCGCTCGTCCATCAGGGTGGCCTGCGCTGCCAGCCCGGCCTCCTCGTCTTTCATGACGACCCGGCCCTTGGGCTTGTCATTGTAATCAAAGAAATTGAAGCGCCGCGCCTTGTACGGGCAGTTGTTGGCGCAGTACCGCGTGCCGATGCAGCGGTTGTAGGCCATCACGTTGAGGCCGTCCTCACTGTGAATGGTGGCATTGACCGGGCACACGGTTTCGCACGGTGCGTTTTCACAATGCACACAGGCCAGCGGCTGAACGATCATCTGCGGCTCCTCATCCTCCAGCGGCCGGTCCCGGTTAGGCGTGGCAAAGTAGCGGTCAAGCCGGATCCAGTGCATTTCCCGGCCGCGGATGACCTGGATCTTGCCGACGATCGGGATGTTGTTCTCGCTCTGACACGCGATCACGCAGGCATTGCAACCGGTGCACGTGTTCAGATCGATCGTCATGCCCCACTGGTGAATGGAAAGCTCCTCGTAAGGCGGCGTTTTGTAGAGGGAGACATTCGGCGGGATGTGACTGTCCATCCCCAGGCCTTTGGCAAATTTCCGGTCATGGGTGAACTCATCCATCGTGCCCTCACGGACCAGCGCGCGGCCTTCCATGTAGTTATACATCTGGGCAAAGGCGAGCTGATAGGCGCTGGCCTCGATCACCCTGGCGGTCGCGCCGCTGAGGATCGGACCGCTTGCCGTGGTCATGAGCGGCAGGGGATTGAAGCCCGGATCATAGGCTACGTGCCCCCGGAATTTCCGCCCGTATCCCATCGGAATGATCAGCACATTATCCGCGCAGCCAGGCAGAATGTGCGCCGCGATCTGGAGTTTGCGGCCATCGGCCTCGATCTCAATCAGATCCGCGTTCCCCTTCGCGCGGCCCTTCACGAGCGCATCCCAGTTGTTGAAGTCCGGTAGTTTGAGACCCAGATTCTCCGCGGTTTTCGGGCTCAGGTAGGCGCAGTTATCCCACGTCAGCTTGGAAATGGGATCGGGCAGTTCCTGGAGCCAGCCGTTGTTCGCGTAGCGTCCATCGAGCACCTTGTAGTCGGGCACGATGCTGATCTCCAGTTTGTCCGGGCCCGTCGGCGCTTCGGGCACATCCATCTCCAGCCCGGTAAAGACCGCGGAGGCTGACGCGCTGACTGTCTGTGGCGCGGGCGCGTCCTGCAGAAAGCCGTCACGGAGAAAAGCCACCCAGGCATCGTCCGCTTCCCGGCCGGATTTTCCGGTGATTTTCTCGAAGGTCTGACGGACCGGACGGAACCCGTGCGCTTCGTCCGGCGTGGCGCCGTTGAGCAGCGCAAGAAATTCGGTCTCGCTCACGCCGCTGTTCAGGGGCTCAAGCATCGGCTGCACGGGCACGTAGCCGCCAAAGATCGTGTGGCCATCTCCCCAGCTTTCCAGGTAGTGCGCCAGGGGCACGTGCCATTGCGCCATCTCACTGGTCTCATCGAAATGATAACCCACCCGGATGACGTCGCCCACCTTGTCGCAGAGCGCCCCCCAGTCGATATCACCCGGCAGATTCTGCGCCGGGTTTCCGCCAATGACAAAGAGCGCCTTGATCTTCTCCGCTTCGATCTCTTCACGCAGATCGGCGAGGGTCTGCCGCTTTTTGAAATCGGTCTGGATAAAGGAAATCGTTTTGTCGAAGTTCCCCAGTGCTTCGTTGATCGCCAGTGCCATGGCATGCACCGCTTTCGGCTGGCGCGGTCCCGCCATCACGAGACTTTCGCCCGGATGCCTTTCCAGGTCTGTCGCAACCGCCTTGGCCCATTCGTCAAACTTCGGATCACCGCTTTCGGGCACGCCCGGTGCCGCTGCGCCAACCGCCCGCGCCAGGCTGGCCGCGACACGAATGATCTGGCCGGGAGCCACCCGCAGCCGGTGATCGGCCATGCCACCGGTCACGGTCAGGCGGCCTTCCGCGACATACAGCCGGTTCATCTCCAGGCTCTGGTCATCCACCCGGCGGCCCTGGGCAAATTGCGCTTCGGCTTCGGCACCCGCGTCAATCCCCAGAAAATCATGGTCCAGGCTGACGATAACCTTGGCCTTGCTGTAGTCCGGCAGCATCCGCACTCCATCGCCCGCCGCTGTTTCGACAACCTCGCGGCTGTGATCGATGAGCGGGCTGTGCTCGGCGATGAGCAGGTTCGGGTTCTTTTCCCGCAGCTCCGTCAGCAGCCGTTCGCGCGTGGGCGAATCATTCGGCTCCAGAAGCAGCGCGACCCCTTCCCCACCCTGCTCATTCAGCAGCGCCTGGATGGTCTCGTTGAAATACTCGTCAAAGACCGCGCGCTCCACGTCCCGGGTCTCGAAGCTGCGCTTGCCGCCTTCAGATTTCCAGGTGTTGGTCTGGAAAAAGCTCCAGGCTCGGTCCGGGTCGTACAGATCGAGCACGGATGCCTGCGTGATCGCATCGCTCCCGCCGTTGAAACCCGGCACCAGCTTGTTCCCGTCCAGGTGGGTCGGACGCCCTTCGTGCGTGGAGGCCACGAGCGGGAAATAGCTGCCTGCTGCCCGCGGCATGGCGGTGGCGTAGTAAAGCGGGCGCCCCGGAATGATCCACTCCACATTCTGGGTGTAAGGCACAATGTGCGTCTCCGGACGGCGATGGCACCCGCTCAGGCCGAAGCCCGCCAGCGCCATCGATGCGCCCATCAGCTGCAGAAAACTGCGCCGGGATACCCCCCCTGCCTCAAACTCCGCCGCCCCTGGCGGGAACTCGCGGCTCAGCCACTCCTGGAAGTCCGGGGTGTCCGCGTATTCCTGGACGCTGCGCCAGTAGTTGCGGCCCGTCTCATGGCCACTCCTGCTTTCGGGCGGATGTTGGAGAACTCGTTTCATTGAAAATCAGAAAAAATCAGAAAGATCCGTCGTCAGCGGTGGCACGCCGCGCAGGTTTCAGGCGGGTTCACGTTCCAGGCTTCGCGCAACAGGTTGCCCACCTCTTTCTGGGTCGCTTGATCACTGGCAAAGGTCACCATCTGCCCGTCCACCTCCGCGGTCTTGTCGTCGTCATCCACCTCGATGTCCTTCCGGACGTCCCAGTCCAGATTGTAAACCTCATCCAGCGGCCGGAGGTAATTCTGCGGGTTCCGGTGACACTCCAGGCACCAGCCCATGCTGTGGCTTTCCGCGTGATACACCTGATCCATCTGATCAACCCGTCCGTGGCAATCCACACAACTGACCCCCCGGTTCACGTGCACCGCGTGGTTGAAATACGCGTAGTCCGGCGCCTGATGAATGCGCACCCACTCGATCGGCTTGCCGCTTTCCCAGGAAGCACGGATCGGCTCCAGCCGTTCACTGGCCGTCTGCACATAGGTATGGCAGCTCATGCAGACCTGGGTGGACGGCACGTTGGAGTGGCTCGCCTTGTCCACGTGGCTGTGGCAGTAGCGGCAATCAATCCCCAGCTGCCCGGAGTGAATGTCGTGGCTGAACCACACCGGCTGCTCCGGCTGGTAACCCACCCGCATGTATTCCGGGTCTACATAGTAATACCAGCCCGCAATGGCCGTGCCACCGATGAGCGTGACCAGCGCCCCGATCTGCATCGGTAGCCAATTGGTCCATTTAGGGAAAACGTTTGCCATAGCCTGGTCTGAAGAAATCCGTTGGCGCAAAAATCCTGCTTCACTCTGCTCTGCTGCCACCCCGCCGGAGCCTCGCCCTTCATCCGGCTGCCTCGGTCCTTCCGCGCGGGGTTGCTGATGGTCTGGCGATTTCTTGCCCGCCCGACAAGTCCGAAAGCGACCATTTTTCCTCCCGGCCCCGAAGTATTAGATCTTCCTATTACCGATCGGATAGGTCGCGAATCGCGGGGTTCCCCATAGTCAGCGGGTCCACGCCCCCGGTCAAGACGCCCGCCTTCAACCCCCCGCCGCACCGCGCCGCAAAACGTCCCCGACCCCCTTCACCAGCGGCTGCACTGGTCAGTGCGGCAAAATGTCGCAGGCCTCCCTTCTCCCCCGCTTCCCCTCAGTCCTCCCCCGTCCGCGCCCCCTGCAGCGGCAGACATTGCTCATGCCCTCATTACAAATTTGGGTGTTGTAGAGCAGGGAACCGAGTTCATGGAGAAGCGATTTGAGCATGAGGACGATTGGGATAAACTTCAGCAAGGCGGCGTGAATCTTCAACGCACCGCAACGGGCCTCGCGCCTCGAACTCCGCCGCCGGGATGGACTTGGCACCATGCCCCTGAAACGGGCGTCATGCAGCTTGTCCCGCGTGCCCAGCACGCGCCGGGGAGTATTTTCCAAGGCACACTTCATCCGGGTGGTCAGGGTGGTTACTCGATATGGGGACAATAGTATGAAACTCATTGAGGCAGTAGAGCAGTTAGAGAATCTTGACGAAGAGAGCACGATTTACGCAGCCGAGCCGTGGACAGTGGATTCAAATGCGTTGGTTGCACGGGAACCGGATCAGGGCGGATTGCCGCCTGACGCGGAAACACTTGGTCTGAAATACTTTTTGGAAGTGTTTATCGCCCGAGACTTCATCCAAGATTGGACGGCCAATCTTGATGATGAACCGGCATCAGAGGCGAAATGCGCGAGGCTGATCGAATACGCAATTAAGGACGCATAAACCGCAGCAACGCCGTGCCGCTGCCGCGCGTGGCAACGTCCGCCAACCCTCGTCATCCGCCGATGAACCGCTCCGTCACGCTGCCTGCTGATGGGGCGAAAGAGTGCAGCTTCGGCGGTCAAATCGTGCCCACGCCAGTTCATAGCCTTCATCACTCAGGTGGTGCTTTGCAGCTTCGAGGAGGAAACTAAATGCCAGATGCAAGATTTGAAGTAGAGGTGCCTTTCAGCGATTCCGACATTCGGCAGATCGAGAGTGCCATTGGAAGGGAGCTGCCCAAGAGCCATACCGATTTCGTAAAAAAGTATGGGGGCGCCTTCGTTGGCGGTCTTGTAGATGGTTCAGACGATCTCCCCATTCTGACGTTTTTTGACACGAGCAAGGAGAAGTCTGTCTTGGCGTCGTTTGGAACACATCCTGATCTAAGGGGCGATGGCGTCCTCCCAATTGCTGATTGTGAATTGGGAAATCTTTACGTGTTGGATCGCGATAACACTGTTCACTATATCAGCTATTACGGAGGAAAAACGGAGGCTAGTAAGGTGGCTGATACCTTCGAAGATTTTGTTGCTCGAATTGTTGTTGATAAGGAGTAGTATCAACGCCCAATTCCTCGAAATAACCCCGGGCCTTCGAGCGCTTCTTCCAGAACGGGGAGCACGTAGTTCAGCAGGGCGGTTTTCAGCTACTATTAAGAGGGATCGCCGGAGCGCAGGAAATAGACCATGCGCCACAGCCGGTCCGATTCCCCCCGTTCAATCACTTGCAGAGGGGTAGAGCCTTCAAAGGCTTCGTTGGGCGTTTCCAGCCAGTCGGCTACCTCTTCCCGGTTTTGGGTAAGGTCAGCCAGCGCTTCAAACAGCCGGTTGAGTTCTGTAAATTTCATCTCAGCAGGTTTCTGGGCTTTCTTGCCCTTGCCCCAGCTAATGATCGAGCGCTTCGAGTAACCCGTGAGGCGCTTGATTGTGTCCTGATCCAAGCCGTACTCGTCTCGCAGTCCTTGAATGATCTGGCCGGTAGAACGCTTAGGAGCGGTGGGATACAAACTGGGTCGAACCCCGCTGTGAGCCTTGGCTTTTGCAGCTTTCCTTGGTCTTTCGATAACTTTGCTCATGGTAATGGCCTGATAAACTTAAGGTTGTCCTAAGATAACGGACCATGAACTGGAGTGCAAGAGTAAGTGCAAATTTGCACTCGCAATTTACCGTACATGTTTCCGCTTGTCTGGCAGTTTGCCGCCTTCAAAGATGGAAACCTTGCTTCCTTTAACCTTGTTCACAGGGAAAAAGACCGCGTTGAACCCGGTGCTTCGAGCGAAAGATCGAATGATAATGGCTTCCGCGCCTGCGTCGGCTGCTGCCCGTCCCAGTGCTTGGCTAACCGATTCAGTGCCGTGATCCTGCAGGTTTTCCCAGTCTTCCTCGGCGAGTTCTTTGAGGGTGATTCCCAGCTTCTTGCGAAAGGAAGGTTGGCGTAGATCCAGCACCTTTTTCAGATTCAGGCCTATGCATACAAAGGTTCTTGGCTTGCGGATCGTCAGGCCAGAGCGCTTGGCTCGAGCATTCGACTCCGCCAGGGCGGTTTCCTGCTCCAGGCTGCCATAGACAGCCGGGATCGTGCCCTTGTGATTGAAGCGACCTCCGTTGATCTGTGCGCCATCGCCACTCAGCGTTTCTTCTTCGGAGGAGAAGTTGATGTCCTGGAAACGCCAGCTTTCGCCCTTCCATGGCTGCAGCCAATCCCCCGCACGCTCATCGAGCACGTCTTTGAAGATGTGGTATCTGGGGTTGAACTTCATGCTGGGAAGATGCGTGGGCAGCGGGTCGGTGCGGATTGCTTAGCCGAATAGATCGCTCTGGACTTGGCTGGGGCCTTCTTGTTCCAGCTTGGCGGCTTGGTCGGTGTAGTATTGCCAGTTGGGTTTCCTGGCTCCAGCCCTTTTGTTCGCACAGGGTAAAGAGGCGGTAGCCCAGTTGGCGGGTTTCGGCGGCCTCGGTGTTGGGCAGGGCGGCCAGCACGTGGGCACCGCAGGGCTGCCGGCGTGGGAAGGGGAGGTCAGGATCGACGGCGAGCGCCATCGTTTGCTTTCCGGGCATTTTTTATCGAGGAGGCGCCGAGCAAAAGATCCGGCAATATCTCGTGGATAATAATTTTGTGGAGACCGTCATCTCACTGGCTCCAAACCTCTTTTACGGCACCCATCACCGGGCGCAGTTTTGTCTATGAAAGTATTCATTCAGGAAGGCGCGAATGAAGATCGTCAGCGGGCCAATACCAAGGATGAGGAACCCCTCCTCACCCTCCTCAATGAAGGGTCCGAAACCGGACGGGTTTAGCGCTGGCGCGGTCTGGGAACGGGTTCCTTCCTCACCCGGGACCCTCAGCTCTTCTACCCCTATCAA
>CAZUPP010000032.1:0-28748 GCA_964622095.1 uncultured Verrucomicrobiales bacterium
GATTCTCGACTGCTGCCACCCGTAGGTGTCTGGACCGTGTCTCAGTTCCAGTGTGGCTGATCATCCTCTCAGACCAGCTACCCGTCGTTGCCTTGGTGGGCTTTTACCCTCACCAACTAGCTGATAGGCCGCGAGCCCCTCAGTAAGCGATAAATCTTTAGCGTCTCACACAATCGTGTGATGGCCACATTCGGTATTAATTCTCCTTTCGGAGAGCTATCCCCAACTTACCGGCAGGTTGCTCACGTGTTACTCACCCGTCCGCCACTAACCCGAAGGTTCGTTCGACTTGCATGTCTTATCCACGCCGCCAGCGTTCGTTCTGAGCCAGAATCAAACTCTCCGTTAAAGAAAGAGACATCTGGTTATTTAAGTAAATGAATAACTCAAAGTCCTCCAACGTGATGGTTTTTTTACCCGGACAGACCCGCCGCCTGCGTTTTCAAGTTGCGCAAGACGCCATTGCCTGCCGCTTCCGGTTAAGAAAATCTCCATCAAACTGTGCTGCGCGCATGGCGAGCACACAGAGAGTTTGTAGTTCCGATTCTTCGGCTACAAGAGATCCAAAGCTGACGATATCATCATCAGCTTTCTCAAAGAAATCTCCGTCGCTTCGTTTATTCACCCGCTCACTTATCACCTGCCGATAGCAATTTAACTTAGCTATCGTCAGCCAAAACTGAGCGGGCGCTCAAACTTGTGCTGTCACCATCCGCACGGAATGCCGAGGCACCCGATACGGACGGTTAATCTAGTTTTTCGTCAGTGATTGATTTCACAATATCAACTGACCGGATCGTCAAAGAACAGTTCCCGCACTTCATCTCATCACCCGTTGATCAGCGGAAAAGCTCGGTTTCAGGGGGCAAAAAACCCCTAACAGATGCCTTGTGTTCACAGCGCATGGCGCGTAAACAGAATGGCTCCTGTCAGAGGTCAACCTCCTGATCCGGGACCCAGCCGAAATGGCTGCCGCGATCATCAGACAGAGAAAAGAACGTGGTGGCGCAAAGGCCGCCTGGCCTTGTTGAGGCAGGACGAGAAACTACACCCGCAGCGCCGGGGGTCAACTGATTCAGGGCAATTTTTTTTCAGAAAATACGCGGAAACCCGGTAGAGGCCCTCCAGACGGGGCTCCAGCCCGAACGTTTTCTTTTCTTCAGGCGCGCGGATGGGCCTTGTCTTAGGCTTCCTGGAGTCGGCTCAGGCTGACATGGGTGTAGATCTGGGTGGTGGAAAGGTTCTGATGGCCCAGCATTTCCTGGACGGAACGGAGGTCTGCGCCGTGATCCAGCAGGTGAGTGGCGAAGCTGTGGCGCAGCTTGTGGGGGCTGGTCCCGGCGGGCAGACCGGGGCAGTGCCTGATGTATTTCTCCAGCATGCCGCTGACGGCCCGGGCGGTCATGCGCTTGCGCAGTTTACTGAGAAAAAGCGGGCCTTCCCTGGTCTCCCGCAACCCGGCGGCGAGGCGGTAAGTGCGCAGGGCAGCCATGGCCGGGGCACCGACGGGACAGAGCCGTTCCCGGGCGCCCTTGCCCATGACACGCACGGTCTCCGCGGCGTCATCGACATCCGTGAGGTTGAGGGCAACGAGCTCGGAAAGGCGCAGGCCGGCGCTGTAGAACAGCTCCATGATGGCGACGTCCCGCTGCGGCGTCCAGGCAGGCGCCTGCCTGGGCAGGTCCAGCTCAAGGGGTAACTCAAGCATGCGCAGGACCTGCTGTTCACTGAGGACGACGGGCAGTTTGCGTTCGAGCTTTGGCAAGCTGAGTTCAGCGGGGATGTTGCGCGGAAAAGCGTGCCGCTGGATGAGGAACCTGTAAAAGCCGCGGAAAGCACTGAACTGCTGGCGGATGTAGGCGCGCGAGCGTTCGGCGGTCATACTCTGATAGAGATAGGCGCGAAAATCTGCCTCCGTGCAGTCAGCCCAGGCCTTTGCCCGGGTGAACTCCCGGAACTGGGTCAGGGCGAGGCGATAACCCTCTGCCGTGCGCGGGCTGGCGTTCTTCTCTGTGACGAGAAAGGTAAGGTAACCCTGCGCAAGCCTGTCGAGGGCCGGGGAGCTGGAGGCTTCGCCTTTCTCCTGGGGTCGACGTCGGGTAGATTCGTGCTGGCGAGCGGTGCGGCTCACTCGAAGTATCTCCGGATCACCTCGCGTTCTTCGACCTCGAGTTGATGGCGGAGCACGGCTTCACCCCCATCGCCGCCGCCGGCAAACCCGCCTCCCTGCTGCAGGCCACCGTATTCTTCTTCATCGCCCTGTGGATCCATGGCGACTTCTCCGAGGAGATCGCCCAGGGCAGGGTCAGCTCCATTACCATCCAGCTTTTCCGTCTGCCCGGCGTTGAGATCAGTCTCCTGATCGAGCTTCAACGGAGCAACGCCGGGGCCGCGGTTGATGCCACCCTGACCTGTCCCGTCCCCTTCACCCTGGCCTTGGCCCTGGCAGCTGCCATCTCCGTTTTCGCCTTCCCGGTCTCCGCTAAGGCCTTCGATATCAGGCAGCTCCTGCTCACCCTGCTGGCTTTGACCCAGGCAATCGCGCAGGGTTTCGCCCCCCTGCTGAAGCTGTTCCATGAGCTGCTGCATCTGCTCTTCCGTCAGAGTCTGGCCGGGCTGAGAAAGATCGACATTCTGCAGGGCCTCCATGAGGGCATCATTGGCCGGCAACATGCCGGCACCCATCATCTGGAGGGCTTCCTGCATCTGGGACTCGAGCTTTTCAATGGTCGGCTTAGTGAGTTCGCCCTGCCCTTCGATCGCGCTGTTGAGTGCGTTCCGGGCATCCTTCAGGCCCTCGCGCAGGTCGACCATGCCTTTCTCCAGGTTACTCTGAAGGGCATCGGTGGCTTCGAGGGTGGCATGCTCATACCATTCGTCGCGGGCTTTTTTCTGGAGTTCATCCAGCTTCGCTTCGAACTGCTCCAGCACCTGGGAATCAACGAGTTGTTCTTCCTCGAGCCTGTCGAGAATTTCGCGGGTCTCATTCCACTCGACCGGTTCCTGCACTGGGGTGTCATCTGCCGTGAGGACATTGATGGGGATGAGGAGGCTGGCGGCGAAGAGCAGGGCGCTGGCCCCGACGGGCAGAATCAGCCGGGGAACGCTCCAGCGAAGGCCATCGCGGACATTGCCCTGGGCGGGAAGGGGCGGCCACGAACCGATCCCATGATGGGCGGCGGTGAGGCGGTTATTGAGCCGCAATCTGTAGTCAAGATGGACGAACCCACCGGCTGTGGTCATGAAACTGTCCCGGCGGGCAATCAACGCGGCGAGACCGGAGAGCGCGGTGAGACCAAGCAGGACATAAATGAGCACATGAGGCGCAAGGCCGGACGATCGCAGGAGCAGGATGGTGACGGCGCCCAGGAGGAGCGCGCCGGTCAGGACCGGCACAAAAACGTCCAGCCAAAGCGCGAGGTTGTTTTTAAAGGCGACCTGGGAGGCGAGATGACGCCAGCGCCGGGCGACGGGGTCAGGATTGGCGCGGGGCGTGCCCGGTGCCATGGCCGGAGCCGGATCGTCCCGCATGGCGCTCGCGGCGGGGTCGTTGCAGCCGCCGTTCCTGTTGTTCTGGTAATTCAGCATCCCAGGGTATTAGTAACCCAGCCGGGCAAGGTGCTCAGCCGTTTTTTTACTCGCTTTCGCAAATAGAAAAACTTTTCGCTACCTGAAGCGAAGTTGCGATGTTGACCCGGATCAAATCAGATGGCGACGCCTTCGTGGACGTTGCCGTTGCCGGGCTGGCGGGCGAGAGCCATGGCGCTGTGGATGGGGCTGTCCGGCTGCATGAGCCGGTTTTGCTGCAGTTGAGCAATGAACCCGGTGTGATAACGGCCAGCGCGGAATTCTTCGCTCTGGAGAAGCTGATGCTGAAAGGGGATGGTGGTTTTGACCCCGCCAATAATATATTCACTGAGACAGCGCAGCATGCGGGCGATGGCATTTTCCCGGCTGGAGGCGGTGACGATGAGCTTGGCGATCATGCTGTCATAGTGCGGGGGAATGGTGTAGCCGCTGTAGATATGGCTGTCCACCCGCACCCCGCGGCCGCCCGGGGCATAGTAGAGATCGATCGTGCCGGGGCAGGGAGCAAAGTTATTGAAGGCGTCTTCCGCATTGATGCGGCATTGGATGGAGTGGTGCCGCGGGGTCGCCTCGGCGACGTGCCGGGACATGGGTTCATTCTGTGAGATGAGAATCTGCTCTTTGACCAGATCGACCCCGTAGACTTCCTCGGTAATGGTGTGCTCGACCTGAATGCGGGTATTCATTTCGATGAAATAAAAATTTCCATCGTCATCGACGAGGAATTCCATCGTGCCGACATTCTGATAGCCCACCTGCTGGGCGAGCCGGACGGAGGCTTCGCCCATGCGCTGCCTTAATTCTTCAGAAACAAGGGGTGATGGACATTCCTCAATGATCTTCTGGTTGCGCCGCTGCAGGGAGCAATCCCGTTCACCGAGGTGGATGATGAGTCCGTGCTGGTCCGCGACGATCTGAATCTCCACATGGTGTGGATCTTCGATGAGTTTCTCAATGTAAACATCACTGGCGCCGAAAGCTTTCTCTGCTTCCCGACGGGCGGCGTGAAACCCGGCGACGAGGCTGGCGTCATTATGCGCGGGGCGCATGCCTTTACCGCCGCCGCCCGCAGAGGCCTTGATCATGACGGGGTAACCGATCTCCTGAGCGATGCGCAGGGCTTCCTTTTCATTGACGACCACCCCATCGCTTCCGGGTGTGATCGGCACACCTGCGGCCTTGGCGCAGGCGCGGGCCTGATTTTTGTCACCCATCATCTGGATAACTTTGGAAGGCGGCCCGATGAATTTGATCTGGCAGCTCTCACAGACTTCGGCAAAGTCCGCGTTCTCCGCCAGGAACCCGTAACCGGGGTGGATGGCATCGACATCGGCGATTTCCGCGGCGGCCATGATCCGGTTGATTTTGAGATAGCTCTCCGAGCTGGCTGCGGGACCGATACAGATCGCTTCATCCGCCAGCTGGACGTGCATGGAATCTACATCAGCCTCCGAATAAACCGCGACCGTGCCGATGCCGAGTTCCCGGCAGGTGCGGACAATGCGAAGGGCGATTTCGCCGCGGTTAGCGACCAGGACCTTGTCAAAATTTGCCATGCGTTCCCGGGGTTTGCTCAGCTTAAGCGGAGACGGAAGAGCGGCTGACCGTATTGGACCGGCGCACCATTCTCCACGAGCACCGCATCGACGGTTCCCTTCAGCTCCGCCTTGATTTCGTTCATCACCTTCATTGCTTCCACAATGCAGACGACGGTATCTTCGGTGACCTGATCACCGGGCTTCACAAAGGGGGGAGCCTCCGGTGAGGGAGCGTGATAAACGGTGCCGACCATGGGGGCGGTGATTTCCTGAAAGTTGCCCTTGGGTTCGGCTGAAGCCGGGAAGGCGCCGCCGTTGGAATCCAGCTCGATGGGCGGGGTCGCCGGGATGATCGGCTGCGGGACAGGCGCCGCATGGGAGACGACAGGCGCAGCGGCAGGCCCGCCCTTTTCGATCTCCAGTTTAAAGTCGCCCTGCTCCAGTTTGAAGGCGCTGAGATCGTTCTCCTTCATGAGTTCGACGATCTCTTTGATCTGGTTAATATCTAAATTGTTGTCCGCCACGTGAATCGTTGGGCTTAAGTGAAAAAGAGCGATCCGGCACCGAAAAAGCTATGAAACGGGTGGGAAGGGCAGGCGCCAAAAGACGCCGGTATGCCTGAATCGTGATAGCGAAGACGTTAATGCTGGCGTTTTCAGCCCGTCAAGAGATGGTTTGCGCCGCCTCGCCTCCGCATTCCCGCCATGAGCCAGACCGGAAAACCAGCCGCGCCACCGTTCGCTTATCTGCTGGAGCGCTTTCCTGCCTTCACGCAGACCTTCATTGCCCGGGAACTGCGGGCTCTGGGTGAACGTGGCGTTCATCCGCACATCTTTTCCATCCGTCCAGGGGATGGGTCTTTGCCGAACGAAGAACTACCTGAAAGCGTGATCAGCCGGGTGGTTTACCTTCCGCCGATCAAGGAAATGACCGCCCAGGTGCGGGCCTGGAAGGATGAAAAAGTGCTGCCTCATGAGGCCGCGAAGACGCTGCGTGAATGGGACCGGGAAGCAGGCGATAAGAACCGCGTGTATGAGGCCTGCTGGCTGGGACAGAGGCTGCGTGAGCTTAGGGTGCGGCATGTGCACGTCCATTTTGCGGGAATCGCGGCCCGTACGGCCTGGTGGCTGCGGCGCTTTTACGGGATCAGCTATAGTTTCACAGCGCACGCGAATGACTACATGGTGACCCCAGCAGGGGTAAGCCAGCCCACCCTGGAACAGTTAGTTGATTCCGCGCGCTTTGTTGTCAATGTCAGCCGTGCAGGGGCCCGGCAGATGCGCGAAGACTTTCCCAAGGTCCGCCGGAAAATCATCACAATCTATAATGGCCTCGATTGGCCGGAGGAACTGCCGCCGCGGGGTGAAGAAGCCGGAACGCCCGGCATTCTGAGCGTTGGCCGGCTCATCGAAAAGAAGGGTTTTCCAGACCTGATTAAAGCTTGCGCTCAACTGAAAGCGGCCGAGGTAGATTTCCACTGCCAGATTGTCGGGGATGGCCCGCTGGAGGAGGAACTGCGGGCGCTGATCGCCCAACTGGATGTGGAGAGGGAGGTGGAATTGCTGGGAGCCCGGCCGCAGCCGGAAGTCCGTCAATTGCTGGTGAGCGCGAGGGTCTTTGCCCTGGCATGCCGCAAAGACAGCGAAGGCGGGATGGATAACCTGCCGACCGTGATTACCGAGGCGATGGCTTACGGGCTGCCCGTGGTTTCAACGCGTCTGGCCGGGGTGCCCGAGCAGGTTTTGCATGGAAAGACTGGTCTGCTGGTCGATCCCGGGAACGTGGACGCATTGGCTGGCGCGCTGCAGAAGCTGCTTCATACCCCCGGTGAAGCGGAGCAAATGGGAACCGCCGCCTATGAGTATGGGCGTGTCACATTCGCCTCAGAACGTACGGCGGAGCAACTGGCAGACGAGTTAACAGCAAGCACAAACATCATCCCGCGCCCCGCCCATGTCCGGGTGTGGTTGAGACGAAAAGCCGCAAACCGGAGCTGAACTTACGGCTTGGCAAAGCACCTGCGTCTGTTCACAACGATGGATGACGCTAATCACTTTTCGGGGGAATTGACTCATGTCAGATGAACAACCTTTAGAGCCCGTCCAACGCATTTATGTGCTCGCGGAGGGAGAGGCCACCGGACCATACACGCGGGCAGAGATTCAGAATCTGCTCCTCAAGGACGTAATCACCCTGGAGCATCAGGCCTTCCGCGAAGGGGAAGAAGATTCTCCGGCTCCACTTCGCCGGGTGCTGCATATTGTGCCCGCCTCGACTGGAAGCAGCCCTTCGAAGTCCGGGAAAGTCAGTGAGGCAGAAGCAGAAAAAAGACGCCGCGCGCTCGCCCAGGAAGTCGCAAGGATAAATCAGCGCGTCGAAAAGGATAAACGCTCTGGGAAAAAAGTCTCGTCTTCGCGCCCTGCTCCTTCAACAAAACTCGGGGCCAAAGCGGGCGCGACCATCATGTTGCTTCTTATCCTGGTGATCGCCGGGGCAGCGGCTTACTATTATTTCCAGGTTTATCTGCCGCAGCAGGAAGAAAAGGACGCATCAACTGATACAACGCCGGGCTCAGTCGAGACCGAAGATTCTGCGGCGGAGGTGAGTTTTGATCCGGCGGACGGATCCGCTGAAACCGCTTCTGCCTCGAGGATTTCGTCTACCGGGACGGATTCTTCCGGGTCACCGGGTCCAGCCGTCGCGTCCACACAACAGCCACAGGAAGTCATTCGCATTTCCAAAGTGCGCGGACCAAAATCCGTGCGCGGTTTTTTTGCGACCAGCGAAGAAGGCGAGACCTACCTTTATTCTGTGCTGGACGGAGTAAACGGAGTCGAACGGAATCCATCGCTGGTTTCACAGGGTGTTCCTACCCCCAACGATGTGGAGAATATTGCGTATGGTTCCGCTGTCCGGACACTAGTCACGCGACCTGACTCCACGCCGGCTCCCCCCATCAGCGGGCCCGTCCCATTAGAGAAAGGTGAAACCGTGTTTATTGGAGAGGGATTAAAGGAAGTCACGATCAGCAACGTCTCCGAGCGAGTTCTAACACTGGACCTTTCGCGCGAAGACGCGGGAAAATATGGCATGCCGATTCTTCATCGGCAAGATCCGAGTGCCGAGTTTAGAGTCATCGGGCTCATTACCAACCCAACTCCTGAAGCTGCGATAAATCTCCAAAACGTAAACATTCTATCAAGCCAGGCACCGAACGTTGTGCGACTGCAAACGGATTTCCTTTGGACTGTTGTGCCAGGTGCAGAAGCAAAACAGAATCGAGAGATCGTCGCCTCGACCAACGTTCTTTCGCAGGCATTGAACCGTGCAGTCGTAAGTCTGACTCGCGGTTCTTTACCGGTAGCCGACACCGGGGGGGACGATTGATTTTCATCCACAGTTCAATCGGGACTTTCAGATTTATTTTGAAGAGATCAAAAAGCAGCAATCCGTGGGTGGACATCTTCGTCTGAAACGAGCCCTGATCAGCCGGATGGCCGGGGCAGGATTCGGTGATATTGATAGTGCCAAAACCAAGGCGACGCTGGGATTTGCCCGCTTCGAACTTGATGCGATGCGTTTGTTGCGCGCAGATATGTATGCAACTTTGAAGAGAATAGAAGAGATCCAGGAAGATACCCCACAGTTTACACCTCTGCCCCGCTAGTCTAGGTTGCCGCCGTTCCTGATATGGCTGAGCACCCTTTGTTCCCTTCATTACCCAGATCAAATTCTGAAGACTGGCGTACGACCGATGAGCAGGAAGTCGCCAAGCGGCGTGCCCGGGCGGAGGCGGAATCCTTTCAGATCAGGAATCTGGATGAACGCTTCATCATCTGCTCGAATTTCCAGGTCACCACGGTCCATGGTTCGAATTACATGGTGGAGGTGCGCGCACCTTTCCGCGGGAGAGTCAGTTGCAATTGCCCGGATTTTCGGATCAACGGTTTGGGCACCTGTAAACATAGTGAAGCCGTCTTTCTTCATCTTCAGCAGACGCAGCCGGAAGGATGGCACGATGCGCTCAAGCTCGATGATAACGCAGGTGATTCGCCCCGTGCCGAGATAATTCCGGATCGCATTGCCCAGACTCTGCGCGTTGATTCAGGCCGGGACAGTTTGCCAGAGGATTTGCAGCCGCTTTTCGATGATTTGGATTTGCTCCACGGAGTGAGCCCGGAGGAAGCGCTGGAAATTATTCGTGATCACCCGGATCCCCGGCTGCGCATTTCCCAGGAAGTCGATGCCTGGCTGGAAGATGTGAACCGCAAGCAGGAGCGAATCCGTCTGCGGCGCGACTATGAGCAAAGCGAACTAAACAGCCAAACGCCTTACGAGCAGCATTTCTCCATTCGGCTCTTGCCCTATCAACGGGAAGCGATGCTGCATTTTATTTTTAATCGGCGGGCGGTCCTGGCCGATGAACTGGGTCTGGATTCGATGACCCCCGCGCTGGCGGCCTGTGAAAGAGCGCTTACAGAAAATTTTAACACGGTTCTCATCATCACTCCAGAAAGCCGCCGGGCAGCCTGGCAGGATGCGGCAGGCAAAATCAGTAGTCATCTCGCGTTTCATTTTCTTTCCTATGAAGAATTGATCAACCGGCCGCATACCCCGGAGGCGGACGTGGTTATTCTGGATGAAGCGCAGAGGATGGGGAATTGGACCACTCAAACCGCCGCCGCGGTCCGGCAGATCCAGAGTGAGTACGCTTTTGTTCTGGCGCGGACAGATTTCGAAGAGCGGCTCGACGAACTTTACGCGGTGCTGGAATTTATTGATCCTGCTCTGCTCGGCCCGCTTTTTCGTTTTAACCGGAACTTCTATATTCTCAATGATCAGGGCCGCGCCGTTGGCACCAAAAACATTCCGGCCTTGCGGCGGCAGATTCAGCCCGTGTTTCTTCACCGGACAAAATCAGAGGTGGAGGTGCAACTGCCTGAGGCCAGCCAACTGGAATATCGCATCGCGCTTGGCTCCGAAGCCAGCCAGGACTACCATTCCGCCCGGAGCGTGGCGCTCGACTCCTTTCAGAGGGAATGGAAAGAGGACGCTGATCCCGCCTCAAGACTGATGCAGGCACGTTCGATTCTCCACGAAATGCGTGCTTTATGTCTGGCTCCTAAATTGCCGGAACTCGAGCAGATCCTGCGGCAGATTTTTTCTGCACCGGAGACAAAGGCGATCGTTTTTTCTGAAAGTGACAATTTTCTCCTGGAGGTGCGCAGCCTCTGCGAACAACTGGGAGTCGAAGCAGCATGGCACACCGATCAGGTGCCTCTCTCAAAAAGGCGGATTCCCATTACCCAATTTCGCACAGACCCGGATTGCCGGGTTTTACTCGCCACTGACGAGGGCAGCTCCGGGCTACGGCAGATCGGTGCCAGCTACCTTATCCACGCCGATATTCCGCTGGATATCGCGGCCCTCAGCCGGCGGGAGCTGGCTGTGCGCGGCCGGAACGGATTCCCGGTAACCTCTATCTGGATGGTCACGACGGGGACGCTGGAATTACGCGCCCGGCAGCGTTTACAGAAGGAAACTTCCCCGGCCGGAGAGATCAGCGGTCGTGACCTCGAAGATCTTCTCGAGATTTACGAAGAAACGGCTCCTGTAAAACATCGGCTGGACAAACTTGATTATCAGCTGATCGCAAATGCTCTGGCCCAAAAATTCGGCGAAAGCTTTGTTTCCCTGCAACCCGTCGAAACAGGGCACGGAAAAATGGTGCTCATTGTTCTGATGCAGAACAGCGAGGAAATCTCCGGCGCGGTCCTTGAGCAAGAGATCGCTAACGTGATTGAAGGAAATTGCGAGAGGCCATTCACGCTGCCGGAAATTTATTTCATGACATCTGACCAGAAGCAATCTTTTAACCAGGCCATGGAACTGGCGTTGATTCAGCAGCACCCGGAATCGGTTTGGGGCGAGTCTATTCAGGCGTCCTCGCTTGCAAATTCCTGAGCGCGTTGCGCGGCATCGGCGATGTCATGGAGACAACGCAGAGCAGTTTCCAGTTCACCGGCATTATACTCACGGAAACGCCGCCGGACGTGGTCCGCAAAGCGACGGTAAAATTTAGCCAGGGCCAGCCACACCGCTTGAGTGGCCTCAACCTTCACTCCGCGGCGGTCGTCAGGATCCGGCCGGCGCACGACGAAGCCGGATGACTCCAGCCGGTCAATGAGGGCAGAAACACTGCCGCTCGACAGTCCCAAGGCCTCGCCGATGTGACGCGGCGAGACGGGACCATTCTCCAGGAGGTTCAAACAGCGCAGGTCATTGCGGCTGAGTCCTACGGCCTCCGCGATGGTATGGTCCAGCTCATCAATGGAAGCGTGCAGGCGGCGGCAGGCCTGAATGAGCGTTTCCAGATTTTTTCTTTCAGACAAGGGCAACCGTTCTTGAAAGTTTCTCGTTGTTCAAGTATCTCGACAATCAAGTCACTTGATGATCGAGTGTTTCTTCTCAGGACTGCTAACACCACTCAACCCATCATGCCAGCAACAAAGAAAAATCTTATGATCCCGCTTCTCATCACTCTTGCCGTCCTCCTCGTGCTCATTCTTGGGCTCATCGCTCTCGTCTCACCTGAGGTCGAGTATACTGAAACGATCACCGTGGAGGCGCCGGTCTCCGAGGTTTACGATAAGATTCGTCTGCAAAACGAACTGATGGCCTGGTCAGCCTGGCCGGAAGCGACCCAGAGCGACTGTAAGGTGGAAGGAACGGATGGGATCGTCGGCACCCGGCTGGACTTCATTAATAAATGGCAAAACAACCGGCCACCAGAAAGTCACCCGCTTGGAGCCGAACCAGACCGTCGAACTGGTGCTGGCGGACTTCGGCCCGATTCCTCAGGATCCCGTTCTGACTTTCAACCTGCGTGAAGTGGGAGAGAATCAGACGGAGGTTGAACTGCATTTCCGCAACAGAATCAGGCGCCCGTTTCAGGTGCCGCTGAAGCTGCTGGGCGGCGTCAAGTGGGTCCGCGGCATGCACGTGAAAGATCTGGCGGGCCTTGAGGCGGCAGTCAGCGCAGATGCATCCGCGAATAAATAGGGGCTACCGGAAGTTCGGCGTGTTAACTGGATTTCGCCCCTTCTGTTTGCTCTTCCCCAGCGGGAAACGCTGCCGGCCGTTCCTGTTTCCGCGTGAGCCAGGCGTAGGTGAGGAATCCCGCCCCGATTAAAATCATGAAGGCGCTGAGAAATTGACCGCGGGTCAGACCGAGGACCGGCTCAACCCCGAAATCCGGCTGGCGCACCAGCTCTACAGGAATCCGCCCGGCAGCGTAGAGCAGGAAAAACAAACCCGTGGCGACGCCAACCGGCGGACGAAATCGCACCATGATAAACCACAGGATGGCAAAAAGAACCGCACCCTCCAGAAATGCTTCATAGAATTGTGATGGATGACGCGCCGGAAGGTGCTGCGACAGAATTTCTGTGACGGCCTCGTTCCCGCCCCGATGCGCCTGAATAACCGCATCCGGTGTGTTAAGAGGTGGATCCAGCCGGGCGGTTTCATGAAGAATCTGCGCCGTTCTTTCCTGGGAATCCGGATAGGCGGAGTTCATCTCAGTGGGAAATTTTACCCCCCATGGCACCTCGGTTTTGCGTCCATAAAGTTCGCCATTTATGAAATTGGCGCAGCGCACGACAAATATACCGACCGGCGCTACGGTGCACACGCCATCTCCCAGCGCAATCCAGCGGCGCGCATTGAATCTGGCATATAAGAGAATAAAGAGCGCGAGCCCGAGAATTCCTCCGTGCGCAGCCATTCCGCCGTCCCAGATACGGAGGGGCCCCCAGATCCCATTAAAGTCCGTCAATAAACTCGGCTGATAAAATAGAACATAACCGAGACGTCCGCCGACCACCACGCCGATCATGCAGCCATACACCACGAAATCCGCGATCTGATCGCGGCGCAGTGGAAATACTTCAATCCTCGCAAGGTATCGCAGGAGAAAAAAGGCTGCGGCAAATCCGATGAGATACCCCACACCGTACCAGCGCGGGCCAAAGCCGTTTATCTCAAAGATATACGGCTGAAGATCATGGATATAGTGAGCCAGGCACGGCAGGACAGGCAGATTCATGGGCGGTCAGCAATCGTGAGAAAGTCCGGGTCCGCACCGCAGGGAGCGGACAAATAGCGGGTGGCAGTTAGCCCGATCTCCGTTCCCTTGTGAAGCCTGGAGTTGAGCTGACGGGTTCAAGGCCTTCCCATGCCGCCTTCAGTGCGGCCATGTGTTCCTCCCGGTGCTGCGCGCTGGCAGTAAAACGCAAGCGGGCCTGACCGCGTGCGACGGTGGGGTAACGAATGGCGGGAACGAGGATTCCCTCCTCTCTCAGCTGCTGGGAAATCTTCAGCGCGAGTTCTTCCTCGCCCACCATGGCCGGCAAAATAGCGCTCTGAACCGGGTTCGGCACGGATAGCATCTCCCTCAGCCGGGCAACGTTCGCCCAGAGCTGGTCCCTGAGCCTGACGCCTTCGCCGCTCTGGAGAATGCGCAGGGCCTCACGGATCGTCTCCGTCTGGCTGGGCGGCGGGGCCGTGCTGAAGATAAATCCGCGTGCCCGGTTGATCAGCAGATCAATGATTTCACGCCGGGCGCACAGGTAGCCTCCAGCCACCCCTGCCGCTTTACTGAAGGTGCCCATCTGTAGATCAATCCGTCCTTCCAGTTCCAGCTCCGCGGCAAGGCCCCGACCCTCCGGTCCGATCACCCCGAAGGCGTGTGCCTCATCGACCAGAAGAAGCGCCTCCGGAAGAAAAAGCTCTTTGACTTTGGCAATCTCCGCCAGCGGTGCACGGTCACCGTCCATCGAGTAGACGCCTTCTGCCAGAATGAGCACGCGTGCCTGCGCACGCTTTTCGCGCGCCCAGCGCAGGTGATCGCCCAGCCGTCCCGTATCATTATGCGGAAAAATCCGGAGGGTCGCCCCGCTCAACCGCGCTCCGTCGATGAGACAGGCGTGGCAGAGTTTATCCAGAATGATGACGTCTTCTTTTCCGGCCAGGGCCGGAAGCACGCTGAGCGCCGTCTGGTAACCGGTGGCAAAAATCAGCGCCGCTTCGCTCCGTTTGAAGGATGCAATTTCTTCCTCAAGCTCGGTGTGACTGCCAAAGGTACCGCAGACCAGCCGTGAAGCCCCGGAACCGACGCCGTATTTGGCCACCGCATTTTGCGCCGCTTCGATCAGGCGTGGGTGGCTCGCCAGACCCAGATAATCGTTCGAGCTGAAGTTAAGGAGTCGCCCGCCATCGGCCGCTTCAAGCAGCGCGCCCTGGCCCCCGGTATACTGCTTTAATTCACGATAAAGCGACGCCGCGCGAAGATCTTCCAGCTCCTCCGCGATCGTCGGCCGACTCTTGTTGTTCTGCAGATCCAAAATTGCCGCGAACTAATCGCGGAATGCGTTCGCTGCAAAGTCAAAGCCAGCTTCCAGCAGTTTCTGCGCTTCCTCAAAACGTGATTGCTCTGTTGGGCATCCGAGCACCACGGTAATCAAAGCAACCGGTTTCCCCTTCCCAACTTCTTTCTCCGCACTGGCGACCAGACAGTAACCGGCGCTTCTGGTGTAGCCGGTCTTGATTCCCGTGCAGAGTTCCCATTGCGATAGGAGTTTATTGGTATTCTCCAGTGTCACCGTGGTTCCATCAGGATGCGCAAACTCCATCTTCTCTGTCTGCATCCATTTTCGGAGTGCTTTATTTTCATACGCAGCCCGGGCAATCTTACTTAGATCTCGCGCGGTGCAGTATTGAGCCCGGTCATATTGTCCTGCGGGACTGACGAAATGACTGTTCTTCAGTCCGAGTGCTTCTGCGAAGTCATTCATTTTCTTCGCAAACTTTTCCGCATTGCCGGAGTGATCGTGCGCAAGGGTGAGCGCGGCGTCATTGGCGCTACGCACCAGCATGGCTCCCAACAATTGCTTCCGGGGATACTTCAGTCCATTCTTCATGGGCAAGCGCGCACCATAGGAAGCATACGCGTCCAGATATTCCGCGGTCTTTTCCAGATTTCCGGCGCGCTCAATGATCAGGGCGGTAACAAGTTTCTGCGTACTGGCAATCTGGCGGCGTTCGTCAGGACTTTTCGTGAACAGTTCCTGGCCGGATTCCGCATCGATCAGGATAGCCGCTTTCGCCTTCAGCTCTGGCCACACAAAGGGTTCGCTTTTTTCAGAAGTCCCTTCTTTGGCCTTGGCTGATTCCTGAGCGGAAAGCCAGGTGATGGCCAGGAGCGTGAGGGAGATAGCGGAGCGGGCTTGCATGAATTTCATCGCGTGATTTCGAGTCACTGTTTTTCTTCCGGCAGGCCGTGAAAACGCTGGCCCTGACCCCTTTTTCCCACGATCCTCTCCCTTGGTAAACCTTCTTCCCCCCTTTTCCTGAACAATGCCCGATTTTGAAATGGCGGTCATTGGGTCCGGCGCGGCTGGTTCCCATGCGGCCCTGGTTGCGGCGCGCGCGGGTCTGCGCTGTGTTCTGATCGAGCGAGCCCAGCTCGGCGGGGTTTGCCTCCACGCGGGGTGTATCCCGGTCAAGAATCTGCTGATTGATGTGGCTTCCCATGCCAATGCCTCCAGCGGGAATGGTCTGGGACTTGGTGAAGATGAAGAGGCTGGTCTGCTGGCCACCTGGATGACGCGCCAACGCCGCACAGTAGCCAAGCTGACGGAGAATCTTTACGCCCGGCTAAATCAGGCGGGAGTTCAAATCCGGCAGGGTCAGGCGCGTTTCCTGGACCGGAACAATCTGGAAGTCGAGCATGAGAACGGGGACCGTCAGCAGATTGAATTTGGCTCAGCCCTCATTGCCTCCGGCACCAGACCCCGCCAGCTTCCGGAGTTGGATCGTATCCCTGCTGCCGGGACCAGTGATGACTTCGTCCACCTGACGGAGCGCCCTCGAAGCGTGCTGGTGATTGGTGGCGGGCATGTCGGCTGTGAGTTCGCCTCGCTCTTTTCGGCCATTGGCACGGAGGTCAGTATCATCGAGACAGGTGACCGCCTCCTTAAGGATTTACCAGAGGAAGCCAGCCAACTGCTGCGGCGTTATCTGGAGGAGCAGGGCACTCGCATTTACACCGGTCAGGATGTCGACCTCACACAACTGAACGGGGCAGAGGGTGATGGCATAACCCTGCGGTTAAAAGACGGGGCGGAGATCCTGCAGGCTGAGCGTGTGCTGGTGGCCATTGGCCGGATTCCGAACACCGAAGGCCTGCGGCTCGAAGAAGCGCTGGGTATCCAGCCATCCCCCTACATCCCGGTAAATGATTATCTGCAAACCAGCTGCCCGAATATCTATGCAGCCGGTGATGTCACGGGCAAATTGCCCATGGCTCACGCCGCCATGCTGCAGGGTGAAACCGCCATTCGCAATGCGATGGGTGAACAGCGTATCCTGGACTACCGCACGATGCCGCGTTGTCTCTGGACGAGCCCGGAAATAGCCCTCTGTGGCATGATGGAAAGGGAAGCCAAAAACCACGGCATCACCACCGTCACCGGTCGTGTTCCTTTTGTGGATTTGCCACGCGCCGTCGCCCTGAACCGGGTTCGAGGTTTCGCGCAGCTAACGTTCTCCGCTGATGACTTGCGCCTGCTCGGTGGGCTGGTCATTGGTCCTGAGGCCGGAGAGCTGATCAGCCACGTCAGCCTTGGCCTGCGCACTGGTGCCACGGCCCATGATCTGGCAAATCTGCCCATGCCTCACCCCACTTTCAGCGAGGCCTTGGGCGAGGCAGCCCGGCGGGCTCTGGGCCGCCCAGCTCTCTCAGAGAACTAAATCATGGGGTGTAGATGTATAGGCCGCCGTACCCCCTCAAAGCTGGCTGGCTCAGCAGCCCATCTCAGTTGAGCTGCCCCTGGAGCTCGGAAAGCGGGCGCCATTCTTTCTCACCGTCCGTGCGGCAGGACAGGTCTGGCTTCAGCGCACCAGATTGCCAGCCGTGGCGCAGTTCCGTCAGAGACAGCCGGAGCGGAGTCTTACCACCTGCCAGGATCTCGAAGTAAGGGCCCTTGGGATCTTGTGGTGCGATGGGTCCTTCCCCAAACTCTTTCAGGTCTCGAACGACAAACTCTCTGAAAGGACCAATCACGGCTTCAGAATGCAGGACAATGGTGGAACCAGTCTGGTCCATCATCACCTTGCCGTCCCGCGCAATGTCGTGGACGCCGGAAGCGGTATTGGGATCTTTGATCTGAGCGGCAATCTCCCGGAGCGGCTTCCATGCATCCATCCCTTCTTTCCAAAAGAAGGTGGATTCAGTGATC
Organism: uncultured Verrucomicrobiales bacterium; assembly: GCA_964622095.1. Classification (GTDB taxonomy): domain Bacteria; phylum Verrucomicrobiota; class Verrucomicrobiia; order Verrucomicrobiales; family CAZUPP01; genus CAZUPP01. The sequence goes on from CAZUPP010000032.1 coordinate 17,426, forward strand.
TCACCCGCCCCGTAGCGCTGTTTGAGCTTCTCCGGAGTGAAGGGGCCCGTTTGGGCGCCTTTCTCAAAAAGAAAGATGTTGGCCTTTTCCGCCCCTTCGTCACCTGGCGAAACCGGATCACTATCCGCGCTCAACGGGCCGGCCAGTTCCGCCAGAGAACCCCAGTCCTTCATCCCGTCACGCCAGTAGTAGGACTGCTCATTAATGTTTCCATCCTGCCAGAAGACCCTCATCTGATCGAGGGTGTAAGGGCCGCTCTGCTGGCCGCCCTGGAAAATGTAGTAGGAAGAGGACGTGGAACTCATGGTGAAGCTGCGGCAGGCAGTGGCTCGGCTTGAATTGGAAGGATAACTGGTAAGCAGATGTTGCGCCTTGAGAGGCAGAATGAGATCAGCCGACCAGAAGGGCTCTGGCAGATCACGAAGGAGGCTCGATGAGGAGGCCGGAACCGGGACATAGTCTACTCAGGTTCACCGGCAGGTCGAAGAGGAAAATCATCCAAAAGGCGGAATCAATCTGTCAGCAAGAGACCGGCTTGGTCCTGCATTTGCTCAATCGGCTGTTTACGAGGAAACTGGAAATGTGAATCGAGAATCCAACCCTGGCGCGAGCCGCAAGTTACAACTAATTGTCACGGTGGCAGATCAGTCACTGACCCTCCTGCAGAACGATAAGGCGCTCCGCCAGTGGCCGGTCTCAACCTCACGACATGGACTTGGAACGGAGGAAGGCAGCTTCAAAACTCCCCTGGGCCATTTCCAGGTTTCGGAAAAGCATGGGGCTGACCTGCCATTGGGAGCGGTGCTCAAAGGGAGGGTGCCGACCGGTGAGATCGGTCAGGCGACGGACAGCCGTGATCTGGTCCAGACCCGGATCCTGTGGCTGGATGGCGTGGAGGAAGCCAACCGCAACACGAAAGCGCGCTATATCTACATCCACGGCACAAACCATGAGGAGAGCATCGGTAGACCCGCCAGTGAGGGATGCGTGCGCATGCGCAATGCGGACGTGGCTGAGTTGTATGCGCTCGTCCCGGAAGGCACTCCGGTAGAGATCAGAGAGGCCTGAACATACCGGAAAGAAAAACGGAAGCTGGCACGAAAATACCCTTTGATTCTGAAGGAGTCGTTGCTATAGGCAGCCTACACGAATTCAAGTGGCATCTTGAGTTCGACCACTCGCTTGGACGACTTTCAGAGATCCAAGACACTGCCAACCATCAACCGAAGGAGAAGATACTATCATGAAGCTCAATAAAATCATCGTTCTGATCGCAATCGCAGCCGCTTACGTTGGCCTGGGAGCTTGCGCCAGCAAGCAAAAGCAACCGGTTTACCAGCAGCCGACCACGGCTCCGACGACCGGCTACTCCAAGTAAGCAAGCCTGCTTACGGATTGAGTTGCCGATGCTGACCAAGCCTTAGCACGGTCAGCCGGGCAAACTTTCGGCCCCGCGAGGCAGACCTCCGCATCATGCGGCTGGTTTCTCTCCCGGGGCCTTTCTTATGTCCACTTCAGAACGATTCACATCTGAGGCAGGGAGGTGCAGAGGACTTTGCACCCCTCTGACAACGGACAAAGCTCCAGGTCCGCCGCGGAGGCAGGGACCAAAAAGAAACTTCCCGGCCCGAATTCCAGCGATCCGCAAGCCAGCCTGCCTTCCACGACCGCCACGATAACAAAACTCCCGGTCGTGACCGCTGGACGAGGCCGGGGCACGCTCCATTCTTCGACCCGGAAGAATTCGCTTTCGACAAGCAACTCGCCTGACCGGCGGACAAGGGAGGGTTCGAAGTCATTGAAGTCAATCGACTTCAGTGACTCTTCTACGTGAAGTTCGCGGGGTTTGCCGTCCAGCCCGACGCGATTCCAATCAAAAACCCGGTAGGTTGTGTCACTGTTCTGCTGAATCTCAAAGATCAGATTTCCGCCGCCAATGGCGTGGAGCCGCCCGCTTGGGAGATACATGACATCACCCGGGTGGGTTTCGATCCGGTGAATCTTTTCGGCCACCGTTCCTTCCTGGACGGCGCTCTCAAACTCTTCCCGGTTCACACCATTCTTCAGTCCCACATAAAGGTCTGCGTTGGAACCTGTCGCGACGACATACCACATCTCCGTCTTCGGCTCCCCGCCCAGCTCGTCGGCGGAATGCCGGGGAGGGTGCACCTGAACCGATAGTTTCTCCTGGCAATCGAGGATTTTCACGAGGAGCGGGAAACGCTCCACCTCGGGCGCGCGACGGCCAAAGAGGAGTTCACGGTGATCCGTCCAGAGCTCGTGGAGGGTCTTGCCACGAAAGGCGCCGCGATGGACAAGGCTCTGAGCTTCCGGGCGGTCGACAATCTCCCAACTCTCCCCGATGCTGGTAGCCGGCGGGAGATCCTTACCAAAATGGTCCTCCAGCAGGCGTCCTCCCCAGACGCGTTCCATGAAGAGGGGCTCAAAGACGATTGGTTCCTGAGACGACATGACCGGTAGGCGGCAACGGGTTGGCTGCAGGCGGGACGGACTTTAAACCCGTCAAAAGGGCACAGTATCCCCAGCGTTCGGGGGTCACTCTGAACCATCCTTTCTGGATGGAACCAAGCAAATAATTGACTAACGCGGCCTTTCCAGGAAAAGAACGAAGGGTTGACCCAATGCGAGCTGAGCTCCCCCTCCTGCCAACTCACCTTGACCCTGTCGTCATTGTTTAGCCCGCATGGTCTGATTTCTGTATGAGCAAAGGCAGCGTGAAGAGGAAGGCAGTCGGAATCGATCTGGGAACAACCTATTCCGCGATCGCGCATCTGGATGAGTTTGGAAAAGCTTCCATTTTGCCCAATGCTGAAAGTGAGCGCATCACACCATCAGTAATCCTCTTCGACGGAAACTCCGCCATCGTCGGCACGGTGGCGAAGCAAAACGCGGTCGCGGAACCCCACAACATTGTGGAATACGTGAAGCGGGAGATGGGCAAGCCGAAGACGGATTACCACCGGGAGTTTAGCGGCACCCATTACACGGCAGAAGAGCTCAGCGCCCTCATTATCAAGAAGCTGCGGACGGATGCGGAGAGGAACCTGGGGACGGAGATAACGGATGCGGTCATCACGGTGCCGGCCTATTTCAATGATGCCCAGCGCGGGGCAACCATCCGTGCGGGGCAGATTGCCGGGCTCAATGTGCTGAATATCATCAACGAACCCACTGCGGCAGCTCTGGCCTACGGAGTCGATCGCACCGGTGATGACGAAACGGTTTTCGTTTTTGATCTCGGCGGCGGCACTTTTGACACGACGATCATGAGAGTGGAAGACGGCAAAATCTCCATGCTCGCGACAGACGGTGACGGTTATCTGGGAGGCAAAGACTGGGATAATCTCATCATCAATCACATTGCGAGCAGCTTCAAAAAAAGTCATGGAGCCGATCCGCGGGATGATCTGGAATCCGCCCAGGACCTCGCCATCCGGGCGCTGGGGGCGAAAATTCAGCTGACCAGCCGCCCACGCACGACCGTAGTTTTCAGCCATCAGGGCAAGAGTCACCGGGTCCAGCTCACCCGGGAAGAATTTGAAGTCATGGCTGAACCTCTCGTCGAGCGTTGCCGGCGCATATCCGCAGGGGTCATCGAACAGGCCAAGATGGGTTGGAACAACATCGACCGGATCCTGCTCGTCGGGGGGATGACCCGTATGCCGATGATTCGCGAGATGCTGCGCAGTATCGCCGGTCTGGAATTAACCGACGCGGTGAATCCGGACGAAGCGGTCGCGATCGGCGCGGCCATTCAGTCCGTGCTTTCGCTCATGAAAGCAGATGGGGGTGAGCACGCTATACCGGACGCGGTAAGACGAAGGTTCACCGATGCCTACGGAAGAAAACTGAAGGTGACAAACATCGCAACCCACAGCCTCGGCGTGGTGCTGTGGGACAGTGAGAAACGAAAGGAATTTGTCTACCCGATGATTGAGAGGGGCAAAAATCTGCCGGTCGAGAAAACCGATCAGTTTGGCACTTCCAAGCCGGACCTGACATCGCTGACCATTCGTGTTGTCGAAGGAGAGAGCAAAGATCCGGATATGTGTTCCAACATCGGCGTGGTCAAACTCGAGTTGCCTGGCAAGTTACCCCAGGGCACCCGAGTCAATGTAACTTACAAGTATGACGATAACCAGATGCTGGAGGTCATCGCGGAGGCGGGCGGACGCGCGGCCACGGTCTCGATTGACCGGAAGGCCGGTTTTGACGATGCCCAACTGCGGGAGGCGCAGAGCAATCTCCTGCGCATCCAGGTCTCTTAGTCAATCAAGTCCAGCCTTGACGGCATGACCGTCCGTCACGGGTTTCCCTTCCTTTACTGGCGGCCCAATGGCTCCGCAACCTGATACCCACTGGGGATCTGTGCTTCAAAGACGTCTGCGGGCAGTTGCCGATTGAGTTGAACGTTGCGGAATTCATTGCGCATCCGTGACCCGTCTTTGAAAAACAACTCCGTGGCCAACAGGAGGCCACGCGTTGCGTCAAACTCAATCTGGGCCTGTTCTACGGGGTTTTTGCGCTTCTTGCCCTTCACCTCGAGCCTCAGGGCGTAGGTCCCGTTCGGGCCAGCTTTTTCCAGCGAAAGAATGTTGAACCGGCGTTTCAGGGTCTGGATGTCTTGAGGAAAGCCGGTGCGCATCAGTTCGAAACTGTCGCCCCACTCTGACCGTTCTACCTGCTCGCGGCTAAAGCGCTCTGCCCGATTGAGCTCCGGATACAGGATGGTGATTTTCTCCCGGCCAACAATGGCCATACTGGGGGACGGGTCCTTGATCTCCCAGCGGAACAGGTCCGGCCGGGCGAAAAACAGTTGCCCTTCGGACTTCAAGGGGCGTGTGAAGGTCTTCAGCCAGCGCGTTTGGGTAAACTCAGCCTGAACCGTGCTGGTTTCCCGGGCCTTCTCAAGCCAGGCTTCAACCGGGCCCAAATCAATGCTCTCTGCCTGAACTGCCGTGCTGAGCACCGCGGAGGCGATCAGCGCGAGCGACAGGTTTCTCGTGATGGTAAGGGTAATCATACTGTGTGATCTGACCGGGTAGACCCAGCCCCTTATTCACACAAGCTAAATTCTTGAGCTGAAGGACATGGGGGGTTCAATCATTCTATGATGCTTGCAAAAGCTTGAGCGTGCGGCAAGTTCCGTAAACTCGTATGGACCGGGCAGCACCGGCCACCTTTTCCTCAATGCTCCTCGCATGAACGCGCGTCTCGCCAACCTGCCGCTTTTCGTTGTCGCCATCCTCGGCCTGCTCGTTGCTTCGATTCTTGGGTCTCACCTCGCTACTGACACGCGCGGCGGGGTGGCTGCGGCTTTCAAGGTGATTGGCACGATGCTGACCCTGATCTGCCTGGTCAATCCGAAGCTGGGCTTAAGGATCCTTCTTGTCGTGATGCTCTATGTGGATATTTTCAAGCGGCTCGGGGTCTATTACGGCAACGCGAACTATATGATCGTCATTGAGACGCTGGCGATTCCCTTCATCATGCTGGGCGCGGTCATCGCGGGAACGGCCATCCGCTGTATTCTGGGCAGGGAATATACCCTTAGCAAATTCGAGTTTCAGTGCGTCATCGCCTGTCTGGTTGTCGGTGGAGCACTCGCGGTGGTGGAGTTTGGAAGAGGCGGCCTGCGCGGGATGCAGGGTGCGGCCAATATCGGCGCATACACCTTTCTTGCCCCAGCACTGGTCATCCTGCTTAAGAGCGAGAAAGAGTATGTTTCTCTTCTCCGATTTTCCCTCATCGCAGCTGTCCCGGTTGCGCTCTACGGGATGTATCAGAAATTTGTCCGGTTTCCGGATTTTGAGATGTTTTACGCGTCGACCGGCTGGAGTATCGGCACCTACGAAGCCTTGATTGATGTGCCGCGGGCCTTTGGGACGCTGAACAGTCCGCACGCTCTTTCCTACCTCTGCGCGACGTGCGCGGTAATCGCTTTCTGGTTCGCGATGAGATATCCCAAACAGCGGCTTCTCTATTTTGCCATGATTGGCATTTTCATAGGGGGCTCGCTGGCTTCGCTCATGCGGATGGGCATGGTGTCCGGAATGATCATGCTGGTGGGTTACATTATGTTTCAGGAGAGATGGCGCGTTGTTCTGGCCTATACGGGAGGGATCATGATGTTCTTTCTCCTCGTGTTTTTCGCCAGGTGGATCGACAGCAACTGGAAAGTAATTCAGGAGTTCCTCTATCTGTTCAGTTTTGGCGGGGCATATACGGACCGCCTGCTCACCTTCGGGACCTATACGGCAAGGTTGCAGGGCTTTATGGCTTTGTCTGATCCCAGCACCTACAGTTGGTTTGGAGGCGGCATCGGCCGGCAGGTGGGGGGACATGATTTTTTCACGAAAATTCTAAAGACCATTGGCGTGATCCCCATGCTCGCGCTGCTGACGATCGCGGGCTACATTGCCTACCGTTTCCACCGGTACGCCCTGGGAGCTCCGAACCGGTATCGCAAGACCCTGATCAATATCTCGATTGCGGGATTCCTCGCGGTGGCGGGAGGCTCGATCCTGGGTGGATCGACGATGTCTATTCCTCCGATTAACTATTACATCTGGCTCTGGATCGGCGGGGTGCTCATCACCATGCGTCAGACGGACGAAGAGAAAGCTCTCGCCCGTCAGATGAAACAGGATGAAGAGCGACAGAAAGGGAAAAACTCTCTCCGCGGATCCACCACCGTTCCTCCCGTGCCTCAGCCTTCACACATCGGTGTCGGTGGCGGCTATGTTTACGGGAAGATGTCTTAATCCTGGCCTGTATTGTTGCTCCTGCTCTCCTCCGTTTTCAGCTCGAACACATAGCGATCAAGACGAGGCCAGACCGCGTAAAAAATAACGGGCCGGGAGAATTCACCGCTATTTTCCACACGCTGCATCAGCTCCGGGAAAGTGTGTCTCGCCCAACCGATATTACCCGCGGTGAGGAAAAGACGCGCGTTTTCGGCCCGTGCTTTCGAGATCAGCCGGTCCAGGGATACAACATCATGCACGCTGTATAATGCGGGGTCATAAACCGGCGTGGGCATGAGAATATTTCCAGTGATCACCCCGCTATCTTCCGGCGGTGGATAGGGTGATGAAATATCACCGCGGCAATACTCCGTCGCCGCTCTCAGCGGTTCTACGGGATTATAGAGCATCGCCCGGAACGGTTTCGTTTGAAATCCTGCGACCAGGAAAAAACCCAGGATCCATCCGGCCACCAAGGGAAAAGTGGACCCGCCTTGAGGATCGCTTTTTCCTGTCAATAACCTCGCCGCAGCGCCGATGCCACAGCCAAACAGAATAACCGCCCCGGGAATGGCGAAGGTCAGATACCAAAGATAGAAATACGTCTCCAGAAAAAATCCATGCGCTTTGCAGAGTGCTGGTGCCCCTGCAATGCCGATGAGAAGAAACAGCTTTTCCGGTCTCAGCCTGGACAGCATCGAGATCGCTCCCAGCAAGATAAAAAGCCAGAGGGTAGCGAGCCAAGCGCCGTTTATCCAATTCTGCTCAATTAACCCACCCCAGCTCTGATGGATCGGGCTCGTGCTTGATTGCGAAAAGTAATACAAACCGCCTGCTAGTTTTCCTCCGAAATTCGCCAGCCACTCCTCGTTCATTTCGCCGATGTCGTGCGCCCGACCCAAATAAACGGGCAGCCAAGGCAAACAGGGCGCCATCATTTGCAGAAACAACATGGCAGCCAGCAGATTTGCTCCGACCCAGCGCTGGATCTGCGGCAACCAATCACCCAGGTTATCGAATCTCTTTCTCATCCATCCAACCAAAAGGACAATGCCCATTCCCGCATTGACGGCCAGCGGAACATAGACCGCCGCAAGGTAAGCCCAGAGCATAAAAAATTCGGCCAGAGCAAAGACAATCCACCACTTAAGTTTACCGGTTTGCCATGCCCGCACGGCCGCCAGATAAAGCAATGCGACACACATCATGGCCATGGCATATCCGCGCATCTCACTCATGTAGCGCAGGAACCAGGGATGCAGGGCCAGATAAATACACGCCGGCGGAACAGCCCAGGGCATCCGAAGAAACATCAACCCGGCAGCCAGGAGGGGAAATGTGGCGAGCCCAAAGATAAAGCTTGGCAAACGGAGAATCGTTTCATTGACCTCAAGAGTCCCCGGCTGATGAAAATTTCGAAACCAGTATTCATGACCAAGCCGGGAAAGGATCGTCTGTGGGATGTGATTGTTCGGCTGCCGATAGCCATAGACGGTTTTTGTCCAGCTGATCTCTTTGAAATACAGTTTTCCAGTTTCATCATCACGCCGGTAATCACCGTGGACGTGTCGGCGAAAAGTGTATTCCTCGTCACCCCACAGATTCAGAGACATACGGGGCCAGGCCGCGAGGCCGGCCACGACCATGGAGACCGCAACGCTGCCCCATATAATCCACGGCGCGATTCTACCCAGCTTTCTCAGTGACCCATGGGTTTCTGGTATTTCCGCAAGACCGATCAACTCCGCGAAACTCTTTCCCGCCCGCAACCACCATTTCTGCGTTAAAAGTAACCCGAGCACAAAGACAGCATTAAAAAGCGCCATCCACCAGGCCCAAGTAATCACATAATATTTTTCACTCGGCTTACCCCCTTCCGCGAGGCGTGGACCAATTCCTTCTTCCCACGGCTTAGGCGCCTCACGCAAATAGACCAGAATTCCTATAAAGATAAGACCCAGGAACGCGGTTGTGATTACCTGCGCGGGTCTTTCCCGCCACTGTCTGCTCAGCCATTGCTTCATTTCGCTCCCATTTTTCGCAAATTATTCCTTCACACGACTTCGCCGCCGCTCCTAGAGTCTTCTCATCGCGGGTCCCTTTGCCTTCTCTGCCAGGTCCCCCGGATACAGTTCATTCAGCCTCATTGCAAGTATGCCTGATCTTCTGCACATCAAAGACGCTTCCACGACAAAATTCGATATCCTTTCCCTCGGCGAATGCATGGTGCGCCTCTCACCGGCAGGTCACGGGCGCATTGAGTTCGCCAGCAATTTGGAGGTCCACACCGGGGGTGGCGAGTTCAATGTCGCCTACGCCTGCACCCGTCTGGGCCTGCGTGGCGGATTTGTCAGTAAAATGCCGGACAACCCGGTCGCCTCCATCGCCCTTAACCATGCCCGTGCCGTGGGTATGGATGTCAGCAATGTGCTCATCCATAAATTCGACGGGGTTGGTCGTAATGGCCGCATGGGGCTGAACTTTACCGAAGTCGGCACCGGTGTGCGTGCCAGTGTCACGATGTATGACCGCGGGCACAGCTCCATTGCGCTGGCGGATCCAGAGGACTTCAATTTTGATGACATCTTTGGGAGGCAGGGTTCGCGCTGGCTGCACACGGGCGGCATCATGGCCGCGCTCTCGCCGAACGCGGCGGAAATCACCCAGCGCGCCACCACTTCCGCGCAGGCCAACGGCACGATCGTCAGTTACGATCTGAATTTCCGCTCAAAAATGTGGAGCAGCGAAGAAGCGGTCGCGGCCAACCGGAAAATCGTGCCAAATGTCGATGTGCTCATCGGCAATGAAGAAGATTTTACGAAAGCACTCGGTTTTGAAGTGGAAGGGCTGGATGAAAACATGAGTGATCTGCCGGTCGAAAACTACAAGCGAATGGTCCAACGCGTGGTAGAGGCTTATCCAAATATTAAGATGGTTTGCACCACCCTGCGCGAGGTTAAGAGTGGACTGCTCAACAATTGGAGTGGCATCCTTTATGCCGGTGGAGACTTTTATCAGGCGCGTCAGTTCGATAATCTCGAAATTGAAGACCGCGTCGGCGGCGGCGATGGATTCTCCAGCGGGATCGCCTACGGTTCCATCACCGGCATGGACCCTCAGGATATTGTCGACTTCGGAGCGGCACACGGCGCTCTTCTTCAATCCACACGCGGTGATACCAGCCAGCTGACGCTGGATGAAGTGTTGCACGTCAAAGGCGGTGGCAGTGCACGCATTAAGCGCTAAGCCTGCCTTTATTGATTTCCCAGCTTTTTACCTGTGGATTGAGCATAGGCCACCTTCACTTTGGACGTCGGATAGGCTGCTATCAACGTCTCCACCGATTCCTCGCTGACCTCGGAATTTTCGTCCATCCGGATTTCCAGGGATTCAAGACCGGGAATACCGGTCAAGGCCTCCAGCTTTTCGTCATTCATCGGGGTCCCAAAACGAAAATCGCCCAAATGCAGTGCTTTTAGGTGAGGATATTCCCTCAGCACGGTCAGGCCTTTCGGCGTATGGTTCGGAAATTCAACGTGTAGAATTTCCAGAGACGGCGCCCTGACCAGTGGTTCGAGAACGGCATCAGTGAACTCCGGCCTCTTCAAATTAAGTTCCTGGAGATTGGGATGCTGCGCGAGAATTGCTCCGGCGGCATCGGTGATGCCTCCATTGGGATCTCCGCCGGTGCGAAATGTCTTCAAAGTGGGAATGGTGAGGAGAATCTTTAAATCTTCATCGGTGATCACCCGCATCTCCGGTTTATTTTTGGGCCGTCCATCGCCGATGTAGAGGGATTCCAGGTTCGGATGATCGCGCAATTCCTCCAGAGTGGCCCACTGATATTGGCCTGCATGAAAGATAGATAGCTCTTTCAGATCCTTCAGGTGGCCCACCGCGCGCATGCCAGCTTCATCTGTCTTGTAACAACCGCCAAGATTCAATGATTCCAGATTACCGAAATCTTGAAAAGCCGTAAAAACCCTCTCATTTACCATAAACGTGTGATTGAGATCGACCTTCTTCGCATTCGGAAATATCTCAGGCAACGATCCCAGGACGTCCGGTGGAAATGAATGTCCACCAAAATGCAGGTCAACGACGTTCGGTTTCACCCCGATTTTCAGAAAGCCTTCGCGCGTCAGGGGCGGATCCTTCTGATCAGATCGCGCCCCCATCACGGTAGCGTTTTCATAAAGCGCCAGATGCTCAAAAACGGAGTCATTCAAAAACGCCGAGGACAGGCGGACAACCTCAACCTCCGAAGCGATCTCTTTTAATTCCACGAGAACGGAAACCGCCTCCTCCGTCAGGCCGGACAAATGCAGCTGCCCTACTCTTTCCAGCCTGGCAATCTGTGAGATCATCTCGGGCGTTGTCTCGCCGCGATTCGACACATAATAACCTTTTTCAAGATTACCGCCGATATTCAGTCCAAGCGACTTCAGCGTGGCCGCGGCTTCCTCCGGGGATGACGCGTTTGCACCTGGCAAAATCAAAAATAAACCGGTGGCGCCAACCAGAACAGCACGCCACCCCGTTGTCATGGGGAAGAA
>CAZUPP010000033.1:0-26299 GCA_964622095.1 uncultured Verrucomicrobiales bacterium
GGGTGGGATTCGAACCCACGGAACCTTTCGGCTCAACGGTTTTCAAGACCGCCGCAATCGACCACTCTGCCACCCCTCCGGTGGGTTGTTCGACCGGGGGGCAACATGCTCGCGAATAGGGCTGCTGGCAAGGGCGGAATCGAGGCCCCGGCGACCGCACGCTGCCCGATGCGGCGTGGGGGAATCGGGTTCCTCCTGAAAGTCCGGTCTGGTAAAAGGTCGTTCCGGGAGGGGGCTGGGGCGGGTTACCCTTCCGTTCGGTAAATCATATTATTTGTCTAAAATCTGTTTGTTTTTGGGATCGAATTTCTGGGGGCGCAGGATCTCGACGTCTTCCACGTAGGTGATGCCCGGGTAGTTATGAAAATATTTTTTGGCCACCTCATGCATAATATTCTCGGCCATGGATTTATCGTTCACGATGACCTCAATCTTTACGTTGGCAAAGTCATCAATGACCGAGGCGCGGTCCGTCGTGGATCGGATATTACGGTTCCCTTTGCCGCCCGCCAGCACGATGGTGTAGCCCGTCCCGCCGCAGGCCTCTATAATATCGCAGACGCCGCGGGAAATTAATTTCTCCGTGATGATTACAACTTTTTCTGCCCGATGAAGTGCCATAACGATCTGTTCTCTTTCTAATATCTTAACAGCCAAACACCACCTGGGCGAGAGCGATAAAGAGGGGAATGCAAACCGCAATCGCAACGGGAGTGCCCACACTGGTTGAAGCCCCGATGTAGGCGGAAGGATTGGCCGAGGGGATGGCGCCGCGCAGGGTCGGCGGCCCGGAGATATCTGAATTTGACGCCGCGATAACTGAGAGCAGGACAACTCCGCCCGGGCTGAAGCCGGTGAGAATATGGGCCAGGTACCCGAGACCAAAAGCGAGAAAGCCGTGCAGAATGGGGGCGAAAAAGGCATAGACCGCATACCAGTGGGCGACCTTTTTCAATTCACTGAGACGCGCCCACGCCTCCATGCCCATCACCAGCATGAGGATGGAAAGGAAGCCACGGAAAAGCGGCTGGTAAAATCCTTCCAGAACACTTTCCGGCCGGGTGAGGAGACCGAGGAGTAATCCTAAAATCAGTGCGGATAACGCGGAGCCCCGCAGACTTTCCTTCACGATCGCCCAGATCTGGACTTTGGAATCTTCCCCTTCGTGCTGTTTTTTCAGATGAAAATTCGCCAGCACAATCGCGAGAATGAGCGCGGGGATATCCATAAAGGGATAAAGCGCGGCCACCCATGCTTCGTACTCAATCGATTCTTCATCCAGCAGCACCATGGCCGCGGCAAGGGTCGATGCACTCACCGCGCCGAACAAGCCGGCGGTGGCGATGCCGTCTTCCTTTCGGATATTGGGCAAGAGGGAAAAGAAAAAGGTGCCCAGCACGACAATAATTAATCCGATAAAAACCGAGGAAAGCGCCGGCAAAATCATGGCGGCCAGATCTGCCTGGCGAATTTCAATCCCGCCCTTCAGGCCGATCTTCATGAGCAGCATGAACACGATGAATTGATACACCGCGTTGGGAATATTCAACTTGCTCCCCAGCGCCGCGACGAGCATGCCGCCGAGCAGAAATCCCAAAGTGGGTGATTGAAACTGCGCCAGCAAGCGCATGAAAAAATCAGCAAGAAATTCCATAAGACCATTCCCCGTTCTTTAGTTCAGGTGGCAGGGATGGAAGCGCCGGGTTCCGGAAAGATCAAGCGCCATGTCATGGTGGGGACAGGGACCCAGGGCGTAACAAGGGTGAAGAGGGAGGAGAAAAATGGTTGCGGGGGCAGGATTTGAACCTGCGACCTTCAGGTTATGAGCCTGACGAGCTACCGGGCTGCTCCACCCCGCGTCCTTAAGAAAATGAGAGAAAATCTTGAGGAGGAGAGAACGCCTGTGGATGGGCAATATGGACCGGGTGCGGGTGCATGCAACTGAAGATTTCAGGGATTTTGCGGGTGCGGACCATAAACCTGCTGGAGCCGCAGCCAGAGCTGTTCTTTGACCTCGGCATAGGCGGGATCGCGCGCGACGTTTTTGTTCTCCCGGGGATCATGGGAATGATCGAAAAGCTCAAAGGCGCCGCGGTCAGGAATGACGCGGCCCTGGGGATTATCGCCCGCGCCGGTGTAAAAGGTGAGCCGGTAACGGTCGGTGATGATGGTTTTGGCACCGTGATTGACGACGAAGGCCTCCGACGGAGCGTCATCGGGGATGGTCTGTAAGGCTGGACCGTAGGCCAGGGCCTTGCCTTCGAGATGATCGGGCGGATCGAGCCCGAGCAGATCGCAGACCGTGGGGTAAACGTCGACCATTTCAACGAGATGCCGGGTGGTTTCGCCCGCGGTTTCACCGGGCACACAGACCAGCAGCGGCACCCGATTGGATTCCTCGAAATTGGTGATCTTGGACCAGAGCGCGTGTTCGCCGAGATGCCAGCCGTTATCGCCCCAGAAAACGACGGCGGTTTCCTCCGTCATGCCGAGCCGCTCAAGCTCCGCCATGACCCGCCCGACCTGGGCGTCCATAAAGCTGACCGCGGCCCAGTAGGCGTGGATGCACTCACGCTGCTTATCTTCACTGAGCTGCGGAATCTCATCCATTTTAGCGTAGCGGCCGATGTCACTCAGCTTCTCCTGGACCTCCTGATCCCCGTAGTGCATGAAGTCGCACATATCTGAGTAGCCGACGGCGTCCTCAGGGAGGAAGGGGTTATCGGCGAGATCAATCTGATCCCGGTCATAGAGATCCCAGGCCCATTTGGGCGCGGTCCAGGGCAGGTGGGGCCGGACGAAGCCGACATTCAGGAAGAGGGGCTGGTCCGGGCTGGAAGCATGATGGCGCTGAAGCGCATCGATCGCGCTGGAAGCGATTCTGTGATCGGCGTAGCCATCATCGGCCGCGTCGGCGCATTCATAGAGAGGCGGCAACGGTTCCCAGATGGAGCGGATCTCCCGCATGCTGAGGGTCTGTTTATAGAGGGTTTTCTGCTGATTCTCCGGGAGCTGATAGTCGTGCGAATTGATATCGACACGGCCGTGAGGCTTTGATCGCCAGAGTTCCTGGTGGAGTTCGTCCCAGTGAAAAGCATCGTCGAGCGGCTCGTGGTAGACCTTGCCGCAGGAAATCGTCTTAAAGCCGTGCTGCTTGAGGAAGGCGGGCAGGGTGGGTTGGCCTCCGGTGAGGAGCATGTTGCTCCAGTTCACGAAATGGGGTGGCCGTTTGCCGGCCATGAAGCTGGAACGGGAGGGCATGCACTGGGGAAAGTTACACATGGCACGCTCATAGCGGGTGGAGCGGGCAGCGAGCGCATCGATGTGGGGGGTGCGCAGCTTGGTTTTGCCGAAGCAATTGAGCTCCGGGCGCAAGTCATCAATGACGAAGTGGAGGATATGTCTGATGTCAGGCATGCGGCAGGTGAAGGAGGAGGCGACAGGATGCTGAGGATGTAGAAGGATGGATCAAGGGAAGCCAGGGCAAGGCCCGGCTCAACCGGTTGCAAGATGTTGGAAATAAGCCGCAAAATGTGGCGGTCCGCTTTCGCCGTCAAGCGTGAGGGAAGGGGGTCAGGAAAGCTCAGGGGAAGGCGGAGGGTATTTTACCGACCGTTCGGTAAAAAGAAAGCAGGGCCGAGGCGAAGAGGCTGAAAGGATGGATTTGAGGGGATCGGCGGGGCATGGGATTGTTTTACCGACCGTTTGGTAAAAGAAAAAAGGCACGGATCGGAGGGGGTGTGGGCGGTCGGGCCGGGTCTGGGTTGGCTGGTTTGGTCGGGTTAGGTTGAGCGGGGAGGACAGGTTGTATGGCGTGACGGCGGATGAGCGGGATTTGGTCTGGTGATGGGATGGCGAAGGGGTCGGGAACGGGAACAGGACCGGTGACTCAAGGAAGACGGATCAGGGCAGGAATGAAGGAAGGCGGGCGGTGGCGGCGGCAACGGCGGTGAAACTCAGGCTACTTAGTTAATATGCACCGGAAAGGGAGGTGTTGCATCACGTCCGGGGCGTCCGGGATGTCCGGGGCATAAAAAGATGAAAAAAATTTATTTCGTATGTGTTTATGATTCCCAAGGACTATCTGCAGGTGCATAATTGCATGGTCTTGATCCTGGTGTGGCGGGATCCGGACAATGTATGAGGACAAGAACAACGATGCCGCGCGCGGCGCAGAGCATGGTGTGGGGTGAGCTGGCAAAGGCGCAGGAGCGCCTGCTGGTGGCGCGCAGCCGGATCGGGCAGAAATCGGCGGGGCTGCACAATCATAATTTCCATGAGGTGATGCACGTGGAGAGCGGGCGCGGGCGGCACGAGGTGGGAGATGGAAAGATGAGCGAGCTGAAGCCGGGCGATGTGCTTTTCATCCGGCCACAGGACCGGCATACGATGACGGGGCGCCGGGCCGAGCCGCTGACGGTGATGACGGTGGCCTTCTCTCCGCTGACGGGAGATCTGGAGCGCGCGGCAGAGATGCCGGCGGTGAAGGATCTGTTCGCGTTCCGGTCGCGGTATCCGGTGCACTGGTCGCCGCGGGAGGATCTGTTGCCGGAGGTGCGCGAGGTCTTTGAGGAAGTGACGGGCGGGCCGCGGGATGCGCTGGCGGCGATCACCTTTCTGTGTTCGCTGGCGCAGTTGGCGCGGCGGCACCGGACGGAGGCAAACGCGGTGGGATCGGCGCCGAGCTGGCTGGATGAAGCGATCCGAGTGACCGAAACGGCGGAAGGTTTACGGGAGGGAGTGCCGGCGATGGTGAGGGCGGCCGGCCGGACGCCGGAGCATGTGAGCCGGGAAATGAAACGCTGCCTGGGGAAAGGGCCGCGTGATTTACTGAATGAAAGGCGGCTCCGGGCGGCGGTGCGGATGCTGGAGCTGACGGATACCAGCGTGAAGGAGATCGCGCGGGAATGTGGCTATGCGAATGCGAGTCATTTCGTGCGCAGTTTTAAGGACGCGCATCATGATCCGCCGTTACGGTACCGCAGAAGGCGACGGGGGATGGTGTAGGGAGGCGTCAAAAAAAAAGTCCAAGGACTGCCTTCACTAAATCACCACAAAGCCCAACGACTGGTAAAGCTGGATGGCGCCGTGGCGGTTGGATTGGGTGACGAGGTAGGCGCGGCCGAACTCCTGGCGGAGGCGGTGGAGGACGAAAAGGGAGGCGGCGCGGGCGAGGCCTCGGCGCTGATAGGCGGGCCGGACGGCAAGCCAGTGGAGGCGGCCGAAAGGGCGCGTCTGGTCCCGATAGGTAAAGGAGTCATCCCACCAGGCGGAGATGACCCCGGCGGCGTGGTGGGAGCCGGGCCGAGTGTGATCGGGATCCGGAGCAGGAGCGGTGATGAGGTAGCAGCGTTGAAAAGCCTGGCCCGGGTCATGGCCGAATTCCTGGTTAAACAGGTCATCGGCGATCTGGAAGAAAGGTTCCGCATCACGCTGGACGTCGGTCCAGAGGGGGACATCGGCCGGGGTCATGAGGCGGGTGCCAAAGCCGGGCGGGAAGGAAGGCGGCGGCAGATCCGGAAGGGGATCGGCGACCATGATGAGTCTCTCCCCGGCATCGCGGCTCATAGTGAAAGGACGTAGGCGACGAGAGCGTCCATTTCCTCTATGGTAAGGGTCTCGGCGGCGGCAGACTTGAGGCGGAGCGCCTCGGCCATATCCATGGTGCGCCCGTCATAGAGATAAGGGGCGGTTCGCCAGACCTCGCGGAGGGTCGGGGTATCGAACTCCTTGCCCAGATCAGGCCCGGCCGCGTGGCGGATGGGGTGACTCTTCAGGTCCGTGAAGTAGGGGCCATGATGACAGGCGGCACAGGCGGCTTTGCCGTGGAAGAGTTCCCGGCCGCGAAGGGCGAGGGTGGAGAGATTACCTTCATCGTCCAAATGCGGACTGGGCAAGGGCTGGAGGGACTTGAGATAGGCATCGATGGAGGTGGCTTCGTCTTCATTGACGGCGGCGAACTGAATGAAGCGGATGCCGGCACGCACAGCCGTCTCCGCATCGGCGCGAACGCCGAGGCCCATGACGGGTGGGGTGGCGTGTGAGAAGAGCATGCTTTTGCTCTGTTTCGGATTGCCGATGCCATCATTGAGGAGGTCCCAGTTGAGGCCATCGGCGCGAATGGCGGGATGACAACTGATACAGCTTTGCCAGCCCTGGAAGCAGAGGGAGGCATCCGCAAAGCGCAGCTCACCGAGGCGGATTTCATCCATCTGTGGTTCATCATCGCGGAGAGGCCAGGAATCGAGATTGGGGTGGCCGCCGGGCCCGTCCCAGGTGATGACGGTGAGGCTGCCATCGCCAAAATAATCACAGACAAAGGTGCGCCCAGCGGCAGCGGCGATCATGCGCGGACCCTTGCCGAGGGTGGTGACGCGCTCCCGGCCAATGCTGACCATGGTGCGCAGGTCATTCTCCAGCCCTTCACGGTAACCGCCGGTCTCAGAGGGCTGATCCGGCACGGCATGCTTCTCAATGTATCCGAGCAGAGAAGGGAAAGAGAAGCGGGTGACTTCATGGGTGCCGGCATGGGCGACGTAGACCTCCGCGCCATCCTCACTGAAGGTGACACCCCAGGGATTGGCCGCGCCGCGGGTGGTGTCATCGAGCAAAATGGTGGCGAGGAGAGTGGCGGAATCCGCATCAATCACGCTGAGGGCGTTGGCATTCATCCAGCCGCGTTCCAGCTGATTGGTCGGGACCTGATGATGACCGAGATGATGGGTGGTGAGGACATAGCGGCCATCAGGCGAGGTGCACATGTCCTTGAGCGCATTGCAGCCGTTGGGCAGGAGGATGGAGGAGACGAGCTCCAGAGACTGGGGATCCAGCACCTCGACAAGGGATGCGACGTGAGGGCGGGTGGCAGGCTGGGCGGGCAGGTGATTACCGACGAAGAGGCGCCTGCTCTCCCCGGTCCCGGCCAAGGCGGCCACGACCGGCTCACGGGTGATCTTTGTCTGGCCAGCAACGCGGCCGGAGGGGATCTCATAGACGATGACCTGATGGATGTGCCAGTGGCAGACTGCGAGCCGGAAGGAATCCAGAAAAACGGGCGCAAGAGGGGAGAAACCGACTGGAAACGATTGAGCCTGGCCCGAAGGAAGATCGATGAGTTGCACAAGGCCCTGGGCCTCGCCGCAGGTGACGGCGAGGAGATCGCCGTCTGGAGAAAAAGTCATGCCGGTGGGCCGGTCCGGGCAATCCCAGGTGCGGAGCCGCTCGCCCTGGGCTGCTTCGGGTGCGAGGTCCAGCTCGACGATCTGAGCGGGACCGCCAAGGGCGACGTAGATCCGGTCCTTCGTAGGATTGACTTCAATCGCGGCAGGGGACGCGTAAATGGGGCGGGCAAGAGAAGCGGAGGGGTCCGGTTGTTCCTGAGCAAGGAGCGAGGAGGAAGACAACACCAGGCAGAGCGGAAGCAGCAGGCCCGCGCGAGACAGGGCCAGACCAGGGGAGCGATGAGGCAGGGGTGACATGGGGAAACTAAAGGGGGCGGCGGGCAGCCTGAATCTCAAGCTCAAAAAGAAGATCGTCCCGGCATACGGTATTATTACTGAACAGGACGGGCAATTGCGCGAGCCCTCTCTGCTGAAAACATCGCAAAACCGTTTGGGTATCTTTTTCGTCCCGAATATAGGCGACGCCCTGGAGAGAATCGGACCAATTCATTCCTCGGGAATCGAGCAAAGCCTCGATGACATCGAGAGTGAAATGAGTCTGGGCGTGGGCATCGCCGAGGTGAATGGTTTTTCCGTCCTTATCGATGCTGGCGGTGCCGGAGATAAAGAGATGGCGGCGGTCCGGGGTGGCAATCTCCACAGCCCGGCTGAAGCTGCTGGCATATTCCTCCGCGGGATTCTGCAGGGGAGACGGAACCGCGTAGAAAGAAAACTCCTCAGGATTCTTTCCGCGCGCAGCAATGAGCGAAGAAATGAGGGCCGCGCCGCCCAGATTTCTCGTGCCGATACCGGTGCTGGCAGGAACGGTGTGATTAAAGACGTCCCATTCGTGAAAAAAAGCCGTACGAACTTCATTGAAGGCCCCATACCAGCCGAGGATGTCATCATTAAAAAACCAGGTGCGCATGACATCGGTAAAATTCATTCCGGCCTGAGCGAGGGCATTGCGCATGGTCAGCAAAACCCGTTCTGTCTGGGCAGGGGCCGGGCGGCTGGTATTCAGATCGCGTAAATCACCGAGCAGAAAATAGTCCGCATAATCTGAGGAATAACGGGCGCCAATTGTGCGGCCATGCTCATGAATATAGTCCACCGGGCGTCCGGAAATGGCACGGATGGTGGTGCCGCCGTAAGGATGAACACCGAGCGGATCAATCATCCAGCTGACCGGCCACGAGGTAGGGCCGAGCAATTTTTCCCAAGTCTGCCGGGCGGAATCCGCGAGCTCGGCGCGATGCCAGACAAATTGATTGGTGATATGGGCATCGCGATCATGTAAAGCACCGGCGGCGCGAGAAAAAACGGCGAGGGGATCGGATTCATCCGGGATGGGATAAGCAAGAACAAACCATTCCTGGAGGGTGCCGCGATCCGTAACGGCGACGTGCAACCCGGGCTGATGCTCAACTGTAACGCGTGCAGTGGTCATGAAAAGTAAATCAAGATTTTGAGAGGGCGGGCGGATAAGGGAAGAGTGAAGGCGCGCTGAGAGGACCTTGACGTGGATTGTCCTTGACGCAAGGACGGAAAAAGGGGGAGGCTGCGCGGCGAGCAATGAAGCAAGTTTTCACGAAACCGATATTCATCCTGGGCGTCCTGTGTGTGTTGTCGGTGATCGTGCGCTGGCCCAATCTGATCCACCGGCCGTTGTCCAATCTCCACGGTGAAGATGCGCTTTCCCATGTCCTGGTAACGATGCGTGCCTATGATGAAACGCCAGCCAGCATCCACTACTTTCGACCGATCTTTACTCTCGGTGCGGACTACAATAAGTTTATCGATAATTTGCCGACGGCAAGTTACATGGATGACAAGGGAAACAACTATTACATCAGCTTCCCGCCGCTCTTTTTCGTGTTGCCCTATGCGGTTTTCAAAGTCTTTCAGATTCCTATCGAGGTTATCCCGCTGCGGCTCTTTAATGTGACGATAGGGCTGCTGGTAACTGTTCTTCTGTATTGCTTTCTACGAAGTTTTCTCCGCTGGATATTTCCGAGACGATCAATCGGGAAAATCGAAGGAGCGGCGCTGGCTTCGGCTTCACTCTATTTATTTGCAGCTTCTTCGCTATGGGGCCACGGGAATCCCTATTGGGGCCACCAGCTTAATCAATTGTGGTGGCTATGCGCGCTTTTTATTTTCTTCAAAGACGTGAGTAAGGAAGAAAAGGGCTCCAGCCTGACAGTGGTTCTCATTATCCTCAGCCTACTGATGTGCTGGACGGAATGGACAGGATTTCTATTCACGGGAAGCTTGATTGCCGGCTACGCCTATCTCCATTTCTCCAAAAGGACGGCTCAAGGGTTGTGGAAGGGTGCCGCCCTCACCGGGACCGCGTTTGCGGCGGCGATATCAATTGTGGCGTTTCAAAGCTACCAATTTGGTCTGGACGAATACTTCTCCGCCATTCTTGGAAGAATCGAGTTTCGAAGTGGCGGGGTGGGATTGATCCACCTGCATTATATGTTGCTGACTTTTGTCTGGTGCCTTTTGCCTGCCCTTGTAATCGTAGCTCTAGCGGCGGCTTGCTCGAGGCAAAAGCTAAGGCGCCTCAGATTACGCGAGAGGAGATTCAGTAGACTTGACCTTATGGCATTCCTCTTCGTTCTATTCGCTCCCAGTGTTGAAAACCTTCTTCTACCCAAGCACACAATCCTTTATGATTACGCGGTTCTGAAAGTGCTTCTGGCCATCTGCGTGGTGGCCGGACTGATGATTATTTATTTAAATCAAAATAGGACACTCGTGGTAATGATGATCGCCTACACTGCCGCCAATATGGCGGTATACTATCATCTCAATCCTGTTGAGTTTGATCACATCTATTACAATGGGGTGGAAAAAGCGGGACTTCTGATCCGCGAAGAGACCACGGATAAACAGCTGGCCTTTGCTAACACCTTCATTCGCGGAGAAGTTATTCACCCGGCAAATAGGAATATTTTCGAATCAATCAATGTGGAGCAAGCTCAGGAAATTCTCACTGCTCGCGGCTATGAAGAGGGTGTCTATTTCTGGTTTGCGCCAATACGGAAACTCGAAGGTGGGGGGCCCTACCGGCATATAGACTACAAGAAGTGGGACCACATCAGCGCGATCCTTTGGTTGAGACAGGGAGACGATCGTCCCGTGAAGCTGAGAGTTTTTCCTCAACAGATCAGTTTAAAAGATACCCGGCTGAATGAGGACGAACACGTCCTTGTGCAACTGACTGAAGTAAGTCCCATGCGGTTCACCCGGCGCAACGAAATATGGACCGATAATCACGGAAGAAAACTTCTAGCGGAAGCGGCGGGTGATCCGTGGATTCGGCTGAGGATTTTGAGCTCAAGCGAAAACGACTCTACGCCGGTGGAATATATTGAAACGTCTTTCAAAAGACAGCAGGAATTAGAGTAGGAGTTGACCTTAGCGGCTGACACAAATAAATTATGAGCTTCGTGAAGAGTCAACCGGTGGCTTCATTGGGGTTGTTGATTTTCCTGGCGTGTATCTCAGTTCTGATCCGCTGGCCCCATCTGTTCGAACGGCCTTTGGGGAATAGTCATAATGAGGACGCTCTTGCTCACGTCCTCGTGACGATAAAAGCTTATGACGAGACGCCTTGGAGCACACATCTATTTCGGCCAATCTTCACATTCGGCGCCGATCACAATAAATTCATCGAGAATCTGCCAACCGCAACCTTGATGGATGAAAAGGGAAACTCATATTACATCAGCTTCCCACCAATGATGTTTATTCTGCCCTACCTCACCCTAAAGGGAGTCGGAGCAGGAAATTCTGTAATCAGCCTTCGTCTCTTCAATGTAGCAATTGGACTGGCCGTAACTTTAGGGATTTACTTTCTTCAACGCCAGTTGCTTCCGAATCTGGTGCCGCGAATATCCAATCGCGCGCGAGAAGGAGGGGCGCTAGCCTCCGCGATATTGTATCTATTTGCCGCCTCCTCTCTCTGGGCTCATGGAAACTCTTATTGGGCGCATCAACTCAATCAGTTATGGTGGGTTTCTGCGTTGACTGTATTTGTCCGCGATCATGCGAAAGGAGGGCCATGCGCAAGACGGCGAGTCACTCTAATCATCTTAGTCTTTCTGATGTGCTGGACAGAATGGACTGGATTTATTTTTGCCGGTGCACTCTATTGCGGTTATAGAGTTTTATATTACTGGACGGGGCAGAGATCCTTCTGCCTTACCTCGATGAGCATTGGCGTGATGGCGGTCTTCTCTGGAACGACGATTATCGCCTTCTATAGCTACGAATTTGGTCTAACGGAATTTTTTGATGCACTTGCCATGCGTGCGTCAAACGCGGGAACCGGCCCTTTCCGATTGATTGTGGAGAAGCTCTTCACCACCTATCTGTGGTGTGTCCTTCCGGTATTCGCAGTTTTCCTGCTGCTATTATTATCCACCCGCCGTGTCTGGAGAAGTGGGTTCTCTTCATCCTGTGGTTCCTTCGAGAAACGACAACTCATACTATGGATTGCCATTTTACTAATCCCTTTACTAGAGAATGTGCTCGTAATGAAACATTCGGCGGTGTATGACTATGCCACTTTGAAGGCAGTCCTCGCATTCTCGGTATTCGCCGGAGCATTAGCGACGCTATATCCATCAATGCGAGGATTGACCATGCTCTTGATTACATACGTGTGCGTCAATATTGCCGTCTTCTATTACTTAAATCCAGTAGCGTTTGGACATCCCGACTATAATGGAGAGGCAGAAGTCGCGAGGGTGATCAAGGAGACAGCCAGTCCAGACAATCTTGCATTCAGTGAAATCGCGGTGACTCCAGCTGTCATCGCGCTCGCAGAACGAAACATTTATCCGCAATCCACGCTAAACCGTGCACAGGTTGTGCTAAAGGAGCGGGGCTACAAGGAAGGAGTGTTCTACTGGTCGTCAATCATTGTCTTGGAGGATGTGACGCGGCCCAAACGATATATTCCCAGACAGTTATGGAGGAAAGTGACGGCCGCCGCATGGATCTATCCAGGAGAAAGCACTCCTCGGAAACTGCGCGTTTATCCGGACGAATTGTCTATGATGCGAGGCGGAAGTGATTCAAGACTAACCGCTTTTCGCTTTAAAATCAGCCATCCTGTTCCAATAAGATTTCTTCGCGAAGGGCAGCAGCTACATGACAAAGAGCAAAATAAATTTCAAGTCACCCAGATACGAGACAATTGGGTCAAGATCGAAGCGTTCGGCGCGAAACCACCGCCTCTGGATACGTATCTTGACTTGGCGGTGGAAAATGCCGGTTCGAACTTACGGCAAGGCGAAAAGGGAATGTGAGTGATGTTTTTCTTTAAAGATTGACATTTACGGATGATCTAGGCCTTCTGAGACGGAGTGATTGTTTCGAATTTCCCTCAACTAAAGATGAACCCCCTAACGATTTGGGGATAACGGGCGGGGAGCACGCGTGCGATTATTCTAGGGTGACTTTTGAAGTGATGACCCGACTGCCAAACCTCTTCCTCTTCCGCTGTTCCTTTTTATTCGTAGCAGTGCTTTGTGGTGTGACGCCGCTGATGAGCGAGCCTGTCTACCGGTCACCTTTCGATATCGCAATAAGCGCTGATGGAGCGCATCTGGCGGTGAGCGACCGCACGGCGGGCTGTGTTTATCTTGATCCGCATCGCGAGGCGGCAAAGAAAACGGTTCAGCTGAAAGGCGAACCACGAGACGTTATCTGGTCTTCGGGTGATCAAAGCATTTATGCCGCGGAATATGACGCGGGCACAATTGCCGAGGTCAGCAGAGACGGCAAAATTGTGCGGCGAATTGTCGCAGGACCGAAACCGGTAGGGCTGGCAGAATTCGCGAGTGATGGCCAAAAGTATCTGGCCGTGACAGAATATGGACTGGGAGAGGTAAGAATAATTGACCTGGCAGATGGCCAAGAAATTAACCGGATTACCTTGCCTCAACAGCCATTTTTTATGGCGAGCCACCCGACGAATCCGCAGTTGGCGATCGCGCATTTAATACCCGAAAAAGCGGCCAACAGCGTGAAGTCCGCGGCGAGTATCTCGATGGTGGATGGGGCAAAAGGTGAGCTGGAGAAAAGCATTCGTTTGCCTTATGGCTCATCAAATGTGCGGCAATTGAAATATTCTCCCGATGGCCGCTGGCTATACGTGCTGCATACCCTCGGCCGGACCTCGCTCCCAACGACGCAATTGGAGCGGGGCTGGATCAATACGAATGCGATGAGCATTATTCATGTGGAGGAATTACGTCCGGAAGCGACGGTTCTGCTGGATCAGGTGACCTTAGGAGCGGCTGATCCCTGGGGAATTGCGCTGTCCGTAGATGGGAACACGGCCTATGTAACGTTGGCGGGAGCCCATGAACTCGCCCGGATAGACTTGGGACGGTTGCATCGTTTGCTGGCGGGCGAGGCGGAGGTGGATGATTATGATAGCTACTCCGGCAGCGCGGCACAGATTTGGTCGGAGATCAAACAGGACGCCGCGAATAAGGAAAAACTCTCTTATCACTTGAGCGCACTTTTCGGGGCAGGCTTGCTGCAAAGGGAAGAAATTGACCTGCCCGGGCCACGGGATCTCGAACTGGCCGGTGAGAATCTGATTGTTGCAGGTTACTACAGTGGAGAATTAGCCTTAGTTGATCCTGCCACACTGAAGATAAAGAAGCGGCTAACCCTGGGTGAACAGCCGAAGGATCTGAGCGCAGCGCGGCGCGGCGAAATGATTTTTCATGACGCCAATTACTGTTTCCAGAAATGGGTGTCCTGTGTGAGTTGCCACCCGGATGGACGGGCGGACGGGATGAATTGGGATTTGCTCAATGATGGCATTGGCAATGCAAAAAATGCCAAGTCCCTCTTGCTGACCGATCTCACCCCGCCCTCAATGTCTCTGGGTGTACGTTCGGATTGGAAGGTGGCCGTGGAAAAGGGGTTGCGCCATTTTCAATTACACGATGCAAAGGCGGATGAACTGGAAGCCTTACAGGCATATATCGCCTCCCTGAAATCTGAGCCAAGCCCACATCTAGAAAAGGATGGTAAAATGACGGAGGCAGCCCTTCGCGGAAAAAGCATTTTTGAAAGCGCCGCCACGGGTTGCGTAAACTGCCACCAGGGCGAGCTGTTTACGGACCTGAAATTGCACGATGTTGGAACAGGCACCGAGCTGGATACAGATCATCGTTACGATACCCCCACGCTGGTTGAAATCTGGCGGACGGCTCCGTATTTGCACGACGGCCGGGCAGAAACACTCGAGCAGGTGTTGACAGAGTTTAACCCGAAAGATCGCCACGGACGGACGAGCCAACTGAGCGCCGAGGAGATAGCCGATCTTGTGTCCTATCTGGAATCACTTTAAACGTTAGAAATTCTACTAAGAATCCCCCTCGAGAAAAATGAAGGCGAATAAATACTTCGGAGCGAAAAATATTAAGACTGGCCTCGCTGCGCTTGGTTTTCTGCTGGTGCCAGTTGTGCATAGTATCGCGGCGCCCTATCCGGAATACCGGGAAAAGGCGACCCTTTATGAATCATTTTTCGACTTTAAAGAGCAGTATCTGCCGTGGTGGTCAGAGCTGCCGGAGGATAAAAAAGGGCCAATCCGGCAAACGTGGTGGCGTGATGCGACGAAAAATAATTTCCATGATCTGATTGAGGTCTCTCATCCCGATTATTTTATTGCCCTCGCCGAAGATGGTCCGGACGGCCGTGCCCGCAACTTTGGGGATTTCTTCCCATGGTTTCGCGAGCCAGACATGACCAAACTGGAGCGGACCTATCTGGAGCGCCGGAAAGAAGCTTTTCTGGCGGAACTCCCTGCAGATCATCCGTGGGCTGACGCGGTCAAATCATTGGGTGCGGATATTCCTGAGGGAGCGGAGTATTCGCGGCAACGGATGGCTGTATATTTCAACACGATCGAGTTACACCAATGCTTTCGTCTCACACAGCAGCTGGACTTCGTGCGTGAGGCGGCTGATCTCGTAATGGCCTCACCATTGTCTAAAGAATTTGAAGCCACGGGTGGGCCGCAATTGATTGACCTGATCAACGTGAAGCTTGGAGATTACGTTGAACAACTCAAGCAGGACCTTGCCGCCAAGGATGAGCCGAAACCGCGGCCGGCGTTCCTGAGGGAGGATCTGGTCAAGCTGGAGGCAGGAATCGCGGCCTACTTAATTCGGGTGCACGGGGTGGATGAATTGCTTTTTGCCCAAAGAACCCCAGCCGGTGGAACACATTGGTACGAAAGCTTCGGTTATTGGTGTGACAACTATTCTGAAAATCTGGAGAAATGGAACATTCAGAAGGAAGGCCGGTTGATTAAGTTAGACCTGCGCACGCTTGAGGAACACACCATCTTCGCTGACAAAGAAGGAGGGGTCCGTGACCCGTGTGTTCATTATGACGGAAAGAAAATACTTTTCGCCTACCGGCCCGGAGGAGAATATCATAATCATCTTTATGAAATCAATGTCGATGGCACAGGTATGCGTCAGCTTACCGATGGGCCAGATGATGATATAGAACCAATTTACCTGCCGGACGGCAATCTTGTCTTTTGCTCATCCCGGACGCGGCGCTGGGTGCCGTGTCTGAATGCCCAGGTGGCAACTTTGCACCGGGCGGCAGGTAACGGAGACAATATCCGCATGCTCACGGCAAACGTTGAAACCGAAAATACACCCTGGGTTATGCCGGACGGGCGTCTGCTGTTTATGCGCTGGGAATATGTTGAGCGTGACCGCGGGTTTCCTCATGGTTTGTGGACCATCAATCCAGACGGCACAGGGATTATGACATTCTGGGGAAACATGAATGAACCGGATGTGTTCATTGATGCGAAACCTATTCCAGGGACGAACGAGGTTATTTTTATCCGGCACCCTCACGGCAGCGGTGAGCATGTGGGGAGTATTACGATTTTGAATCCGGATGATGGACCGGACGCAAAGTCCAGTGTTCGTCAGGTCACGCCGAACATTAAGTTGGATCGGAAAAAGGGTTACCGTGATCCCTGGCCGATTGCGCCTGGCGTATATTTAGCCTGTCAGGAGGACCGGCTTTATCTTCTTAATGATGATGGTCAGCGACTACTGCTCCACCGGGTGCCAGCCGGATGGGTGCATGAACCGCGGTCACTGAAGGCTCACCCCAGGCCACCGGTGCTTCCCGACCGCACGGATCTCTCTAAGGGAACCGGGACGGTGATCCTGGCGGACGTCACTCAGGCTCGGCGTTTTGAGGACGTCGAACGAAACGACGTGGATCACCTACTGCTTATCGAGATTCTGCCTAAACCTGTGCATCACACGGGCCATACGGAGAACCTGAGCTACAACGGAAACTTTTTCCTTGAGAGAGTTTGGGGAAACGTGCCCGTGGAAGAAGATGGCTCGGCTTTTTTCGAAGTGCCCGCGATGCGGAATTTCTTTATGGTGGCGATGGATAAGGAAGGGAAATCTCTCAAGCGGATGCAGAGCTTTGTCACGCTGCAGCCTGGTGAGGTTACGAGTTGTGTGGGCTGTCACGAGAACCGGACAGAGACGTCGAAACGGATCACCAATCTGACCGCATTAAAGCGAGCGCCGTCCCAGATCGAAAAGCCAGAGGGAATTCCAGAGATTTTTCATTTCCCTCGGGATATTCAGCCAATCCTGGATAAACACTGCGTCGAGTGCCACGATAATGACACGCGCGCCGGGAACGTGGTACTCAATGACGACCTCGATCCATGGTTTAATCAGGCCTACATCACGATCCGCTGCCGCAACCTGATTGCCTCGGGCTTCGGCGGGGTGGGTAATAAAGGAAATTTAGCGGCTGGTTCGACTGGAGCAAAGGCCAGTAAGCTCTACCAACTGATGGAGGAAGGGCACGAAGGTGTGGAACTCAGTGAAGAAGAGCTGAGGAAAGTCTATTATTGGATAGAAAGCTGGTCCCAATACAGCGGGACCTTTGCGTTTTTGAATAAAGATGACGGAATCCGCGTGCCCGTAGAAAGAAAACTTTTGGATCAGCACTGCGCAAGCTGTCACGGCACAAACTTCCATTCCTTTACCGCAAATAATTATGCACCACCTTCTGATGCGGACTTCCGGGAAACTTTCGGGCTGCGTATGAACGTCAGCAACCCGGAACAATCTCTTCTGCTTCGTGCGCCTCTGGCCAGGGAAGCGGGCGGACTTGAGATCTGCCGTGACCGGAAAGCCAAAGACCGGACTGCCGCCAAGCAGGAGGGAAACTGGCAGGACCTTGACGCCGATCCGCCCGCCCGAGTTTTTGAAAGTAAAGAGGACCCGGTTTACCAGGAGATGCTTGCCTCGATCACCGCCTATGCTGAGAAGAATCTCAGCCTTAACCGGATGGAAAAGCCCAATCCGACACCGCACCATGACTGGGTTCGTGAAATGAGGCGCAATGGTGTCCTGGATGAGGACGTCAATCCTGATGGGAAAGATCTCTCGTTCTACTTCGGCATTGATGAGGCCTATTACCGGTCGTTCTGGCATGCGCCTCAGAAGCCTGAGTCGTGACGCGGAACTGGAAGTAAGACCTTGGGAGTGAATTGAACGCTCTTCGTTGACGTCGGTGCTTGCTGCGAGCACCTGACGATGAGCACAATTCCTTATCAGAATGCGGATTTGGCCGCCCGGAGCGTCTTGAGAGGAGAGCGTTCAGGCAGGGCTGCCGCTTCTCGTGCCCCCATGGTCCAGCGCAATCCAGATGGCCACACATCAGGCCCGCCGCAGAAGGTCACCGGCCAACCGACCAAGGCCGCCCGCCTTTTCCGTTATTTATACCCGCATCGCTGGTTGATCGCGCTCGGCTTCAGCGGGCTGGTTTTCGGCACCGTTCTGCGTCTGGCCTTTCCCTACATGGCCGGTTATCAGGTGGACGGGACTCTGGCTGAATTCGCGGATGTTGAGCGGCCTCATGTTCCGGCGTGGTTTTATGATATCCACACCGTCGCGTTGGTTCTGCTGGGCCTGGTTGTGGCTATTCTCGTTTTCACCTATCTGGAAATGGTTTGCTTCGCCAAAGCCGGTGAGAGAGCGCTGGCGGAGGTTCGGATCGATACCTGCCGGCAGCTCATGCACGCGCCTATGGAGTTTTTTTCCCAGCGCCGGACCGGGGAACTGAGCAGCCGATTGCTGTCGGATCTGGCCCAACTGCAGGAAGCGTGGATCAATGATCTGCCCACGATTATTAAATATGCGGTGCTTTTGACTGGCGGCATCACGCTCATGTTTCTGACTGCGGCACAGCTCTCGCTGATCGTGCTCGTCGCAGTCCCGATCGCGGTCGCAATTGGTATTTTCTTGGGAAAACGCATCCGGCGCATCAGCAAGGTCGCCCAGGATGAACTGGCCAACAGCTCAACGGCGGTGACGGAGTCTCTGCAGGCGATTCACACCGTGAAGTCTTTCGTCCAGGAAACTCATGAGGTGAACCGTTACCGGGATGCGATCGGCGCCTATGTCCATCCGGCCATTACCGGGGCAAAATACCGGGCTCTCATGCTGTGCACTGTCGTGGCGATTGCCCTGTGCATGGTGGTTTTTGTCATGTGGCGTGGCTCTGTCCTGATCAGCGAGGGAACCCTGACCCCGGGCGAGTTTACACGATTTATGTTTTATTTGGCCTTTGTCGGAACCGCTGGCGGCACGGTGGGCGAAGTGGCCGTGCGCATGCAGAAAGCCTTCGGCGCAACCGAACGGATTCGTGATCTGCAGGAGCAGCCGTCCGAGGAGATCGATCGCGCCGCGACCGAATCAATCGCGCACCACGTCGCGCTGCAGCCGCTCTGGGGTGAGGTGGAGTTTCGGCACGTGGAGTTCGCCTACCCCTCGCGTCCAGAGCTCAGCGTGCTGCATGGCGTTTCCTTTCATATCGAGGCGTCTCAGCGGGTGGCACTGGTGGGTCCAAGCGGTGCAGGCAAAAGCACGATCATATCCCTCGTTCAGCGTTTCTTTGAACCGACTTCAGGCCAGGTCCTGATCGATGGCCGGCCCGCCTGGCAGTTTCCGATCTCCTGGCTGCGAGGACAGATGGCGCTGGTCCCCCAGGATACCATTCTCTTTGGCGGAACGGTCGCAGAGAATATCGCCTACGGAATGCCCCAAGCCACCGAGCAGCAGATCGAAGAGGCAGCACAGCGCGCCAACGCTCATGGGTTCGTCTCCAGCTTTCCTGAAGGCTACCAGACCATCGTGGGTGAGCGAGGCCTGCGTCTCAGTGGCGGGCAGCGTCAACGCATCGCCATTGCCCGTGCCATCCTGAAAAACCCGTCCATACTGATCCTGGACGAGGCGACCAGTTCGCTGGACTCCGAGGCGGAACGGCTTATTCAGGAAGCGATGGATGAATTGATGAAGGATCGCACCACGATCATCATTGCGCACCGGCTGAGCACCGTGCGGCGGGTGGACAACATCCTGGTCGTGGATCACGGCCGCGTCGTGGATCAGGGTCGGCATGATGATCTCGTGAAACGGGACGGCCTTTATGCGAATCTCTGCCAGCACCAATTTGGGTTGCCGGAGACCGATTCCTCGCGAACTTAAATGCTGGGGAAATTGCTTACGTCATCTCCATTATCATCACCTTCATGAATGCGTCCTCTCCAAACCAGTATCACGTTGCGATCATCGGCGGTGCCTATTCCGGAGCGGTCAGTGGCCTGCTCTTGAAACGGCGCAATCCGGATCTGCGTGTGCTCATTATTGAGCGCTCGACCAAGTTTAACCGAAAGGTAGGTGAATCCACTTCTGAGGTAGCCGGATGTTTTCTCACTCAGGTGCTTCACCTGAGCAGTTATCTGCATCGTGAGCAGCTCTCCAAGCAAGGCCTGCGCATGTGGTTTACGACTCCGGAGAATCAAGACCCCGGCAAGTGCACGGAAATGGGGGCGTTCTATCAGGTGAAGCTGCCGACCTTTCAGCTGGACCGCTCCGAGCTGGATGCCCACCTGCTGAAGCTGGCGCAGGAAGAAGGCTGTGAGATTCTGCGCCCGGCCAAGATCAAGGACCTCCACCTGGGAGGAGCCGGGCAGAATCGGCTCAGCATCGTCGGAGAGGAAGGCCCGATGGAAGTGCTGGCGGACTGGGTCATTGATGCCAGCGGTAAGGCGGCGGTCATTGCCCAGAAGCGTGGGACCTGGCAGTCCTTGAAAGTAGATCACCCTACAACGGCGATCTGGGCACGATTCCGCGGACACCGTGATCTGGACAGCTACGAAATCCTGAAGCGAGTGCCGGAACTGGTGAATACCTGCATCACCCCGCGCAGCCTCGCGACCAATCACCTCACGGGCTACGGCTGGTGGTGCTGGCTTATCCCCCTGAAAAATGGCGATATCAGTGCCGGGCTGGTTTATGACGACCGCCTGTTCACTCCGCCAGACGGCAAAACGCTTTCGGAGCAATTGCATAAACACCTGTTGAGCCATCCGATCGGTCAACTCATGTTTGAGAACGCGGAAGTCGTCGACAAAGATATTCGAACCTATAAGGGACTGCCTTATTACTCACGTGAAGCGGCGGGTGATGGATTCGTCGCGGTGGGTGACGCGGCTGGATTTATTGACCCGCTTTACTCACAAGGATTGGATTATTGTTCACACACGGCCTTTATTGGAGCGAATCTGGTGGCGGACGCCATCGAAGGCAAAACGGAAGATCCCAAACAGGCCGCGGCGGAATACAATAAAGAATATATTCGCAGCTATCAGGCGTGGTTCAACGCGCTATACCGGGAGAAATACCGCTATCTGGGTGATGCCCGCCTAATGTTCGCGGCTTTTCTGATGGATATCGGAACGTATTTTGTCGGCCCGGTGCGTTTTGTTTATTCCGATCCAATGACACAATTTCGCCGTCTGCCTTATTGGGGACCAATCGGAGGTTTTTTTGCGTGGGGCATGGCACTCTACAACCGCCGACTCGCGAGGATGGCGGAGCGTCGCATCCGGAAAGGTGTATATGGAAAAGACAATCTGGGCAAACGCTGGAATCTGCCCCAGGGATTCACGCCTACCCTAAAAAACGTGGAGTTGTTTATGAAGGGCGTCAGGGTATGGATTGGCCTGGAGATCGAGCATATTTTCCTTGGGTTTCGCAAAGACGTAGCGGATGAGGCCGCGCTGGAAAAAGCAGAAGCTCTTACCGCGGAAAAAACCATGGCTGCGGTCTGAATTTAACCGAGGGCCTTTTGTGCTGCGTAAATTCATCCAAGCGCTCCGCAGGATTTTTGGGCGTCTTCCCTGGGGGCTCTTGCTTGGAGTCTGGATCATCCTGGTCTTCGCCCTCTCGTCGATCGCAGCTCCCGAGTTGCCGGAGGGGCCGGAGATTCCTTTCCTGGATAAAGTCGCGCATTTTGTAATCTACGCCGCCGGCGCGGTTTGTGTGTGGCATCTTTACCGGCGAAGGTTTGGCTGCCGCTGGTTCTCCAGCGTGATGACTTTCTCGACCATCGCTTTTCTTGGTGGCCTCGACGAATACTACCAGACCTATATTCCGGGACGGTCAGGGGCGGACGTGGGAGATTGGGCGGCTGATCTCGCGGGAGCGGCCGCAGCGATTCTCATTCTGCTGTTGATTTACCGGTCCAATTCCAGTGATCTGTCAACGCAAACGGCTCAATCGAAGGGCCGTGCCTTCGATTCTACGGATGTTTCCAGCCCATGAAAAAGAGTGAAGCGCAGAAGCGCGTTAAGGAGCTGCAAGAGAAAATAAACGAAGCGAATCGCCTTTACTATCAGGAGGCGGAAGAGGGCACGCAGTTGCCGCTGACGGATAAGGAATACGATGCGCTCTACCGTGAACTGGGTGACCTGGAAAAAGAGTTTCCGGAACTACTTACGGACGATTCTCCAACCCAAAGAGTGGGCGGCGAGCCGATTGATGGCTTCCAGCAGGTTGAACATCTCACGCCCATGCTCAGCCTCGACAACACCTACAGCGAAGAGGAAGTAGTGAAATTTTTCGAGCGCGTTCAAAAGGGTTTGGAGGGGGATACCGATACCAAAGTCCCGGTACTCATCGAGCCAAAAATCGATGGCGTCGCGGTTTCTCTGGTCTACCGCGAGGGAGAATTGAAATACGTCATTACCCGGGGAGACGGCACGACCGGTGACGATGTGACATCAAATGTCATCACCATTCAATCCGTGCCGCGAAAGCTGAAGGGAAAAGATCACCCGGAAATACTGGAGGTGCGTGGAGAAGTATTCATGTCACGCGCAGGCTTTCGCGCCTTGAACGAAAGACGCGTGGCCAACGGTGAGGAAGCATTCAAGAATCCGCGTAATGCAACCTCCGGGACGCTCAAACAGCTCGATCCAAAGATCGCCGCGCGCCGCCCGCTCGATTTAATTGTTCACAGCGCAGGTGAAGTAAGCGGTGGGAAAGAGTACGAGACGCAGAAAGAGTTAATGGAGGCGCTTGAAACCTGGGGCCTGAGGGTGAGTGAACCGGTCTGGGAAAAAGATTCCAGTGATGGAATTCTGACCGCAATTCACGAACTCGATGGGAAACGTGCTAAACTCGACTATGAAACCGATGGTGCCGTGGTAAAGGTTCTCCGTTTCCGCGACCGGCGCGAACTGGGTTTTACCTCGAAGGCGCCACGTTGGGCGATGGCCTATAAATATGCCGCCGAGCAAGGAGAAACGACCCTGCGCCAGATCGAAATCCAGGTCGGCCGGACCGGCGTCCTGACCCCGGTGGCAAAATTCGATTCGATTTTTATCAGCGGCACCAACGTTTCCAGCGCTACCCTGCATAACCAGGATGAAATCGATCGCAAAGATATTCGCGTGGGGGATGTCATCGTCGTCGAAAAGTCCGGCGAGATTATTCCGGCCGTCGTGGAAGTAAAAAAAGACCTGCGCACCGAAAAACTGAAGCCCTTCAAGTTGCCGGAAAAGTGTCCTTCCTGCGGCGAACCGGTCAAAAAAGACCCCGACAGCGTAGCGGTACGCTGTGTCAATGCGCAATGCCCTGCTCAACTGCAGCGGCGGCTGGAACATTTCGCTTCACGCGGGGCGATGGATATTGATGGACTCGGCAACAAAATGATCGCAGCGCTCCTCGAGGCGAAAATGATCAACGGACTTCCGGATCTCTACCGGCTCAAAGCGGACGAATTAACTGAGCTCGAACGCACCGGTCAACGCAGCGCCCAAAACCTCATCGATGCCTTGGATGAGAGCAAAACACGGCCCCTTTGGCGCCTCATATTTGGTCTCGGCATACAGCACATTGGCGCCACCGCCGCCCGGTCTCTGGCTAACACCTTTCACACGATGGACAATTTGCGTGCGGCCAGCACGGAGGACTTAACGGCGGTGTATGATTTCGGCGAAGTCATGGCTCAAAGCGTGCGTCAGTTTTTTGAAAATGATATCAACCAGAAACTGATCGCAGAACTACAAGCGCTGGGTCTCAATATGGGCTCGGAAGGTGACGCCGGTGATAGCGAAGGCGGAGAGGCCCCAAGCCTTGTCAAAGTTTTCGACGGGCAAACCTGGGTCATCACGGGGTCGCTGAGCCAGCCGCGGGATGACTTTAAAGAAATGATCCTGGCCCGGGGCGGCAAAGTGGCTGGGAGTGTCAGTAAAAATACCAGCTACCTGCTCGCCGGGGAGAAAGCTGGCAGCAAGCTCGCAAAAGCGGAGGAGCTGGGCGTTAAGGTCATTGATGAGGAAGGTTTCCGCAAGATGCTGGATGAATGACCCTCGTTCCATTCAGGCGGAGCGCCTGGTAGAATCAGATCAGTTGACGACGGAATGAGAACGGACTAGTCTTTTCCTCACGGGGTTGATCCTTTTGTTTCAGCCCGGTTTCATGATGGAGGCCGTAGCTCAGTTGGTAGAGCGCCAGATTGTGACTCTGGATGTCGCGGGTTCAAGCCCCGTCGGTCTCCCCATTCCCAACGCCACCCTCCGGCCGCTGGGATCGCCCATCGCTGGACTTTCCTGACCCTTCAGTTCGGCGGGAAGCCATGGGTTAACTGGTAAACTGAGCCATTGCGCGGAAATACGAAGCCTGGCCGGCGGTCAGGAATTTCGCGAATAAATACCGTGAAGGAATGGGTTGTCAGCCCGGGAGTAGATTGTCTATGATGGCGGAGTGCGCGGGGAAAGATTGCGAATTGATCCTGAGATTGTCCATACGCTCCAGGGCCGTTTGATGGCAGCCTTGGCGCTCATCCTGTCCCAACGTTTTCCCCTCGCCCATGCACCCACTTGAACAGCGGATAAACTACAAATTCCGTAATCCGCTTTTGCTGGCTGAAGCGCTCACTCATCCCAGTCTGGGATACGAAACGCAGAAGCCGCATTTTGATAATCAGCGCCTGGAGTTTCTGGGGGACGCCGTGCTCCAGGTCATCATCACCCAGCACCTTTATAGTGTCTTTCCGGATTTCAGTGAGGGCAAACTGACCAAGCTGCGCTCCAGGCTGGTTTCCCGTGAGGCGCTCAAGATCGTGTCGCTCCGCATCGGCCTGGGTGAACATATCATGATGGGCCGTGGCGAGGAAGCCAATGGCGGCCGTGAACGCAACTCCATTCTGGCCGACGCGTTTGAGGCTTTAGTCGGTGCCATGTACATCGACGGTACCCTTGATGATGTCCGGGAGTTTGTCCTCCGCGAAGCCGCTTCGGATATCGATCAGGTCATGGAAAAGCCGCTCGAAGTAAATCCCAAAGGCCAGCTTCAGGAGCTGCTCCAGGCCATCTCCCCGACCAGCCCCGCCTATAAAATTCTCGATCAGTCCGGTCCTGAGCATCAGAAAAACTTCGTCGCTCAGGTAGAATGGGAAGGAGTCGCTCTCGGGAAGGGAACCGGTGGGAGCAAAAAGCAGGCAGAAACCGCCGCGGCGGCTGATGCCATGCGGTCCCGGCTCTGGGAAACTCACCCTGACCTTCTTTTGCTTCAAAACGGCGGGATTGCCGGCGATGGTGATTCACCGGACAGGCCGGGGGATTCAGCGCCCGGCACAGACACTCAGGACGACACCGATGGCGAAGTCCAAGCGCCATCCCGTGCTCGCCGGGGCTCCGCAGGGACAGGTAGAGCAAAGACCGCCACGCCCAAGCGTAAAGCCTCCGGAAAAGCTTCCACGTCTGCGACTCCCACCACGTCATCCTGAATTCTGGTCATTCCAGCGGGCAAAAAACCCGTTGCGCATTTGGGTGCCTGATCGATTATCCTTCCTCCCGAATTTTGCCGACGTAGCTCAGCTCGTAGAGCAATCAGGATTGAACTTCGCCCATGGCCCGAATTTTGAGGATTATGGAGGGATCGAACGTTGGCCGAAACTTTTCCCCGCTCAAAGAATTGATGTAAGGATTTGGGTGGGATTGACGGAATAGCGTTAGAGCAAACCATGGAAAACGCTGAACAAGAAGATCTGTTTGTCGACGAACTGCTGCAGGCCCAGAGGCCCTTGCGCAGTTTCATCGTGGCTCAGCTGGGAGTAGGTCCCGATGTCGACGACGTCATGCAGGAAGTTTCGATTATTCTCTGGCGTAAGCGGGAGCAGTGGGATCGCTCGCGTCCGTTTTTACCGTGGGTCTTTGGCGTGGCCCGATTGCAGGTGCTCGAGAGACTGCGCCAGCAGGCCCGGGGCCGGGTTGTTTTCAATTCCGAACTGACTGAGCAAATGGCCGAGCGGTTCGCGCGGCTCGAACCGGTGCTGCAAAGCCGTCGGGCCGCGCTGCGCCTCTGTCTGCGCCGCCTCGATGCTGGCAACTATGATCTTCTGTGCCGGCATTACGCCGCAGGCGAGCCACTCACGCAGATTGCCAAGGGCCTGGGCAAGCAGGTCAATGCCATTTACACCCGGCTCTCGCGTTTGCGCGATCGCCTGGCCGAATGCGTGGGGCGCGTGCTCCAGAGAACTGACCTCCCTGACGACGACCTTTCTACGGAGGACCTGGTTCCATGAGCATTTCACGCGAAGCCATCCAGATGCTTGAAGGTCGCATGAGCCCCGAGGAACTCGACGCTTACCTGACGCGGCTGCAGACGGATGAGCAACTCCTGATCGATCTGATCGTGGCCACTGATTTTGAGGCGGAGCTGACCCTGGCCGAGGCC
>CAZUPP010000034.1:0-24010 GCA_964622095.1 uncultured Verrucomicrobiales bacterium
GCCATCCCCTCCACCCACAGAGAGCGCACGAGAAAGTCGCTATATTCGCGGTTAAAGGTATCGTGCAGAATGTGCCATTCTTTGTTGAATTCCGCGAACGAAGTAATCTCCAGCTCACGGCTGCGATTTCCTTCATTTCTCACTTCCAGGATCCAGTACTCAAAAAGCTGATCGCGCGGAATGAAGTATGTGGTCTTCATACCGATCTCCCGGTAACGGCTTTCCATCTCCATATAACCCATGCCCACCCGACAGGTCGCGGCATATTCATCCAGTGGTTTGGCGCAGGGCAGCCAGGTATTTGACCACAGTTCACCACCCTCACCCGCTTCCCGCAGATAATAGGTCCTTGCCGGTTGCTGGCACATCGGCGTGACATAGGAATACTGCAGGATGCGCCCCATGGCCGGCGACTGCGTAAAGGAATAACCCGCCCCGTTATTCGTGATAATCGCGCCATACTTGCGGTCGCCCAAATAATTACTCCACGGCTGGGGGGTGTCCTGCCGTTCGATCACATACTCTGCGCGGGAATCATCAAAATAGCCGTACCTCATGGCACTGCTTATAGGGAGCGCGTTGGCACGTGACAAGTGATTCTGGCGCGGCATTTTTGCGCTCGCCAAAGGCCAGTCGATGGGGTGAGATGAGGGTCTTGAACCGGCTTCTCTCCATCGACGGCGGCGGTATCCGTGGGGTGTTTGCGATCGAAGTCCTCCAGCGCATCGAGGATCTGCTCCGCGAACGCTATGCCTCGGTCAAACCCGATATGGTTTTGGCGGATTACTTTAACTTCGTCGGCGGCACCAGCACCGGGGCCATTATCGCCGCCCTCGTGGCCTGGGGCGAACCGGTGTCGACCATGCGCCAGCTCTATGAAGACCATGGTGAAGATATTTTCCGGCCTTTCCGCGGCCTGAAGCTGCTGCGATCCAAATATCGCTCGGATCTGCTCGAGCGCGTCCTGAAAGATTTTCTCAAGGAAGAAGACGGCAGCATGTGCACCCTCGCGACTGAGCGTCTGCGCATCTACCTAATGCTTGTCATGCGCAATGCCTCCACCGGAGGGGTCTGGCCCGTGACCAACAACCCGGAAGCAAAATACAACAAGCGCAAGCCCGGTGAGCTCTCCAACCTCGACATCCCCCTCTGGCAACTGATCCGTGCCAGCACCGCTGCGCCCACCTACTTCCCGACGGAGATTGTCACCCTCCACTCCCAGGAAAGCGGTGAACAGACCTTTGAGTTCATTGACGGCGCCATCTCACCCTATCACAACCCTGCCGCCGCCATGGTCATCCATGCCATCCGGCCGGAGTACGCCATGAACTTCAGCTTCGGCACGGAGAACATGTATGTCTGCTCCGTCGGCACCGGCCGCATCGTGCGGCATTATGAACCCGGTGAGATCGGCAGCATCAGCCGTATCGGTCAGGCCATCCGCGCCCTGCAGGGTCTGCTTGATGCGACCACCCGCCAGCAGGATCTCGTCTGCCGCGTGATGGGCAAATGCCTCTATGGCCCGCCCTATGACCGTGAGGTTGGGGATCTCGTTTCATCCCTGGCCAAGGATGACCGCCCGGATGCCAAGTTTCTCTACACCCGCTACGATCACATTTACACCGCGGAAGACATGCAGCGCGCCCGCACAGAATTCCGCAGTAACGATCCCCTCGCCCTTGATGATCTGCGCAGCATGCCTCTCATGCAGGAGGTCGCGCGGGAGTATGCCAAGGTGATTCAACCGGAGCACTTTCCGGAAGCACCGCTGCATGCGGAGAGACTGCCCAGATACTGACGAAGCGGTTTTCGGCAATTTCATGGTTGACGGTTAGCAAATGCGTGTTATCCTCACCCCGATGAATATTTCGAATGCTCCTCTCCTCGCGGGCGCGCTATTTTTCGCGTCTATTAATTTCACCTCTCCAGCCACGGCCGTCGTCATAGAGTTTGGCGACCAATCGACCCTGTCGGCTACCTCGTTCTCCTATTCGGAGGACGGATTTGATTTCACCATCAACCAGCTGGGGCCACTCCCCGTTGCCAATATCGGTTTGGGGAACGACGGTGAGGGAGACTTTACCAACGGCACTCCCAGCTTCCTGGAAAGCCGGAACAATGGCGCCTACTTCGAAGTCATCCTTGCGGCGGGACCAGGTGGAATCACAGAGTTTGATCTGATCAGCCTGGATCTGTTCAACGGCACCTTCGGCAACCGGGACGCCGCGTTCGTCGGCTTCAAGTCCAGCGGCGATGTGACCTTGAATCTGACCCTTTCCGGACGCGAGCAGCAGTTTGTCACGTTCGGACCTGAGTTTCAGGGTATCACCGGGTTTCGCCTCGTCCCCCAGGGCGACTTTAACACCATCGGTAATCATCGATACAGTATCGATAACGTTACGATTGATTTTATCCCGGAGCCGGGACCCCTGTCCCTTGCCCTCGCGGCGTTGACTATTGTTCTCCTCTTTCCCCGCTCGCTCCGGCGCCGAGCCCTTTGACCCCTGATCGACTGCTCTCTGCTCAAAGCTTCCACCCGGGCAGGTGGTCTTTGCAGTGCAGCATCATCTCGCGAAGCATCTTCGCGGCCTGATCGGTATTCCGGTGCACCAGCGGATCCAGCAGCAGGGCCTGCAGAGCCAGTTCAAAACTATTTTCCCTCGCCGCCATCATGATCGTGCGCTGTTCCTCGATTGTTCGATCAACCAGAGCCCAGGCGGGTGGCGGGAGCGGCGAGGCAAGAAGGGGCCGAACGCAATCTCTGCCGAATTGCGCATAGGTCTCGACAACGAATCCCGGAGGCGCCTGCGTCATCTGACCCATATTCGGGATGTTCACATTGGTTGTCAGCGGCTTCGCGCCAAGCAAGGCGAGGATCTGATCGACGCCTTCTTCGCCGGACGGGTTCAGCGAGCGCTGATCGTAACTGTCCGCGCTGAGCGCCGGCCGCTTGGCATTGTCATAACGCCATTCATACGGGGTGATGTTGGTTCCCCATCGTTGAATAGAATCTTCACTGGTCAGATACCACGGAACAAATTCCATCAGGTGCCGGTCACCCGCAGCCCCAATCACCCCAAAATTCCTCAGAAAATCCCAGCGCACATGGCCCGTGCCTCCAAAGAATTTCCGCTCCGCCTTGCGGTGCCGTGCGTCGGCGGCCTGTGAGTCAAAAAAACCGGGCTGAGATATCATCTCATAAAGACGCGGAAAAAGATCGTGCCCATTCCAGTGAGCCTGGGTTGCGAGGGTGAAATGATTAACTCCCGCGATGTCCAGCACGATATCGTGGCGCGGCGGTTTCTCCGGAAGATGAAACCACTCCTTAACCAATCTCCCCAGGTTGGCCTGCGTTCCAAAAACCTCATGGCAACAGCCAAATGCTTTGATCTCCGGCTCGGCCTCATAAAAAGCCTGCGTGCACAAAGTCATCGGATTGGTGTAATTGATCACCCAGGCGCGCGGGCAGCACTCCATGACGAGATGCCCATAGTGCATCTTGATCGGAATCGCCCTCAGATTTCGGACCAGCCCGCCCGGACCCACCGTATCCCCAACCGTTTGCAGGATTCCGTATTTTTCGGGAATCTTCAGGTCCGCGTAACGCATCTCAATCGGCCCGGGTTCAATCGAGCAAACCACAAAATCCGCGTCACGAAGGGCGTCCTTCGGATCCTCCGTCGCCCGCACGTCGAACTTCGTCTTCGCGGCTGGCGCCGTGAAAATTTTCTCCGCGACCCCCACATTGCGCTGGGCTGCCGGAAAATCGATATCGTAGAGCGCGATCTCACCGTTGAGATTCTCCGCCAGGGCGAGGTCACCCATCAGTTCAGAAGCCCAGTAACGGCTGCCTCCGCCGATGTAGGCAATCTTAATGGTATATCGATCCGTCATGCCGATGAGCTTTCATGGGTCCAGCCTTGTGGTCAATCGCGAAGGATAAATGCACCCAGGCTGAATTGTCCTCCCCTTTTGCCGTCTATCGTGGTAAATTCATCCTGTCTTGCTTTTCGCTCGCTATGAAGAATGCCTCTCTCTTTCTCATACTGACCGTTTGGTTTTTCACTGTCGCCACTACCAGCCCGCTGGCCGCTCAGGGACCACTGGCCCCGCCCGCGCCCGCCGGCTCGACTACCCCGGAGATCGGCCCGCTCGCGCCGACTGATACTCTCGGTGCGCCGCTGGCCACCATGAAAACCCTCCATCAGGTGGAGCCGCGCATTGATCTCACCTCAGTTTCGGGAAGTTCGGACTATGAGCACATCCTCTCTGAGCCGGGCAGTTATTACCTGACCGCGAATCTTGAGGTCACACGGCAGCATGGGATCCTTATTTCCGCTCCAAATGTTTCCCTGGATCTGAGTGGCTTTCAGATTTCTTTCGCAGGCGAAAGCGCAGCCCAGAATTGGGGCATCAATGTTACCGGTGAAGGCCGCGGTGTGCACATCCATAATGGGTCAATCACCGGTTTCAC
This sequence comes from uncultured Verrucomicrobiales bacterium, assembly GCA_964622095.1. Classification (GTDB taxonomy): domain Bacteria; phylum Verrucomicrobiota; class Verrucomicrobiia; order Verrucomicrobiales; family CAZUPP01; genus CAZUPP01. The sequence continues at coordinate 4,475 of CAZUPP010000034.1, forward strand.
CACAGGTCTTCGAGCCGACCGGACGGTCGGTGATGATGACCAGGAGCCGGACGGCGGGATCATTCAGAATATACGCGTCATCTCTTGCTCGGATAATGGAATAACCGGTGGGCACGGCTGGACCATTCAGAACTGCATCGTGACGCTTTCCGGCGGCGGAATTGCTGCGGGGGCGGGCAGTATCATCAGCTATTGCACGGCGGAGGAAAATACCGGCACCGGCATTATCGCTTCAGACGGCACCCTCGTGTCGCATTCTACTGTTGTGAATAATCGGACCCGCGTCGCCGTGGTCCTCGGTGAAAACTCCACCATGCTGGATTCTATTGTCGTAAACAATGTCAGCGAAGTCTCTGGATCAGAGGGAATCAGCGCTTTGGAAAACGCTACGATCAAGCGTTGCACCGTGAGCTTCAATACCAGCACCGTCGAGGAGGAGGGTGATATCCTCGATCAGGTGAACGGCGTCGGCATTGACATGAGCTTGAGCGGTGTGATTGAAAACTGCACTCTTGTCGGCAATGGCGCTGACGCGATCCGCATCAACTCAGAGTGTATTGTCCGCGGAAATACTCTCATCGAAAATCGCGGCAATGCCATTACGATCATTGGCGACCGGAATATTGTTCGCGGAAATGAACACATCGACAGCGGGGTAATCGGAATTATCGTCGATGGCGACCGAAACGTCATTCTGGAGAATATCGGGACCTTCTCCACCTATGCCAGTGGTGGAAACGCGGGGACCAATAACGTTTTTCCCATTGTTAACGGGAGTGCGATTGTCACAGCAAGTCCCTACGCCAACGTCACCAATTAAGGAGGGAAACCTCTTCGTTTTTCCCTTGTGCAGAATATCGGCCGTCCCCTAGGCATTGGTCATGCCTGTTTTTTCTGATCAGCGCCCGAATATTCTTCTGATCATGACCGATCAGCAGCGCTGGGACGCCTTGGGACTGGAGGGCCATCCCGTGCTGACGACGCCGAACCTGGATGCGCTCGGCGCCCGCGGTATTCATTTTACCCATGCCCACAGCGCCTGCCCGGTCTGCATTCCCGCCCGCCGCACTTTCCTCACCGGGCGTTCAGCCGCAGCTCACGGGGTCTTTTGCAATTACCACACCCACCTGCCTTTTCCCACCCTGCCGGGTGAATTATCACGCGCGGGCTACCAGACCCATCTGGTTGGAAAACTTCACATGCATCCCTTCCGCAAACTCTGCGGATTCATGAGCGCGGACATGGCTGATCAGCCGGTCCGCGAGGGTTCAGACGGGGACTACGGTCTTTGGTTGCGGCGCCATTTTCCGGATTTTCCTCAGGTAGGCCAGTCCCATGGCTGCGACCAGAACGGATGGTTTGCCCGGCCGTGGCATCTGGATCAGCGTTTTCATTTCACCAATTGGTGCGTTGACCGCGCGATTGATTTCCTTTCCCGCCGCGATCCAACCACTCCATTTTTCCTTAATGTCAGTTTTCATCAGCCGCACCAGCCCTGTTGTCCGCCGCAATATTATTGGGACCGCTACATGGCCATGGATTTACCGGAACCCTATGTCGGTGACTGGGCTCGGGTCTACGAAGATCCGCCCCGTGGTTTGACCATTCCCAGTTGGATCACAAAACTGACTCCTCAGGCGATGAAAGAATTTCGCGCGGGCTACTATGGGACCATCAGCCATATCGATGAACAGATCGGTCGCCTCCTCAAAGTACTCCCGGGCAACACCGCGATTCTATTTGTTTCAGACCATGGGGAAATGCTCGGAGATCACCAGCGCATCCGCAAACAGGAAGCCTTCGAGCCGTCCGTGCGCGTTCCATTTCTTTTGAATCTTCCCAAGTCGATGGGGATTTCTCAGCAACGGCAGATCGAAGATCTGGTTGAGTTGCGCGACATCATGCCGACGCTTCTGGAACTTGCTGGCGTTAATATTCCGGATGGCGTCGACGGCGTCAGCCTCCTGCCCCGTCTTCGCGACGAGACCGGACCCATCCGGGAGTTTCTTCATGGTGAATGCAGTTCCGCCGGTCGGCCGGAGCCAACCGGCATGCAGTTCATCACCACCGGTAAACGAAAATACATTTACTATCCCCGAACCGGTCTGGAACGCTTCTTTAATTTAGAAAATGACCCGCGCGAGCTGCTCAACCAAATCGACAACTCGGATTATGCGGAGGAAATCCGGTGGTGCCGAGAAAGACTGACTGAACAACTGGCCGGTCGCCCGGAAGGTTTCGTGCGGGACGGCACCCTGCAACCTCTGGGCCATCAACCCCCATCCTGCCTGCCGGAATTCACCATGCCCAGCACCCTTCCCGTCTGATCGCCGCATCACCGAAGATTGCTATCTGAAAACGATGCCGATAATGATACCACCTGCCAAAAGTCCTCCCAACACGACGGATTGAAATCCCAGGACAAGAAAGCTGAAGATAAAATAGGCCCCAATCGCCTTCAGATAACTCAATTCAAAAAACATATAGTAAGCGATGGGAGACAATACATAGGGGGCGATGAGGGATAGCCAGTAATTATCAAGAAAAAGCCCCAGAATCCACGATAGCACCCCTGTTCCCATCCACACGAAAAAGCAGCGCCAGATGTCGGGCTCTTCCCCTCCCATAAAAACCACCGCGTATTGCACGAAGCGGCTGAACAGATAGAGCATCCCGATGGCGAGCCCTGCCAGAAAAGCGATGGCAATGAACAGGACCATTTTCGCCGAATCCGGTCAGGGTGAATCATTCATCGCTTCAACTCATCCAAGCGGATAGGGATATTTATTGGTGATCTCATCGATCTTTTTCAGTGTCTCTTCGTCCAGCACCACCTCTGCGGCCTTCAGACTGTCCTCAAGTTGGGCCACCGTATTGGCCCCAATAATTGTCGAGGCGTTGAAATCGAGTTGCTTGCTCCAGGCCACGGCAAGGGTCACGGAGTTCATGCCCAGTCCCTGCGCCAGCTCCATCAATTCCCGCGTGGTATTAAGGCTTTTCTCGTTCACAAAACGATGCGCCATTTTCTGCTGCCGTTCTCCTATGTTTTTCAGATATTCGGAGAAACGCGCCCCTTCCGGCGGGGTCGATCCATTGTATTTTCCCGAGAGAACTCCTCCACCAATCGGTGAGTAAGGTATTCCGCTGATTTGTTCCTTCCGGCAAACCTCCGCCAGTCCATCTTCAAAACGGCGGTTAATCAGGCTATGATTATTCTGAATGGTTTCATATCGTGCCACACCTGAACGTTCACTGGCGGCGAGGGATTTCATTAATCCCCAGGGCGATTCATTGCTGCACCCGATGACCCGGACTTTTCCTTCTACAATTAATTCATCGAGAGTTTCCATGGTTTCCTCATACGGCAGGTCATGATCCGGCCAGTGCGTCTGATAAAGATCAATGTAATCCGTCTGAAGCCGTTGCAGGCTGCCTTCGATCGCCACCCGGATGTTGTGCCGGTCCAGGCCGGTCATGCCGTAGCGCACCGGCGGCGTAAACCAGGCCTGCGCCAGTCCGGTCACCTTGGTCGCGATGACGAGGCTTTCCCGCGGCTTGCTTTTCATCCAGCGCCCCACGATCCGTTCGGTCTCATGCACGTATTCTTTTTTCGGCGGCACCGGATAAATTTCCGCGGCGTCCAAAAAATTAATCCCGGCATCATAGGAACGATCCATGATGCGTATGGCTTCGTCCTCCGCGCAGGAAGATCCAAAAGTCATCGTGCCCAGACAAATATCAGAGACATAAAGTCCGCTGCGTCCTAAACGGTTTCTCTTCATGATGGTAGATTGGTGATCTATGTGAGGAAAAAATGAACCGGCTCGTCCGGGATGGCTAGCTTGCGGGCGGTGACGGAATCAAGCCCTCAGAAGAATGCGCTCGCGCCACCTCTACTTTGAGCCGTTGATTCGCCAGTCGCCCACGCGGCGCTACTTCCGCGATGGTCACGCCTTCCGGCGCCGCAAGATGGATGGTAAGTAAATCTCCGGAACTCTGCCATTCCACCCGGATGTTCCCGCGAGGATGAGGTACCGCCCCCTTCGCCCAGGACAAGGTCTCTGCGCACGGCTCAATACGAAATTCATTCAGCTCACCGAGCTTAACCGGTTTCACCCCCAGAATTTCCCGGGCAAAGACAATTGATGGTGCGGCACTCCATGCATGGCAGCGGCTGCCATTCGCACTGATCCCGAAATTTTCCCAGATCGTCGGCGAGCCCTGCTGCATTTGCCAGCCATAGTGGGACCGGATGAGTTCCTCCGCAAAGGCATACTCTCCCATCCGGTAGAGCGCCAGGAACGCGTAGTGCAGAAAATAGAATTCGGCGTGGCCGGAGAGACGCCCTCCCTTCAAACCATTCGCCAGATTGACCGCCAGATGCTGCTTCACATGGCGCAGCAGAGCGGTTTCCTTCACCGCGTCCTTCAGCACGCCAAAGGTCAGGCACAGGATGTTTCCATGCAGGGCGGATTCCGAGCCCTCCCTGTCGCTCCGCGCTGCCATGCATCCCTTCCCGGGCTGCCAGAGAACGTCCACCAGGGCCCGGCGCACTTCTTCCGCCTCCCGCTCACGGCGCCGCTGTTCATCGATCAGCCCCAGCGTCCCAGCCAGTTCCGCCGCAGCATCGAGCGCTCCGACGCGCAGCGCGTTGAGAGCCAGATTCGCCGGTCCATTTTTATCCTCCCTGACCGCGCCCCAGTCGATGAAGACTGCGATGTCTTCTGCCGTCCAGAGCCCATGTTCGTCCGGCCTCCAGGCGGAGCTGTTAAAGATCCGCAGGATGGACGGCCAGATCTCGCGCAGCGTCTCCATGTCACCGGTGGCCCGCAGATACTCTTTCGCCAGCAGCACATAAATCAGGCTGAAATCAACCAGCGGCGTATCCAGGTGGCTGGGGTGACAGGTTTGCATCAGCCCATCCTCGCCCTGCCCGCTGGCCCAGAGGCGCAGGCAGCGCCGGGCGACACGCAAGTCAGCGCTCAAGGCGGCATGGACCTGCATTTCGACGAGGGCGTCACCCAGGTAAGTGCCCCGTTCTCTCCAGGGGCAATCCAGATAAGCGTCCTCGACACAGGCCTGCAGGGTATCCACACCGGCCTGCCATGCCCAGTCATAGACGGGATCATCACAGCAAAAGCAACCGGTTGGCTCCAGCGGCACCTGAGCTCGTTTCACGCCCACCCGGTGGATAATCAGAGTTTCGCCTCGCGCTTCCCGCGGCACCCGCAGCGTCACCTGCAGGTAGCGTCCTCCCCGGGGATGGAAGTTTTCAATGGTCGAGCGGCCTCCGCGCAGGATGTGGCGATCGGTTGAACCGGTGAAATGATTTCGGTGCACCGGCAGCAGCCCATCCTCTCGCAAGGTCTCGTCATAGGAAAGATCGACGATGGTCCCAGCCGGAGCCTCGATCTCCAGGCAGACATAGCCCAAATACTCCGCGGCAAAGTCAAAGACCGCGACTTGTTCCGCTGCCTGGATCGTTTCAAAATCCAGATTACGCGTGGGAAGCGGAGGCGAGGAGGGATCGTGCCGCACCACCACCGCTTCATTCGGCACATCCCAGGCAACTTCCCTCGAAGGTAACCCGGCTATTTCAGCGTGCTCCCGCGCCCGGCGATTCCACGTGAAATCAAGCCGGGCCAGCCCCTCGGCATCCCCCGGTGCCCCTCCGCCTGGGCTTGCCATGTGGCTTGGAGGCAGAGCGCCAGTGTAGAGAAAGACATCCGGGCAGTTCTCCTCGGGTTCAGCCGCCACGATCAGCTCGGCTTCGGCAGGCACACCCAGGAGCAGCCCCCACACCTCCCCGAGAATCTCACATTCCCCATAGAGCAGGTTCCATCCTGCACGCAGGTTGGCCGTCGCATTCTGGCGGTTGCCGCGCCGGTCGGGTTCCATTTCTAGCTCAACCCCGTTCAGAAAATGGGGACCCCAGAACAGACCCAGCGAGACGGCCTGATCCTTGGACGAATGCAGCCATGTCGCATAGGCAAGGCGGTTCGCTCCTCCTTCACGCTTCAGTTTTCGCGAGTATTCCGGGTCAAAAACGCGGAATCCGTAGCGGTGCTCGGTCTCATCCAGCCCCCCCTTGAGTAAGGTCACGGAAGGCTGCATCAGTGCTTCGCTGAAGGAGGGAATCGAACGTGGAGTCAGCGTGGGCAGGTCTGGCTCCGTCAATGACACCGGCGAGGAAAACGCAACGTTGCGCTCCATTCCCACTGCTCCTTCCCGGCTTTGGTGATCAAGGATTTCCACGGGCCCCTGGGCGAAACTGAAGGGAGGGGAGTGCTGATCCCACGCCGTCCCCGCTTCCCAACCCTGCCATCCGCCCGGTGTGGAAAGGTCCACCGCGCCGCCCGCGTGAAGACTAATCGTGCCCCACGCGATGAAGCAGGCCCTGGTGCCGGGCACGGCCTGGAAGGAACTTGCCCCGAAATGATTCACCTCCACCGTCAGAACATTGGCACCCGGTTTCAGCCAGGGCCTCAATGATACGCTGTCATATTCCCTCAGGGCCTGATTGAACCGGGCCGGACCATGGGCGATCACCGTGCCATTCACGCGAAGCCGGTAACGGGTGTCCGCGAAGAGATGAATTATCCCGGCATCAGGGGAGGCAGAGTCTTCCGGCAGATCAAACTCCCGCCGGAAAATGACAAACTGATTTCGCTGTCCCATGCCGTCTCCGGTCCAGACGCACACGGCTGTGTTCGGCGCACCTTGCTGACTTTCCATCATCGAGGGACGAGCTTCCTGAGTCATCACCGTTTTGTGCAAGGACAAACTGTTGCTCAGGAAGAAGGCATGACTCTTGCTAGAACCAGTTCATATTACGCAGATATACCGTCACTGAAAAATCCCCCCCGCGAACCATGGATGACGTCGCTACCGCCATTGAGATCTTTGATAACCCCGGCCAAGGCCTTGAGGTGCTTGATCTGTTTCTGGAACAGTTCCGGACAACGATAGACTCTGTGCGCGAAGGCTTGGAAAAAGCAGAGCCTCGCAAGGTGCGGGAAGCCGCCCATTCCATCGCGGGTGCGGCCGCCATGCTGAAATTTCAGGAGATCGCCGCGATGTTTCTGGCCGTTGAACGGGCAGCCAGGGCCGAGGATCTGGCAACCGCCGCGTGCGAGTTCGCCGGAGCCCCGGGAGCCTACCAATGGCTTGCCGGACAGCGGCGCGCACGCTATGGTGAAACGGCTGACGGCTGATGAAAAAAAATGCTGCCCAGATCCTCGTCGCAGATGACGACGCGGTCATTCGGAACCTTCTCAAGCATTATCTGAACTCCGCGGGCTTCAATCCGGTGATCACGGAGACCGGTGAAGAGCTGATGGATGGTGTGACGGAGGAGACCCATGTTGTCATTGCGGATATCCGCATGCCTCCGCCATCCGGCATCGAATGTCTGCGCCTGGTCAAGGAGCGCTTTCCGGACGTGCAGGTCATCATCCTGACCAATGTCAATGAGGTGCGTGAAGCGGTTGAAGCCATGCGGATGGGCGCATTTGACTATCTGACCAAACCCTTTGAGCCGGATGATGTGGTCTTCTCCGTCCGGCGCGCGGTCCAGCTCAGCCAGACTCAGCGCCGCCAGAGAGATCTGGAAGGCGCCGTCAGTTCGCCAAAGGTGGAACGCAAGCTGATCTCTCGCTCCGCCACGGCGGAGGCCGCCTTCTCCCTCGTCCCGCGCCTGGCTCAGGCGGACGCTACAGTTCTCATTACCGGAGAAAGCGGTACGGGCAAGGGGGTTATGGCCCGTGCCATCCATGATGCGAGTCCCCGCGCCAATGAGCCCTTTATCTCGGTCAGTTGCCCCTCGCTGCCACGTGAACTGGTCGAATCCGAGATGTTCGGCCACGAAAAAGGAGCTTTCTCCGGGGCGGTCGCCCGGCGGATTGGACGAGCTGAACTGGCAGATGGCGGCACGCTTTTCCTGGATGAGATTGGAGAATTGCCACTCGAACTCCAACCGAAGATTCTGACCTTTCTGCAGGAACGTAATTTTTATCGGGTCGGCGGAGAGCGTCCCATTGAAGTCAACGTGCGCCTGATCGCCGCGACAAATCGCGACCTCGCACAGATGGTCAAGGAAGGCGGCTTCCGCGAGGATCTTTACTACCGGCTCAATGTCCTTTTTCTCGACCTGCCACCCTTGCGCAACCGCGTGGAGGATATCATCCCTCTCGCGGAGGATTTCATCGCCAAAACCTCCGCCACGGAAAGAATTACCCCGCCCGTCCTGACGGAAGACGCGAAGGCAGCTCTTCTTAATCATCCGTGGCCGGGGAACGTCCGGGAGCTGGAGAATCTCATCGCGCGCTCTGTGATCCTGGCAAAAAAACCCGGTGAAGTATCCGCGACGGACCTGTGCCTCTCCGGAGCGACAGAGATCACCGCTGGTCTTTCGAAGCCCGGCAGTAAGACCAACGGTCATGCACCAGAGGATGGTCGGCCGGTGCCGGCAGCGAATGAAGCCCTGAATTTCACCTCCATGACGCTGGAGGAACTTGAAAAAGTTGCGCTGCAACGAATGCTCGCGCATTGCTCGGGGAATAAAGCGGAAACGGCCCGCCGCCTCGGCATCACGGAGAAGAGCGTTTACAATAAAATGAAGCGGCTCGGGTTATCCTGATCACCCCGATCCTCCTTACTCTGTGAGAGCAGCAACTTCGGCCGGAGCGGTTTCCTGCCGGCCTTCCTCCAGCAAGGCAAACAGTTCTTCGGCGCTGGTTTCGCTGCAATCTTTATTCAGAACCACCCGGCCATTGATGAGCAGCATGACGCGGTCAGAGTAATGAATGGCCTGCTGGACATTATGTGTAACCAGGAAAAGGGTACGCGCAGCGGATGCTTCCCGCCATTCATGAAGCAGTTCCATGACTTGCCGTCCGCTTCGTGGATCAAGATTTCCCGTCGGTTCATCGGCAAAAACAATCTGCGGTTCGTGAGCCAATGCCCGTGCCACCGCGACCCGGTGATATTCCCCGCCGGATAGATGCCGGGGCAATCCCCGGAATCGTTTTTCCTGCACGCTGACCCGGCGAAGCAAATCCACGCTGCGCCGGCCTGCGGCCGAAATAGGACTTCCTTCGAGAGCGAGCGGTAACATCACATTCTGCCGGGCGGACAGATTCGAATGCAGATGTCCCGCCTGAAAAACAAATCCAAAGTATTCACGCCGCAGAAAATTCGGTGAAACTCTTTTATTATTCTCTTTGCTCACAAGGTGCCTGTCCTCACCCGAACGCACGAAGGTTTCACTCGACCCGTCAATCTGTTGCACCATTAACTCCAGGCTGCCGCTGCACGAATCCGGCCGATCCATCAGAGCGAGGGTATTCAGCAGAGTCGACTTCCCGGAACCGCTGTGGCCCAGAATCGCCTGCGTGATTCCTCCGGATATTTCCAGCTCCGGAATCGCGAGGGCAAAATCATCCCCTGCGGAGGGAGGCCGACGGCGCCGGGAACGTTCCCGGTAAGTTTTCCAGAGGTTATGAATTCTGTAGACAGGAGCGCTCATCATGGCAACTCCGCCGAAGTAATCCACGCATACTGCCGGTCGGATCCCTCGAACCAGACGCGGCGGTCACCCAAATCCTTGACCTTCATCATTTCCACGCCTTCTTCCGTTGCTTCCTTCACAATTTCCACCTCGCGATCATCGAGAAAAGCCTCCATTAACTGCATGCGCATCCGCAATTCCTCCTGAATCCGCGCCAAATCTTCATCGCTTAAATTGGCGATCTCACTCAGCGATTGTTTTAGGACGCCCGTTTGCACCGGCAACCCGACATAGGCTTCAATCAGTTCTCCAATCGGGCGCTCAACTTCAAACTCACCGATGTGCGCGCGGAGGGTGCGGCCCCACATATCCTGGACATTTTCTTTCGTCGCCACCTCCTGGACAAAGCCTGCCAGAATTCCGACCAGAATCTGGATCGTCGGCCGGTCCACTAAATAGACCATATCCACCTGGGGCACTCCTTCCCCGTTATTAGCTGTCGCCCAGCCGGCTCCGAAAATCGACGCACTTTGCGCGAGGAAGGACCGCGGATCCACATCCCGCTTGACCATCGCTTGCGTGACCTTTTCCGCAATGCGCACGCCATATCGATTATTTATCTCCAGCAGGCCCACTCCGGTGAGCACATCTTCAATCGCTAACTTTGCCAGACTGGCATCGTTGATGGTGCGCTCCGCCCGTTCAACGATTGAACTCGCGATTTCCCTGGCAGCCTGCGCTTCGCTCGCCTGATCTCCTGAAATAAACCCGATGGCCTTGTAATTGCCACGGGTGAGATCAGAAATGCGTTTGGTCTGCGAGGCGAAATCACTGATGGCCGCGGAATCTGAATGTTCACCGCCCGGCACCATATGAATAGCCGCAAAATCAAAATCCGCCGCTTCCAGACGCTCAATGATTTTTTCAACGGTAAAACCGTCCTCATCAACCCGGTGATTCCCGCAATCACCAATCAGAACGACCACCTTAAAGGCCAGATCATTCTCGATTTCGTCAACCGCTTCGCCCACCGCATAATCAATTCCATAAAAGACCGCCTCCGGATCATCTCCCCCGCCCTGCGCGTCCTCCCGCAGAAAATCCTCCACATCCTCTGCCTTCTCGGTCAGCGGAAGACGCTTTACCAGATAACTGTCTGATTTTTCTTTATCCGGGTAATCCCGGTAATAGGTCACGCTGAAACGGACTCGGGGTCGTTCTTCGTCATCGGAGTATCCGGAAGAAAGTTCAGAGGAAATGGCGCGCACCGCATCGGCGGTGGCCTCAAACCATTTATCCATGCTGCCCGTTGAATCGATCACAAAGACCACGTTGATTTCGCCCAGATTATCCTTCTCCGAACGCAGCGCCTCGGCCTGACTGGCCAGCTCTTCCGCGGACAATCCGCGAGTGCCTTCCTCGACATATATCTGGTCCCCAATATAGCCGAGCTGATAATAAGGCCCCCACTCCGGATAGCGGTCATTCTTTTCCTTGGCAAACAACGGAAAACGCTGCACCTCATAACTCCATCGCGTTTTCCGAGTGGTATCCTCTGAGGCCACCGGGACCAGCGGCCGGTTGTTAAATTCCGTCAGGCCCGCGAGGTGCGCTTCCAGTTCTTCTTTCGTTTCGAAAATCACCACCCCGCCGCCACCTTTTGCTGCGACTTCTTCCGGGGCAGAACGCAGCCGCTCCTCCAGGGTATCTTTATTAAATTCGATCGCCTGGCGGGTGTTCCACTGCGAAACGCGGCTCGCCGGAACCCAGCCGACGATAAAATCCGACCAGTTTTTCGGGCGCTTGATCGCGTGAGAAAGTCCCAAGAGATAGTATTTTCCTTTTCCCTGCTTTTCCAGCACGCGATAAACATAGTAGAACCGGTACAGGCCCAGTTCTTTCAGCGGCTCAAACGGACGACGCTCTTCGCCCGGACGCTCGCCCGGACCGTTGAGTGCCTCCGCGACCTGGATTTTTAATTCTCCTGCTTCGGTTTCCTGCCATTTATTGACAATGAGCGCCTTCTGGTAGAGATTATTCTCCGTCCGCAGAGCGTAGCGGTCCGTCAGGCAATTCTCTGCGGAAACCCATCCATGCGGGATGAGATTCTCTTCGCTGATCTCACAGGCCAGGAAAAAGCCCTGATCACCCTCCATCACGCTGTCGCCCGCATAAAACGTCTGACCGTAATTCAGCGTCTTAATCGCACGGCTTTTCGCATTGGGCGCTTCGAGGAGTTCCGCCCCGTCAATGACGATCATAAGGGCAAGTTGATTGCCATTTTCCGTTTCGAGAATTTTAGTCGGCTCACCATTCGGCAGGGCAATTTCCGCCCGGGCAGAAAGAGCGGTCAACCCGCATAGCAGAGAAGTGAGGATTGGGCACAGTGCTTTCATAGTTCTTTCCACGTTTCGCGTTTCATCAGTATCTTCAACAGATAATCTTTCAGTTTCAGGAGCGTCTGCTCTCCCTTAAGAAAATCCTCTCCCTCGGCTTCTTCACGCGCCATCACCGGAGTCGCCCGAACCTGCTCCAACTGTTCATCCAGAACACTGTAATAACGCAGGGCCCCGGCTTCCTGGATGATATTCAGGCGGACATTCAGTTCGCTTAAGCAGGTTTGCCACGCTTCAACTTCCTCCGCTTCCGGAGTGCGAGTCGGGCTGTAGGCAAGATTATGCGGCGCGACAAAATAAACATCCCACGCTGGGTAGGATTGCAGCTTGCGGATGAAGTCATCCTTTTCTTCTCTCTGGAAAACAGCCAGCACTTCCTTCGGAGAAACAAAAGGCTCAGTCGCGGCAATATCACGGAACCCGGTGAGAATTGCAGAGACAAAGTCAAAGTCATCGGAGTTCAGTTTCTCCACCGGAAAAAGGTCATAGTATTCCGTTCCGGTGACCCCAAGCAAGAGTGGACCTTCAAAGGGTGGTTCGCCCTTTTCCTTTCGTTCAATGACAGTCTCCGCGATAAAGTTCCGGATATCCGCGTAGTGAGGCCACCGAAATGTTCCGGAGAGAAGAATGCAGAGACCGCGCGCGCCTTCCGCAACTTCTTTGCGAAAACCAAGAAGTAATTGCGATTTCTCCTGACCGGCGAGCCATTCCTCGAAGGCAGGGCCATTCTCGAAACTCTTTGCCGAGATATCTCCCAAGGCCTCGTAGCCCTCGAGCGTAGTGGCAATTGTCACCGGCCCGGTTTGCCATTTGTCGGGATGGACATTGAACTGAATCTCACTCAAGCCGGGTGAAACCTGGCCGTGGTAAACCGTTTCATCCGCGCACGTAATTGATAAGGAAACCCGGGCCCCGTTTGGCGCCACCGGCACCGTTTCCGTCATAACATCAACCTGAAGATGGGCTGTCCCGGAACGCTCAGCGATGCTTCCGAACTCATACACCGGATTTTCGCGAATTTTGAAGATCTTTTCCAGCGCGGCCCATTCTTCGCCCGCTTGACGACAAAAGATCTGGTATTCACCGGGATCAACCGGCAACTCTGCGCTGAGCAATCCCTTATCCGTGACCCCAAGGGAAATGATCTCCTCCCCCTCGGCTGCGCCGCCTTTGTTATAGCCAATCTCAAGGGGGCCAGGCGTTTCTCCGGTAAAACGGAAAAAGACTGGAGACCTTTCTACCACTTCAGAATCCACTTTCTCGTCGCCGGAAGAAGCCGGTGCCTGATCAATCTGCCATTCCTTGGGAATTTCCCGGAAAGCGACCTCCATTTCCCGCAGGACATTTCCTGTTTTTCGGTCGATGGCCCGCAGGGTTAAATTCATGTCCGGAGTGAGCCCGTTGAAATCCTCCAGATTGATCACGGCCCGACCGCGTTCGAGCGGATATTTTCGGAAATTATCGCCATACTTAACCTCGAGACGGCCATTGAATGCCCGGCGGCCCTGGTCAGTCGTCAGGAGGATTCCTTTCGGTGAGGATTCCACATCGGCCGGAATGAGAAGCGCATCCGGCATTTTAGCGAGCGTACTCCGCTCTGTAATCCGCGAGCCGTCCTCGAGGGTTAATTCCAGATGAAGCCGGCTCGCGGGAAGCAATTCATCAGGCGGCGCAATGACCTGCCCCGGCCAATAAGTGGCAATACCCCGGTCATCGATCGGAATTTCCTGACCGTTAATCGTGAGCCGCGCTCCGGGCACAAACTCTGAGTTGGGCCCGCTGACCGCGAAATCATCCTTCCAGAAAATGCGCAGAGCCTTCGGGCCAAGCAGCTCGGCCGCACTATCATAGTTCTGACGAAAAATACTGACCACCCCTTCTTCACCGCTGTCCGCCCAGATCTCCATCGTTAGAGGCCCCCACCCCTGAAGTTTGGCCACCTGTTCCTCGCTCAGAAAAACTCCGCCCGCATCATCCGGCACTAATTCGCGCAGCATGAGTCCGTCACCTTCCCGCCCGCGGATCTCGATATCCACCATTTCCGGTTTAAGTTTATGGGCGGCCCAACCTTGAATCTGCAAGTGCGCTGGAGCTGCATCATCTGTTTCCGCGCCGCCTGGCTCTTGCGCCGTATCGGCCTTGCGCACGGTCACAATTTCCGGACCATCACCTCCCGGAGCTTCTTCGGTGGTCGCATTTTTGACGACAACCTCGACAAAGCGCAGGCTTTCGCGGCGCTGCACATGGTCATTGCCCACAATTCCCTCCTTGGGCTGAATGACGCTGAAATACCCGGAGCTGCCGCGCACACGAAGTTCGAGTTTCAATCCTTTGCCCTCAAAAAACTCCTCCGGAAAACTGATTTCCTCCAGGTTTAATGGAATGACCAGCCGGTTAGCCAGATCGTCCTGCCACTCGACCGGAATCTCCGTCAATTTTGCATCGAGATGTTCCGGTGCATCAAGCGGTTGTAATTTGAGCCGAAGCGGAAAATCATTTTCCTGCCAGTTTTCATCGGCATGGGTAATCCGGATCTCATACTGAGATTCCGCCCGCGACACGCTGACAAAGCCCAGCAGGAGCAGAGGCAAAATGCTGCCTAGTTTATATAGAAGTCTCATGGGAAGGCATTTTCAATCAGGCAAAAGGCTAGACGATGACCGCGGGTGAACCGTTCAGATTTCTTTCTTTCTCAAAGGGAGCGGACCGCTTCGGCCGGTTCCTGGCGCAGGGCAGAGAAGCTGGCAAGGGCAACCACCACCACGCACACGGCCAGAGTTAATCCTCCCGTGAGCCAGAATATTTCCGGGGTAAATCCCACAATGGAGGCGCCCTGCTCCAGGTCAACCACCTCAACAATCTGTGCACTGATCCGCTGCGCCAGCGCTCCGGATAATCCGGCGGCAAGGGTAAAGGCAATAATCCAGACGATGACAGCCTCAACACAGTAGACCGCCACGACGGTGAATTTACTCGCGCCAAATGCGCGAAATACTCCGATCTCTTTGGTCTTGCGCTGGATATTCTGGGCAAAAGATAATCCGATCGAAATAGCGGACAGCACCCCGACAATGGTAATGATCGCAATAAGTAATTGTCGGCCGAAGCCACTCAACCGGACGAGCAGTTCAGCCTGATTTCGCGTGCTGTTATCCACGCGAAATCCCAGTCCATACAATAAATCGGCAACGGGTGGCACCTCCTCGATCTGCGAGACATCAAGGGAGGCGCTGAGAAATCCGCCGAAACGCCGCTCGCTCGCCCGGGGTTTGATCGGATTTCCAAAATCCACTTCACCTTCCTCAGGCAGGCTCAAAAATCGCTGTACGTCCGCCAAAAAGGTTTCCCAGCGGACCCGGCTCCAGGGTGTCTGATCGTCTGCCCGGCGCAGGGTCATTCGTTTTCCCTCGCTGTTAAAATCGGGTTCGGTCAATCCGTTGCGCCGAAAAAACTCCGCGTTCGCTCCTGCTTTCTCCGCAAATTCTTCGTTGGCTGCCGCCATGACGAAATCGATCTCGCGATAGAACTTGGTGGGATACCAACTGCGCGCAGCTATTTTTCGGCTGAATTCTTCCGTCAGCAGAAATTCCCCCTGAGGCAAGGTGCGCGATACCGCGATGACCCGCACAGGCTCGCTTCGAGGAAGAGTTTCATCGCTCAGGGTGATTTCATATTTAATGGTGAGATCAAGCGATTCACCGGCGCCCGGCACAGAATAGCCCAGATGATTGAGCAGACGCTCGGTCACAATCACCTCTCCCGTGCCGTCCCCGCTGAACTCGACCCGTTGGTCTCCGAGCGCGGCGGAATAGAGTAAGTCGAGAGACTGCAGGAGCTGGTCGGTTTTCTCGACGGTCTGTCCGTTGGTGTAGCCGCGTGAATCATCCGCCCCGTTGGCATCCTGAAACCAGAGTAATTGTTCATTCCATCCGTAAGCGCCGGTCACCTGAAATTCTGTGACGTCCTCCCAGGTTTCCTTGTCCAGTTGTTCGCGCAGATAACCGATCTCCGCCGGACTGAAAACGCGCGTGTCATAAACGCGATCGTCCTCGCGCAATTCGCTCGGGCCCGTGCCATCCAGCCAAGCGCTGACGTTCCGGCTGAAATCGATCGTACCTGAAGGGCCTTTGCTTAAAGTGATGCGACGAGCAAGAGGGTTCTCGTTGATGTTAGTGCGCAGCCACTCCGTCGCCCCAAGGTAAATCGCGGCCACGACCAAAATGGTAAGAATTGCGACAAAAAGGGTCAGGATATTCAAGAACGATGCCGAACATTCCCGCACCGACGCCATAACCGAGCGTGCCCGTTCTTTCAGATTTTCTCCGTAAAATGAGACTGGAAATAAATCCAGCAGGGCAAAGGCGACCAGATAAAATGCTTTGCGCGGCCCGAACCCTCTGCGCCGGAAAGTACCCTGCGGGCCCCGGCCGTGACCGGCTTCCGCCGCGCCAGCATTTTCCGCCCCGGTCACCGCACCGCGTGGTTCTTTCTCGCCTGCGCCATGCACAGGTTCCTCAACAGACCTCATCATCCAGCCAGCTTTGTCCCGTGCCGCTGCGCAAACGTTCAGTTACCGCGCGACGACCTCCACCCCGCTCCGGTCACCGGTATTTCACATAGGCCACTTTATGTTCAGTGAAAAATTCCAGGCCGGTTTTGCCAGCTTCCGGAATGCCGAACCCGGAATTCTTCACCCCGCCGAAGGTCAGCTGCGGTTCTTTATAGGCGGTGAGCATATTGACGTGGGTCAACCCCACATCGGTGCGCTCCAGGAAGGTGAGCGCTTTCTGTAAATCATTTGTGTAAATGGAAGAGGCCAGCCCGAACTCCACATCATTGGCAATCTCCATGGCGTGCTCGAAATCATCCGCCACAACAATGCCCAGAACCGGCCCGAAAATCTCTTCCTGTGCGATCCGCATTTTCGGGGTCACCCCACCAAAAACGGTTGGCTCAATGAAGCACCCCCTGCCGAATTCCCCTTCGGTTACCTGATGCCCGCCGGTGAGGAGTTGAGCGCCTTCCTCCGTGCCGATCTCGATGTATTTCATGATCGACCGCACCTGCTCCTCCCCGCACACCGGCCCCATGGTCGTGTCCGGATGTTCCCCGCGTCCGAGCCTGAAGGCCTTCACTTTCTCCACGATGCGCTCAGTTATGTTTTCCGCGATGTCCCGGGTAACGACGACCCGGCTGGTGCTGGTGCACCATTGCCCCGCACAGGCATAGGCCGCCTGCACGGCAGCTGACGCGGCGGCGTCCGGATCCACATCACCCAGAATGATCATGGGATTTTTCCCGCCCAGCTCCAGCTGGGTGCGGGTGAGATTCGCGCTGGCCTTTTCATTGAGCCGCTTGCCCACATCGGTCGAGCCCGTGAAGGAGATCGCCTTGATCCGCGGGTTGACCGTCAGCTCTTCCCCCACCGTCGAGCCCCCGCCGGTGATGAAGTTAAAAACCCCTGCGGGCAGTCCGGCATCGGTGAGTAATTGGGTGAAGGCATAACCCACCTGCGGGGTCAGGCTGGCCGGCTTAAACACCACGGTATTGCCGGCCATGAGAGCGGGCGTGCATTTCCGCCCCGGCACATTGAAAGGAAAATTCCACGGGCTGATCACGCTCACGACCCCCAGCGGGACCCGGGTCTGGTAGGCAAAAACTCCGTCCGTCTGTGAAGGCGCAGTCTGCCCGAAAAGCCGCAGCCCCTCGTGGATCTGAAATTCCATCTCACCGATGGCATTATCAATCTCGACGAGACTTTCCTTGATCGTCTTGCCATTTTCCAGGGTGAGGATCTCCGCGATTTTTTCCCGGCGCTCCAGCATGAGGTTGTGGGCCCGCTTCAGATAACCGGCACGCTGATGCACGCCCAGAGCCCGCCAGCCGGGATAGGCGGCCTGTGCCGCCTCGATCGCCCGGGTCGCGTCCGCTCGGGGAGATTTCGGCCAGAAGCCGGTCACCTCCTCCAGATTGGCCGGGTTGCGCTGCTCAAAGGTGGCGCCGTCACTCGCGGGCAGCCACTCGCCATTGATGTAATTATGATAGGTCATGGTGATAGATTTTTCTGTGAAATGGTGATCGCTCGCACCTCTGCGCGCCTCACCGCGCTGCTGCACCTTTACCAGGCCTTACGATAAATCGCCTCGCAATCCTGCGCCGTCACCGTCCGCGGATTATTCTTCAGAAGACGCGTCACCTGCATGGCGGCCTCGGCCATCTCAGGGATCGCTTTTTCCGGGATACCAAAGTCACGCAGACGCAGGTCCATGCCCAGGTCCACCGCCAACTGCCGGCAACCATTCACCGCCGCGAGGGCGGACGCGCGCGGGGACAGCCCCTCCACCCGCTCTCCGAGCAGCTCCGCCACCTGCGCGTATTTTGGCAGGTTGGCGATGGCGTTAAACTCTACCACGTACGGCAGCAGCACGGTGTTCGCCAGCCCGTGTGGAATATCATAGGTCCCGCCCAGCGGGTAGGCCAGGGCATGCACGGCCGCGGTATTCACCGCCCCCAGGCAGAGGCCGCCATACAGGCTGCCCATCGCCATGCCCGTGCGTGCCGCCAGCTCTGTGCCATGACAGAATGCGGTGCGCAGATGCTCCGCGATCAGACGGATGCCTTCCCGCGCAAAGACATCAATGAAGGGCTGCGCGAAGCGGTTCGTATACGCCTCGATACAGTGAGTGAGCGCATCCATCCCCGTGTAGGCGGTGATCCGCGGCGGCAGACCGGTCATCAGGGCCGGATCAATCAGCGCGACCGCCGGGTAGAGGTGATCACTCACAATGCCCTTTTTCAACTGCGCCGCCTTGTCCGAAAGCACCGCGATCGGCGTCACCTCGCTCCCCGTGCCCGCGGTGGTCGGGATCGCCACCACCGGCCGCCCCGCCCGGGGCACCTGGCCGATGCCCACGTAATCCAGCGGCTCACCTCCATTCGTCATCATGATCGCCGTCACCTTCGCGATATCGATCGGGCTCCCGCCTCCCAGTCCGATCAGCGCCTGCGCCCGGCACGCCCGGGCCGCCTCCACGCACGCACCCACAATCTCCACCCGCGGGTCCGGCTCCACCCGGTCAAAGATGGCGAAGGGAATGCCCGCCTCATCGAGCCGGCTCGTCACCTCCGCGGCGACCCCGGCCTTGACCAGCCCGCTATCCGTGACCACCAGGACTGTGCTCGGTTCAGCGCCGGATTCTGGTCCTGATGGCGCCATGCGCTCTACCTCGCCCTCCACTCCCGCGACGCCACGGTCACGGTCAGAGATGATCCCCAGTGGCTCCCGCAACAGCTCCGCGAGGCCATTGATCGATCCCACCCCGAACCGCAGGTCACTGCACATCCTGAAATGCAGCGGCTGCGGCAGCAGTGATGATGGGGCTGGCCGGGATGGCCGAGGCAAATCGCCCGGTGACGATAATGATGAACGATCGGGTTGCTTCACAATAAAGAATAGTGGTCCGCCCGCCCGCCAGGCGGCAAGAGCGAACTCAACCACAAATCCGCCGGGCTAACGGTAACGGTGATTATGCATGTCATGGACAGAACAAGGGGATGGCGGCACCCCGCGAATGAGCTGAGGGCGAGGGGGTGTTTGGTTTTATCGAACGGTTGGTAAAATGGGAAGGAAGG
>CAZUPP010000035.1:0-8569 GCA_964622095.1 uncultured Verrucomicrobiales bacterium
AGCCGGACTGGCGTTTGCTCTGTCGCTTCGCGACGGGCGACCGCCGTCTGGCCTCGGCACCCCCCCCTTAAAACTTTTTTTAACTTTTTTTACCCCGGACGTTCCGGACGTCCCGGACGTGATGACGGCTTCCTTTTTCTGGGCGAGGTTATTATATGGTTCAAAAAATCCGAGGAACCCCATCCTCCACCAGAAACCGCTCAACACCCAGTTCGGCACCCGCGTCAGCTTCCTGCTCCTCCGCCACCTCCCCGGTCTTTTCCGCGGCCCGGATCAGGCGGCACCTGGAGTCGCGTTTCAATCCCCTGCGCGGTCTGACCCCGGAACGGCTCGGGCGATACCTCGATGCCTTCCGGCGCGGCCATCTGCGTGAACTTGCCCTCGTCATGGACCTGGTCGAGCAGCGCGATGACACCCTCGCCGCCGTCGTCATGAAGACGAAACAATCCGTCGCCCGGCACGGCTTCGAGATCGTCACCACCACCCCGGATGATCCGGCCGCCCCGGCCGGGGCCGCCCTCGCCGCGGAACAGGCCGCCGTGCTCCAGCACTTCTATGAGAGCGGCCTGGAGGTCAGCCACGCCATCGATGGCCATGAACGCGGCGGCTTCAGCCTGCTCATCCGTCAGATGATGGATGCCGTGGGCAAACGCTTCGCCGTCCACGCCATCGAATGGGAGCCCGCGCCCGCTCTCACCCCGCCGGGCCCGCCCAGCCTGCGCGCACGCCTCCATTTCGTCCCCCTCCACTTCTTTGAGGCCACCACCGGCCGCCTCCGCTTCCTGCCCAGTGACTACGCCCCGCCGACCGAGGGCCAGCCCCTGGAGCACGCACAGTGGATGGTGACCACCGGCCCCGGCCTCATGATCCCCAGCGTCATCGCCTGGATGTGCAAGCACCTGCCCCTGCAGGACTGGCTCACCTACAGTGAGAAGTTCGGCCTGCCCGGCGTGCTCGCCCGCACGGATGCCCCGCCTGACTCCCCGGAATGGGAGGCCAGCGTGGAGGCCATCCGCGCCCTCGCCAATGACTGGGCCGCCGTCATCAGCCGCGGCAGTGAGGTGGAGCTGCTCCAGGCCCCGGGCGGTGCCGGTGAGCTGCCCTTCGCCGGGCTCGTGGAGCGCATGGACCGCGCCCTTGTCACCCTCTGGCGGGGCGCCGATCTCGGCACGATGAGCGCGCACGACCGCGTCGGCGCAACCCTCCAGCGCGAGGAATGCCACATCCTCGAAGCGGACTTCGCCAACCTCATCTCTGAATGCCTCAACCACCAGCTCACCCGCTGGGTGCTGGACTATCACTTCGGCGAAGGCGCACCTATGCTCGCCAAAATTAAACTGCGCACCGGGAGCTGCCCTGTTCCGGATCAATAATTATTTTTTCCAATGTCTACCTCTCTCCGAAATTATTTCGGCACGCCCCTGCGTCTGAAAAATGAAACGCAACGCGCCTCTGCCGGTTCCAATAATCTCCCCGCCTGGCTGGAAATTCCCTACGGCCGCTACCCGCACGCGGAAGGGCTTCAGGTGCTCGATGCCGATGGTGCCCAGGAAATGCGGCGCGCTTTTGAAAAATCCGGCGCTTCCCTGGGACACCGTTTTCGCGGGTTGCCCGTTTATATTGGTCACCCCGATGCCGAAGGCGCCACCCCGCGTGAGCAGGAAATGCTCCAGCGCGAATTTCCGGACCGCCGCGCCTATGGCTGGATCCGGGAAATGGACGCCACCGGTCAGGCGCTCCGGCTCAAAATTATCTGGGGCCAGCGCGGCGAGGAAATCGTCGCGAGCGAAGAGTTCGCCTACTTTTCCCCGCACTGGGGCATGACCGCCCTCGCTGATAATTCCGCGGAAAATGAAAACCTCGCCGCCTGGCGCCCGGTCGAACTCTATTCCATCGGCCTCACCAATCAGCCGAATATCCCCGGCCTTTCTCTCCGCACCAACGAAAAGAAATCCACTCCCACCCCACCAATTACATCCACCCTCCCCGAAATTAATTCCATGTCACCCGATCTCCTTCAACTGCTCACCCTGCTTACCGGCCAGGCCTTGCCGGAAAATCCCACGGACGCCGAACTCGAGACGGCCGCGGCCGCCGCTCTCCAGGCCCTCCAGGCTATGCAGGGTGAAATGGAAAAAGAACAGCAGCGCCAGCGCGATGACGTGCTGGACCGCGCCGTTAATTCCGGCCGCATTTCCCTCAGTGCACGGTCCCAATGGGATAAAAATCTGCGCAATGATTACGAGGGCAACCGGCGTCTCCTGGAAAATCTCCCCGCCCGCTGGGGCGCCTCCACCCAGACGCGCACCATCCTGAATTCCCTCCCGGCCCGCCAGCAGAATGCCGCCCTTTCCGGCGCCGCGGCCAGCCGCGCGGAATCACCCGGGCAACATGTCAGCGCCCTGACCGAGACGATCGAACGCACCCAGCGCGAGCTCGGCCCGGACGCCTCCTTTGACCAGGCCTATCACGCCGCGCGGAAGACGCACCCGGAATTATTCCAGAACCAGAATCAGAACCATTAATCACCCCTCCACTATCCTCCATTAATCATCCGCATCCCTATGTCTCCCTGTCTGATTACTCTCCTGTTTATGGCCGCCTTTTCCGGCACGGTTTTTTCTATCACCGCGCTCCTGCGTCATGTGCGGAAAAATAATATCCGCCCTCTCCTGAAGTCCGCCTGGAACGCGGTCGTCAATCCCGCCGTGGGCACCCACGATGGCTCCGTCACCCGCGTGGCGGAAAATGTCGTCCCGGCCAGACATCTCCTCGGAAAAATCGGCGCGTCCGGCGTGGATTATGTCGAGGTCGCCGGGGCCAATGATCTGCCTCTTTATGTTATGACCGATGAAGCCGAAACCGGCGATGAAGTCGCCTGTGATATTCTTGGCGCGCTCGGCCGTAGTGCCCTCATGACGGCCAGTCAACCCATCGCCGCCGGTGCGGAGATTTTCACCGCAGCGGGTGGTAAGGTGCAGAGCATGCCCGGCGGCTTCGGCACCTTTTATCTTGTCGGTCGCGCCCTCACCGCCGCCGAAGCGGATGGCGATCTCCTCGAAGTCGTCACCCGCCCGGCTCGCGTCATGGTGTCCAGTGGCTGATTATAGTTATTAAATTAGTACCTGCTCACTTTCCTTTTCGATCTGTCTTTCATTTATCAGTATGCCTCATTCTTCCTCTCCGCCCCGCTCGATTTCCCGCCGCCGCTCTCCCTCCCTCTCACCTTCAGCCCGTCCCCAGACCGCCCTTCATCAGATTCTTCACGGCCCGGTCCGTCCGGATCAGGGGCCGAATAATCTCACCGGCCAGGTTTATGCCGCGAATGATTCACGCTTCGCCGCGGGCACTCTCTCTGAGCCGCTCACCGCATACAGCGTCGGCTGGCGTGATCCCTATGGTTATGAAGAATTACTCGAATGGATCGCCCCGGTCGTTCCGGCCGGCCGCCTTTTTGAATTTCGCAAAGCACTCAATTCAGAAGCTTTTGTCGCCGAAAGCGAACGCGAAGTGACCCGGGCCATCGGCGCGAATTTTAAGCGCGTCCAGTACACCGGCAAAAAAGTCCAGAGTAAAACCCTCAATAAAGGCCTCACCATCCGCGTGGATCACGATGATGATTTATATACGCAAAGCAACGCCACCGGCGCGTCTTCCTTTGAACGGTATGTCGCCGCCCTGCGCCGCCGTCTCTTGCGCATTGATCTGCGCGCCGCCCTCGCCGCTTTAAGCACGGCCAGTGGTGCCGCCATTCCCGCCACCTGGCATAGCAGTGCCGAACCCAAGGCCGATCTCCGCGCCCAGGCGCGTGCCGCCCAGAATGAATCCGGTCTCCGCCCCAATAAACTTTTATTTGGCGGCGAAGCCTATGATCTCTGGCAGGATGCCTATGAAGCCAAGGCAACCGCCGGGGGTTTTGCCAATGCCGCCCGCTCCGCCGATGAAATTGCCCGCGCCCTCAATCTCATGGGCGGCGGCCGCGTTTCGGAAGAAGTTTATCAAAGCTCAAACTCCGCTAAATCACCCTTCACCGGGGCAAGCGTTTTTCTTTTCTACGCGGAAAGCGGTCTGCTCCGTGATGACCCCACTCATGTGAAGCGTTTTACCAGCAACACCCAGGCCGGTATTCCCTTCGCTGTTTATGTGGAGGATCACGCCAAATTCACGGATATCACCGTGGAACACTATAATCAGATCATCGCCGTCGATACCACCGGCGCGGTGCAGTTGGATATTTCCGGACCTTCCTGAGCCGTCATTTCTTTCCTCCCTCCTTCTTCTCGCAGGGCCGTCCCATCCGGCCCTGCCTTTTCCTCCTTCTCCCGCCCCCTCTAATGTGGACCGCCATCACCATAGACGATCTCCGTGACCGCGAAGCCGCGCCGATGATTCACGCCCTCCAGACCGCCGCTCTCGCCGATGGCCAGGATGATCCGGTCCCGGAATTAATTCAGAGCGCCCTGGATTCCGTCCGCGCCGCCATCGCGACCTGTCCGCAGAATCAACTCGAATCCGATCTCTCCACCATTCCGCCCAGCCTCAAGGATCTCACAATCCTCAGAATTAATCGCCTCGCTAAAGGCCGCCTCGATTTACCTCCCACCCCGGAAGAAATTCACGACGCCAAAGAAGATGAACGCACCCTGCGCGCCATTTCTCTCTGCGCTCTTGCCGTGGAAAAACCTGCCCTTCCCGCCCCGTCGCCAAGTTATCAGCGCCTCGGCGCGGTTGAATTGGTGCGCTCCCGCCAACGCCTCGCTACCCGTGATCAACTCGATGGCCTGATCTAATCCTTAACTCACGTTTTCATTCCCCGCTTTTTTCTTTCATGAGCAGCCCGCCTTCCATCCTCGAACGCATGCAAAGCGACCTCGCTTTTCGCCTGCGCTCGGATTCGTTTTTTGATGATATTTCCATCGCGCAGGAACGCACCGGTTTCACCGCCGCGGATCTCACGGAAAAACTCGGCGTCCTTAACCAAAGCAGCGGGCGCGCCGGATTATTTGTGCTCGTGAAAATGCCTGCTATTGATCTGGCTGAAAATACTACCGCCCCCGGCCCGCCTCTCCTCGTCCGGTTGCGTCTCGAAGTGCGCGAGAATCGCAACCTCAATTCCTCCTCCGCCACCGGGACCGGGAAAAGTGCGGAAAATACGATCCTGCGCATCCTTCAGGCTCTTCACCACTATGAAGCCGGCCTGGATTTCGGGGTCATTTATCGCGCCGCTGAGCGCGCGGTCACCCCGCTGAAACCGGACCGTTCCACCATCGGTTATGCCGCGGATTTTTCCGCCGTCATTTCTCCGGAGAATATCTCCCAGGCCCCGCGCCCGGCCATCACCCTCACCCCTCAGGGCGGCGATAATTATCTCGCGGAAATCACCTCCGCCCGTCAGCTCGCCACCATTTATTATTCCACCGATCGTTCCTTCCCCGCTTCTTCCAATCCGGATGCCACCCGTTACACCGCGCCTTTTCCCGTCACCGCCGGCCAGCATCTTCGCGCCGCCACCTATCTCACTGATTCTCTCGGCAGCCATGTCGCCGAATTAACCGTCCCCGTCACCTGATCTGTCCTCACCACCTCACGCCACTCCCATGCTCATCCGTCTCAATTCCAACCGCTGGCTAACCCGCGATTTTTTCCAGCCGGAGCACCTCAAATCGTCCGCCCGCGATCTCCTTTTCCAGAGTCAGCGTGCGGTGCAGAAAACCGAGATTATCGGTGCGGATAATCTCTCCTTCTTTCCTCGCGGGAATGCCAGCCTCACGCTCACCTTCACCGTGCTTCAACGTCACCCCGCCGCCGCGGACGCCGCCGCCTTTATTCTCGGCGAAATTAATTCCTATGATAACTCCGGCGCACTCGAACTCATTTCCGGTCAACCCGCCGATGGCTGGGCCGTTTACCGCTCGGACTCCGCTCTCATCGAAGCCCTGCCCGCAGCCCGTCTGGAAGATGTCACCAGCTCCATCACCTATAAAATCATCGCCAGCCCGCCCATCTTCGATTCTTCTCTGCCTCCGCAGGATCATCGATAGTTCCAGCCCCGTATTCCTGACCCCGTATTGAGCTGCTGCATTTCTGTATTCGGAATAAATAAATCTCCCACCACCCGCCATGGCACCACCTTCGGGTCCGCTCCCTTCGGCCGCACATACCAGACGTAGTGCACCCCGGCGCTCCGTGTATACACCGCTTCCTTGATGTCCTGGTTCACCTTGATCCGCTCGCGCAGAGGCGCTCGAATTATATTTCGCAGTGAGGCCGGATCCAGCTCTGAACCCGACCGCGGATTCCCATATAAATTCACCACCTGTTCCTCCGTTGATCCCCGCAGTTGATCAATCGTCGTCACCTGCGGATCAGAAATCGCATCCGATGGCGGGTCCACCTCCCCAAATAACACGCCCAGCGCGTTGCATCCGGAAAGTCCCAGCGCCAGCCCCACGATCAGCAGCCACCCCGTCAGTCCGCGTAAAATCATTTCTCCATTCGTCATCCCGCCCATCATTCTCTGCCTCGCCCTGAACAGCAACCCGGAAATGTCTCTGCCAAATTATTCTCTCCAGCGCACCGGTGCCACCACCAGTCCCGTTTCTTTTGCCGCCCTCGGCGTTAATTCCGCCATCCTCCGCACCACCACCCGCGGCAATGATTCCCTCCGGCTCACCCTTGCCCGGGACCTCGCTGACGCCCCGTACTTTTCTCCCTTCAGCTCATGGCATCTCCTCAATTCCGCGGGCCAGATTGTTTTTACCGGCACGGTCCTCGATCAGACCCTCACCGGGCGCTCCCCCATTGCCGGGCATTTCCACGAAGTCACCCTCGCCGGTCCACGCTGGCCATTGGACCGTCTCACCTTTTTGCAGGACGGCTGGAATTTCCCCACGGATCTCAATCAACTCGACGGCGCTCTCCAGCCCTTTCCTCACGCCCGCGCTATTCTTAATCTCTCCGCCTCCGGCCAGAAACTATCGGTTTCCCAGCAGATCGAACAGGCGCTCGATTTCGCAATTTCCGCCGGAGCGAATTTCTCCTTTGACCTCACTGATATTCCGGCTCTTCTCCCGCCCGAAGACGAAGTCACTGACCTCACCGTCGCTGAAGTGCTCGACCGCCAATTGCGGTGGCTCCCGCATTGCCAGTATTATTTTGATTATTCCTCCGCCCCGCCTCTGCCGTCGCCGGTCCTGCGTTTTACCACCGGCGGCCCCCTGCGCAATCTTGATCCCCTTAACTCAGATGTCTCAGAAATCGAGGCCACTCCCCGTCATAGCCTCGTCCTTTCCCGGCTCGAGCTGGAATTAATTACTCCGGAAAAAAGAAATTATCAGGGCCCTCAGGGCCTTCCCCTGACTCGGCGCTGGCTGACCCGGGCCACCACGGTGAGCGACGCTCCCGCGGCCCCTGGGTTTGGCCGTGCCAACTTCGCCCTCTATCTAAGGGGCGCTTCCGTAAGAACCATCCCGGACCCCGCGGGCGGTCCCGGTTTTATTGAGGAAATTATCCTCCCTGCGGAAAGCGCCCCTTCTCCGGAGTTAGCTGCTCTTTTACACGAAGCCTATCGCTATCTCTACTTTGACGTCCGCCTGACCCGTGTCCATTCTTCTGCAGAACCGGACTGGTCCTGGCACCCCGGTGACCGCCTCTCTCTCACCGGTCTCTCTTCCGGCTGGACGGATTCCATCGCCCGGCCTTCCATGATTCACCTCCTCGAACGCGACCTCGCCCGCGCCACCACCTCCATCCAGGCCGGTCCGCCCACTCACCTGGGCCTCGGCGATCTCATCGCCCTCTATCGCGCCAACCGGGACCGCTCCATCCCGGAATCCGGCGGCCGCCGCCAGACCGGGCAGCTCAGCGGTTATGAAGCCGGCTTCGCGCCCCCTGCCATCACCCCGGAACCCGTCCGCATTGATGGCTGCGTTGACGGCGTCCCCTCCTACTATCTCTTCCCTCCAAACTTGGTTGACGGCCCCTTCCCATCTTCCTAACATAACCCTGGCTGTTCTATAATTTTTCTGAGACCCGCCTCCGCCGTCTCTCAAAACTTCGTTCCAGCCCGCTCATCCTTTCTCCTTCTCTTTATCTTTCTCGCTTCACTCGTCTCTCTCTATGCCCGTCACTCTTGATCTCGAGAGCATCCCTCTCGTCACCACCTTTTCCGGCGTCGTCACCTTTGATGAATCCCGGCGGGCCCTCGAAGAAATCGAGGCCGCCGAACGTTCCGGCCACCTCAAAACCTGGGATCGCATCTCCGATGCCCGCGCCGTCATCGATGTCCACCTTGATTTCTCTGACGTCTTTCATTTCGGCCAGCGCCGCACGAACATGCCCATCCCCGTCCCCTTCAAAAGCGCTTTCGTCGTCGCCACCCAACTCGGCCTCGGCTTCGCCCGCATGTTCCAGTCCCTCAACCGCAACCCCCAGATCACCATCGAAGTCTTCGAAACCATGGACCACGCCCGGGACTGGATCGCCGGCAAAATCAGCGGCCCTCCCGCCACCGCCAGAAAAACCGGCCGCTTCGCCCCCGAATATCTCATCTAATTTCCAGCACCGCACC
>CAZUPP010000035.1:8669-22648 GCA_964622095.1 uncultured Verrucomicrobiales bacterium
CACCTCACCTCACCGCGGAGCTTGTCCGCTCTGATCATCAATACTAATTTGTCGAAGTTTAATTAACTGATTATACGTTAGGGCGATCAAACTGTTTATCAGTCACGCTCACGAAGATAAAGAGGACTTTGTTAGACCGTTAGCTGAGGCTCTAAACAGAGTGCCAGATTTCGAGGTTTGGTATGATGAATTCAACCTAGAAAAACCCAAGCTTAGTGAAACACTACATGTCGTCGCGTGGACTTGCCGGGAACCCAAACCTTTAGACTTGAGCAACGATCAATTTATCGATTTCTGGATGAAACGATTGACAGAAGAGTATGAAAAAAGTGACTCGTACCGGGAAGTATCGCTCCGCGTGATCGACAATGAACTACCGTTCTCCTCAGTCGCGTAAACGTTGAGCCCCTATCCGGCTTCCGACGAGTCGGCGGGCAACGCACACAATTTCCAACCTCCTCCTTTTCCTGAGCCAGTCCTTCGATGCCCGCAGGATAAATCCACTCGTGATTTCCGCTCGCTTTCCTTCCTGCGAGGCGCTTATCTGTGCCCTTCCTTCCTTCCTTTACTCTTCCCATGAAAACATACCTCCACACCATCCACGGCGCCCTGGCGGCGGCGGCGATTGCCCTCCTGATTTCCGGCTGCGACGTCGGCACTGCCGGCCTCGAAGCCACGACCACCTCCCTCGTCGGCGAAGGCCTCAACCAAGCCGTCCTTGGCGAGCGTTCCTACCAGCCTGCCACCGGCGAAACCCGTGGCGGCCCCACCGTCAGCGTCAACCGCGTCGAACTCCCTGATCCGGATAACCGCTACTGAACCGCACCTCAGCTCGCTCTTAACGCTTAGCCCAGATATCCCTTGCGCTACGCAAACGGCTCGCCAACATCTCCATCCTATGGCCTTCGCACCCGCTGCTCCTGATACCGTTTCCCACACCAACACCTCCACCGCCTCCGCGGCTCCCCTCGATCTCGGCCGGCTCGACTCCATCGATGACGTCCTGCTCATGGGCCCCGGCCCTTCCAGCGTCCCGCCTGAGGTCTATCGCGCCCTCGCCTCCCAGACCCTCGGCCATCTCGATCCCGATTTCGTCGCCATCATGGATGAGATCAAGGCCGACCTCGCCACCGTCTTCGGCGCCGATCCCACCCAGGGCGGCATGAGCATGCCCATGAGCGGCACCGGCAGCGCCGGCATGGAGACCGTTTTCGTTAACCTCCTCCAGCCCGGCGACAGGGTGCTGGTCCTCATCAATGGCGTCTTCGGCGCGCGCATGAAAGATGTCGCCGAACGGCTCGGCGCCCACGTTGATACCCTCGAGTATGACTGGGGCACCCCCGTCGTGCCCGCCGATCTCCAGGCCAGACTCCACGGTGAAGGCGGCCAGGACTACAAGATCGTCGCCGTCGTCCATGCCGAGACCTCCACCGGCGTCGCCAATCCCATCCCCGAACTGGCCGAAATTCTCCGCGATCACCCCGCCCTTTTCATCGTGGACTGCGTCACCAGTCTCGCCGGTATGCCGGTCAAATGCGCGGAGTGGGGCGTCGATGCCGCTTACAGTGGCACCCAGAAATGTCTCTCCTGCCCGCCCGGGCTCGCTCCGCTCACCTTCAGCCAACGCGCCGTCCAGGTCATCATGGAGCGCGACCGTAAGGTGCCGAACTGGTATCTCGACGTCACCATGCTGGTCAATTACTGGACCGGCGCCAAGCGCGTCTACCATCACACCGCCCCCATCAACATGCTTTACGGCCTCTACGCCGCCCTCAAGCTCGTCCTCCGCGAAGGCCTCGATGCCGTCTATGCCCGGCACCGGGCCGCCCATGATCTCCTTGCCGACGGCCTCCGCGAGCTCGGCCTGGAACTCTTTGTCCATCCCGATTTCCGCCTGCCCATGCTCAATGCCGTCACCATCCCCGATGGCGTCCAGGACGAAGCCGCCGTCCGCACCCGTCTCCGGCGCGATTTCCATATCGAGATCGGCCCCGGCCTCGGTCCTCTCGCCGGTAAAATCTGGCGCATCGGCCTCATGGGCCACACCGCCCGCCCGGAAAATGTCCAGCGCGTCCTCGACGCCCTCCGCCAGTCCCTCGCCCGGTGACATTTCAGGCTCCCCCCTTGCGATCAGCGGGAATGACGCCACACTAGCAGCGGCTATGCTATCGCTGCGGAACATCTCTATGGTCTTTGCCGGGCGCGTCCTTTACCGGGACGTCAATCTCTTCGTCGGGCCGCATGAACGCATGAGTCTGGCCGGGCCGAACGGCGCCGGCAAGTCCACTCTCCTCAAGGTCATCGCCGGTCTCGTCGAGCCCGATGGCGGGGAGATCGCCGCCGGCAAATACGTCTCCATCGGCTACCTGCCGCAGGATGGCATCACGCAGAAGGGCCGCACCGTCGTCCAGGAGGCGCAGTCCGCCTTTGGCAGCCTGGATGAACTGAAGGAAAAACTGGCCTACTACGAAGCCCAGCTCGAGGCGCTCGATCCGGATACCCAGGCCGATGACTATAATGAAGCCCTCGAAATCTACGGTGAGCTCCAGCATCACCTGGACGATCTGGACGTCGACCGCAAACGCGCCAAGGTCGAGCGCGTCCTCACGGGTCTGGGATTTAAGCGCACGGATTTTGAGCGGGATTGCGGGGAATTCAGCGGCGGCTGGCAGATGCGCATCGCCCTCGCCAAACTCCTGCTCGAAGAACCCAGCGTCCTCCTCCTCGATGAGCCGACCAACCACCTCGATATCGAAAGCGTGGCCTGGCTGGAAAGTTATCTGCGCAGCTATGAAGGCGCCATCATCCTGGTCAGCCACGACCGCTCTCTGCTGGATTCTCTCACCCGAAAAACCGCCGCCATTCGCCAGGGAAAAATCGAACTCTACAGCGGCAATTATTCCTATTATGTCGAACAGAGTGCGGCACGTAAAGAGCAGTTAATTCTCGCGAAAAAAGCTCAGGACCGCGAGATCGAAAAGCTCAAGGAATTTATTGATCGTTTCCGCGCCAAAGCCACTAAGGCAAAGCAGGTCCAGAGCCGCATCAAACAGCTCGAAAAGATCCAGGTCATCGAGCTGGAAAACGAAGAGAGCGAAATCTCCTTTTCCTTTCCCAGCCCAAAACCGAGCGGCCAGGTGGTCTTTGAATTAAACGGGGTAACGAAGCATTACGGTGATCTGGAAGTTTTTGAGGATGTCAATCTGAAGGTGGAGCGGAACGACCGCATCGGCATTGTGGGAGTTAATGGCGCGGGAAAATCCACCCTCATGCGCATCATGGCGGGCACGGAATCCATCACCGCGGGGGAATGTAAACGGGGCTATAAAGTCGAGCTCGGATATTTTGCGCAGAACCAGGCCGAAGAACTCGATCCGCACCAGAGTGTGCTGGAAAGTGTTGGCGGCGATAACGCGTCTCTTGGCCAGACCAAGGCGCGCAGTCTGCTCGGCTGCTTTCTCTTTCGTGGTGACGAAGTTTTCAAACACGTCTCCGTTTTATCGGGCGGCGAAAAAAACCGGCTGGCTCTCGCTAAAATGTTGATGGAACCGGCTAATACCCTCCTTCTTGATGAGCCGACTAACCACCTCGATATGCAGAGCCAGGAGGTCCTGCAGAATGCCCTGAAGGATTTCAATGGCACTCTCATTATTGTCAGTCATAACCGGTCCTTTATCGATCCGCTCGTCAATCGCGTTCTGGAAATTAAAGACAGAAAAGCGCGCCTTTATCTGGGAAATGTCTCCGAGTATTTGGAAACCAAACGCCGCGAGGATGGAGCGGACGCCAGTGCGGATGCTGACGCCGTCCAGGTCCAGATGGATAAAGGCTATGCCGCGCGCACCGTCATGCCAACCGCGGGCCATGCTGAAAATGGCGCCGCTTCTTCTCAGAATGGAGCTGCCGATAACAGATTGACCCGGAAAGAACAGCGCCAGATTGAGGGCCGCATTCGGCAGGAAAAAAGTAAGCGCGTCAAACCCCTGAAGGATAAACTCCAGGAAATCGAAGACGAAATTGAAGCAATCGAAACTCGCTTCAAGGAACTGGAAGAACTCATGGCTGACCCGGATTTTGTCGCGGACAAAGAAAAAGTCCGCGAGGCCAGCGAAGAATATCGCGAGAAAAAAGCACGGCTGGAATCACTCTACACCCAGTGGAGTGAAGTCAGTGATGAAATGGAGCGCGTCGAAAAAGCCATTGAACTGGAGCTCAGCGCCAGTGTCTGAGTCATGAAACGCCATGAAAGATCATAACCTTTGGCTCGCCCTTGAAAAATTTGAAGTGGATGCGGGCGATGAGACCCTGACCTTTATTCAACGGCTGGCCCGTGAAAATGGCTGGTCAATCTCTTTCGCCCGGAAAGTCTTTACCGAATACAAAAAATTCATTTTTCTCGCCATTATTTCGCCAGGGCAGGTTACCCCGTCGGATCAGGTCGATCAGGCCTGGCACCTTCACCTGTCTTATACGCAGTCGTATTGTCTTATACGCAGTCGTATTGGAATGATTTATGTGGCAGAATTTTGCCGCGACCCCTTCACCATGGCCCGACCAAAGGTGGCCCTGCCGAGGACGACCGGTTCTGGCAGCAATACGAAGACACCTTGAGCTTATACAGACAAGCCTTTGCACAGAGTGCCCCTTCGGAAATCTGGCCGTCTGCCAGGGAAAGATTTCATCAGAAGAACCAGTTCGTCCGGGTCAATCGGCGGAAGGATCTTGTTATTCCCAGACTGGCCGTCCCGGTCATCCTGGCCTTACTGTTCATCGCCTCTGCCGTTTATCTGCAGTTCAATCACCCGGTCGCTCTTCCCGGTTTTCCCGCCGTAAACACCCACAGCTCGGTCAGCCCTGAGATCATTATCGCGGCCATCGTGCTTTTTATTCTGCTGAAAATATTGAGTGCCGTTTTCGGATCAGGTAAAAAGAATAAGAAAGACAAACCATGGTGGTGGGGAAGCGGTGGTGGCGGTTGCGGGTCAGGCTGCACCAGTGGCGGTTGCGGCGGCGGAGGCTGTGGAGGCGGAGGCTGTGGAGGCGATTAATTCTTTTTCGTAAATGAGAATCAGAGGGATCTTTATTTCTGCGGTAGCAGTCGGGTGCATGTTCTTGTTGAGTTCATGCGTGATTCTGCCCGCTAAACTGAAACGTCCACTCATCAGTACGGGCGCGAGCACTTACACAAAAGTGACCCGTTATTTTGGCGGGGATACTCGGAAATGGATGGATTGGCAGCGGGGCGACCTGGAGCGCCTGAAAATGGATGACGGCTATCTCACGATCGACCGCGAGGTGCCTGGCACGAGCGGTCTCCAGTACTGGAAAGCGAACGTCTGGGCCCCGCCTGAAGAACAATGGAACGGGCGCATCCTCTGGTATTTTTACGGCGCCTTTGATGACAAAGGTGATTTCACCCACGGCTTTTCGCGCCTTGCCAATTATCATATCTGGGAAAAACTTGGCCCGAAAAAACCGATCCTCGCTACGCTGGCCATGGGCGGTTTCTGGATGATCGATGACTCCCTCCAGCCCAAAGTGGAGCGGCTGATGATAGATGTGGAACGCCAGATCATGGAACAGCGCCCGTATGTGCAAAATCCTCAGCGCTGGCTTTTTGGCATGAGCATGGGCGGATTTAATGTCCTGCAACTCCATCTTTTTTCGGAACGGTTGGAATTCGAACGCGTCATGGCCGCCTCCTCCCTCATCCCCGCCTGTGACCCCTTTCAGGAAGACCGGAAAGTACGCAAAGCCTGCCTCCAACAGATTAATGAAACCGATCCGGAGATTAACTTATTTCAACTCGACGGTGCCATGCAGGCTCTTCTCATGCATTTCAATGAGCAGGAATGGAACCGCCGCAGCCCCCTTGAGGTCGCGCGGCGCGGCGAATTTTCTGAACCGGAAAAGGTTCTGCTCGTCGCGGGTGAGCAGGATGAATTTGGCTTTGATCTGACCACTGCGGAAATCGGAGATCTGATCGGGCGCCCCGCTCATCTTCATCCGCAAAACCATATCATCCCCAAACGCAAAGCGCGTCAGCCCGAAGCGAAAGGTGACGAAGCGCAGGAAGCCATTGCCACTTTTTTCCGGAGCGCCCTCGAATAATATCATGGCGATTCGCGGCTGGCCGGGCCCTGGCTTCATGAAAATCATTCTCTGCGCGTTTACGGTCGTCCTCGGCCTTTCCTCCTGCGCCATCATGCCCACGAAGATCCGGCGCCCATTGATCAGTGAAACCGCGGAGGCCTATACCAAGCTAAAGCGGTTCTGGACCGGGAATTCGCGAAATTGGATGGATTGGCAGCTTGGCGATCTCGAGCGGCTGAAAATAGACGACGGCTATCTCACCATCCAGCGGGAAATTCCCGGCACGAGCAATCTGCGGCATTGGAAAGCTAATGTCTGGGCCCCGCCCGAAGATCAGTGGAACGGACGGATCCTCTGGTACTTTTATGGTGCGTTTGATGATCACGGTGATTTTACCCGCGGCTTTGCCCGCGAAACCTATTATCAGATCTGGCAGAAACTCGGCCCGCAGAAACCAATTCTCGCCAGCCTTGCCCTCGGCGGTTTCTGGATGATTGACGATGAACTGCAACCTAAGATCGAACGCCTCATGCTCGAAGTGGAGCGGCAGATCTCCGAGCAACGGCCGTATGTTCCGGAGAATCCTGCGCGCTGGCTCTTTGGCGTCAGCATGGGCGGATTTAATGTTCTCCAACTGCATTTATTTTCTGAGCGTCTGCGTTTTGAGAAAGTCATGGCGGCCTCCTCTCTCATTCCGCCGTGCGATCTTTTTGCGGATGATAAAGCCGCGAAACGGGCCTGCCTCGACCGGATCAAAGATGATTATCCTGAGGTCGTGAAATTTCATCTCAACAGCGCCATGCAGGCGGCGTGTCTTTTCTTTTCCGAAGACGAATGGCGCCGGCGCAATCCGCTCGAAGTCGCGCGGCGTGGTGAATTTTCTGCGCCCGACAAGGTTTTATTGATCGCCGGTGCGGCCGATGAATTTGGCTTTGACCTAACCACCAGGCAGTTGGGCGAATTGATTGGTCGCCCCGCCTGTATTCATCCGCAGAATCATGTCTTGCCCCGTCAGATTCCGCAGGATCTCGCACGCTGCGGCGAATTCGCCCAGGAACTCATTGCGCAGCATTTTCTCAAGGCCC
Source organism: uncultured Verrucomicrobiales bacterium (assembly GCA_964622095.1). Taxonomy (GTDB): domain Bacteria; phylum Verrucomicrobiota; class Verrucomicrobiia; order Verrucomicrobiales; family CAZUPP01; genus CAZUPP01. Next base: position 15,848 of record CAZUPP010000035.1, read on the forward strand.
TGCCCTGATCATAACAGAAGATAAATTCGTGAACGAATCCGGCCGCTCCAAGCTCTAACGACGAGATGCCCCATTTGCTTCGCGGCTTGTCCCACACAGGCGGCTCCCTCTCACTGTGCCTTGGCGCGGTTATTCTCGCTTTATTTTTCTTTTCTGGCTGCGCGATTATTCCGGAGCCAGTGCGCACCGATATCCTCGGTAAAGCCGCCAGCACCGTGACCAATGCGAGCATGTCCCTCATGAATGAAATTTATGAGTGGCAGGATAAAGAGGACCTCGGTCTGGAACGAATTCCTATCAGCGGAGGAACAGTCTCGATTGTCCGCGAGGATGTGGAGCGGAACCGCGAACGGGATTGGCGTGCGCGTGTTTGGGCTCCGGCCGATGAGGCGCAGTGGAACGGCCGGATCCTCTGGTACTTTCACAGTGCCTTCGATCAGAAAGCGGATTTTGTGCACGGCTTCTCTGGAAAAGCGAATTATGAAATCTGGGAAAATCTCGGCGAAAAGAAACCCATCGTCGCCACCCTGAATCTGGGCAGTTTCTGGGTGGCTGATGAAATTCTCCTGCCGCAGGTAGAGCGCTGCATGCTTGAGGTGGAAAAGCAGATTGCCCGGCAGGTTCCGTACTTCGGAAAATCCCCGCGCCGGCGCTGGGTGCTCGGCCTGAGCATGGGCGGCCTCACTGCGTTGCAGCTTCATTTATTCGGGAATCGTGAACTCATAAACTATGAACGCATCATTGCCGTCGCCCCACTCATTCCGCCCGTCGATCCTTTTATCGAAGAAGACGAGCGCATAACCAATAAACTGCGTCGGCCAGATCTCGCGCATGCTCACCGCCGGGGAATCATGGGCAGCATCCGCGCCTTGAAAGTTTATTTCAGTCACGAGGAATGGCAGGAACGGAATCCCGTCGTGGCCGCTGCTCAAGGCAGAGTTTCCCATCAGGCGAAGCTTTTGATTGTCTACGGAAAAGAAGATCAACTCGGCCTCAATGTCACCAGCCAGCAGTTGGCCGACCTCCTCGGCATGCAAGCTGTCGCGCATGAGGGCAAACATTATATGCCCCTCGACCGTGAAACCCAGGAGATCATGGCAGACTTTCTGCGAAACGGACAACGTCCCCGGTGATTCGTCGTCGGCCGCGTTCTTTTATTTCTTTGGCGCGACGGGGAATTCTCCATAGAGACTGGTCAGCGTATTTTTTGTATATTTCTCCAGGGCTTTCTGAATGCGCTGCCGAAATTTTGGGAAAGGCGCGGAATCCCGTGAACTGAATAACTTACTGATCGCGTCCTGTTGATCCTGCAGAATCCTGTCCAGCGCCCGGGCATAGAATGGCGTCTCCGCTTCATCGCGGGCACCCTTTTCCGCCGCTGCCTCCGGATCCTGCCAGCGCCCGCGGCCCCGCCCGTAATGTGCCACCGCCAGATACCGCAGAATTCCCGCCTGAAAAATGGATTGAAGAAACTCCACACTCCAGCGCACTTCCGGCCCTTTTTCGCCGCGAATAATATTGAAACCCCGCGCAATCGTCCCGCCGCCCAGCGCCCCGGCGATGGCCCCCGCAATCGCGCCACCGCCCAGGGTGAGGCCGCCTGCAAAAAAATCCGCCGCCAGCCCGCTCAGCGCCCCCGTCACCGCGCCGCCCAGCACCGCTGCTTTCCCCGGGTTCATCGGTTCCTTCGCATCATAATTTGTCGTGACGATTTCTTTTAATAATTTGCGCGCGGACTGGCCCTCGATCGTGTGCAGATTCAGTAATTCATTCAATGTCTCATTCGCCCGCTCACTCAGGCGCTCAGCCAGGGTGGTCATCGCCGCTTCCTTCGCATTACTGTTCTGCCGGAAAAGTTTCGCCTCATAATCTTCCGTATCCGTCGCGGCAATCGCCAGTTCCTCTGCCAGGTGACGCATGCTTTCCTCGAAAATCGCCAGATTATGCCGGGTCCATTCCGCCCGCAGCCGGCTCATCGCTGGTTTTTTATTTTCCGGCAAATGCCGGGTCGCCTGCGCCAATAGAGTATCTTCCTGCACCCAGCACCGGGAGAAGGCGTCGAGCGAAATAATATCACGCACGAGCGCAAAATCGCTCAGCGCATCACGCCAACCGTCGACTTCTTCGCGCGGAATCGGCTTGCCGCCCGTCTGATTTAGCAGAATCACCACCGGTTTACCGATCCAACTGAGAATCTCCATTTCCACCCGCACATAACCGGCCTCATCCGGGTGCTCCGTCGCATTGATCAGATACAGCACCAGATCCGCGTCCTGCCGCACATTGCGCACCGCCTGCTGACTGCACCAGAGCGGGCGGTCGCGGTAACGGTCCCAGATCTGGCCCAGAAACCAGCCGATCGGATTGTCCTGCTGCATCAGGCGCTTGCGCAGTTTTACCGCATTACCGAAGCCCGGCGTATCCCAGAGCTGCAGCACCTCGGCCGGCTCAGAGTCCGTCCGCACCATTTCATAGGCCTCGCTCACCTCCGTCACATGCGCCTGGTCGCCAACCTCCCCAATATCGCGCCGGAGCAGAGTGCGCGCGAGGGTGGTTTTCCCCGCGTTCGTATGGGAAATCAGACTGAGCGTGACCAGATGCGGATCGTCCGCCGGGTTCGCGTTCGTCCTGCCCTTGCCGTCAGCCCTCCCCTCTGCCCCGGCTTCGCCGGAAACAGGCTCTGAAGCGGCCTCAGTCGCTGACCCTGGAGCTGGTTCTTCGTCATCCATGAATCAGCTCACCCATAGACCACCCACGCACAAGGCGCCATGCGAAGATAACGCAGCTTCGTCGATGATTTTCCTAAGCCCAGTCCATCGGTGCGGGTGGGATAAATTCACTTGTGATTTCCACGGGCTTTCCGTCCTGCGAGGCGCTTTCGAGAATCCCCAGAATAACCTCGACGACATGATAGGCGTGGCTGGCATCGGCGCGGTGCGGCCGGTCATGAATGATCGCGTCCGCCAGGTCTTCCATGCACCGGGCAAATTCTACGCCTTGGAATCCTTCCTTGGCGAGGGGCACTTCTTCCATGGGTTCCTTGAATTTGCCATAGGTGACGCCGGAATTGAATCCCTGAAAACTGCCGAGATGAGCCGAGCCGATATCCCCGTGTAATTCCAGCGATCCACCCTGACGCGTATTCGCAATATAAAAATTCGCCGTCAACCGGCCCACGGCGCCACTTTCAAAATCCAAAGTAGCCACATAGAATTCCGGGGTTCTGATGCTGAATTCCCGGCCCTCTTTCGTTACGCGGTTGGGGCTTAAGAGTTTCTGATACCCGTGCACCCGGCGAACGGGCCCCAGGATTGCCGTCATCAAGGTAATCTGATAAATACCCACGTCCCACAGGGGGCCGACTTCATAAAAGGGCTCCGGATTCGGGTGCCACGATTCAATCCGGCCATGGTTTACTTCTGCATAGGCCACCCGCACCGTGCCCAGTTTCCCTTCCCGCACGAGTTTGGCGAGCGCCTGCTGACTTTCACCCATGATGGTGGTGGGCGCGCTGGTGAGCCGCAGACCTTTTTCCTTCGCCAGCTCCACGAGTTCCCGCGCTTCCTCTACCTTCATGGCAAAAGGTTTTTCGGTGTGGACATGTTTCCCGGCATGCAACGCTTTTTTGATCACCTCATAGTGCGCAAAATGAATCGTTAAATTCACCACAACCTCGATGTCCGGATCATTGATCAATTCATCCGGTGAACCGTATGCCTTTTTGCCATAGGTTTCCGCGTACTGCTGAGCCCGTTCCTGGGCAATATCCGCAAAACCGACCAGCTCACAATTTGCGTAGGTGCTGATCTGATCAGAATAAGCCCTGGCAATATTCCCGCACCCGATGATCCCTACTTTTACCTTTCTCTGCTCGTTCATAAAATTCTGCTCTCCCCGGCCTCCTTGCGGCCATTAAGTTAATCTACGTGAGGACAATGTCTGGTGAAGTTTTTCCGGACCTTCTTCGTTCAGCTATTCCAGGTTTTCAAGGCAGCCTCGACACAGCGGGTCAGGGCGGGCACCGGCTCGTTCACATCACCTTCATATTCAATCACGCAATAGCCGTCGAAGTTCGCGTCCTTGACAATCCTGAACAGGCCCGCGAGATCCAGATTACCTTCTCCGATTACGACGTCCTGCCATTTGCCGGCGCGATCAAAAATAAAATCTTTCAGGTGCAGACCATAGAGGCGGTTTTTCAGGGTCTCCGCCATTTTCAGCGGATCAACCGCGGCCTGGAGGGACCACGCCGTATCGAGGCACAGCCCGATCCGTTCGCTCGTGTTATTCAGCACATGGGTGAGCATCTGGAGCGAGCCCAGCCAGTGATAGCCGCCATGATTATGAATGGCGAGGCGCAGATCATATTTTTCCGCGAGTTTTTCTGCCTGACGCCAGCTTTCCGGCGAACTGTCCGGCATGAAATTCGCCGAGATAAATTTCGCACCAGCCGCCCGGGCGCACTCAAAACGTGCCTCTTCGGCGGGATTATTCTGAAAAGTCTCCACCCCGATACTCACAATTTCCACCCCGGCGTCGCGGTAGAGATCAATGACACTCTGAAACCCGGCGGGATCACTGAAGTCAGCGTGTACTCCGCAAATTTCAATCGCGGATACCCCGCAATCCTTCAAAAGTTGTGCCACCTGCGCATTATCTTTAAAATTACGGAAACAATAACTCTGGATTCCGAGGTGATTGATCAGGTCAGAAGGCGTACTCATACCGGTTTATCTCTTTCTCTTTCTGTGTGTTGAGGATGCTTAGCAAGTTGCGGAAAACACTCCGCGCAGAGCCTTTGAAGGAAAAGGACCAGATCCCCGCGAATAACCTGGCTTCCCTGGTTCACAGGTGCAGCCCCTCCCCCCTTCAGGTTGGGTCGATCTATAGAGCCGGCTTCCAGCGTGTAAATCAGAAAAGGCACTCTTTCTCCACTTCCGCATTGAATAGCGTGAATTTTTTTCCATAACCTTCGTCCCAACATTTCGAGTTTTGCCAATCCTCACCCTTCACCATCTCCCATGAAAGCATTCATCACTTCACTCCTTGCCAGTCTTATCCTTGGCCTCACGGCCTTGCCGGTCCCTTCCGCGACCTTCTCGCCGGCATCCACCGCCGCGGAGCATTTCCAGGGCGTCTTTCTGGCTCAGCAACGCTCTCCCTTCGGCCTGGATATCACCCGCAGGAAAGGGAAACCCTACCTCACCCTGGTCGTCTACGGGCGCAACGTGGATACGATTGAGAAAATCCAGTTCGGCGGCGTCGGCACCTTTCAGCCTTATTCTGAAGCCGCACCGCGCAACGCCCTGGCCAGCGCCAAATGGAATCGTGGCCGCAAAATCAAAGGCAAAGCCTGGCACTACTACCTCACCCAGCAGGGCGGCACCCTCGCTGTTTATCGCGGCAAAACCAAGAAACAGGGGGAAATCCCGAGCTGGAAACTCATCTACAGCAAGCCCGCCTCCGCTTTCTATTGATCTCATCTCCCTGGGCGCATAGAAAGCCTTCCGTCGCATGCACCTCAGCACGCGGCCTCGCTGAATCCGGTGACCATCCACCCTCTCCTTTTTACATACATGAAAAAACCATCTTTTCTGCGCCTCGCGCTCATCGTGCTGTGCGCCCCGCTTGCCCTTATCATCACCTCCTGCGTGGAGGACTTTGCCTCCGCTCCGGCCGGCGGGACCGGTCTTTACGGACCTGGTGACAGCGCCGAAAACATTCCCGTGCCCTCCCGGGTCAGCTTCGGCCTCGGCGTCAGCTATCGCTCGGATGACACCCCGCTCCTGATGCTGACGGTGAACGGACGAAACGTTGATCAGATCGAGAAAATCTGGCTCTCCGGCGCTGGCGGTAAATTCCGTTCCACCTCGGAACTCGCCCCGTCCTACGCCCTCGCCAGTGCGGCGTGGACCGGTGAACCGCGCCCGGACGGCACGCAGATGGAAGTCCACTACTACATGGTCAGCGAAGACGCCGAGCTCATCGTCTATCGCGCAGAATGGGATCAGGGTGAGAATCCGGGCCCGTGGCGGCCGATCTATGACGTCCCTGAAGCGATCTATTATTGATCGGAAGACCAATGGCCGGCCGTGAACGGCTTGGCTGTGCTTTAAGTGTCCAGCGGGATGATCGCGTTTTTTTACCGACCGGTCGGTAAAACAGGAAAAATCTGTACAGGGAAGACGTTTGATTATGAGCGAGTTATGAGAATTGCACCTTAGACCGATCGGTTGAGAATAAATAAAGCAGGTCATGACGAGGAGACGGGAACAGGCACCGGACCATGCGAGGAGAGAGAGAGATGGAAGAAAAGAAGGCTGCGGGCGGGTGGAAGGAGCGAGGTGTCCCTACTAATTTAACCTAACCCAGAAAAAGCAGGCCGTCATCACGTCCGGGACGTCCGGAGCGTCCGGGGTGAAGAAAGTGAAAAAAAGATTTAATGGGGGAGGCCGATCCGCGACGCGGCCCAGAAAATGAACGTTCGTTCATCGCAGATGAATGTGTCGTTCCCTCAAGGTTGGTTGGTGTTTGCTCGGGTTCGACGCGCAGAGTCTTTCGTGGCGTAGCGACAGAGCAAACGCCAGTCCGGCTTCGGACATAGCCGGGGGTTTTAACCCCCGGTCAGGGATGAATGGTGACGACTCGCGAGCGTGTGATTGCAATAAGAGCTAAAAGGGATCCGAGGCTCGCAGGGAAAACCGGAAGGTGAAGCGGATTGGGAATGGTGCAGATGGCTCGCTGCGATGGAAAATCGTAGCGTTAGAACGCGCGGGTGGGGAGGCGTGGGTGCGAGCATGC
>CAZUPP010000036.1:0-22386 GCA_964622095.1 uncultured Verrucomicrobiales bacterium
GTCCGGCAGACCGAGATGTTCCTTGGGCGTTACATAACAGAGCATGGCGGTGCCATACCATCCGATCATGGCGGCGCCGATGCCGCTGGTGATATGGTCGTAGCCGGGAGCCACATCAGTCGTAAGCGGACCGAGAGTATAAAAGGGCGCTTCATGGCACCACTCGAGCTGCTTCTGCATGTTTTCCTGAATCATATGCATAGGCACATGACCGGGGCCTTCATTCATGACTTGCACGCCATGTTCCCAGGCACGGATGGTTAATTCGCCCTGAGTTTTTAATTCGGCAAATTGTGCTTCGTCGTTCGCGTCGGCGATCGAGCCCGGCCGCAGACCGTCTCCGATCGAAAAACTCACATCGTAGGCCGCGCAGATTTCACAGATTTCATCCCAATGGGTGTAAAGGAAATTCTCCTGATGATGCGCCAGGCACCATTTTGCCATGATCGATCCGCCACGGGAAACGATGCCGGTCATGCGCCTTGCGGTCAGGGGAACATAGCGCAGGAGCACGCCGGCGTGGATGGTGAAATAATCGACCCCCTGTTCCGCCTGTTCGACGAGGGTGTCTCGATACATTTCCCAGGTTAATTCCTCCGCCTTACCGTTGACCTTTTCGAGGGCCTGATAAATCGGCACCGTGCCTACCGGAACGGGGCAGTTACGCAGGATCCATTCGCGGGTCTGATGGATGTTTTTTCCAGTGGAAAGATCCATCAGCGTATCGCCGCCCCACTTGACGGACCAGCGCATTTTCTCGACTTCTTCCTCGATTGAGGAAGCGACCGCGCTGTTGCCGATATTGGTATTTATTTTAACGAGAAAATTGCGGCCGATAATCATCGGCTCCAGCTCGGGGTGATTGATATTGGCAGGAATAATGGCCCGGCCGCGGGCGACTTCATCGCGGACAAACTCCGGAGTAATCTCCTGAGGAATGGCGGCACCGAAAGACTGGCCGGGATGCTGATGGCGCAGGTCACTGGGCGCGTAATTATGCTGGCCATTAAATTGAGGGGCATTCTCTGTCGCCTGATAACGGCGCAGGTTTTCGCGGATGGCGATAAACTCCATCTCCGGGGTAATGATACCCTGGCGGGCATAGCGCAATTGGGAGACAGATTTCACCCCGCTCTTCGCCCGGCGAACCTGCCGGGTGTCGCCAGCGTGAAAGCGCATGCTGCCACCATTGCGCTGGGCCTTTTCGCGATGCGTTTCAGACAGATACCCATCATCGAGCGGCTGAGAAAGACGCCCTTCGATGGTTTCCACGTCGCCACGCTCTTCGATCCAGGCCGTGCGGATTTCGGGCAGCCCCCGGGTGGGATCGGCATGAAACTCCGGATCACCCCACGGCCCGGCGGTGTCATAGACGCGGACGGGCGCGTTAGGCTCGAGATTGCCATCGGGCAGCCGGGTGGGGGAGAGGCTGATCTCGCGCATGGGCACCTTAAGATCGGGTCGGCTACCCTGGAGGTAGACACGGCGGGACGCGGCGAAAGTGGGGTTCTCAGCTGGCATAAGCAGTCACAGGGGACATCGAAGGAAAGCGGAGGTGCCAGCGGGGAAACTCCTGCACATCAGCCGTGGAACAAAGGGCGATGAACGTGTTGTCCCTGCGTCGGCATTACCCGCATCAGGTTCATCGGGTCGGCGGCTGATCATTGCTTGTAGAACAACGGCGTGCCGCCCTCTCAGCCTCCCGCGATAGATGAAAGATCATCTGGAAGCTCCCCGTTTTTCAGTTGTTGCTGAAAGGTAGATCCTTGATCGCTGAGCCTCAAGGACTTTCTCCAGGCTCGGCGCGGGCGGCCGGGGGCGATCAGCAGAGGTCAGGGTGAGGATTGAATTCGATCTTCAGGATGTTGTAGCGGCAGATCTTATCCGGGCTGCTGTGGGGTAAGCCATAAAACTCAACCCGCCGGCCATCCTGACGAAATGCTACCTCACGGCCGTCACGGGCCAGGGTGACACGAATCACCTCATGGTCAAAGTTACCGATTGGCCAGGAACTACCGGGCCACCATTGAACCCAGAGGTAAGCGGTGGTCGAGTTTTTCAGGGACCAGTTTGCGCATTTGCTGATTCCCGGGCTCTGATAGGTAACCACGTTGCCCTGGCGATTCATTCTCATGCGGGAACGCTCAAAGGTGCCGTAAACGGCTTCGGCATGGTCACGTACCCAATCTCCGAATCCCTCGATGGATTGGCGGGAGACATCGTCCACGGTGCCATCGCCTTTGGGCGCGACACTCAGGAGGAGATTGCCCTGCTCACTGACGCAATGGTAGAGGCGCAGAACCAGATCACGGGATGAAAAGGTATCGTGAATGGCCTCGGGCACCCAGCTCCAGCTGCGGTTGATCGCAGGCAGGGTAGGGGCGTAGTGATGACCAGCAACTATCTGCTGAATTCCTCTCCCTTCGCCAATCGCTCAACGATTTTGTATGCCAGCTCGAAATACCGATTTTCGTCAGGAGTATCGTCTCCTACGATTTGGATCTCCTTGGCATAGTAATTGACCCCATAATCGCGGTTGGCGTCTTCGATGCCCTGGTTAACGAGTTTCTTAATTTGGTTCAGGTCGAAATTGATCGATTCACCCTTCTTCAAATCAATAACACGCTGCTCAGAATCCTCTATTTTACTGCTTAAAACTAATCCCAATAGATGATGGGATGGCCCCGTAATTTTCATGACCCGAAACGCACCATCTCTGTAAGTAAAGGTCATATCCACTCCTTGGTGGTAACTTTGAGGGGTTTACGAGGGAATTTTTTTTCCGAGTCTGGTTGGAAAGCAATAAGCGGGCTTGACCGCGGGGAGGGTGAAATGCCAGAACCTAATGCCGCTGGAGAAGCATTCCGGCTTACTGACCCAATAACTGACTCCCAACCCAAACTCCATGATCAGATCTTTCTTATGTTTCCTGACGGGCGCGGTGACGCTGTCCGTGCTCGCGCTCGCGCCGGCTGCCGGCCAGGCTCAAGAGCCCGCTCAGGGTGACGCGATGGCCGTGTTGGAACGCATGGCGACGAAGCTGTCCCAGGCGCAGACCATCCGCATCAAGGCGGAGCGACGGTCAAGTGTCATTGATCCCCGGACCGGTGACCCGGCGCTCGACGATGCGGACATCACAGTGCTGGCCAAGCGCCCGGCGATGGCTTACTCCGAAGCGGAGAGCGATCTCATTCACAACCAGTTCTACTTCAACGGCTCCGAGATCACGCTGTTGAACAAGAAGACGAGCCATTACTCCAGTGTGCCGTTCAAGGGTGATCTGGATTCTCTGCTGGGCGGCCTGGTAGACCGGTTCGGCTTTGCGCCACCGCTGGCGATTGTCATTTCTCCAAAGTTTCCGGAGCGGCTCAAAGGAGCGGTGAAGAGCGCGGAAATCGTCGGGACGGAAGAAGTCGCGGGGAAAACGTGCACGCATATTCGGGTCGATGCCGAGCGTGCGGTGTGGGATGTGTTTGTGGACGAGGAAGACCTGCCCCGCCGGCTGAGTTCAACCTTCAAGGATGCGAAAACCAAGGGGCCGCAGATCTCGACGACGATCGAGAAGATCCGGCTGGGCAAAAGCATCTCTGATAAGCGCTTCACCTTTAAGCCAGGCCGTAAAGACGTGGAGATCGACATTCTGGAAGTGGATGAAGAGATTATCGACGATCCAAAAGCTGAGGCGGCCAGTATCCAGTAAGCTTTTTCACAACCCTCAAGAAACCAATGACGATGAAAAAGAATTCCCTTAAATCCACCACGGCGCTGGGATTGTTCTGCGCCATTCTGATGGAAATCTGCGTGCTGATGCAGCCGATGGCACCGATCGCGGTGGCCGCACTGGCCTTGACCTTCACCCCGCAGAAAGCTCAGGCGGACCTGACCCGCGGGGAGGTGCGCCGCACCTCAAGGAGAACGTCTCGCCGGACCACGCGACGCCAGATGTATTACGCACCGCCGGTCCGTCCGGTCTACCGGGGCGGCATTCCGCACTACTATTACAACGGGGTGTATTACCGGCCCTACATGCAGGGCGGTCAAACCGTGTATATTGAGGTAAACCTCTAAGAGGAGGCGGAAGCCCTCAGGGGTGACTTTCTGTGAAAGGGCTGTTCCCGGAAACCGGGAGCGGCCCTTTTTCATGGCGGTCAAGCGTCCGCCGATTCGAGGGCGAGGAGGAGTTCTTCCTGCACGCGGTGCATCTGCGTGGCGGATGGCTCCGATGTATCAGAATATCCGTGAAGATGGAGCAGGCCGTGCAGGATGTCAGTGCGTAACTCACGCTCAAGGGAGTTGCTATGGGCCGGGGCATAGCGAGCGGCGGTCTCCACGGAGATGAGAATTTCTCCGTGGTGAAAGGTGATGACATCGGTGGGGTCAGGGTCATCCATGAACTCAGCGTGGACCTGAGCGATCTCCTGATCAGAAATGAGAGAAATCTCAATCTCTGAAAGACTGGTGAGGACACTGGGCTCGGGAAGACCGGCGGCGGAAAGAGAAAGGACGGCCTTAATGGCATGCTGGGTGAAGGATTCGAGGGCGGGAAGGAGGAGAAGTGGATCGAGGCGTTGATCGTGGAGGAGCTGCGGATTTGGGGCAAAAAGGACGGGAGCTGGAATTTTATATGACATTTATTGGTAGAAGTTATGAGATGCGGTTCAATCAGGGACCTTGGCGCCTCGGCTTACATTGGCGGCCGGTCAGCTCTTTTGCGGGTACTGCCGAGGCTTCTCGCTCTCGATTTCGCAACTTTTCTCTCATTTCTGTCTTGGCCTCGCTTTGGTGAGACGATAAGATCTCAAGGTAGGCAGGTTCAGTTCTGGCCTCTCTTCCTGACCCGGCGGAGCGCGACCGGTATCTCATCTTGCTACTATTCATCGTTCCTCATCTCACTCGCAGTTCAAAAACGAACAACCGAACGATCCTACCACCCTGCCTGGCCGGTGAGGTGCAGCCGCTCCGCGGTGCTACCCAGGCTCAGGTCAACCTTGCTATCAATTATGGCAGCCTCGCGAGTTATGATATTGGACGATGAACCGGCGATGGTCGATCTGATTTCGACCATCTGCAAAGATGCCGGTTATGAGACTTCACCCTTTCGCTCGCCGAAACAGGCGATGACGAAGTTTGAGGAAGTGGCTCCGGACGTGGTCCTGCTGGACCTGCGAATGGGAGATGTAAGCGGACTGGATGTGCTCAAGGAGTGCGAGTCCAAGCTGGCCAACACCCCATTCATCGTCGTCAGCGGCCAGGGCTCGGTCGAGTCAGCCGTCGAAGCGATGCGTCTGGGGGCCTACGATTACATCTGTAAACCGTTCAAGGTGGACGAGTTGCGACTCACCGTGAAGCGGGCGCTGGATCACTTCGCGATGCGCCGTGAGAACCAGTCCCTGCGCCAGGAGCTGAATGACCGGTACAGCTTTGAGAACATCGTAGGCCGGAGCCTGGCCATGGAAGAGATCTTCGGGCTGGTGCGTAAGGTCTCGCGGACAGACAGCACCGTGCTGATCCAGGGTGAAAGCGGCACGGGCAAAGAACTGGTGGCCCGCGCGATTCACTATAACAGCCGCCGCTGCAACGAGCGGTTCGTGCCGATCAATTGCAGTGCCCTGCCCGAGAATCTGCTGGAGAGCGAACTTTTCGGGCACAAGAAAGGTTCATTCACCGGCGCGGTGAACGAAAAGATCGGACTCTTTGAAGAAGCACACGAAGGCACACTTTTCCTCGATGAGATCAACTCGATGGCGCAGACCCTGCAGGTCAAGTTACTGCGAGTCCTGCAAGAGCGCGAGATCCGGCGTGTGGGCGATAATCAGGCGATCTCCGTGAATGTCCGCGTCGTCGCGGCCTCAAACGAAAAGCTCGAGACACTGATGGATGAGGGTAATTTCCGGGAAGACCTCTACTACCGGCTGGCGGTCATTCCGATGGATCTTCCCCCACTCCGGGAGCGAGTCGATGACATCCCGCTGCTGGCGCGTTTTTTCCTGCAGAAGCATAGTCGAGTCACCTCTCCGTCGAACGAAGAAACGCTGACCGTAGACGATGAAGCGATGGAATGTCTCTGCGCCTACTCGTGGCCGGGCAATGTGCGCGAGCTGGAGAATGCGATCGAACGCGCCTGCGCTCTCTGCGAAGGGACAGTCATTGAGAAAAAGGACCTGCCGCGCCAGGTGCTCCGGGAATTGGGGGACGACTCGATCCTGACAGGGGGTGGTTCAGGTTTAAACCGCCGCCTGCTTCCGATGGGAGGAACACTGAACAATGTCGTGCGGGATTTTGAGAAACTCTACATCGAGGAAACGCTCAAGGCACACGATGGAAATCGCGAAGCGGCCGCGCGTTCGCTGCAGATCAGCCTGGCGACTCTCTACCGGAAGCTTGGCACCAAAGGCCCGGTGAATTCAGGCAGCAGTTCTACGATCCGGCGGCGCGAAACGGCCCCCGCTTAAGATGATATCTCAGTCTCCCCTCCGACCTTCCGCGTTCTGTTCCGCTTCCCATTGAGCGAATTGGCGGGCCGGCTTTTCGAGGTAGCCGGGCTCTTTTCCCTTTTTGCAGAATAGGCGCATGGTCACAAAACGCCAACGGGTGGAGCGCAAGAGCAATTCATATCCGGCGGAAAACGCCCGGCAAATGGTAGAAAGCGTTTTAACCGTTTTCCGGTGACAGCGGCACTTCCCTTTCAGCTGTGTATTCTGCGCTTCCAGTTGCGAGATAGATGCGTGGAACCCAGTGCATTCATTCTGAAGTGAGGCGACTTTGTCACGCAGCGCCTCTTCATCCTGCTCCAGGGTCAGCAAGAATTTCTCCTCACTCGAAGCGATGCCATCATGAGCGAGAATCGCATCTAAACCCGGCAACGGACCCAGACCTGCCTTAGCCCGCTGCTCATTAAAGAGTGACCAGACATAATGGGAGGCATAAGCGGGATCAATTTTCTGTTCCTGGCTACTGGACCGCGCAAAGAAATCATAGTGGCCCGGATTCGGCGCTGACTTCATCTTCTTCAAAAAGAGAGCGTAGTCGTCCTCGGTAAACCAATTCCGCCAATCACCAGACGTTTTCCTTCGCTCCACCCTGCGCAAATCAGACGGGACCTTAACCGAACCCTTCAGCGGAAAACCCAAGTATTCACTCAACGCGGCGCGGTCTCCGGCGACATAATCCTCATACTTACAGATCAACCCTTGCTCAGCGGTCACCTCAATAAATTCATAAAGATACGAACTGAAAAAAATCCAGCGGTCGATCATCTCGTCCAGAGTTTCTCCCCGAAGGAATTGGGACACCGGGTCCAGGGAAACGCCAGCTGGGTCCGCTTCCTTTTTCTGGAGAAGCGCCAGACTCTCGAAGATTTTCCGAAGACTCTTTCCTGAGTTGGACCCGTAGGCCGCATACAGAATCTGGCTGACGATCTGATCTCGTGGGTCGCGTAAGAGAAAGATAATGCGGTCATAGAAAGCCGATATCTGTGGAAAAAGCTCAGCGATTGTTTTCCATTCTGGCTTATTGACAATCAGTTTGCAGTTGATGGGAAAGGAGCGGTCACCGAAATCGCAGGGTAAAATATCCTCAGGGGTGACCGGCTCAAACAGGCTGCGCGTACCGGGCGGCATCGCTTCCTGGATTTCATAGTGTAACGCAGTCGTTCCGGTCTTGGCGAGGCCGATAACAACGACCCGCAGGTTCCCCGCTGTCTCCTCCGCAGCGCCTTCGGTCTCTTTCTTCAATCGCTCATCCACCGCTGGCAAATCCCGGATAAAGCGTCATCCCGCCATCGATGTACAGATTATGACCAACGATGTAATCCGCGTCATCAGAAGCCAGCCACACCGCTGCCTGTCCGACATCATCCGTTTCGCCGATTCGATTATAGGGAATCAGTTTATTTAATTCTGCCTCCAGTTCAGGCGTCCCCCATGCGGCCCCTTTATTTATCGGAGTGCGAATTGCTCCCGGACAGATGCTGTTCACCCGGATGCGAAACGGCGCCACTTCCTGCGCGATGGATTTCATCATCAGGTTAACTCCACCCTTGGAGGCGGAATAATTCACGTGGCCGGCCCAGGGAATCAGATCGTGCACGGAGCTGATGCAGATTATTTTGCCGGCAGCACAGGATATGTGCGGGCGCACCCCGCGTTTTTTAAATTCCCGGATCGCTTCCCGTGCACAGAGAAATTGACCCGTCAGGTTAACGCTGATCACGGTGTTCCATTCTTCAAGCGTCATCTCATCAATGGGGGCATCTCGCTGTAGCCCGGCATTATTGATCAGAATATCGACGGTGCCGAATTCGCTGATGGCGTGCTGAAACATGGCCGCGACCTGGTCCTCGCAGGAGACATCCGCCTGGAAAATCGTCGCTTGCGCCCCGTGACATCCGCTTGCTTCCTGCGCCACCCGTTCCGCTTCTTCGGGTTTGCTGATGTAATTGACCAGCACATTGGCTCCCGCCCGTCCCAGGGCGGTGGCGATGGCCTCACCGATCCCCGAATTGGCCCCGGTGACGACGGCGGTTTGGCCGCGAAGTTTTGCCTCAATCGAGCATTGCGGTAAATGAACGCTGGGCAGGTCGACCTCGGCCGGCCGGTCCTGCTGCGGAAGATGCGGAGTGACAGTCATGCGCGCAGATTAGCGTGTGACTTGCTCAAAGTCGAGTGCCGAGAATCTGTGAGACGGATCGTAAAAAAAGACCGAGGGGTTAAGAAAAGCGATTGAAAATGAGCAGCTTCCATTCTCATTTGAGTCAAGTGAAGGGATCCTCCCGGCGATAATTTCCTATAGAAAATACGGAAAATACTTGTCCCCTCCTCTGCCGTGGCGCTTGCCCGGTAGAGCCACGACGCCTTGTCCGATGCTCCTCTCGGGCAAGGCGTTTTTCTCTTTGCCGCTCGGTCCAGCTTGTTTCCCTGCCGTAGAATGAAACCGGGTGAAAAAATCTCAGGATTCCACTGGACAAAGCATTTCGCATGACCAACGTACGTGGCGGCTGCGGTCACGGGTGACCTGCAGCGCTC
Source organism: uncultured Verrucomicrobiales bacterium (assembly GCA_964622095.1). Lineage (GTDB taxonomy): Bacteria > Verrucomicrobiota > Verrucomicrobiia > Verrucomicrobiales > CAZUPP01 > CAZUPP01. Next base: position 9,024 of record CAZUPP010000036.1, read on the forward strand.
TCTCCTCAATCCTAATCTCGCTATCTCGAAAGGGTCCTTTATGGTCAGGGAATTATCTCGTCGTGCGCCGTTGTTCTGGCGGGCGATTCGTGCTCTTACGGTGACAACCGGCTTTTTTTATGTGATCACGCCGTGCTTCGCCGCAACCTTTACGGTCACCAATACCAATGATGCCGGGGCCGGGTCCTTCCGGCAGGCCATTCTGGATGCCAATGGCAATCCCGGCCGGGACGATATTGTCTTCAGCTCGGGGGCATTTCCTGACAGCGCGCAGACTACCATCACCCTGATTACAACTCTGCCGGTGATCACTGAGGACGTCAATATCCAGGGGCGTAACGCTGTGGCCATTACTGGCACGACCGCGAGACAACTTTTGAACGTCGATTATCTTCCCGGTAATTCAGGCATCGCGACGATCGAAGGCCTCACCTTCCGAGACTTCAGCACGCTGGTGGCAAACACTCTGGGATCGATTTCCCTGAGAGGGACGGACACCGAGGTGGAGTTTATTGATTGTTATTTTCTCAACCTCGAAACTCAGCGAGGCGGCGCGGTCGACATTGCACTCATCAATCGTGCAAGATTTCGCAATTGTACTTTCGAGGATAATCAGGTCGGGCTTGGAGGTCTTGGAGGGGCGGTCGCGGTGTTTGGGCCGGCCCAGGTAAATTTCACCAATTGTTCGTTTTTCGGAAACAGTTCGTCGAGGGGCGGCGCAATTCACGTCAGAAATGACACGCCGGTCGCCACGGACACTCAGGTGATCCTCCGTAACTGCAGTGTGACCGATAATACCTCCTCCGACATGGGAGGTGGTCTCTTCAATGAAGATGGCACGGTCACCCTGATTAACACCGTGGTCGCGAACAACACAGACAATAATGCCCTGGTTGGTGACACGCCGGATGTGGATGGGGCATTCATCTCGGATGGCATTAATTTTGTCGGGATCGACACCTCCGTTGGTTCGGTTTTCCTTAACAGCGGATCGGATATTGCCGGGACTCTGGCAGCGCCACTCGATCCACAGGTGGACATTATTCGCACCACGTTTATCCCGGCGATTCGCCCGGATTCGACGAGTCCCCTCATTGATGCCGGTGACGATACCCAGATCAACGCCGCCTACGGCAACCCGAGGGTGGACGGAACGCGCAAGGCACGCACCTTTAATGGGACCGTCGATATCGGCGCGGTCGAGTTTCCGCGCACCACGGTGACTTCCAATCTGGATAACGGTGGAAGCGCTGATTTGCGAACCGCTCTGGAAACCGCGCTCTCCGGTGATGTACACGAGATTGTCCTCGCGGATTCCATTCCGCAGACTGCCAATCCCATTCCCGGCCAGAGCGGGAACGCACGAGTCATCACTCTTCAGGCAGCGAGCGGACCGCTGGAGGTCGAGTATCCCGTTTCCGTTTTCCAGGAAAGTGATGAGCCGGTCATCATTGATGCCGATGGGAATTCCCGCGTGATGGATATTCAAGAACTGGCGTCGCAGGATTTAGGGATTTTCCTGTCCGATCTGATTCTCTACGACGGCGATGCGAGAGGAGCCCCTTTTGGACTGAAAAATGGGGGCGGCCTGCGGATGGTCGGGACAGATGATGTGACCCTGCAGAATGTCACCATCCGCAATTGCGAGGCGGAGAACGGCGGCGGGCTGGCGGTGGAAAATGGCGTCCTTCAAACCGAAGGAGAAATCGTTCTTAAGAATTGCGAGTTTTTCTCTAACGCTGCCTTCCCGCCAAACGCGAATAGCGGAGGAGGAGGCATCTTGGTCAACCGAGGCAAGGTAAAGCTCCATGATAGTACTGTGAATAATAACCGCACGATTCTGGACGGGAGCGGAGGCGGAGTTCTCATTATTAACTCTTCAGATTTTGAGATTATCCGGAGTGCAGTCATCAACAATGATGCGGAGGCCGATGGAGGCGGAATCAAAAACTTTGGCGTCTTAAGCCTGACGAATTCCACCGTTGGAGATAATGTCGCGGAACGTAATGGAGGCGGGATCTATGCCGGGGGTGATGTGACGATGGAGTACGTCACGGTCTCGCAGAACCGCGCCAACAACGCCGGAGCCGGTGGGACCGGAAATGGTGGAGGCGTTTATGAAGACGGCACTGTCATTGCGGAGTATTCTGTCTTTGCCGCCAACACCAGTGTCAACCGCACCACTGGCCTGGATCTTTTCGGGGTCTTTACCCTGACGGATTGCCTGGTCGGAATCCGCGATGGGGCCACCTTTAACACGAGCGATAATATAAGCGGGACGTCTGGTTCCGCCGTTTTTGCGGGCCTCGGCACCACTCTGGAGGAGATCAACGGGACCTTTGTTTACCGGGTGCTGGCGGAGAGCCCGCTCATTGATGAGGCGGACTTTTCCACTCCTCTGACCCTCGATCAGCGCGGTGCTCCACGGGAGTCTGCGAGTGTTAATAGTATCAATCCTCAAGCGGACATTGGGGCCTATGAATATCAATGGCCGGAGATCAGCCTGGGCATTCAGCAGACGGCTCAGGAGAGCCTTTCTCCGTCCTCGAGCACCAATGGCGTCGTGGAGATCAATCGCAGCACGGGTGAACTGGGCCAAACCGTCCGCGTGCAGATTCAGTCAGGCAGTGAAGCGGATGAAAAAGATTTCGGGATCTCCCCGCTCACGCCCGGAGTAACTGTCACCCTGGTAAATCCCTTTACTGATATCTGGGACATCGAACTGACTGATACGGAACCGAATGTGATCAGCATCGTTCCGGTGGACGACGATGTCTTTGAAGGAAACGAAGAACTCGCCCTGGAAGTGGTGGATCTTTCGGGAGCACGTGATTATGAGCCCGCGCCCGGTGAAGTTCTCCTGGATATAGTTGAAAATGATCGGCAGGTCACGACAACCAGCGGGGCGGACTTCGCGAACCTGATTGATGAAATCGAGGCTCTCGGCGGCGGTACTCTGACCTTTGATGAGCAGGGAATTTTTTCCCAGCCTCAGACGATTACCGTGCCGCTTTTCACCATCATTACCCAACCGGTCAGTATTCTCGGGCCCGCTGATCGTGATCAGCGCCTTACGCTCGAGGGAATCGGCACCGGGCGAGTCCTGACCTACACGGGTGTCTGGACCACAAACGTCCGGATCAGCAATCTGTTCATCACGGGTGGTAATGCCGATACCTCCGACCTTCCGGGCTCGATCAGTCCCGGGGACGGAGCTGGCCTCCTCTACACCGCGACAAACGGAGACCTGACCCTCACGGAAGTGGAGATCTTTGGAAACAACGCGGAAGATGACGGCGGCGGATTATTCTTCAGCGGCGATGAATTGACCGTGAATCGTTCAACCTTCGCGGAAAATACCGCGGCTGATCAGGGCGGTGGAATCCACTGCGACGGCGGGCTCGGCGCGATCAATCTGACGAACTCGACCTTGTCCGGAAACTCATCCACCCAAGGCGGCGCGATCAGCACCCTGAGAAACACCACGCTGTTTCACTGCACTGTCTACAACAATGCCGTGTCACGCTCTTCGGATGGGGCGATTGATTCTTTGAGCAACACCATCACCCTCGAGTTCACCCTCGCCGGGGATACAACCGGTGGGGAAGACCTGGACGACGCCGGGCCCGGAATGATCGCCTCCAACGGCTCTAATTATGTCGAGAGCTTCACTGGCAGCGGCATCACGGATGGCATGAACAATGATCAATTGGGGCCGTTGACCAATCCGGTCCAGCCCCTCGGCGAGTATGGCGGCTTCACCCGGACCCACGCTCTCTCTGATCGGAATTTCGAACTCACCAACCGCGGCTCGAGTTCGCTTACCACCGATCAGCGAGGTAGAAATAGGACCACTCAGGACGATATTGGTGCCTATGAACGCCTGAACGAAGACTACGACTACTTCCAGTCCTACGCCTTCCCGCCCGGCACCCCGGCTGTTCTGCGCGAGCGAAATGCGGATTTTGATTTGGACGGCAAAGCTAATGTCATCGAGCTGTATTTCTGCGGTGATCCTACCGTGCCGGACGCCTCAGGACTCTTCACCCTCAGCTTCGATGGGACCGAATTTGTCGCGGAGTTTTTCCGTCGCCGTAATGTCTCCGAACTGGGCGGCGTGGAATACTCGTTTGACCTCGAGAACTGGACCCGTGCCACCTTCGGTATGGAGCTTGATTCCTCAGGGCAGTCCACCCTGCTAAAGCTCGGACAGGAGGTTCGTCTCGAGGCCTCCGGCGAAGAACAGATCTTTGTTCGTGGCTACGTGGAAGATCCGGGGAACTAATGGATAATCCCCAGAACTGTGGTGTCCTTGGGTAGCCGGGAATTACGTGTCCGCACCAAAAACCCACCGCCAGACACGGCCCACATTCGACTTCGTCGAACGAACGTTCGTTCCTGGGAGTGGACTCCACGCTTTCCACCGCTACCCGCCGACCTTCCCCTATCGCCGGCCGCTCTTCTCATCCCCTACCCGCATGCCGGTTTACTTCTGCGGTATTCATCCCGGCTCTGCGATCCCCAGTTTTTTCTGATTTTCTCAACTTTAACGTCCCGGACGTCCCGGACGTGATGCTTCCTTCTCCGCCCTCTGCTATATTGATTGAGTAGCTTCGATCAAAAATTCTCCCCCGTCCTCAGCCGCACTCCCTCCACCACCTTCATCCAGCCTGGTCGATCCTTCCCCCGGCTTTTCTCGGGCGCTGGCCCACACGCCTCTCCTTCAGTCTCCCCTTCATGCTGCCGTCACCTCTCCCCGGATGTCTTTCATTTTACCGCACGTTCGGTAAAACAGGCACCTTAACTCGTTCATTCTCAGTGCTCGACCGATCGGTTCTTTCTCCCATTTGTCTTTACCGATCGGTAAAACACCCTCCTCCGCCCTGCTCCCTTTCACTCCAGACCAGTCGCTTGCCGGACGCGCGTCAGCACCTTGCTCGCGATCGATCGGGCCTTCTTCGCCCCCGTCCTCAGCACGTCCTCCACGTAATCCGGCTCGTCCAGGATCTCTTCGCGCCGAGCCCGCATCGGCTCGAAGTGGGCGAAGAGTTTCTCGAACAGTTGCTGTTTATACACGCCATACCCCTGTCCGCCCGCCCGGAAACTGGCTTCCATCTCCTTTACCTCCTCCGCCGTGGCCACGAGTTTGTAGAGATCGATAATGATCGAGCCCTCCGGATCTTTGGGCTCTTCCACCGGGGTGGAATCGGTTTTGAGCTTCATGATCGCTTTGCGGAACTGCTTCTCATCCAGGAAAATCTCGACCGTGTTACCGTAGCTCTTGCTCATCTTCTGCCCGTCGGTGCCCGGCACGGTCGCGGTGGATTCCTCGATGCTGGGTTCGGGCAGTTTGAAGATCTCTGTCTCATAGCGGGTATTCATCCGCGCCGCAATGTCCCGGGTCATCTCAAGGTGCTGCTTCTGGTCTTTGCCCACCGGCACGATGTCACTGTCATAGAGCAGAATGTCCGCCGCCATGAGGACCGGATAGGTGAAGAGCCCGGCCGAGGCCTCGATGCCCTTGGCCGTTTTGTCCTTGTAGGAATGGGCACGCTCCAGCAGGCCCATGCCCGTCGCGGTCATGAGAAACCACATCAGTTCCGTGACCTGGGGCACGTCAGATTGGCGGAAAAGACAGACCTTCTGCGGGTCGAGCCCGCACGCCAGGAAGTCCAGCGCCGAGCGCTGAGAATACTCCCGAAGCAGCTCCGGATCGTGCAGGCTGGTCATCGCGTGATAATCCGCGATAAAATAAAAGGCCTCTCCCCTCTCCTGCCAGGCGATGGACGGGCGCATCATCCCGAAGTAATTGCCCAGGTGCAGGACGCCACTGGGCTGAATGCCGGAGAGAATGCGCGGCCGGGCCGTCTTCTTCTTTTTGGACTTCGCCTCCGGCGCCGCCGCGGCTTCTTGTCCGGGGCTGGTTTTGTCTGCGGTTTTTCGGGTGCTCATGGCGTATCAGATCAGAACGCAAGCTGGAAACTCCCGGCGGGCGCAGAGCGAGGCAAGCGCAAAGTGGCGGGAGCCGGTCAAAGGATCACTTGCGCAGGGGCGCAATCCCACACAGGATTCCCTTCATTGCCAACGTTTTCCGGCAGAAGCTGACTAAGGAGGATCATGAGGAACGAAGAAGCTGAGGGAAAGACTTTCCGGGTCATGGCGGGGACACTCGCACTGCTGACCCTTGGGCTGGTCACTGGTTGTGAGCGGCCGACAATCTCTGAGGAAAAACTGTTCCCGCCGGTCGAGGATCAACCGGTCGAGGGCGAACTCATCGGAGAACCGGACCCCATCGCCAGTGAGCAGGCGGTGCGCGGCGGCATCTTTACCACTTGGGGAAGCGGCTTCCCGAAATCCCTGAATGTCTGGCTGGATCCCAATGCCTTCAGCGGGCAGGTCATGGGCCTGATGTATGAGAGCCTCGCGGGCCTCCACCCCACGGAAGAACGCTGGATTGGGAATCTGGCGGAGAGCTGGGAAGAGATTGAGCCGGGGATGGAGTACAAGTTCAAATTGCGGCCGCAGGCTCGATGGAGTGATGGCCACGCGATCACGGCGGAGGATGTGCTCTTTTATTATGACACGATCATGGATGAGAATAATCTCACCACCGTGGCCCGGGCGGCTCTGTCCCGGCTCGAGCGTCCGCAGATTATCGATGAACTGACCTTCACCGTGCGCGGCAAAAAGCAGCACTGGATCAACTTTGTCGAAGCGGCCGGGATGCTGGCCTTTCCCAAACATAAATGGGAAGGGAAAGACTTTAATAAAATCAATTTCCTGGACATTAAACGCAAGTCCGAACCGCCCATTGTCAGCGGTCCCTATGAATTGATTGAGGTGGACCGTCCCGGCCACATTCTTCTGCAGCGCCGGAATGACTGGTGGGGACGCATTCTGAAGCGCAATCAGTATGTCTATAATTTTGACTACCTGCGCTTCCGTTTCTCAGAAGATCGGGACCGGACTTTAGACCGTTTTCTGGCCGGTGAATACGATATGTATCCCATCTATACCGCGCGGATCTGGGCCGAACGCACGACGGAGAAACAACTTGAGCAGGTGAAAAAAAACTGGGTCATCCGCCAGGAAATCATGAACCAGGAACCGCTCGGCTTTCAGGGGCTCTATATGAATATGCGCCGCCCGCTTTTTCAGGATAAAAATGTGCGCGAAGCCCTGAGCTATCTGCTCGACCGGGATTATTTGGACGATAAGATCATGTATAATCAGTACATTTTTCCTAACAGCTACTATCCGGATCTATGGGATGATAAATCCAACCCGAACGCGACCCGCTACACCTACAAGAAGGAGAAAGCCCGCCAGTTGCTCAAAGACTCTGGCTGGACGGTAAATCAACAGGGCATCCTTGAAAAAGACGGGCAACCCCTGAAATTCGAAATCATCTATCGTGGCACGGCCCTCCCGCATTTTGATGTGTATCAGGAAAGCCTCAAGGATGTCGGCATCGAAGTTTCTCTCCAGTTGCTGGAGAATGCCTCGTGGGCGCAGCGGATGGAAAAGTATAATTTTGATATGACGTGGATTGCCATGGGCGCCGGACGCACCCGCGACCCGGAACCAATCTGGAAATCCGACCTGGCCGATCAGGAGGCGAGCTTGAACTGGGCGGGGGTCAAGGACGAAAAAATCGATGAGCTGATCCAGCAACAGACAACAGAAATGGATCTCGCCAAGCGAAATGAAATCCTCCAGGAAATTGATACGCGCCTCTTGGATATCGTCCCCACTGTGCTCCTCTGGAACAGCGACCGGAACCGGTTACTATATTGGAACCGCTTCGGCACTCCGGACACCGTTTTGGATAAATTCAACCGTGAAGATGTCGCCGCAATTTACTGGTGGGAAGATAGAGAGAAAAAAGCGGCGCTGGACGAAGCGAAAACCAAGGGAGCCAGCCTGCCCGCTGAGCCGGAGCTGGTGAGATTCAGCGAGGAGTCATGACGCAGTATATCATCCGGCGGCTATTGCTGATGCTGGTCGCACTGATTGGTATCAGCGTAGCGGTATTTTCTTTAACTTACCTGCCCGGCGGTCCGGTTGACCAGCGCATTGCTGAACTCCGCGGCATGGGCACGGAGGGCGGGGTCAATCGCGCGGAAGCCTCTGAGGTCACCAAGCGCGAAATCGAACTGCTCGAAAGATATTATGGTCTCGATCAGCACCCGGTCGTGCGGTATTTCCAGTGGGCCGGTAATGTCATTCGGCTGGATTTTGGAGAATCCTGGCTTTACCGCCGGCCGGTCATGGAAGTCATCGCCGAACGTTTCCCCATTTCCCTGACCTTTGGCGTCGTTTCTCTGCTTGCGGCCTATATCATCAGTATTCCCCTCGGCATCTATAAAGCTCGGAAGAATGGAACGTTCGGTGATGCGGCGACCTCTTCCCTTGTCCTGTCCGGATATATTATCCCCGGTTTCGCCCTCGGCGTCCTCCTTCTGACCTTCTTTGGAGGTGGCCAGTTTCTCAATTGGTTTCCTTCCTCCGGTTACAAGTCGGAGGATTTTGATCTGCTGCCCGTCCATTGGAAGTTTCTCGATTACGCCCATCATATGTTTCTGCCGCTTGTATGCTATATCGCGGGAGAATTTGCTTTCCTGACCCTACTGATGAAAAATTCGCTCCTGGAGGAAATGAACAAGGACTATGTGCGCACCGCCATGGCCAAGGGAACGCCTTTTGAGGTAGCCGTCTGGAAACACGCCCTGCGCAACGCGCTCATTCCGATCGTCACGGGCATCGGCGGGATCTTTACGATAATCTTCTCCGGCAGTCTGCTTATCGAACGTGTCTTTGACATTCCGGGAATGGGTTTGCTGACCTTTGAATCAATCGTCGGGCGGGACTATCCCATTGTCCTGGGCTCCATTATGATCATCAGCGTGCTGACCCTTCTTGGACGGCTTTTTGCGGACATTATGTATGTCGTGGTCGATCCCCGGATTCGGCTCGATTGATCGCAGTTATCCATTTATCACACCATGGCCCTACTCTCCCGCCGAGCCCAAGAAACGCTTGCCCGGTTCCGCGCTGTTAAGCGCGCGTGGTATTCCATGTGGATCCTGGGAGCGGCTTTTGTTTTTTCTCTCTTTTCTCCCTGGCTCGTTAACGACGAGCCGCTCGTCATGAAGTTTGACGGGAAATTATACTTCCCGGCGTTTGTTTTTTATCCACAGAATGAATTCGGATTACCTTACAGGACCAGAACGGATTATGTCGAACTGCTGAGATCGGACGCCTTTCAGGCGGAAGGTAATTGGGCCATCAAACCGCTCATCCCGCACGATCCACTGCGGCCGAATAAGAAACTCGAAGGCGAGCCACCCCACCCTCCAGGTGAGCAGCATTGGCTCGGCACGGATCGCTCCGGCCGCGATGTCTTAGCGCGAATTATCTGGGGTTTTCGCAACAGCATGATGTTTGCTCTCATTCTTGTCGTTTTATCCGCCCTGTTCGGGATTGTCATCGGCGCGATTCAGGGATATTTCGGCGGTTGGACTGATATGCTCTGGCAACGCTTCATTGAGGTGTGGGCGGCTCTCCCTTTCCTCTACATTGTTATCCTGATTGGCGCGGTCTACGGTAGAAACTTTTGGCTGTTGGTTTTTGTCATGGCATTATTCAATTGGATTCCGCTGTCCTATCTTATGCGGGGAGAATTTTTTCGGCTGAAGAATAATCAGTATGTGGCGGCCTCAAAAACCCTCGGTGCAGGCACGGGGCGGATTGTTTTCCGGCAGATCCTCCCCAATGCGCTTGGACCGGCCATTACCCTCCTTCCCTTCACCCTCGTCAGCAGCATAACCGCCCTGACCGCGCTGGATTTTCTGGGCTTTGGCCTCCCGCAATCCAGCCCTTCGTGGGGGAGGCTGCTGGATGAGGGTTTGCAGGATCTGAAGGACTGGTGGTTAACTGTTTCCGCGGTGGGCGCCCTTTTTGTTACTCTGCTCCTCGCCACGTATATTGGCGAAGGCGTGCGGGCTGCGTTTGATCCAAAAGGCGCCCTTCGCATCCGTTAATGCTTTTTCAGATTCAGCCTAGCCAATCGGCGAATAAATCGCTTCGGGCGGAAAGTATTTGGAGTTTCCATTTCAAGAAAAAAGGCGACTTCTTCGATGAAATCCACGCAGTTCTTCGTGACTGGATGGTAGCCATCTTCCTGCGACCACGCCTCGATGATTGCCATGACCAGCGCCATTTGCTCTTCATCAATTATGACGGCCAGTTCGCATTCCGCGCACGGGAGTTCTTTCACCTGATGCGTCTGATAGTCATCTTTCACATAACCGGATGTATCTCCTCCGAAAAGGACCTCACGGATCGCCCGGATTTTCCCGTACTTGGCATAATATCCCGCACCTCGCTCAATCGCAAAATCAGCCTTGTTCCTATGCGTAAAATCAATCTCTCCCAAAAGAAGGAACGCGTGAGGCAGAACCGGCGATGGCGGACGGAAACAGAAAACAACCACCAAATGATCGTGAGAGTATGCGGGGCGTAAATCAACGACTGCGTCACTCTGCGGTAGAATGATTGAGGAATCAGACGCTTCAGCGGTCCACCCAAGCGGACAGCCTGCCACCCAGGAGATTATCGCCCCCGCGAAATAGATGCGTTTATCCCTCCAGTATCCCCACATGTGCTCTATTCGCCAGATTCATCAGCCTGTGCAAAAATACGCTGCTTATAAGTAAACCCCGCATCCGTCAGGCCCTTCACGCATGCTTCACTGACTGAGCCTGTAAACCATAGTTGGGGCATTGGCCGTGGGGAGTCTTTCCGCTCGGCAGCCAGCGCTTCGACCGCTCCCGCAATATTTTCCGTCCATTGCACATAATCAACCCAAAGCAAAAAGACTTCGCTTTCCCCGGTATCCTCGACATAGGGCAGCGTCTTCCTCATCATAATCTTTGTGATCGGCGACACCTTTTGATGGTAAAGAGCAAAAAGTTGCGCGGTTCGCGTGAAGAAATACTGATCAAAATGCGACTCAGCCAGAGCGGCATTGAAAACGAAATCGTCCAGGCCCGGAACCTCCCCCACCTTATCCAGATTCGCGATCATCGCTGCGACCGTCCAACTGTCAAAATACTGATTACCCAGGAGCGCCGCCGTGGTATCGGGCGATATTCCCAAAGCCGCGAGCCGGCCGGCGTTTTTTTCATTCAGATCCGGCTCCGCGAGTTCAATCTGATCCCGGGACAGGGTGTCAGCGACATTGACGCCGGTCATAACCATTCCCACTCCGGGTGCAACAAGCGAAGTGCCGAAGTTCAGAGTGAGCCCGCCGGAAGCAGTCACCCAGGCGGCCTCGTCCAATTCGTGATCCAGAGCAGCGTTATGTGTGTAGGGATTGACACCCAACTGAGCCGCGATAATGCGGCGAGCTTTTTCTTTGCCGAAAATCTGCCCCGCTGACGGCGGAGCGGGCGCGGTCTCACTTGCTTCTGCTTTCTCAACTTTACTTTTTATGCCTTCGAAAAGCCGTTTAGCGCCACCGGGTATTTTCTTAATTGTCTCAACGGGATGGGCAATGATGCGCCCGGCGGCATCGATCTTTTGTTTGCCGGACTCTGCCAACGCGTCAACAAAACGTTCCGTTTTGCTCTCCTCATCCAGTATGGCGGTGGCATGGATTTCGGTAAGCAGAATGGAAAGACGTTCTTCTCCCGCGACATCCCATGTTCCATATTCAGAAAAGACACGGAAGGTATTGTACAGGCCGTCATTATAGACGGAATCGCCAATGTTATAGTGGGGTCCCTGCAGGGCGTCCTCAGTGAGAAATCTGCTGGCCGGAAAAACCGCGGGCTCCTCATACGCCGCATCGTTGACTGTCTCCGTCTCGGATACTTCCTCCGGGGAAAGCACGGTAATCTCTCTCGCATCGTCAGGAATGATCGGGTCAGGAACCTGAGCAAAATGAGAGCCCGCCGGAGCGCTGAGCAGGACTACGCAAATGGTGTAAACTACGCTTGGCCGAATCATGCGGGGAGCATGACGGACCGCGGAGCGTTTGGCAATCCATTAAATGCTGAATTAATAACCGGCAGGCGCGGGAGTCGAGGTGCCGTCCAAATGCGGTTGTGGCAGACTTCCAGGAAATCCACGTTGAATGGCCTCATTAAGAATTACCTTCGTCGCGGTCGCACCGATGCGGGTGACACCCAGATCGCGAACCGCGAGAAGATCGTCCAGCGTTCTGACCCCGCCGGCTGCTTTGATCTGGATTTCAGGCGAGGTGTATTGGCGCATGAGACGCAGATGCTCATGAGTAGCGCCCTGATAACCATAGCGGCCGTCTTCCCCTTTCACAAATCCGTAGCCGGTCGAAGTCTTCACAAATGCGACTCTGGCCTGATTACAGATCTCACAAAGCTGAATAATTTCGTCATGAGAAAGATAGTCATTCTCAAAGATCACTTTGAGAATCGCACCGGCGGCTTTGACGGCCTCATTAATGAGCAGGATTTCCCGGCCTACATAGGCCCAGTCACCGCTCTTGACCTTTCCATTATTCACGACCATATCGATTTCCCGGGCACCGGCAAGGGCAGCGCTTTCCGCTTCCATAACTTTCATCCCGGTGGTACTGTTTCCATGAGGAAATCCGATGACGGCGCAAACGAGAACCTGAGTGCCCTCAAATATTTCTGTAGCCTGATGAATTGAGTACGGCTTCACGCAGGCGGTGGCGACGTCGTAGTCTCTCGACAATTCACAACCCTGCCGGACCTCGTCATCGGACATGGTGGGATGCAGGAGGGAATGATCGATCATTTTGGCGAGTTCATGAACGGTAGGTTTACTATTCATAATCAATGCGGGTGCTTTTTGAGTTGACGGATAAATTTATCAGACAGTTCCAGGCTGAGGTTTGGAAAGGGCTGGTCGGTTTCAGACCAGTAGCGCAGAGTAAAGCAGTCACCGCGATAATAGAGAGTCTGTTTCCAGAGAGGCCGACCGGTTTGGTCATAGGCCAGACCGGTCAAGCATAAAGAGGTCTGGCCGTGACCAAATTGTGCCATGGCGGGCGGCCGGGCCGCGACGATTTCGGCTTCTTCACGTTCGGCAATAAGGCCATATTTATCCTGACAGAGCTGAAGGAAAGAATTCGTGAGATCACTTTTGCTTAATTTATGAAAAATGTCTTTGGGCACCCATCGCTCCTCAAAGATCACTGGGATGCCATTCAGACGACGGCGGCGCTGGAAATGAATCGCTTCCCCAGGATGGTCGAGGCCCAGCTCAATCAAAGCGCAGGAATCTGTGGAGGCGGCCCTTGACCGAAAACACGGCACCTGGGTCGATGGACGCAACCCGAGACTGCGTGCAAAGG
>CAZUPP010000037.1:0-21107 GCA_964622095.1 uncultured Verrucomicrobiales bacterium
GGACATCCCGGACGTTCCGGACGTGATGCACCGCGCCTTTTTCGTTCTATATTGTTTTAGATGGCTGATTTCCTCGTCCTCCCCCGTCGAACGCGTCCTCCTTTTCACCTTCACATCTTGCCGTTATCTCCCCTGCACCGGCACCATCACTTGCCGGCCGCCATTCAGCGCTGATTCATAGATGGCATCGATCACCTCCATCACCGCTACCGCACGCTCGGGCGTGTCCTCCGGCTTCTGCCCCGCGTCCAGGCACCCGAATAAATACCGGTAAGCCGGATAATGCCCCTCATGCAGATCATTGTTCACCGGCGGAACCTCCATGCGCTGGCTGCCGTCCCGCTCATTCTGGTAAATGGTCAGGGGATGCAGCTGCGCTCCGCCCTCACTGCCAAAGACACGGATCTCTCCGAACCACGTCTGCATGAAGTTCGGTTCCTCCATGTGGGCGGCCAGCATGTCGCGCACCGTGATCGTTGCACCACTCTCCAGTTGCAGATTCGCCACCACCGTATCGTGCGCCAGCCCCTTATACTCTCGTCCCGCTGCTTCCGTCTTCTGCCTGATAAAGTGCCCGTAGAAACGCGCCGTTACCCTTTCGACCCTCGGCAATCCCAGCAGATAAAGACACACATCGATCCGGTGCACGGTTGATCCATGCGTGATCCCGTGCGGCCCCCGCGCCTCAGGATCATCCGGTCCGATCGCATCCCGCCGCAGCTTAAAGCAGTCCACATGATAGATCTCTCCCAGCTCCCCGGCCCGGATCCGGTCCCGCAATGCCGTCACATTCTCCCGGTACGGATGGTGGGATCCCGCCAGAACATAGCGCCCCGCCGCCTCGGACGCCTCCGCCACCTCGCGGATCTCCGCCGCCGTCTGGGTCGGCGGTTTCTCCATAAAGACATGCTTGCCCGCTCCCAGCGCTGCCAGCGCAATCTCCCGGTGCACCCCGGACGGCGTGCAGACCGCTACGATGTCCACCTCCTCATCCCTGCACAGTTCATGGTAGTCCGTATAGGCCCTGCCCACCCGGTGCTCCTCCGCCTGGTCCGCCGCGCGCCCGGGCACGCTGTCGCACAGCGCCACCACTTCGCCCCCGGCGCGTCTCACTCCGGGCAGGTGTTCCTTGAGCGCCACCACCCCGCTGCCCACAATGCCCACGCCATAACGATGCTTCCTCATACCTTCGCAGACTAGGATTCCCCGCTCGCCTTGCCAAGCCCACCAGCCCCGCCCGTTATCCTTACCGTCATGCCACACCTCACCGCGCTCGGCCACCACCTGTCCCGTCCCTTCGCTTCCCTCCGCTCTTTCCAGCCCGGCCGATCCCTTCCCGCCTTTCTTTTCCATTTTACCGACCGTTCGGTATAATGCCTCTTCTTCACTAGATCTTCCCTGTTCATGGGCCTCCAGCCGTTCTCTCCCACCCTTCTTTTCTATTTTACCGACCGTTCGGTATAACGCTTCTTCCCAGCTCCGCCCATGTCTCAACACCCACTCCAGTTCCTCATTCTCGGCTGTGGAAAGGTCATCAACGCCCATCTCCGCCCCTTTCTTGAGCAGCCCGAGCGCTTCCGCATTCGCGCCGCCTCGGACATCGTCCCGGATCATCTTCAGGCCCTCCGCCGCCGCTTTGAGTATCCCATCGCCACCGCCCGCTCTTACGAAGAGATCATCCAGAATCACGCTTCACAGGCCGATGCCGCCCTCATCGTCCTGCCGCATTTTCTACACCTGCCCGCCGCCCAACTCTGTCTCGAGGCCGGTCTCCCCGTCCTCGTCGAGAAACCCGTCACCTGCACCCTGCGCGAACTTGAGACCCTCCTCGCCCTCGAGGCACCCGGCCGCTTCGTGCAGGTCGGCCAGATGCAGCGTTTCGGCGAGGCCGAGCTCACCCTTCATGACTGGATGCGCACTCCGGCTTTCGGCCAGCCCCGCCTCTTCAGTCTGGAGTTCTATCAGCACGCCCAGGTTTATACCGGCCACAAACCCTGGCTTCTCGACCGCCTCAAATCAGGGGGCGGCATCCTCACCGCCGCCGCCATTCACGGGCTCGACCTCGTTCGCTTTCTCTTCGGCCAGGATTACACCACCGTCTCCGCCGTGGGCCGTTCGGAGCCCCCTTTGGAAAATGGCGCGGACTCCACCGTCGCCGTTTCTCTCCAGATGAATGCCGGCGCCGTCGGCACTCTCAATGCCTCCCTTCTCACCGCCCGCACCATCGCCTCCCAACGCTGCGCCTTCTACGGCACCCACGGCACCGCCCTCCAGCACAAAGGACCCGGGCCCGGCTATGCCGGCGCCTATCTATGGTCCACCGCACACGGCCACGGAACTCCTACCTGGAATGACATGTATGCCGGCTTTGAACCCGTCCTGTCCTCCAGCGGTTCCGACTCTGCCCCTTTGATGATGAACTGGGACGGCGCCTTCACCCGTCAGCTCGAATCCTTCGCCGATGCCCTTGCACAGGGCCACGCTCTCCACAATTCCCTGCGCGAAAACTATAATTCCCTCGCCGTGATCGATGCCATCCAGCGCTCCATCGATAACCATGGCGCCCAGCAAAAGGTCCCTGCTCTTCGCTAAACCTGAAAAGTTAGTTTACCCGCCGGTTCTGATTAACCTGGAGCATTTTCAATGCATCAAAAATCATTCGTTGCTCGACTACATCATCCTCGGCATCTGCACCTGAAGAGGTTCCTTCCGTTGTTTAATACGGCCCACGCAAATGTTGCTCGACATTCTCCTCATAATAGCTCCGCAACTGCCCGTGCAGGGGAATATTCAATGGCGCCAGCCCGGACACGCCGGCATTTTCACGCACCTGCTCCGGCCGGGTCGCTCCCGTGATCACGGAGGTCACCGCGAAGTGATCCAGAATCCAGCGCTGACTCATCTGCGCCATCGTCATGCCCTCCGGAACCATCCCCTTGAGCCCATCGGCCAGCTCCACCCCTTTTTCCAGGCCCAGTCCGGAAAAGGTCTCTCCTACACTGAAACGCTGCCCGTCCCGGTTAAAATTGCGATGATCATTCTCCGCAAAAGTCGAATCTCTGGTGAATTTCCCCGACAATAATCCGCTGGCCAGCGGCAGACGCACAATGATCCCCACCCCCGCGGCGCAGGCCTGCGGAAGTAATTCATAGGCCAGGCGCTGCCGGAACAGATTATAAATCACCTGCAGCGATTGCACCCCGTGGCCGATACAGATATGCCCTTCCTCCATCGTTTCCACGCTCGCCCCAAAATACTGAATCATCCCGCGCTCCTGCGCTCCGCGCAGCCAATCAAAAATCGCCCCGTCACGCAGCACCTGCGTCGGCACACAATGCAGTTGCAGCAAACCCAGACGCGCCACCCCCAGCCGTTCCCGCGCCTCATCAATCGCCCGCCGCAAAGAATCCTCACTGTAGCCATCCGGATAAACCCCGCCGCCCCGGCCATACTTTGTCGCCACAAAAACCCGGTCGCCCGCCCGGGCGTTTCTCAAAAATTCACCGATCAACCGTTCACTGCGCCCGCCGCCATAAACATCCGCCGTATCAAAAAAATCGATTCCCCTTTCCAGCGCGGCCTGCAGAATCTGATGCGCGGTTTCATCCGGCACATCGCCAAAATCCGTCCCGCCCAGTTGCCAGCAGCCCAGCGCTACTTCACTCAGGCGAGGTCCATTTTTGCCAAGGAAACGTCTTTTCATGGGTGGAGAATCAGTTGCATCGTCCAGCGCTGCCCCAGGCTCACCCCCCTCCGGTTCGGATCCGATCCGCCGTTCGGGCAATCGGATGGGGCGGGGCGCGGGTAAGGGATCATAGCTCACGGTCTGAAGAGGATATCGCCAGCCGTGCCCGGTGCATCAATCAAAACCCACGAAAAATGGCCTTGAGAACAGAAAAAGCCGCATCTTCCGGGTGGCGCCGCTTGATCTTTCCGGCCCAACAACGTCGCACCTCAATCGCATACCTTGATCTTTAACAGAGTTTAATGGTCTAGCCGCCCTAACCAAGTGCTTTCCTCATCGTCTGCAGCTTTTTCAGCTTACTTTTCCATTCCGACAGTCGGCCTTTGTGCTCCTCGACCACTTCCGCTTTAGCGTTCTCAACAAACTTCGGATTGCTCAGGGTGCGCTCGGATTTTTCCACCTCGTTGGCCGTCTTTTCGATTTCCTTGTCCAGGCGGGCCCGCTCCTTCTCCACGTCTATCAATCCTTCCAGAGGCATGTAAAGCTGCCCGAGCGGAGTCAGCACCTGAGGCATGCCTTCCTCTGCCTTGTAACGTTTCTTTGCCGACACCTCTTCGGCATAGGCCAGACTTCCCAGTAAATCCGCTTCCTGCCCCGCCCAATCCTCCGTGTATTTCAGAATAAAGCGCACCTTCTGATTGGAAGGAATCCCATATTCCGCCCGCAGATTCCGCGCCAGCCGCACGCTCTCATAGAGCTTACCCGCGATCGCTCGCCCTTCCTCCACGCTATACCCGCTCCCGGCACAGGCTTTCTTCACATCAAAGGTCCGCGGCCAATCTGCATACATCAGAAAATTGGATTCTGGCTGCGCATCAAAATGATATTTATTCGTCTTAAACCCGAAAATTTCCCACAGCTCACTTGTGATGTGCGGCATGAATGGATGCAGCAGACGGAATACCCGCGAAAGCACAAAATCCATTGTGGCAAGGACGGCCTGACGCTCCGGCGCATCTTCCGGTTTGTTCATGTCTTTCTTGGCCGCCTCCACATACCAGTCACAATATTCATTCCAGAAAAAATCATAAAGCGCATTGGTCACCTCATGAAACCGGAAAGTCTTGAAAGATTTCTCGTTCGCTTTGATTACCTCATTGAGCCGCGCGAGAATTTCCATTGAGGTCGGCGCCAGCGGCAGCTTGCCCAGATCCGACACCCGCACATCCGCCTTGCTCGGCCCCTGCATCAGCCGGAAGCGGCAGGCATTCCATAATTTATTCGCAAAATTCCGCCCCTCCTTCACCTGATCTTCATCATAGCGAATATCCTGACCCATCGGCGCAATGCGCAGCAGACCAAAACGCACCCCGTCCGCGCCAAACTGATTCATCAGCTCGGTCGTGTCCGGGCTGTTGCCGAGAGTTTTCGAAAATTTACGGCCTTTCTTGTCCCGGATCAGATTATGAATAACCACATGATGAAAGGGCGCCTCACCGGTGAACCGGTAGCCCGCCATAATCATGCGCGCGACCCAAAAGAAAATAATATCGAAACCCGTACTGAGAACCGTCGTCGGGTAGAATTTCTTTCGCGTCTCTTCCTCCATCGTGGCAAAAGGCCACAGCCAACTGCTGAACCACGTGTCCAGCACGTCTTCATCGCGCACCCAGTTTTCTTCATCGACAGGTGGATCAACGGACACATGCAGTTGTTCGGGCCCGGGATTTTCCACCCCTTTCGGATACCACACCGGGATCTGGTGCCCCCACCAGAGCTGTCGGCTGATGCACCAGTCCCGGATGTTGTCCAGCCAGCCTTCATACACTTTGCGCCAGCGGTCCGGATAAAACGAGATCACCTTTTTCTGGCTCGCCCGCAGACTTTTCTCCACGCCGGGATACTTCAAAAACCATTGCAGGCTCAGGCGCGGCTCGATCGGCACATCCGCCCGTTCACTGAAGCCCACATTATTTTCGTATTCCTCCTCCTTAATCAGCAGACCCAGTTCAGCCAGCTTCTCCGCCGCTTTTTGCCGCGCGTCAAAGCGGTCCATCCCGGCAAATTCTTCCCCGGCAAGTTCATTCAGCGTCCCGTCCGGATTCATGACATCCAGCACTTCCAGATTATGCCGCTGCCCGATTTCAAAGTCCGCCTGATCATGGGCGGGCGTCACCTTCAACACCCCGGTTCCGAATTCCGGGTCAATGTAATCGTCCCCGATAATCGTCAATTCCTCGCGCGGAAACGGACGCCAGACTTTTTTCCCGATCAGTTTTTTATAGCGCTTGTCTTCCGGATGCACGGCCACCGCTGTGTCACCCATGATCGTTTCCGGACGGGTGGTCGCTATTTCCAGAAACTGGCCGGGCTCATCCACCAGTTCATAGCGCATGGTGTAGAGTTTACTTTTCTGCGGCTTCATGATGACTTCCTCATCAGAGAGCGCCGTCAGGCTGACCGGACACCAGTTCACCATGCGTTTTCCTCGGTAGATCAGCCCTTCCTTATAGAGATCGACGAAAACCCGCAGCACTTCGCGCACATATCCTTCGTCCATCGTAAAGCGCTCCCGGCTCCAGTCCAGCGAACAGCCCAGGCGCTTCAGTTGGCTCACGATGATGCCGCCGTGCTCCTCTTTCCATTCCCACACCCGCTCGAGAAATTCTTCCCGGCCCAGATCCCGGCGGGTTTTCTTTTCTTCTTTCCGAATTTTCTGTTCGACTTTCGTTTGCGTGGCGATCCCCGCATGATCAGTCCCAGGCAACCACAGCACCGCCTGACCTTTCATCCGCGCCCGGCGGCAAAGCACATCCTGCATCGTGTTGTTCAGGACATGACCCAGGTGAAGCACGCCCGTCACATTCGGTGGGGGAATAACAATCGAAAATGGCTCTCTTTCCGAATGCGGATCCGCGGTAAAGCAGCCGGTCTCCGCCCAGCGCGTTTGCCAGCGAGCTTCCACCTCCAGAGGTTCGTATCCCTTGGATATTTCACCCATATTAACTAAATTTGAACGTTTGTATTGGACATTCCCGGCGGCCAGGCACAGAATGATGGCGTTTTCCATCCGTCCCTTGCCGTTTTGAACCCGGGCAGGACCGGACTCATCTCAGTCAGTTTATCAGGAATTTTCACCCCCTCCCCACGCACCGGGACACCAGGCCACGGAGGGCTTTTCACTTGCCACCACTTCGCTTCTGAAGCAAACAGGAATTCCATGAGGGAAACGATCCGACTTTCCGCGGCGGCGGCCGCCACTGTAATGGCCCTGGTTCTTACCATGGCCGCGGCTGATCCAGCCCAGGCGGGGGTCTGGGACGTGCAGAAGATTGAGGGCCGCAATTATGTCACGACTCACAGCATGGGCAGCTTTTATAATCTGGGCAACCCTCGCCTGAGCAACGGCAACAAGACCTTCACCCTCAGCCGCGGCCGGGTCTCCATCGTCGGGGTGCGTGATTCACGCGTTCTCAAAATCAACGGTCGCGTCTTCAGCCTCAGCTTTCCCTGCCGGGTTGATTCCCGCGGGCGGCATTGCATCAGCCAGATGGACATCTCCAAGCTGGTCGATCCCGTCATGCGTCCCAACCGGATCAGCGGTGCCCAGCGCGTTCGGACCGTCGTGCTCGATCCCGGTCACGGCGGGCATGATGCCGGCGCCCGCAGCCGCTACGGCAATGAAAAAACTTTCAACCTGGACACCGCCCGCCGCGCCAAAAAGCTGCTGGAGCGGAAGGGCTACAAGGTCATCCTCACTCGCAACAGTGACGTCTTCATCCCGCTCCATCACCGCGCGAATTACGCTAACCGCTATAAGGACGCGATCTTTGTCAGCATTCATTACAACGCCGCCCGACGCACCTCCGCCTCCGGCATTGAAGTTTTCGCCATCGCACCCCAAGGCACTCCCACCACGGACAACAAGGGTTCCCTCGCCATGGCGCGCACGAAATATGACGGTAACCGCAATGATCAGCTGAATGTCGCGCTGGCCACCGCCATGCAGAACTGTCTCCTGCGCACCACCGGCGGTGACGATCGCGGGGTGAAACGCGCCCGCTTCCGTGTCCTGCGTGATGCCAAAGTGCCGGCTGTGCTGGTCGAGGGCGGCTTCCTCAGCAACAGTGAAGAAGCCAAGAAAATCTCCACGACAAGCTACCGCAATAAGGTCGCAGCCGGCATCGCCCGCGCGGTGGATGTTTATCAGGCCGCGATCGGTGCCCGCACCACCCGCGCGGCCAGCGCTGACTAACCACATTCTTCTCGTGCCCGCTCCTCATGAGCGTGAGCAGCAGTCTCCACCGTCACCTCCCCTCCTCGACCAGCCGTCATGGGCCGATCGGCGTCTTTGACTCCGGCATCGGCGGGTTGACCGTCGTTTCCGCTCTGCGCCGGGTTCTGCCGGATGAAGACATCTTTTACATCGGTGACACCGCGCGTGTGCCCTATGGCGGGAAAAGCCCGAGCACGATCGAGCGCTACAGCCTGGAGATCGCCGGGCTGCTCCTGGCCGAGGGCGCAAAAATCATCGTCGTCGCCTGCAACTCGGCCTCGGCCCTCGCCATTCAGCGGCTGCGGGAAACGATCGCCGTGCCGGTCCTCGGGGTGATTGAACCGGGCGCGCAGGCCGCCGTGAACGCCACTTCGACCGGCACCATCGCGGTGATCGGGACGCGGGCCACCATTCGCAGCGGGGCTTACGAGCGCAATATCCACCGGTTCAAGCCAGATGCCACCGTGCTGGGCAAAGCCTGCCCGCTTTTCGTTCCCCTCGTCGAAGAAGGCTGGCTGCAGGATGAAATTACCCGCGGAGTGGCCGGCCGCTACCTTGAGCCCATGCTCGCGCAGAACGCTGACACCCTCGTCCTGGGCTGCACCCATTATCCGCTCCTTGCCCCCCTCCTCGGACAGGTCTGCGGAGATGGTGTCACCCTGGTTGATTCCGCCCAGACCTGCGCCCTCGCCGTGAAACAATTACTCGCGGAACGCGGGCTGAACCGGCCACCCGCCATGAGCGCGAGTGGGTCCACCTTTGATATCCACGTCGCCGGAGAACAGACCCATGTCAGCAGCAACCCGGACCCCGCGCCCGGCTCCCTGCATGTCGCCCTCACCGATGCCCCCGGAGATTTTCTCCATATTGTCTCCGAAGCACTCCATCTGGATATCCGCGAAGTGCAGTCGCGCCGGGTGCAGAATTATGCCTTTGTCTGATCTCAGCGGATGGCTACACTCCGCGCCATGACGACATTACTCTGTATTCATGAAGTCGAGGACATCACGAAATGGGCGCAGGCCTGGAATCCCGGCGAGGGCAGCCGCCACGAAATGTTCGCAAAAATCGGCGTAAAAGCGCGCACCTTTCAGGATCCCGGCAACCCGAATTTCACCGGTGTGATCTTCGATATTCCGGACATGGATCAATTCGAGGAATTTCTCCGCTCGGAGGAGGTCAAAGCCGCCCAGGTCGAAGACGGCGTCAAAGTCGAAACGCTAAAGATCCTCAGTGAATTCAGTCCGTAAGGAGATTTATTATTCGGATCTCGCTCTGATCAGGATACTGCAGTCCTGAACGCGCTGATATGTTCCCAAACCCCGATTTTTTGAACACGTTTTCAGCATATGTTCATGCCGTGAACATTTGATGGCGGACCGGCTCACGACCTCGTGTCTCCGTCCCTTGCCCCTGCCCTGCCTCACGGCTCTTCCGTGCTCAGGAGAAAGTCTGAGACATAATGCAGCAGGAGCAGGCGGGCATCCGCACTGGAGATGTCACTGAAAAATGGAAACACCCCGCTTTCCCGCCCGGCCACATTGACCTGAGCAAAGACAAAGGGGGTCGACCGGATCTCCGCGATTTTGATGCGCAGCATCACCGGGATCTCGTCGTGCATGCGGTGCACATCAAACATGGCAAAGCCATACTGATCATTTTCATCGCACGCCGCATACTGATAGTGGACCTCTGCCCCGGTCAGTTCTCCCTTGAGCCATTTGGCTGCCTTCGAGACGATCTCACAGGTCATCGACGGTGAGGAGCGCTTCGTCTCCATGATGAGACGCAGATTATCCGCGGGTTCAGGAGTGCCACTTTGCATGGCTAAAAATCTCTGGCGATCACCCCCTCAGGTCAAGCCCCACGCTTGGCCTTTTGCTGCGGCAGAACGTCGCGTTTTCGCGGCGTCCACGCGTCGCAGCCAACTTGAACGTCCGCTCTCTCTGAGCCATCTTAGCCTAGGCTGGACATTTGTTCACCTGCCCCCGACTTTGCCGGGCGCAACCTCCGCCCCCGCTGGCCGTCCCGTTTTTCTGCTTTGCCTATGAAGCTCGTCCCCAAGCTCCTGGAAATCGCCCGCGAAAGTGACTGCGAAGACCTCGCGGAAGTCGAACGTCTGCTGACCGAGGCAGCCGAGGCCAGGCAACCGCTCATCCGCGTCATTTACGAAAGTGCCCTGGTGGATGAGAACAAATTCGTCGCCGGCCTGAGCAAATGGCTCGGCCTCCCGGTCTGGGACAGTTTTGTCGAACAATTACCCGCCCACCTCCGCGAGATCGTGCCCGCGCGGATTTCCCTCAAGCATCACCTGCTGCCCGGCTACAAAGCTCTGAAGGCAGAAGATCTGACGCACACCGAAAACGCAGAGGATGCCAGCGATGACGATGAAGCGCCGAAGCCGCAGACCGCCGGGCCTGAAGCGATCATTCCGTCCCGGTCGTCCGAGACCGAGGCTCATGGCGCCCCCGAAAGCGATACGGGCGCCGAAGCTGAGCACACCTTCAGCAGCGCTGAGCCCATGCCGCTCATCTGCTATGATCCCTTTGACATCGTGGCGCGCCAGGTCGTCGCCCAGAGCGTGGATACTCCCGTTCGCTGGTATCTGGCCACCCGGATCCTCGTCCTGGAAGGGCTGCGTCAGGGTTACGGTGTGGGGGCTGAGACCTTTGACATGCTGCTGGAGGGGCGCGATCCCGAGGACATGGCGGCGGAGATCCGGCAGGAGACGACTCTCCTGGATCAGGACGATGACGAGGCCAGCGTCATCAAGTTCGTCAACCAGATCTTCCGCGAAGCTCTCGAGCTGCGTGCGACGGACATTCACCTGGAGCCGCTGGAGGATGACCTGCGTATCCGCTACCGCATTGACGGCATGCTCATCGAGGTGCCCGTGCCGGATAAGATCAAGCTCCTCCAGTCCAGCGTCATCGCCCGCCTCAAGATCATGGCGCACCTGGACATCGCCGAGCGCCGCCTCCCTCAGGATGGCCGGATCCCGCTCCAGCTCCAGGGCCAGGACATTGACGTGCGCGTGGCGGTCATTCCCTCCGTAAACGGAGAGAGCGTCAGCCTCCGCCTGCTCACCCGCCAGAGCTACACCCTGGAGCGCCTGAATATGGAGAAGCACGTCCGCGCCAATATGAATGAGCTGCTCGAGCAGCCCAATGGCATCGTGCTTGTCACTGGCCCGACCGGCAGCGGCAAATCCACCACCCTCTACAGCCTGCTCTCCGTCCTCAACACGGAGGAACGCCGCATCGTGACGATTGAAGATCCCGTCGAGTACAAGCTTTCCGGCATCGTGCAGATCGCGGTGAAGCCGGAGATTGATCTGACCTTCGCCCGCGGCCTGCGCCGCATCCTGCGGGGAGATCCCAATGTCTTCATGGTCGGGGAAATGCGGGACTTTGAGACGGCGGAGATCGCCATCCGTGGCGCCCTCACCGGTCACCTCGTTTTCAGCACCCTCCACACCAATGACTCCGTCGGCGGTATCACCCGTCTGATTGATATGGGGGTCGAGCCCTTCCTCGTCGCCTCCAGTGTGCGCGCCTTTCTCGCTCAGCGCCTCGTCCGCACCCTCTGCCATGAATGTAAGCAACCCACGGAGTATCCCGTGCACTACCTCCAGAGCATCGGTTTTCCCAAAGGCGACGGCCAGACTCTCTACCGCCCCGTCGGCTGCACGAAATGCCGTCAGTCCGGCTACACCGGCCGGATGGCCATCTATGAGGTCTGCATGATCACAGAGCGTATGCAGGACCTCATCTCCGCCTCCGCGCCACCCAGTGAACTCAAGGCCGCCGCGCTCGCCGATGGCATGGAGCCTCTCCGCCGGTACGGCTGGAAAAAGGTGCTCAAGGGCGAAACGACCATCGAAGAAGTCCTCCGCGCCACCACCGCGGATCAGGCCCAGGCGGAGGAAGAAGAAAAAGAACACCAGCAGATGGCCGTCGCGTGAGGATTTTTTCAGGTTTTTTGCGGCGGGATAACCCGGACGTCCCGGACGCGTTGCCGCTCCTTCCCTCTCGGGCTATCTTGTTTTACTGAGAGCTTTCTGAGATTCATTCATGGCAGAATTTGATTACAAAGCGGTGAAACCGGGCGGCGAGGTCGTGACCGGCTCCGTCAGCGCGGCCAGCCGTGCTCAGGCCTTTGCCAAGCTGGATCGCGACCGGCTCCAGCCCGTCTCGCTTATCCAGAGCGGCACCGCCCATAAGGCGGTCAAGGCGGCCAACCCCCACGGCAGTCTGGCCGGACTGGAAGCGGACGGCACCGCCGTGAAGGCAAAAAAACCGCCCCGGGAAAAAAAGAAGAAGCCGAAAAATACCAGCGGCGAGGCCATGCCGGAGCTGCCTGAGGGTCTGATCTCCGCCACCAAAAAACCCGCCGGATCTCAATCCGCCCGCCTTTTCCTCACCCGCAAACAGCTCATTCTTTTCACGGAAGAGATCGCTGACCTGCTCGATGCCGGTCTGCAACTCGACCAGGCTCTGCAGATCATGGAAAAGCGCCGCGAACTCGGCGCCCTCAAGGGAATTGTCAGCCGCCTCCGGCGCGATGTGCGGGAGGGCGTGAGTTTTTCCGTCGCCCTGCGTTCGGCCTCAAAAAGTTTTTCCGATCTCTACTGTAATCTCGTCCAGGCCGGTGAACTCAGTGGATCCCTCTCGCGCATCATGCGGCAGCAATCCTATTATCTGAAAACGATTGCCGACCTCCAGTCCCGCGTGGTCTCTGCTTTAATTTATCCTTCCTTCATCATCGCGGCAGGGGTCGGGCTGATCTTTATTTTTATGACCATGCTCGTGCCGCAGTTGGAGGATTTATTCGCGCAGCAGGGTACTACCGTGCCGTTCCTCACCCAAATGCTGATTAATTCCAGCAAAGCCCTTGCCACCTACTGGTGGCTCCTCGCGGCGGTGGTTATTCTGTCGGTTCTCGGTTTCTGGCAATTCATTCAAACGAAAATGGGCAAACAATGGTGGGACGAATTTAAATTGCGCTTCCCCCTCTACGGTCCGGTCGTCAAGGCCCATTTTTTCGCGCAATTCGCCCATACCCTGGCCAATCTCGTGGGCAACGGCATCCCCCTTCACAAGGGCCTGCAACTGGTATCCACCGCCACCGGCAACGTTTTTATCCGCGGGCTCCTTGTGCGCCTGACGGATATTGTCGGCGAAGGCGGCCTCATGTCGCGCGGCATGGTTCGGGTCGGCTGGTTTCCGCCGCTCCTCTGCGATATGGTTTCAGTCGGGGAACAGACGGGGGACCTGCCCCATAGTCTGCGAAAAATCGCTGACCGCTACGATAAAGAACTCAACCTGAAAATCCAGCGCCTTACCACCCTCATCCAGCCCGTTATTATCCTCGTCATGGCCGTGATCATCGGCGTTGTCGTCTGGTCCATCCTCAGTGGTATTTTCCAGGCCATCAATTCCATCGGTTCCGGCGGCTCCGGCGGGTGATTCTTTTTATTAATTAATGATTTATTCAGACTCTTCAAACCTGCGCACGTAGGCATAGAACGCTCCGCAGAGCGGCTGACCTTCCGCATCCCGGAAGATCCCGTGTAATTCATGCACCCCCTTGGCCATTTCAATTTTAAAGGTTACCGCCGTGGGATCTTCCGGAAACGGCGCCGCGACGTAGCGGACGGTATTCACGTCCAGTGAAGCCTGCCGGATGGGCAGCGCCACGCCCGCGGGCACCGGCTCCCCTGAACACACACTTTGAAATGGCGGCGCTCCTTCGTCCAGTTTCAGACCAGATTCCACCGGCCAGCGGCGCAGACTGATCTCATAAATTCCCGATGCATCCGCCTCGATTTTCCACGGTGCTCCTTCCGGACCGAATCGTTTCGATCGGGCCAGGCGCACATTTATCTGACCATCCGCTCGCGGACCGCCGATCCAGTAACTTGCATCCAGCACCACCACATCCTGTTCGGGTCCGCCAATCACCTCCGGTTGCGGGGTGGTCGCCGCTTCCTCATATTCGTGATAATAAGATATATAGTGACTCCACAGTTTATAAAAAATATCCGGCCGTTCCTCCGCCGCATTCACTTCCTGCATGGGGTCCTCTGAGAGATCATAGAGCGCATCCGTCCATAAAAGCCGCCAGTCCTGATACATCACCGCCGCCATCAGGGGCCGCAGTTCATGCTGCTGAATGTGCATCGTCAGAATCCGGTCCGGTAACTCAGATTCTCCGCGCAGGGCCGAAACCAGACTGACCCCGCTGAACTCCGCCTCGTTCGCTGGTTCGATTTCGCATAAATCCATTAACGTCGGAAAAATATCCGTCACATCGGCCAGGCCCTCCACCGTTCTTCCCCCTTCCACTTCACCCGCCGGATATCTCACAAACAGAGGCACGCGATGACCGCCTTCCCACGGAGTCGCTTTGTTGCCCTTCATCCCCGCATTAAAGGTCGACTTCCCGCCCACCGTGCCGTTGTCCGTCAGAAAAACCAGAATGGTATTTTCCCGCAACCCGTTTTCCGAGAGAAACTCTTCGAGCCGCCCGAGATTGTCGTCGATGTTTTTTACCATCGCGAAGAATTCCGGATTATCCGTCTCCGCGAATGGTTTTGTCCATTCTTCCGGCGCCCAGAACGGGAAATGCGGCGCGTTGGTGGAGATATATGCGAAAAACGGTTTTCCGGCTTGAGCCTGCTTTTTCATCCAGTCCATGGACGGATTAAAAAACGCATCCGTACAGAATCCCTCCGTTTGCTTCTCTTCACCATTATGCACCACCCACGTGTCCACATAATCGTTATTCCAACGGCTGCTGATTCCGGTCTGACCGAATCCGTAGAGCGTAAATGATTCCTGAAAACCACGGTCTTCCGGACGGTTCGGCCAGTTCCGGCCCAGATGCCATTTCCCAAAAATCCCCGTGGCATAACCTGCTCCGGAAAAAGCCTCCGCCATCGTCAGCGTTTCATGTCGCAGCGAGTGTAAACCCTGGCAGGTGGAGATTACCCCGTTCTCCAGCGGATTCTTTCCGGTAAGCAGGGCCGCCCGGGTCGGCGAACACATCGACGTAACATGAAACTGCGCGAAGTTCACCCCTTCCCCCGCGAGGGTATCCAGATGAGGGGTCTCGATGACCGGGTTCCCATAAAAAGAGAGATCCCCCAGCCCCTGATCATCAGTCAGGATAATGATGACATTCGGACGGTCCGGTTCCGCGGAACTATGCTGAGGCAGAAATAAAAGACTGAGAAGCGTGCAAACAGACAGGGTCCAGCGGAAAACAAACATTAAGGTCATGCTAGGTTATCTTAAGTGTCGTATAAGCTCCGAGGCGATATCTCCCCGCGGCCGGCGCGTGGGGGGCAATCCAAAGCTGATAATCGCCAAGGGGACCCATTTCACTTCCGTCTTCCGAAAAAAATCTGAGATATTCTGGTTCTATTTTAAAACTCACGGTTTCGGACTGTCCGGCTTCAATTTTCACTCGACAAATCCCGCGCAGATTGCACACAGGCCCGCCTGCATCGGCGCATGCGCGGAGATACAATTGCGCGACCGCTTCCCCGGCTCGCTCGCCGGTGTTGCGAATGGTTGCAGAAACGCTCACGGCCTCACCCGCCTTAATCTGTTCCGTGGAAAGAACCGGCGAGCCAAATTCATTGTTGGTGTAATCCAGCCCATAACCGAAAGGAAATTGCGGCTCGGCCTCGGCGTAGCGATAGGTCCGTCCACGCATGGAATAATCCGCGAAATCCGGCACATCTTCTTCCCGGGCCGGAAAAGTCACCGGCAATCTCCCACCCGGATGACTTTTCCCGAAAAGCACATTTCCCACCGCGCGTCCACCCTGTTCACCGGGATACCACGCCAGCAAAACGGCATCGGCCAATTCAAAAACCTCCGGCATGATGATTGGCGAACCCGTCGTCACGACCGCGATCACCGGCATGCTGACCCGCTCCCGCAGGCGACGCAGATAACTCAGTTGCACCTCAGGCAGCGTCAGCCGGTCCCGGTCACCACCCAAAGTCGTCCCAAAACATTCGCCATGCTCCCCTTCCATGACCGGACTGTTTCCTAGTGCCACAATCGCTACGTCCGACTTTTCCGCGAGACCAATCGACCAGTCTGAGTCATGGAGATTCGGCTGATATAACTCGCAGCCCTGCATGAAATTAATGAGCACACCGTCCGGCGCTGCTTCGACAATTCCTTCCACTATCGTGATCAGCCGGCCGGAAATTCCGCGATAAAAATTCCCCAGCAGCACGTTGATATCCGCCGCCGCCGGCCCGGAAACGGCAATCGTTCTCACGCTCTCGCCCAGCGGTAAAACCCCATCATTCTTCAACAGCACGATCGATTTCTCCGCCGCCTGCCGGCTCAGTTCCAGATGTTGCGCACATTGTATTATTTCTACACCCGGCTCATCCGCCCCGGCCCTTCGCTGCGCCTGCAGCAGACCCAGTTTTTCGGCCACCCGCAGGATCCGCCCGGCCGCGTGGCTGATCTCTTCTTCCGTCACCAGACCGCGTTGCAGCGCAGCCTGCACTTTATCCAATGATAAATCATTACCGATTCCCATGTCACAACCGGCCCGGATCGCCGCCGCGGCTGACTCCACTTCGTCCCGGGTTAATCCGTGCCCGGCCATGGCCGCCATCTGGCGAGCCAGAAAACCCCATTGCTCCTGATCCGCCGCCTCGTAGTCCGGCTGCAAAAGATCTTTCTGCTTGGGCCGGTGAAAGGCCGCAATCGCTCCCGCGTCTGACACCACAAAACCTTCAAAACCCCACTCCCCACGCAAAATGTCCTCCAGCAAAATACGATTAGCGCAGCACGGCTTACCATTGGCTGAATTATATGCGCCCATCACCGTGGCTACGCCTTCATCGACGAGCCGTTTGAAATGCGGCAGAAAAGTTTCACGCAATAATTTCGGACTGACCTGGGCGTCAAATGACGTGCGGATTTCTTCCGGACCGCTATGCACCGCGTAATGCTTCGCGCAGGCCGTCACCTGGTAGCGGCTCGGATCGTTCCCCTGCAGGCCTCGGACAAACGCCGCACCCATTTCCCCGGCCAGATAGGGATCTTCTCCGTAGGTTTCCTGCCCGCGCCCCCACCGCGGATCACGGAAGATATTTATATTCGGCGTCCAGTAGGCCAGGGAAATAAAGAGGCTGTCCGGCCATGTCTCACTGAAAAACTTCGCGCGCGCCTCTCGAGCAATGGCCTCGCCGATTTTCTCCACCACTTCCGGATCAAACGTCGCCGCCATCGCGATCGGCAGCGGAAACACCGTCGCCCGGCCCGTATGACAGAGTCCGTGCAGACATTCCCCGCCAAAATTAAATGGTGCGATGCCCAGCCGCGGAACGCCTTCCCAGGCGGTCGAGAGACACCCGATTTTCTCATCGAGCGTCAGTTCCGTGAGGAGTTCCTCTGCCGTAAAGGACCGGTCCATCGATTCGGCGTTAGCGGCGGGTTAGCGGCGGTTTACCGGGTCTTCCAATCCTTCCGCTTCCTCACTGATGTAGGAGGAGCTGTCGCGAATGGAGCGCAGGGTACGGTTCACGCGCTTGGCCGTGTAGAGCGGCCCGATCGCCTTGAGCACGGCCAGGATGGCCAGCGGCACGGTCGCCGCCACGCCCACGGAGATCGCTGTCGCCCCGGCGATGTTGCTGGCCTGCTTTGGCATCTTGCGGCCGATCAGCATGCCCAGGCCAGCTCCCAGCACGACTCCGGCAAAATGAACGAACCCCGCAAAATACGGGCTGTCTGGCACCACGGGTGGGTTGGATTCTTCAGAATGGGACATCTTCCTTAAGCAGTTGATTCAGAACGGGGCGTAAGGGTAGGTGAAGCCAGGGCCACTGTCCAGCGGAGCAAGGAAAGAATTGCCTCGCCCCTCTGGCTTCCGGTATCTCACATCCTATCCCATGCTAACCACCATCATTCTCCTCCTTGCTTCGGGCATGATCCTCATTTTTGTCGAGTTCTTCGTGCCCGGCGGAATCCTCGGCCTCATCGGCGCCATCCTTATGCTTGTCGGCATCGTGCTGGTCTTCAATACCTACGGTGCACTGTGGGGGCTGACCACCGTACTGGGCTCCATGATCTTTGGGTTTATCATGATTTTTGTCTCGATGAAGGTGTTTCCAAACACCCCGATCGGAAAACATTACATCCTGGCTGAGGGCATTGAGGCGGACAGTTACAAGGTGGATAAAGCAGTTTACTCCGGCAAGGAGGGCACCGCCGCCACCCCACTGCGTCCCAGCGGCAAAGCGCTCATCGATGGCAAACGCGTCGATGTCGTGGCCGAGGGCGGCCTGGTCGAGACCGGTGAACCGATTCGCGTGGTGCGTGTCGAAGGACTCCGGGTCGTCGTGCGAAAGCACTCTCCCACCCCATCTTCCAACCCGGCCCCGGTGGAAAATGAGCCCACTGCGTGATTCCAGACGAAGATTTTCTTTGCCTCCGTCTTAAGCCTGCGACTAAACAAACATCATGACCCTGAACTCTGCTGTTGCCCCATTCTTCAATCCGGTCCTCGCCAACATCCTGGACAATTTTTTCGTGATTCTCATCATCGGCGGGATTCTCATCCTGCTGGTGCTGGTGGCGGTTTTCATCAGCTTCTTCAAGCTCTGGCTGGAAGCCCGTCTTTCCCAGGCGCCCGTCGGGATTTTTACCATGGTCGCGATGAAGCTGCGGGGTGTCCCGCCCGCCCTCATCGTCCACAGCCGGATCACCGGGGTGAAAGCCGGTCTGGAAGTCAATACCGGTCCGCTGGAGGCGCACTACCTGGCCGGTGGTGACGTGAGTAATGTCATCCTCGCGCTCATCGCCGCGGACAAGGCAGGCTTTGATCTGAATTTTGACCGCGCCTGCGCCATCGATCTGGCGACCAAAGGCACCGGCAAAACCGTCCTGGAAGCTGTCCGCACCTCGATCAATCCCAAGGTGATTGATTGTCCCAATCCGAATATGGGCCGCACCACCATTGACGCCGTCGCCAAGGACGGCATCGGCGTGAAAGCCCGCGGCCGGGTCACGGTCCGCACGAATCTGGAGCAATTCGTCGGCGGCGCCACGGAGGAAACCATCATCGCCCGCGTTGGTGAGGGCATCGTCACCTCCATCGGTTCGGCGGATTCCTACAAGGACGTCCTCGAAAATCCAGACCGGATTTCCAAGCTCGTCCTGGAGAAGGGCCTGGATAGCGGCACCCAGTTCGAGATTCTCTCCATTGATATCGCGGATGTGGACATCGGTGAAAACGTCGGGGCCAAGCTGCAGGAAGAGCAGGCTGAGGCGGATAAGAAAGTCGCCCAGGCCAAGGCGGAAGTACGCCGCGCCTCTGCTGTCGCCACCGAGCAGGAGATGAAGGCCCGCACCCAGGAGATGCAGGCGGCGCTCATCCAGGCGGAAGCAGAGATTCCCAAAGCCATCGCGGAAGCTTTCCGCAACGGCAATCTCGGTATCATGGATTATCAGCGCCTGCGCAACATCGAGGCGGACACCAAAATGCGCGATAACCTCGCCGGCGAAATCTAAGCCGGTGCCGTATCATGGATGAAGGCTGGCTATGGCTCGCCATTGTCGTCGTTCTGGCGATTCAATGGATTTTCCGGCAACTCTTTGGTCCCAAAGAGGAGCCACCGGACCTCTCTGACCAGGGGGAGTCCACCTCCTCAGATTCATCCGGCGGCCCTCAGAAGCGCGGTTCGTCTGAAGAGGAAGCCTACCGCCGCCTCATGGAGGCCCTGGGTCTGCCTGTAGAGGAGGAAGATCCCGCCCAGCGCGAGCGCGAAAAACGCGAACGGCAGGAGCGCGAAAACTACGAGCGCGAGCAGCGTGAAACGGAGGAGCGTAAGGCCGCGCAGGAACGCCGGGATCGCGAACGCGAGAAACAGCGCGAAACCGTTCCGGCAGATTATGGGTCACCGGAATACTTCCGCCGCCAGCATGCGCAGCGTTCGGGCGCCAAAGGGGCCGATGGGGAAGAGATTGATATCTCCGTCCTGGAAGGCAGCCAGATCGGCACGGAAGAGATCGGCACCGGCGGCGCGGAGATCGGTGCGGGGTTTTCCTGGGAAGATGCCGCCCGCCAGAGCAGCACGGCCTACGCCGGGGTGGGCAGCATGCGGCTGGGCATGAGCATGGGCAGCGCCCGCGGCCGGCGCGGCACCGGTGAAGGCATCGACCGGCAAAAAATCCGCAAGCTTCTCTCTGACCGGAAATCTCTGCGCCAGGGCATCGTTCTGCGCGAAATCCTCGGCCCGCCCCAGGCCAATAAAAACGCCGGGGACCAGGAGCCCTACCGGGTCTGAGACGCAGGATTATGGTGGCTCCTGAAAATAAAGTTGATTCATGAGACCCCGGTGATGCGGCGAATCAAAATCGAGGAGGATCCGGGAAACGACCTCTGTTTTTGCGTAGGTCAATGTGACCGGGCCTGAGATCGGCAAAGCGGTTTCACGGGACCGCCGTTTCCTTTGATTCTTCATAAGCCTCCCGGGCGGTATCAAGAAACCATTTGATCAGGGTGTAAACGAAAATTGCCATCGTGCTGATTGTAAGGGCGATGATGATGTATCCTGGCAGATCGATCTTCACACCTTTACCGTGACCCGTGGGAAAGGCGAGAAAAGCCACGATAAAGAAAGGTATGAGCGGGGGAAGGAAGGTTCCCATCACGAAGAACGGAATCTCAAGTTCCCATTGAAGATTTTTGAAGCGCAGGGAACAGAGGATCAGCAGCGCGGTGAAAAAAACAATTCCCACCGCCATGGCCACCATAATCATGGTGTCACTCCCGTCCCAGGGAATCAGAATCCACGTCAGGTAGGCGGCAGCAGCCAAAACGGCTAGAGCGAGGACAAAGAATAGCCGATTGAGGCCGGGATAATTCTCGTAATTTTTTGTTCACCCTGAAGTGCTAAACAAAAATGGCCCGCGAAGGCTAGCTTATTGTAAGACTCGGACCGGATTTAACCCGCCCTATAGTCCCGGGCCTCTTTTAACTTGGAAGCGTCCATGTCAGGCACCTGATCAACTCCGGGCGGCAATGCGACTTCCGGCGGAGTCATCGGCTGTTCTGTGCGCTGCTGCGGATCCGGCGTATCGGGCAGAACAGGAGCGGCGGGTTCCG
>CAZUPP010000038.1:0-19985 GCA_964622095.1 uncultured Verrucomicrobiales bacterium
GGCGACACCCAGGGTGAAGAACGCGAACAGGACCGGGATAAAATCCTTCGCCTTTGTTTCATCAACATCTGCCAGATCCTTTGCAACATCCTGCTGCCCCATAAACCACAGGAAAATCCCGATAATGATCAGGATCTGTGGAATCGATTTAAATAAAACCGTCCCGATCCCTGCCAGGGCCGGCACCCCAAAAAGCACCCGGTCCTTCCAGTTCATGCCGATCCGCACATTCGGAAACAGCAACTCCAGATCATAGCGCGGGATATTCTTGTAGAAATACAGGTAGCATTTCCCCGGCACTATATTCTCGTCCTTGAGCTTCTTGAACTTCTTCTTCTTTTTCCCTTCAAAATGTTCGTGCGGCTTGAACTTCAGGAGCACAACCACCCGGTCATAGACGTCAATTTCCTTTTCTTTCTGGAAAATCCCAAATTGCTTGTACTTCACTGTCTTGGAGGTGGCGCACCGGCGAAAAAACAGCACCCGGTCGTAATCTTCAAAATCCACTTCGGTGCGCAGATCGATGAGCGTCTCATCCTCCAGCGCTTTTTTCAGCTCCTCCTCGGTCACCTCGGTGTAATTCGCCCTCTCCAGCAGTTTCCCGAAGCGCTGGACCAGACTCTCTTCCCGCTCCGCCAGTTCCTCCTCGCTCAGATTGTGCTTGGTCAGAAAACCACCATCCGGCGTGACCGGCGCGTAGCAGCGCTTCAGCTCCTCCACCGCCTCATGGATCTCAAAGTGGTAATAGGCCTTCAGGATCTCCGCAAACTGGGCAAACTGCTCTCCCTGTTCCGGCGTCAGCTTGCCGTCCTCCAGGCACATCTTTACCAGATCAGCGCGGCGATAGGGGATAAAGGCTTCACGGTCTTCGTAGCTGGCCATGGCGGGATCCAGCGTAGCAGGGCTCTGAGTCGCAGTCACGCCGATTAGTTTCTCCTCTTCGGTCTTTCGTTCGGACAAACCCTCCCAGGCCTTTCCGCATCCAGGGCAACCCATCGCCAATGGCACTCGCAATTCTTCGCGCTCCGACCGCGTTGCCCGGATCTCCCGCTTCCGTCAGCCTCCCCTCATGCTTCATCGGCTATTCTCTTCTTTTGCTATCCTTGGGATTCTATCCGGCGCGGGATTCGCTGGAAGCCTAACCTCCCTTGCCGGAGCGCCCCTGACCAGCGGTGGTGCAGAAGTCACCCCGCCACCTGTCACGACGGTTGAAGATCAGGAACCCTTCTTCCCCTTCACCCTCGCGGCCACCTTTCTCTGGGAGAGCCGCTACATCACGGAGGGCCGCAATAACCTGGAAGAGGGCGGCCTCGTCTCGGCCTTGGGCGCCTTTGAATATGAGGGCCTTGCCGCCAGCGTCTGGTGGGCTGCGGGAGATAGCTCCAGCTACACAGAGCTGAATCTGGTCATTGAGTATAGCCGCGAACTCTTCGCCGGGCTCGAGGCCTACGTAGGCTACAATCACCTCCGTTTTCCTGATGACAATGAATTCGATAACGAGATCGGCGCTGGTCTGGCCTGGGGCGCCTTTCCCTTCCTTGTCCCCGCCGTGGACTGGTATCATTCCTTTGAGGCGGATGGCTCGTTCCTCGAGCTCCGTCTCAGCAGCGAAATCCCGGTTATCCCAGACCTCCTGACTCTTAGCCCTTACGGCCTGCTCGCCTTTAACTTCGGCTATGTGGCAGATGAAAGTGAAGGCGTAAACAACCTCCAGGTCGGCCTCGATGCCGAACTGCGACTGCATGACCACTTCGCCTTCATCGGCTACATCGCTCACACCTGGGGCCTTGACGAAGATCCCGGTGACACTCTTGTCGATGAATTCTGGGGCGGCGCCGGAATCACCATCAGCTTTTGAGGGGTATACGGGCAGGCTGGACATTCCTTCGCCCTCGGCTAACCTGCCCTCTCCATGAGTGCTATCGATAACCATTCATCTGCTTCCGCCGCGACGCCCGCCGCCCCAGCCAGCGGCGCTTCTGCCCAGGCGAAGCCGTCCGAAACCGCGCGCCCCAAAGAGCTGCGCCACACCCTCAGTGTGCTGGTCGAAAACAAGTTCGGCGTCCTCGCCCGGGTTGCCGGCATGTTCAGTGGCCGCGGTTATAATATCGATACGCTCAATGTCGGGCCCACCCGCAACCCGCACGTCAGCCGCATGACCCTGGTCGTGCGCGGGGAAGACGCCACCCTCGAGCAGGTCCGGCGGCTCCTCGAAAAACTCGTCGAAGTCATCGACGTTATTGATTTTCGCGAAGGTGAATATGTTGACCGCGAACTCGTCCTCGTCCAGGTCGCCGTCAACAGCGCCCAGGAACGCAGCGAAATCGTCCAGTATTGCGACATCCTTCGTGGACGCATCATCGATGTCCATCCCAAGCGCCTCACCGTCGAAATCGTCGGCGAAGAAAACCGGATCAACCGTTTTCTTATGCTCCTCGAGCCCTTTGGCATCATCGAAGTGACTCGCACCGGCAAAGTCGCCATGCCCATCGTCCGCGATGAAGACCGCGTCGAGGAAGGCTGAGACCTTTCGTGACCGACGCGTCCCTCCATCACAAGATTGTTCGGCGCTTAGAATAATAAGAATTCTTGATTCTTTGAGCGAAGCGGGACTCTGTGTCGTTGTTTCCATGGGAAATAAATCAACTAACCTGTCCTGTGAAGACAACGGTCACCACAGAGAACATGGTCCCCATCCCGCCTGAGCTATCGCAGCGATTGGATATCTTTCCAGGATGCCAACTGGAGTGGGAACTGGTCGAAGAGCGCGGCGATGAGATCCGAATCCGGGTGGTCATCCCGAAACGCGGTGAATTCGCCCGGCAGCT
The DNA here is from genome assembly GCA_964622095.1 of uncultured Verrucomicrobiales bacterium. GTDB lineage: Bacteria > Verrucomicrobiota > Verrucomicrobiia > Verrucomicrobiales > CAZUPP01 > CAZUPP01. Next base: position 2,829 of record CAZUPP010000038.1, read on the forward strand.
GTAAGGTGCCGGCTCTCACTGGTCGCCTGAGCGTGATTCCGTGTCTGAACTGGTGAATGAACGAGAAAGCGAAGGTTGATCCATGTCACACCTGCTGGATACTTCCGCGCTGCTGGCACATTATCGCAATGAGCCCGGCTCTGATCCTGTCCAGGCATTGTTTGAAGCAGAGGATTGGACCAGGCTCTTCCAACTACCTTCTTTCCGTCGGCAGCATCAATTGCGGCTGTGCGAGTCGTAAACCTTGCCGCTGATCTTCCATTCCCCGTCCTTCTTATACAGGACAAAGAAATCGGTGTAACGGGCTCCGCCCCAATTGAGAAACTCCACCCGCGCACTCGCTGCGTTTCCCTGGTAATCGATCGAGGCAATGTGAGCCTCCACCTCGGGTGATCCGCCCACCTGGTCAATTAATGCGGCAAATTCATCCGCATTCAGGTTAATCGCCTGCCCGTCAAGCGATCCCACAACGTGCGCATGCTCAAACCATGAGGAGCGAGCCCCCGAGCCATTGCCGGTTCTAGCTGAATCAATATAAGGCTGCAGCGCCGCCGCAATCGCTTCCCGTTCACGGAAGCTTTGGATTTCAGAATTATCCTTCATCTTCTACCTGTCCTGCTGTTCAGTTCGGTTGTTGTTGCTGTTGGTCGAGTGCCTCCCATTCGAGAAATGTTTCACTCAACTGCTGCTGGGAGCATTTTACCGATTGGTCTATTCCGGCCGCCCCAAGCCTCATCTTCACCTCACTTCCGACGAGCACAGCCGGGTGATCCGCTTTCAAGTTTCCCGGCCCTGGATTCCTCCGGATCAATCGGCAGAACCCACCCCTCACCCACTAACCTTTGCCATGCCTCATGCATTTATCTGCGATGAACGAACGTTCGTTTCTAGGCCGGCCCGCCCCTTCCCTCCTCCCCAGCTTTTTCAACTCCATCCTGCTCCCGTCTGCTTTCCCGTTCCCTCCAGCCCGGCTCACCTGACTTTTTTTCACTTTTTATCACCCGAATAACCCGAACGCCCCGGACGTGATGCTTTCCGTTCCATTCCGGTCTATGTTGAAGAAGATGAAGTTGGTCAGCCTCTCCCTTTCAACCTCCGCCCCACTCGTTTCCTTCCTCCCTTCTCCCTCCTCCTTCCGGCTCCTTCCCCGGCTTTCACCTTCCGCCTTAGATCTGAAAAGCTCAGCCTAAAGCGGCACAATCCTGCTCGCCATCATCCCTCATTTCGACCGATCGGTAAATTACTTCCTCACCCGTCACCTGCCCTGCGAACCCCTCCATTCCGTGCTTTTTCCTTTTTACCAAACGTTCGGTAAAACGCTCCACCCTCCTCCCGCACCTCCATCAGAAGCGCGCTTCTCCCCTGCTCAATTGCCCACCTGACCTGCTCCTCCACGCACTAGCGCTTGCACTGACCGTCAGGTAGCGTTAAAAACTCCCTCCCGCTGAGCTGCCTCCCGGCAGTCCGATCGTCAGAAAACCGAAAGAAGAAGCCAATCTCACCCTTGTCAGAGTCATGAACGCCAAGATCTACCGTGATGAAGATGCCGACCTCAACGTGCTGCAGGGCAAACGCTGCGCCGTGATCGGCTTCGGTTCCCAGGGCCATGCCCATGCCCTCAACCTGAAAGACAGCGGCGTCGACGTGGTCATCGGGCTCTACGAAGGCAGCAAGAGCCGTCAGAGCGCGGCGGATAAGGGCCTGGAAGTCATGAATACCGCTGATGCGGTCAAGGCGGCTGATGTCATCTTTATGGCCACCCCGGACACCGTAATCCCGAAGGTTTTCAAAGAGGACGTGGAACCGCACCTGACCGAAGGCAAAACGCTGCTCTTCAGCCATGGTTTCGCCATTCATTTCAAAACCGTCGAACCGCCCGCAAATATCGACGTGATCATGGTCGCGCCGAAGGGGCCGGGCCATATTGTGCGCCGTCAGTTTACTGAGGGCACGGGCGTGCCCGCTCTTATCGCCATCCATCAGGACGCCAGCGGCAGTGCTGAAGCGACCGCCCTGGCCTGGGCCAAAGGCATCGGCGGCACCCGCGCGGGGGTGATCAAAACGGACTTTAAGGAGGAAACCGAAACCGATCTCTTCGGTGAACAGGCCGTCCTCTGCGGCGGTCTCAGCGCCCTCATCATGACGGGCTTTGAGACGCTCGTCGAGGCCGGTTATCAGCCAGAGATGGCCTACTTTGAGTGTCTCCACGAAACCAAACTCATCGTCGACCTGATCTATGAGGCCGGTATCTCCGGCATGCGTTTTTCCGTCAGTGAAACGGCTGAGTATGGCGATGTGACCGTTGGTCCCAAGGTGATCGATGAACATGTCCGCGAAAACATGCGCGCCGCCCTCAAGCGCGTGCAGAATGGTGAATTCGCCAAGGAATGGGTTGCGGAATACGAAGCGGGTTGCCCGAATTTCAATGAACTCCGCGAGAAAGGGAAAGCCCACCCGATCGAACTGGTCGGTGAACGCCTGCGTGGGCTCATGCCCTGGATCGCGAAAAAGCGCAATATCAGCGGCGCCCAGGCGGACTATAGTTGATCCTGTTGGCTGCTACCCATATGAATTCGCTCAAGTCCAAGCTTCATTCCCTCGGCTTGGCAACGGCCAGGAAGATCTCCAAAAGCCGTCTGCTGAAACCCCCTGTGCGCGCCTGTCTATCCATTCTGTTTAAGGCAAACGAAGGGAAATTCCTCCGGCGCTTTCGGCAGTTACCTGAACATGTCGATAATCCGGTTTGCGTGAAGATAGGTGCCAATGACGGATTGTCGGGCGACCTTTTTGGTAAGGTTTTGCGAGAGGACTCAAGATGGCGTGGGGTGTTCATCGAGCCTGACCAAGACTCTTTTGAGCAGCTTTCCGCGAATTTTCCAGATCGTGACCGTTTTCACTGCGTGAACTGTGCCGTTGGTGCAATCGAAGAGGAAAGAAGTTTCTACTATCTCGATCCGAAAGCGCTCGATGAACTGGAGTTACCAGAATGGGTAACTCCTAATTTCCTAAGCCAGCTAAGTTCCTTCAATCCAGAACATACATTTTACCGGTTTCATCCTGCGGTCGCGAAAAAGCTCCGGGTCTATCTGCGGGAGACGAAGGTGCGGGTGAGGCCGATCCAGTCCATTCTGAAAGAGGCCGGAGTCCAAAAGATAGATTTCCTTCACATTGATACGGAGGGACACGATTGGGAAATCCTCAAACCGATCGATTTAAACGCCTGGGAAGTGAAGCTGTGTTCTGTGGAGTGGAAATTCCTCAACGGCGACGAAAGCTTTGCGATGCTCCAGAAGTTTCGCGAGGCAGGCTTCAAGGTTCTCCGTGGCGAATTGGATTATCTCGCCATCCGCGAGCATTGATTGAAGGCGACGTTTATGCGATCTCTCTCTCTTAATCAGTCTGCTCCCTTATTCCATATCCTTAACTACATGAAAATGAACATCTTTCGCACTATCCTTGCTCTCGTAATCGCGGCCGTTTCCTTTGGCAGCCTGACCGGTTGCGTTTCGCCGGACGCACCGGTCCTCAACCAATACGAGAAGCCCGGCATTTCCCGAGAACGGTTGCGCGATATCCGGCATTGATCTGAGCGGTGGCCCTTCGCGTAACAGGGAATGTTATGCGAACAACCCAATCCAATCACAGATACCCACCGCGGGCTATTACGCTGCTCATGGCTTGCGCCGTCGGTCTGGCTGGCTTCCTGGCCGGATGCACCTCGATCCCGGAAGACGCGCCGATCAACAAGCGTTACGAAAAACCAGGAGTTTCCCGGGAGATCATCCGGGACATCCATCGCTGAATCCGTGGTTCAACGTTCCGGGACCCGGCGTTTTTCCATTGCCAAGCGAGCCTCCGCGGAGCTATAGCCTAGCCACCAGAGAGGGCAGAATTTCTGAAACCCCCTTTCCTGGATTGATTCACCCCACCCGAAAGATCAGCCATGCTTCGAACCGCACTTCTGTTTCTGACCATTATCTCAGCCTCCATCCTCGCCGGCTGTGCAACCCAAACTTCACGCACCTACGGCACCTTTGAGGGTGGCTACCCGGAAGGCTACTTCTACGAGAAGGGCCCCACGATGGAAGAACTCCGCATCAAGCGGATGGAAAACGGTGACGAAAGCTGAGCCCCCAGAACTCGAGCGATTCGCTCCCCGTCAACGCCTTCCGGCTAATTTTCAGTGAATTGAACGACTGTTCATTCATCTGCGTCTCCCCTTGTCATGAGACAACGCTCCTTCTTCCTTCAGGCCGTTTTGCGTCTGGCAATCATTCTCGGCCTGGTTTCGGCACTCTCCGGCTGCGCCTTGAATCACCTTCATAAGCGCCACATGCAGCTCCGGCGCACCGTTTTCGGCCCGAATCATTACGATGCTGGCCGGGGCGAACCGATGTATGACAATGCCTACGGATATGGGTCGCCAGGCTACCGCGCCCCCGCGCCGGCTCCTCCCGTCTATTGAGCAGCAACCCCACACCACAGTTTGGTTGAGCACCAGCGGCCCCTGCCATACTATAGCCTCATGGCATTACGAAGTATCCTCTGTGCACTGTTCCTCCCCGCCGTGCTTTTCCTCAACACCGGCTGCATCCTGAAGCAGATTTTCGGTCCGGAGCCCCCCAACCCGGGAGATGCGGATGGGTTTGAGAACGCATCGCCCAGCGGTGACACCTATTCGCCCTTTACGACGGTAGGAGGTCAGGTCCTCGGCGGGCAGGGTGATCAGACGGGGGATACTCAGGCGAACGCCAACCAGATTCCCGGCATGGTCAGCCCGACAGGATCCGTTCCTGTCATTCCTGGAGTGAATGAGAGAATTCAGGCACCCGGGCTCGGCACCACGATTCCTGGAACCACGACCACCGTTAACCCGACTGATTCTACCAGTTCTGACCGATCATTGCTGTATCCGGCGGGCGGTATCGGTCTGACTGATGTTCCCGCTTCTGGTTCCTCGGATGCCGATGACCCGACAGCTCCTCGGGTCGTCAGCCGACCATCGGCAGATGATCCCTACGCACCAGTCACGGTCATGCCCGGAGAAGCTCCCGCCGCGCCTGACGCTTCTTCTGCGGATAGCCCGGAAACCCCGGCCTCCAGCTATCAGACACCTGACGGTGAGACGGGCGAAGGAGCGGACACCGAGGGCTCTACCTCAGATTTGGATTTCTTTGACCAGGCCATTGCCGAAGATGATTTTTGATATTGTCGCGGTTCCACCCCTCCCTCATAGAGCTCCGCACGGATGAGCAGTGCGGAAGCGAACCCTACCTCGAGTCAATGGAAAGCACCACCCGGGGCGGCTGTTCCAGACTTCATTATCTGTGGAGCGATGAAGTCTGGCACTTCTACGGTGCACATGATCCTGGATCAGCATCCACGCGTCTTCATTCCGCGCGAAGAAGTTCATTTTTTTGATATTGATGACCCTCTGCAGCACCCGGATTTCTTTTTCTTTGACGGGGAAAACTGGCATTACCCGGACATGGACCGCCGTCCGGAATGTTATTGGGATTATTATCAGCGGTATTTTAGAGAAGCCACACCCGGCGCCATGCTGGGAGAAGATTCCACCTGCTACCTGCCATCCAGAGCGGCCCCCCAAAGAATCGCTCTGCAGGACAAACCGATTAAGACCATTATCTGCCTGCGAGACCCGACCCGCCGCAGTTTCTCCAACTACCTGCATCTCCTTCAGACCGGCCGTGCGGCGCATAGTTTTGAGGAAATGATCCGCTATTCTCCTCATCAGGTTCTGGAAAGGAGCTTATATAAACAACAGATCGAACACTGGCTGCGGTTTATCCCCAGAGAACGGGTTTATTTCTTCATCCTCGAACGCTTTATCGAAAACAAGGAAACGACCCTGCGCGAGATCCATGATTTCCTGGGACTTCCCTATGAGGAATTACCGGAAGCCGCTCTCGAACAGCACGTGAACCGTGCAAGGTATCCACGCTTTATCGGAATGCAGTTGTGGCTGTCCCGGGTCTTGCCGGGCGATGAGCGGTATGACCGGCGGTTGGCCGAACCTGTTCCGAAAAAGGCGACCGCTTCATGGTTGAAGCGCCTCGTGCATTTTGCCCATCGCAAGGTAAATCCCCACCGAAGCATTTCCGTTCCCGAGATTAAGCCCGGCACGAAGCAATTTCTCGACAACTATTTCAAACGGGAGTTAGAGGGGATTAACGAGCTGACCGGGATGGATGTTACGCGATGGTGGTTCCGGAAAAACTGACTGGACGTCCACCATTTCCCAGCGGCACGTGCCGGGTGCGATAAACGCTGGACAAAGCCAGCAGGCCTTGGTGACATTTCTCCCGCCGCACCCGCTGCCGGCTTGCTCACCTGTCAAATCAACAAAAAATAAACGCTTCGCTATGCTTAGACTATCATTCGCCATCCTCGTCGCCGCATTCATGCTGACCGGTTGCGGAAATCTGGAACGCACAGAAGAGAGCTTCCAGGGAGTGCCCAATCCGGACGGAACCCCGGGTGGCGCGACTTTTGGTAACCGTGATGCTTCCTATGGACAGGGAACGGATGCGGGCCTTCGCCAATACAGCCCTGGAGAAGAGTTCAGCGGCCGCAGTTTCTGATTACCCGTGTCCGTTTAAGTGACGCGCTGAGCCAGAAGACTGAGCCGCTGCCAGATCCACGTTATTTTTCCCCCGTCGTCCAGGTTGAGCTTCATCTCCCAGGCGATCTCCGGGGTCGCCGTAGCCACGGCTTCCCGCACCTTGGCACGGCCTTCTTCTGAAGTCTTGGCTGTCTCAAAGTACCATTCGAGATCAGGCTGTTTCATCGGAGACAAGTCACTCTGCACGATGGTCAGCCCGGCCTCCTGGACAAGATCCTCCCACTCACCCTGCGTGAGGAGCCGGCCGTGGCTGGGATCCCGCCATCTTTCCACGGCATTCAGCCAATCCAGGGCGGATGGCTGGCCGTCCCGGAAACTTCCGTCAATGAGCCCAAACCATCCAAAAGGCATGAGCACACGGCGGGCTTCTCTGAGAAACTCGTACGGCGAAGAAAAGTGATGTGGCGCCACACGGCACGTGACCAGGGCAAAGGACTGGTCAGGAAACGGAAGCTTCTCGGCCGGCGCTTCGACCGCGTCAGCCGGAGTGAAGCCCTCCTCAGCCAGGAGCTCGCGAGCCCGCTCCAGCATACCTGGGGCCACGTCCGCAAGGGTCACACTCCAGCCGCGCCTGGCCAGGTAGAGGGCGGTGTGCCCCCCTCCTGTCGCGATGTCCAGCACCGGTGTTTCATTCGCCAGAGTTACGCGGCGCAGCAGCGCGTCCACATCTGAGACATCAGCCAGAACATTGTGAGCGCGACCGTAGTTGGCCGCCTGCTGGTCAAATTGCTGGGCGGAAGCCCGCTGGATATCGTCGAGATTGGCACGACCGGATTCCATAACGAATATCAACACCGGAGCACAGTCCACCCACCCGATCAATCAAGCAGCTCCGTCTGACTGACAAAATCAGGCGGAACCTCCGTGGCCGGATTGACCGGCAACCCAGTCTTGGCGGAAATCTCCGCAGCCAGCGCCATACGCAAAGACTTGAGAGCACCGCTGATGTGGTTATCCGGCGCTTGTTCCTCATGCAGGGCGCGCATCATTGATCCCATGCAGCCCATCATCCCAGCTACGGGAGCACCCAGATCAAAGTAAGGGCCGGTGTGGGGAATCCATTTATTCGCCTCGGACCAGGGCGGCTCATAAAGCCAGATGGGCAAGGGCAGGCGGACTTTAGGAGTATGTGGGTGGCGGTAGACCTCGACCCGGTCATCCTGCGCCGTGGAAGCGGGAAGATGCCAATTCCAGTTCAGCGCCCCTTCAATAACACCATTCTCTGCCTGGATGCGCACACGGTTCTGGTGACGGTCATGCCCGGAATGATTCTCGTGATGATAGGCGATCGCGCCATTGGCAAACTCATAGATGGTGAGATTCGCCCGTTCCCGCGCCCGGCAATAGACGCTCAGGCAATCACTCCCCGCCCACCACCGGAGCAGATCGCAATGGTGGATGACATGCTGCATCCACGCCGGGCCGTGGGGATGCCGGTGACGGATGCTGCCCGTCCAGAAATGCTGCAGTTCAAGGATTCTGGGGGTGCCGAGGCGCTCTGGCGTGAGCAACTGCTTCATGGTAAAGGCGGCGGGATTATACCGGCAATTCTGGTTCACCCCCACGCAGACACCGGTCTCCGAAGCGATGCGCTCCATTTCCTCCGCAACAGCCAGTGAACTGGCCGCCGGCTTGTGCACGAGGATGCTTTTTCCCGCCGCAGCAGTCTCCCGGACTAATTGAAGCTTGCGCTGCTCTTTCTCGCCGAAACCATGGCCGAAGCTCGAGTCAATGATCTGGACGCGCTCATCCCGCAGGAGCTCCCGGTAGTCCGTCGTATAATAACCGATGGGATAGTCCCGCGCCTGAACCTGAGAAGTCCTGACCGGGTCAACCTCCGCCGCGCCGATCACGGTAAACCGCGCCGCCCGGTAAGCCGGGAGGTGAAGGGACTGGACGACCCAGTGCAATCCGATGACACCGATTCCATAGTCCGTGCGAAACTGCTCATAAGGCAGGCGGTAGGGCGGGAGGGGAAAACCGAGCGCTTGCTCGACCGATTCACGATCTCCGGGGTGGGAAAACAAATCAAACTTCATGGGCGCTTGGCAGGAGGAAAGAGAGATATTAGAATACATATCGTGGCACGCAGCGTCTCATTTACCCTTGGCAAAGAAACTCTTTCCTTTTCGTTAGGGCGCAAGCTGACGAGGGACGAACTGTATGGAAGGGTCAAGCGCGTGGTAGAGAAAGATGGCAAGCCACTCCAGCGCGGATACCTGACCGCGGATGGCCGGTTGCTGGCGCGTGAACAGATATCGTATGCCAAACTGGATCAGGCCGGCACCCCGACCGGTGAAACGACCGCCTATCTTAATGGGGAAAAAGCGGAACAGCAGCCGAGTTCCTTTGATGAAGCGGCGCCCCTCGAGGAAGTGCCTCTCACGGAATTGGCCGTTTTTGCGGTAAGCGATATCTATCCGCTGGAAGACAGTGGGCTGGAGCCTGGACTGTATCGAACACAGTTTAGCTACCGGAAAGCTTATGAGAAAAAGGAAGCGCTGATCCTTTCCCGCGAAGACGGAATTTTTCTTCTGGCGGGACGGCGAAAAAACGCACCGCTGGTTGGGCAAAACGTCATCTACGAGTTCTTTGACGCCGAAGGAACGGATGAGGAAGAAACGGACGAGATGGATTTTTCCATGTTCTAATAAGAGATCAGCACGATGCCTGCGGAAATACATCTGGATTCTGGAGGAAAGGCAGCCAAGCTGGGCCTGCAATATCTGCGTGATGAGCGAGCGCCGGCGCGTGTGGTGGAAAAAACGGAGGCGGGCGAAATCTCCACCACTCGGGTGGTCAAAGGGATTCAGCCCCTCGATAATCCTGCCGGGCTCGATCCGGAAGAGTTTATAAAAAACGACCCCGAACTGGATCTAGAAGCAGCCGGGGAAATTCTTGATCCGGATGAATTATCAACCGCATACTATGCGGAGGAACCGAAAAGCGAGAACGTCATCTCTGATTTTGAGCGGCTGGAGATAATCTATACTCCGGAGGGGAAGGAAAAAGAACGCCGTCCTCAGGTGCGCCGGAAACCAAATATCAATGAAATCCATCCAGTCAAAGCGGGAAAACGACTGCCGCGTGATAAAACTCTGATCGAGTTTGCTTTCCGGCAGTGCCTGCAGATCGTGCACTCCGATGGGCTAGGCTATGAGTTTCTCCACGGCATCGCCAAAGACCTGCACGAAAGAAAAGAAATGGCGCTTCTCGGAAGTGGGCCGAAGGGCAATCAGCCCCTGGTTCTGCGAGAAGGCGGCTCGCCCTATCGCGCCTTTTTATATGGAGAAGTGGGAGAGGGAGAAGACGCCGATAAATATCGCTTACTTCTCCTTTTGAGCAATATGGAGCTGAAGCAGCCGGCAGCTGCGGAGGCCGGTGACGGGAAGGAAAAAGAGGACAAAAAGTAATGGCGACGATGCTGGACGAAACGAAATTTGTGAAGCGTTTTGACGACTTCAAAATCGCTGCGACCGGCGGGATCGCGGATATCACGCTCATGGATATCGTGGGTGATTACGAAGCCCAGGTAGCCCGGAAAATGACCGCGCTTACTCCGGAAGAATTGGAGGGACGATTCAAGGACGGTTCTGAACCCTTTTATACTACATTAAAGTATGATGGTGAGGGCACCTATATTTTCTATGACGCTGATCTGACGCCCGTCGCTTTTCGTGCGGCATCGGGCCGGGCGCGGATCGGGTTTCATGCGCTGGAGGAAATCACGAAGCGGCTCAAGCAGAAGAAAGTCAAAAAGGCATTACTGCGCGCAGAGTTCTATCTGCCACCCACCGAAGACGAACCACGCCCGACGGCAGCGGACGTGACGCACATTACCTTCGGCGGCAGCAAGGCAGAGGTTGAACAACTGAAATTTGCCATGCTGGACGTTCTCATGTATGAGGGGCAGGACCACCGGCCGGAGCAAAAACCGTTCTCAGAGAACTGGGAATTGCTTGGTCAATTATTCGGAGATGACGACTCGGCGCCATTCCATCGAGCACGCGGCGGACTGATGTCCGGCAAGGAGATTGTCGATTTTGCGCAGAAATGCATCCAGGACGGCCACGAAGGCATTGTCCTGCGTAAAAGGGACCGGCCGGAGCTGTTTAAAGTGAAACCCCGCCTTACGGTTGATGCGGTTGTCCTTGGTTTTGTTGAGGATCAATTAGAGAGCGGCTTTGGGGTGGCGTCCTTACTCACTGGCTTAACTTATCCCAAGGAAATTGCGGCAAAAGTGGGCTCGTCCAAAGCAAAAGGCAAAGGAAATGGTAACGGGAGTGGAGGCCATTTAATTCAAACCCTGGCGCGCGTGGGCAGCGGCCTCAATGATGAAGAACGGACCGGGCTCCTGGAAACGCTGACCGCGCGGAAAGTCAAAAATCCGGTGATGCTCAGCGATTCGAGCGGACGGCTGATTCAATTCGTGAAACCTGAATTACTTGTCGAAACCAGCGGCGAAGACCTGATTCAGCATAAATCTACGGAGAAACCGCACCGGACGCAGACCTTTGACTGGAATGCCAAAGCGGGCGAGTATCAATTCAAAGGACTCACGGAATGTCCGCGCCTGACCTTTGCCACCTTCAGTAAGTTGCGGCCGGACAAGGATCTGGCCGAAGGCGGGGCGCGCCTTGAGCAGATCATTCATTCTCCCTCCCGACCGGCATTTCAGGAACTTGCTGAAAATGCGCCAACGAAGATTACACGGCGCGAGGTATACCGGAAAGGGGGTGCGATCCGGAAGCTGGTGGTGGTTTATCGGTCCATTCCTTCGAATGACAGCAAGGGCGACTCGCCGGATATTATTCCTTACACGCTGTACTGGACAGACTTTTCCGCGCGCCGCAAAGAACCGCTGAAGATCAGCACGAGCTTTGCCTTTACGGAGGATCGCGCGAAAGATTTAGCTGAAGCCATGCTGGAGGACGGCCTCGCCAAAGGCTGGGAGAAGGTCGCTTAATCCACTCTCTTTCGCAATACCTTCCTTCCGCTATTCATATCATGAGATTCGTCCTGCCTTTTGGCAGCCGATGATAAGTTCGAAAGATGAGCTCAGCAGGAGAGGCTCGATGCTCGGGTGCTGCGGATGGGTCGAGCAAGCCAAGCGCCACACAGAGCTCTTTCTCGAAATGGAGAATAGCTCTGGGTTCGGGATCTTTCTCATTGAGATAATTTATGGCCCGCTGGAAAAGAGAAAATAATTCCGGGACAGGGGCTTCGAGTTCCGTGACCATTTCGAGAAGCTCGATGAAATAGGCCGCGGCCTCCGTGCGGCGGTAAACCTGGCGCAGACCAGAGTGGGTTTCGTTGAGCTCAAGTTCGCGCAGAATATGGAGTTCTGAGGTGGCGCTGCGGGAGATGGAGAGATCAGCCAGAAAAAAGAGATCAAGCTTGCCGGCGAGTTTATGGCTCTTTCTCGATCTTCCCGGACTGGGGCGCGCGCCCTTGGCGATTGTTTTGAGCCGTCCGTAATCCCGGGTGAGCCAATGAATGATCAGACTGGTATCACCATAGGGAAAACGGCGAAGAAGAATTCCCGGTGTGCTGATGATGTCACTGGAAGAATGGGATCTGCCCGGCATAATTGATTGATGGCCGGACTATACGGCATCAATCGGCCAGACTGCAAATGCCGCGTTTGGTCGCGGTCCGGACAAACTCAAAGAAACGCAGGCCGTGCGGGCCCCATTCCATTTCCTCGGCCTTTTCCAAAGCCTGGCTCACATTCAAGCCGGATTTATAGAGAAGCCGGAAAGCGTTCTTGATGTCACGCCGGTCCGCATCGGTATATCCGCTGCGCCTCAGTCCTACGGTATTCAGGCCGACGACGTGGTTCTCTCCTTTGGAAATTAAAAACGGCGGGATATCCTTAGCCGTCCGGGAATTTCCTTTAACCATGGTCAGGGCACCCACGCGCATGAACTGATGGAAGACCGAACCACCCCCCAGAAAAGCGCGCTCCCCCACCTCAACAAAGCCAGCTAAGAGGCAATTGTTGGCAATAATGATATTGTCCGTAATCCGGGCATTATGGCCGAGGTGGGTGCCGGTCATGAGAAAATTTTCGTCTCCGACGTGCGTTATCACATCATCATTACCCGGACCCGCATGAATCGTGACATATTCCCGTATCGTGTTACGGTTGCCGATTTTCAACCGGGCAGGGTCCTTTCCATCATAGCCCAGATCCTGAGGGGGTGCGCCAATAATTGAGCCGTAACCGATCAGATTATCGTCACCGATAACAGTATGGCCCGTTATGACGGAGTGCGCCTGGATCCGCGTATTTTTTCCGATGGCAACATTTGCCTCAATAATGGCGTAGGGCCCGATTTCGACGCCGTCCGCAAGGCTGGCTTTGGGATTTACGATGGCGGTGGAATGAATGGATGTTTTCTCCATGGTGGTTGCAGAAAGAATGAATTGAAGTTCTTAAAGCATGCCGTTCTCCCGAAAACTAAAATAGGCCGATCCCTTGGCTGTGCCCGGTGAGCCTAAAATGACGTGGTCCTGGAAATTGATGAGCATAAGCTCGGCGGCCTGCGCAACGCGCCGTGTGACATCGCGGTCCGCGCGGCTGGGCAAGGGATCACCGCTGGGGTGGTTGTGGACCAGAATAAAATTCGACGCACGGTGCGCGATGGCGGCGTGCAATATCTCACGAGGGTGCGCGATGCTTTCATTCACCGTGCCGACGCTGACTTCCTCGATTTTAATGAGATGCATCTTGGTATCGAGAAGAAGAACGCGCAGGCATTCCTTGGGAAGAGCGCGCATCTCTGAACCGAGCAAACGCTCCACCGCCTCCGGGCCTTCGATCTTGTCACGCAGAATCATTTCTCGCGCCAGGCGGTCGGCGAGCGCAAAAGCAGCCATGATCTGCACCGCCTTGGTAGGGCCTACACCACTGATCCCGGACATCTCTGTAAGTCCAGCGCGGCGCATAGCGGTCAGGCTGCCATCGAACTGCCTGATCAGGGCACGCGCGATATCCAGCGCACTGGCCCCCTTTTTTCCTGTCCTCAGAAGGATCGCAATCAACTCCGCGTCAGAAAGAGCCGACGCTCCCCGGCTCTCCAGCTTTTCGCGGGGCCGGTCATCCAGAGGCAGGTCATGAATGCGCGATCCAGTCAATCTGCAGCCGGTTATACCTGGGGGATTGGAAATTGGCAAGCAACCCGTCCAGTGGCACCTCGCTTTACTGCACGACCATGCGCCAGTAGGGCGAGGGCCGGTCCGTCAGCTCAAGGACGCCCAATCCGATCGGGTCCGGATAGGCCAACCCGTTCTTGACCCAGATTTGCTCATTATAGGTATCAAAGTGAAAATTCCGGTCGGGATCATTCCGGCTGAAATTCAGATCAAATCCCAGCCAACTGTCGCGAGAACCCAGTTCCCATTCATGATGATGCATGAGCACGCGCGGAATAAATACACCCAAACGCCGGGTGCCATCCTCCAGATATTGTATTTCTGTCTTAATGGGGTCCGACTGTAAGCGCTCGACATATTGGAGACCGAAATTAGCCCGGCGGAAGGAATCGACCTCGGCCTGACCGCGGTAAGGAATAAACACGACCGTATTTCTGAAATACCCCAGAGTACCACGATACTGGGCGCTCTGTGCGTCGATTCCTATCGACATCTTGGCGGTCGGTTCATCTGGGTACTCATGGAAATCATATCCACTCAAGCGCGCATCAATTGTCAGGCCAGCTTCATTTGCCGTCACGACGAATTCCATGCGTTCTTTTGTCGGTTGCGCTTCCTGAATGTCCGGCCGTCGAACCCAGCGATGCATGATGGCTTTTTCTCCCAGCGTCAGATGCTTGAGCAGCGATACTGCCCGGCGCACGCGAAATTTCGACCCGTCTTCCAAAGTGAAGTCTACCAGCATATCCCCGGCGACATGGAAATGTCCATTCTCCGGGCGCTTCAGCGCAAAGGTCAGTTCCAGTTTCTGATTTGCGACTTCCTGATCGTCAACCGCCGGTAATTCGAATTCCCCGGTGATTTCCTGTTCCTGGAAACGCGCCGTATAACTTCCTTTCACGGGTTCGCTTTGCGGGTTGCGCATCAGGCCGAGCACGGTGAACTCATCTTTCACGCGTTCGGTCCGGCCCAGCCTCCAGATAATTCCGATTGGATAATGCTGCGCCTTGATGGTGCGCACCTGGCTTTTGCGTTTATCCATGATGATCAAGGGCACCCGGAAAAAAGGCTCCTGTCCGGCGGGCAGATCATAGCGGAGGACGAAATGTTCGTCATGGCTGTCCCGAGCCGATTCATAGGGAAACTCAAAAAAAGCGCTCTCCCCAGGTTTGAGGTCAAAGGCGGCAGGCTTCAGGTCAAGGGCCCGAATAGCCTGGCCGATGCCCAGCGGTTCAACGAAGCCCGCTTGCGGTTCGTTGGTGCGATTGATCATTTCCACTTCCAGACGGCCGCCTTCTTCCAGGTTTGGATAAAATTTTGCCCGGAATTCGTAGTCGGCGTAAAGCGGAGACGGATCGATCAACTCGTTAAAAATGAATCTGCCCATGCGCACCTGCCCCTCTGTATTGGGATGCAGCGGATCAAGGCTGCCATCCGCGGCATAATAGAGCCGAGTCGCCTCGGAAAGCGTTTGCTTCAGTACTTCATCCGGCGTTTCCCCTTCCATGACCCGATAGGAATTCCATGTCGGAATTCCAAAGTCGAAATAGAGCACATCCATCTGACGGGCCAGGTCCTCCAAGGCGCTGGCGTAGGGGCGCGTGATTGGGATATGGTTCAGAAACGATCTCTTAAAGACATGACTTGGTCCGAGCAGGATTACATCCGTGCCCTGGCTCCGAAGAAAAAGGACTGCTTTTTTGAAAGCCTCGACGTATTCAAAGAGAGGAATCGCCATATTGGCGTCATTTACACCGAAGTTTATCATGACCAGATCCGGGTCATTCTCCAGCGCATCAGTGTAAAGATGCTGGAGACCATGAAAAATGAAGCGTCCGCCCAGACCCATATTTTCCACGGTGATTTCCGGTCCCAGATCCGGGTTGAATTTCTCCTCTTCCCAGTCTCTCGGGTCATGCAGCCGCACATCCCCGGTGTAGAAGAACTTCCGCGCCAGTAACTGCGCAAAGATCCCATAATACGAGTTGAGGGCGGACATCCGGTCGAGGTTCGGCGTCTTCACCTCCGTGATACTGTCTCCCAAGGCGAGGATATGAATATCCTGGCGATTCTGCAGCTTTTCAAAGGTGCGCGGCAGGTAGCGCTGGAGACGCTCACTCTGAGGCTGAGTCAGATCCGCCACGGCCATGACCGGCTGGGACAGGGCAAAGAGCAGAACAGCCGAAAGCAACAGGCTGCGCAACAAAGAGGGCGCAGAACGGCCCTGCGGCAAACAACAACGCGATCCAAAGGGCAAATGCATCATGACGGGAAAAATAGTTGCTTTACCGGGCGCGGTGCGGGCCGGGAGCCTTCTGTGCTGTGCCAGCATTCATCGGCGCAACTGCATCACTATGTGAGCTTCGCCAGCAGTCACTGTCAAGCGGCTGGGCATCATGAACTTTCAGCATGATGATCTTGACACCTCAAGGGTTGGGGCAACGGTCGCGCCGAGTTCACGGACCACACGCCTCTCTTAGATGAAAAAACTGCTTCTTTTCGCTCTGCTGGCCCTAGGGACGGTCGGACTCACTGATGTTGCTCAAAGCCAGCTCGTCCTGAATTTCTTTAACCCGCCGACACTGGAGTCAGGCAACAATGATAACCAACCCGTCGCTGGTGAATCATACCGGTTCGAAGTCTTTGGGGCGACAATGGCTGATCCGCAGTCTTTCGACATGATCGTGACCTACGTCGCCATCGAGTCCGCCAATCCAAGCCCAAGCGGGCCGGGCGGGGCAACCTTCTATGATACGGATCCGGATATTGTGAGAACCCCATCCGCCGCGGACAGACTCTTAGCCTCTCCCGGTCGATTCCGATCCCTGAGCCCAGTGCGTCAGCACTCCTGGCCCTTTCAGCGGCAGTTTTCTTTGGCCGCCGGTGGCGCCTCCGTTAACGGCTAACAGGAAAAGACCAAGCACTGCAGTCGGCAATCAAGGCCAGCACATCTTTGAAGTCCTTTTCCTGAAAGGAGCCGGAGAGGCTCTCCGCAGCTTGAAATCGCCTGGCCGATGAGACGATTCGCGCTTCGCTGGCCTTGGACCACGCTGCGTTGGCCTTGCCCTGTCACCGTTTCCTAGTTCGACCACACCACTTGAGGCGCGGCTTTCGCTGACAGGGGTTGACGGCCACGATCCCTGTGGTAGGTATCTTCTCCAACGGATGACAAGACCACAACCGCGTGCGAATCTTTTCGTGAGCGTGGATGAACTCCAACCGCCGCGGGGGATGACCGGTTTTATCATCCAAAGAATTTCAGGTCCGGTGAGGTGGCTGAGTGGCTTAAGGCAGCGGTTTGCTAAATCGTCGTAGGGGAAACTCTACCGAGGGTTCGAATCCCTCCCTCACCGCCA
>CAZUPP010000039.1:0-19595 GCA_964622095.1 uncultured Verrucomicrobiales bacterium
GATCGGTCGGTCTAACGCTCCCCGCCTTCGCCGCTGAACGCTCGCATCCCGCCCTATACGCCTGCCTTTCCCGCTGTTAGGTTAACCTGCTGTGTCATCTCCCGACCCCAATGCGGAGCGCATGATCCGCGACCAACTCATCCCGCGCGGCATCAGGGACCCCGATGTCCTCGCTGCCATGCGGCGGGTGCCCCGCCCGCGCTTTGTTGCCCCGGAATTCCGTGCCGAGGCCTGGGAGGACGGGCCGCTGCCCATTGGCTGTGATCAGACCATTTCCCAGCCTTACGTCGTCGCCTTCATGACCAGCCAACTGCCCCGGGGCAGGGGCGTCCGCGTCCTGGAGATCGGCACCGGCTGCGGTTACCAGACCGCCGTCCTCGCCCAGCTTTTTGAGAATGTCTTCACCATCGAATTCGTTCCCCAACTCTCTGCCATGGCCCAATGCGTGCTCGATGAGCTGGATATTCGTAATGTCGCCTTTCGCACCGGCGACGGCCACGCCGGCTGGCCGGAGGCTTCACCCTTCCAGGCCATTATCGGCACGGCCGCTGCCCGCGAGGTTCCCCCAAAGCTCATCGAGCAGCTCGCCATCGGCGGCCGCATGATTTTGCCGGTGGGCGATCGTCAGCACCAGGAGCTGCGCCTTATTGAAAAAACGCGGGTCGATCACTTCACGGAGCAGGCCGTCATGCCCGTGCGCTTTGTCCCCATGGTGCAGCCAGAAAAAAGTTAAGCTGCCTTAAATATTTTCTTGTACTCATCCTTTTTCCGGCCGATGCTCTTTTCAGAGCCGCCCGCCACATCATGACATCCATTTTCCACGACTTGATTTCCCTGAAACCCAGGCTCCGCACCGTCGGAACCCTCACCCTTGCCGTCGCTCTCATCCTGAGCCTTGGCGGATGCAAAAGTGACCAGGAAAAAGCCCGCGAGAAACTGCGCAAGGCGGACATCGCCATCACCCCACAGAACTTCGTCGCCGCCGCCAGCCGCGGAGACCGGGAGACCGTCCAACTCTTTCTGCAGGCCGGCTATGACCCGGACATCGTCAATCTGGAGGATGGCCACACCGCTCTCACCGCCAGCGCCGCCCGCGGCCAGACGGAGATTGTCCGCCACCTTTTGAAAGAGGGCGAGGCTGAGGTCAATCGCCGCGGTCCGCAGGGTGCCACCCCCCTTCTGCTCGCGGTGAGCAATGGGCACCTGGAGCCCGCCGAACTCCTTCTTCAGAACCGGGCCGATCCCTATCGCACGGATGAAACCCAGCTTTTGCCTCTGGAACTGGCCGCTCTCAATAATGACGTGCGCATGATCCGCCTCCTGCAGCCTGCCATGCCAGACCAGGCCGCCCGCGCCCTGCACATGGCTGTCGTCGGCAGTGAGCCGGAGGTTGTCCAGGCCCTTCTGGAAGGCGGCGCCCCCGTCAACTCTGTCATCGATCCCCAGACCCGCATCACCCCGCTTGCCCTTGCCGCCAAGCACGGCCGCGAAGATGTCGCTTACCTCCTTTTCGACCACGGCGCCGATCCCCGCGCTACCGCTTCGGATGGGCGCACCCCGGTCAGTGAGGCGATTGAAAGTGGCAACCTCGCTCTCTCCGAGCAGATCGCCGATCAGGCCGCCCGTCCGGACCTGCAAGTCGAGCCGATCGTCGAAGTCACCTTGCCCGGCGCTGACTCTGTCTCCGGCCTCACCGCGCAACCCGCCGCCGATGCACCGGAGGAGGGCGCGGGCGAAGGCCTCGAAGTCGCTCAGGAGCAGCACGCGCAGATCGATGAAGATGGAAAGATTGTCCCGCTTCCCTTGACCAGCGCTGGCCCCATGACCGGCGCGGGCGCAGAAGTTGCCGCCGCTCCAGGCCAGCCCGGACCCGCCTCGGGCACCGATCCCTCAGCCACCTCCACCGCCAGCTCCGAGGCAATTGAGAATGTTGAACCTGCCGATGATCCATCTCCTTCCCCGGAGCAGGAACTCTTCGCCAGTCTGCCCATGGAGGAAGCCGTCACCCCCGGCGCGGATCCTGTTTCTCCCTCAGAATCCGCCCCTCTCACCCCGCCGCCTCTTGAGCTGCGTGAGGTGAAAAAGGAGCGCATGCCCGTGCAGGTTCTTTCGATCGATGCCGCCCAGCAGCGCGTCGAGCTTGAGCCCGCCCAGGGAGGCAGCCGTCAGAGCCTTCGCCGCGGTCAGCGGGTCGATGGCCAGCCGTATCGCGTGGCAGATATCAGCGTGGAGCGGGACTTTGATAAGTTCGGGGAGCTCTACCAGCGTTCCACCGTGACCCTGGAGCACGTGGAGGAAGGCACGCGCATCCCCCTCGTCGTTGAACAGGGTGGCGGGGCGGAAGAGCAGCGCGTGGCCCTTATCTCCGTCGCCGGTGATACCCGGGCCATCCAGGTCGCCCGCGGCCAGAGCTTTGAGCATCCCGCCCTGCCCGGACGCACCTTTACCGTAGAAGATCTCCGGCCTGCCGCCGCCATCCTCATGGACGAAGCGACTGGGGACACTCTCACCATACCCTTGCGCTGAGCGGATGTTGCTTCCTAGTGTGGCAGCATCCGCACACGCAAGTTTTTAACCCGGGCGCGTAAGCGCGAGAAGTATCCTCATCTTGAGGCGGAGATTCGGCAGGAGGAAAACTACGAGTTTTTCCCAGATGATTATTTTTGTCCGGTCGCGATTGCGGACATTTTTCCCGCCGCACCGGCCCGGCCTCTGGAAGTCGATCTGGGCGCGGGTTATGGCGGCTATGCCATGCGTCTCGCGGAAAGCTACCCGGATCATAATATTCTCGCCGTGGAGCGCGAAGGGGATCGCGTGGATCATATCTGCCGCAAATGCGCACAGGAAAACCGGCCGGATAATATCCGCGTCATCCATCTGGAATCCACCTATGGCGTGCGCTACTTCCTGCCCGCAGATTCCGTGCAGGTTCTTCATCTCACCTTTCCTGACCCCTGGCCGAAAAAACGTCACCATAAACGGCGCATCATGAACCTTGAATTTCTTGAAGGCGTGGACCGCGTGCTCGCGCCCGGCGGCGAATTTCGTTTCGCCACTGACCATGAAGCCTATTTCGGCGAGGTCCTCGAAATGTTAATGCACTCCAAACTCACGCACTATGAATCTCGCCCCTGGCCGCGAGAAAATGATCCGGCCTATCCCATGACGGATTTTGAAGAAATCTGGCAGGACCAGGATCGTGCCATGCATTACCTCGTCAGACGAAAAACCGTCCCCGAAGCGTGACCGCGCCCAATGATTTCTTCGGGGAAAAACTCAATGATCATCGCGCCATGCTCATCGGTTGTTAATCCGTGACCGCTTCCGATCACCACCTTGGCCTGCGTTGCCCGGATGAATTCAGTCGAGCCTGAGGGATCGCTCGCGTGCCCTGTAGAAATGAGCAGCTCACACCGGGGCACGCCTTCTTTCTGGAGGAACTCCGTCTCCGTGCGGAGACCATTATCCGACATGAAAAGCACACGCCAGTCTTCAATTCGCATTTGTAAAACCATCGCCGCGTCATCGCCGAATCGAAAATCCGGATTGGCCGGTGGATGGATGGCTTTAAAGGTAACCCGATCGGATAATCGAAGCTCTTCGCGGTCCGCATGGAAAAGTTCGCTTTCAACTGACGGATGCTTTTCCAGATACGCCGTTAATTCACGCATCGTCGCGGATCGCCGGTCAATCGCATTGATAAATACTCTTTCAATCGAGAATTCCTCCATCGCACGCACCGCTCCGGCTAATTGATCCGCATCGCCGTGTGTCGCGAAAAGATAATCCACTTCCGAAAGGCCATAAGAGAGCAGGGCGGGCGCAATGATCCGCGAAACGCTCTCCGGCCGGCCACAATCGATGAGCACCTTCTTCCCGCGATCTGTCTGCAGAAACATGGCGGCTTCTTCACCGGGCAAGGCAAAAATAATCATGCGGGCGGCCGGTTCCCTCTTTGCGAAAAGCCGATCCGGATCCTGATACTGATGCGTAAAGGGCAGACTTTCGAAGAAAGTCAAAACGGATAGAATGATTCCCAGGATCGCGGAGTTCGCCGCGTTCAGCCCGGCTGCCACAACCGGTAAAGCGGGAAAAACAAGAATGCTGCCCATGGCCAGAATCATGCAGCCAAACGCCAGAGGCACCGCCACCATATTGGGCAGAACGGAAAGCGGTGTGAGCAGGTTGAATTGCCACAGGATAATCGGAAAGGAAAATAGACCAGCCACAAAGGAGGTGCTGAAAAGCCCGTTCAGATAATTCCCCGCGCACGTGGTAAGCCGGTGGCGCCCCGTCCAGAGCCTTCTCGGAATAAATGGATCAGGCAAATAGAGTCGCGCGAGAAACCGGTAGAGTGGAGCCGTCCCGATGATGAGCCCGAAGACCACGGTAAATGAAAGCTGAAATCCCGTCGCGAAAAGTTGCTGCGTATCGAGAAGCAGAATCATCACCATTGCCGCTGCCCAGGAATTCAGCACATGCGGTCCCCGGCCGAGCGAATAACCCCATGCAACAATCGATAACATAAGCGAAGCCCTCACGACGGACGGACGAAATCCGGCCACCAGACAGTATAGAAAGAGCACCGCCGCAATCGCGCAGACCAGTTGCCGGCGGTTCACCCCGAACGCCGAAAACACCACGAAAACGATCGCCGCCACCATCCCCACATGCAGTCCGCTCACCGCAAATAAATGAAGCGTGCCGGTATGACGGAAAATCTCCCGAGCCTCTACCGGCAGCCGCCCGCCGCTTCCGCCCATGACCAGACTGGAAATGATCGCCGCATCCTTTTCGTCAGCGACCTGATAATACAGTGCTTCCTCAATGGTTTCCTGCAGAAAGGCGCTTGCCCGCAGATACCACGGAGCCTCGCCCGTATCAATGATCCGAAGATCGCGCCGGGGAAAAGTGACGTTCAATTGATGAGTAATTCCCTGGCGCCACCGGTATTCCGCGGAATCAAAAACCGAAGGATTGCGAGATGCACCGAGAGGAGAAAGCGAGCCGCGCAGAATCAATTCATCGCCCAGCCGCAGAGTGCGTCCCAGATCATCAGGCTGGCGCAAGGAAAGATAAATGAGACGACCCCGAGCCGCCTCGATTTTACGTTGACCGATTTCCGCCTGTCTGATCCGGAAAAGGAACCGGGCCGGTTGTTGATCGTCCTCATCCGGAGTGAGGCGCGGCGCACTCTCCACCATCCCGTGCACCAGCGCCACGGTCCGAGTCGGGGGCAGGCCGCGAGTGTTTCGATTAATCTCACGCGCATGGATCGCTCCAAAAAGAACGGCGCCCGCGAAAAACAGAATGAGTGCGCGGAACATAACCCGGTCCGCCGCAAAAAGAATGGCCGCCACCAGCACAGCCACTGCGCTGGGAATCAGCCCGCCAGAAATGATCAGAGTAAAATTATCGGCCAGAAGAATTCCGAGAGCGGCCCCGAGCGCCAGCGGCAGGAAAGGGACTCGAGCCGCAAGCCAGCGCATGATTCGTCCATCAGTCGCACACAATAAAGCTGCGCACCGGGATATCCTTCAGATTTCCCCGACCATTAAGAAAAGCCAGCTCAATAAGAAACTGAATTTCCACCAGATTGCCGCCCAGATCACGCACCAGTTGCGCGGCCGCGCCCGCTGTCCCGCCGGTTGCCAGTAAATCATCAATAATCACCACCCGCTCCCCGTGACCGATCGCATCCGTATGAATCTGCAATTCCGCCTCACCATACTCCAGGGTGTAAGTCGCGGTCTTGGTCTGATAAGGCAGCTTCCCTTTCTTGCGCATGGGCACAAAGCCCAGCCCGCAATGATAAGCCGCCGCCGCGCCGAAAATGAATCCGCGCGCATCGACCGCGACAATCTTTTCCGCACCCACCTCCTGCACGGCCTCCGAGAAACACTCGATGGCCAGGCGGAAAAGCTCCGGCTTCTCCAGGATGGGCGTGATGTCCTTAAAAATGATTCCTTCCTTGGGAAAATCCGGCACATCGCGGATGGCTCCGGCCAGGGTCTGAATCGTGTTGGGATCGATCGGCATAACGAGCCTGAGACTAGGAAGCCCTCGCCTGGAAGGCAACGCGAAAGCCGCGCTCAGCCATCACGCCGCAGATTCCGCGCAGTCCGGACAGCGCCCGTAGAGGATGATCTGGTGTTCCTCCGTCACGAAACCCTGCGGCGCCAGGTCCTCAATCCCAGGTGGGCATTTCTCGATCGCGAAGGCTTTATCGCAGGCGCGGCAGTGGAAGAAATGGTGGTGCGGCCGGCCCGTGCGCTCGTAGCGCGGCGGCTCGCCCGGGAGAGATACCTGATCGATGAAGCCCTCCTCAAGGAGGCCGTTGATCGCGCGGTAGACGGTCGCGATGCCCAGGGAATCCACTTTTTCCGTGGCGCGGGCGTGGATCTCCTGCGGGGTGAGCGGCCGGGCGGCCTTCAGGAGTGCCTGGCGGATGGCCTGATTCTGACGGGTCTGGCGAAGCATGGGGCGAGCAAGAAGGTAGGCGGAGAGGCCGGGAAGGCAAGGGGCAGGGCAGGAAGATGAGAGTAAAGAACCGAAAGAAAATGGAAGAACGGCGCAAAAAAAGGGTTGCATCGATAATGATAAATGATTATCAACTGGGACATGAAAACACTGCTGCCATACCAAATCGCTGTCATCACCGGGCTGTCCGCTGCCCTCCTAGCCGCTCAACCTGCGACTGCTCAAACCTTTTCCGCGGTCTTCACTAACTCCCACGCAGAGTTTGGCGCGGAGTATGATGCCACCGAAGGAATTTTTGAAATTGTCGCCGAAGATGTCGATGGGGTTATTCCGGGCGGTCAGGAAGCCTTTGAGCCGGGTGACGCTTTGATGGTTGGAGTTGCCAGCACGCAGACAACCAATCCGGGATTTTCCTTCCTGAGCGGAGTCGGCGACCCGGTCTGGATTCTACCTCAGGATAATACACCCGGGCAGATTTTTCTTGGCTTTGGCGCGGAGGAAGTGCCGACCGGGATTTTTGAGAATGAGGAGATCACCTTCACCTTCGAAGGGCTCACCGGGCCCGGGGATCTCTATTTCTACACGGTGGATGAGTTTAATAACGCAGAGCTCTTCTTCTCCAGTGACACGGGAGCAGGCGCTCCGAATGCTTTCGATGTGGAGATTCCGGATGATCGCCACGCTAACTGGCTTTTCACCGCTCCAGGCAACTATCAGCTGACCTTCGGGGTGAGGGGAACGCGTCTTTCAGACAATGCCTTGATCGAAGGAGGCCCGGCTACTTTTGACTTTTTCATTGCCCCCGAACCTTCGGCCTCTGCGCTTCTCGCACTGGTCACGATTGGCTTCTTGACGACGCGCCGCCGCCGGAATAGGTGAGGTGCGGGGAGAAACTATGAAGAAAGGCCGAACTCTGAGGGGTGGATTTACCATAATCGAATTATTGGTGGTCATCACGATCATCGCGATTCTTGCCATCCTGGCGGGATCAGTGGCGCAGCAGATCCAGGTCCAGGCCAGACAGACGGAGTGCGCGTCAAATATGCGCAAGCTGGCCAACGGAGTTTTGCTCTTTGCCGGTGATAATGAAGGCAGGTTTCCGCTGTCTATGCATACCGAGGATCGTGAAGATGCCTGGGTTGAAACGCTTAGGCCGTTCATCAGTAACGTAGATGAAATCAGAATCAGTCCTTCAGATAAGAGGCGCCGCGAGGCCTTCGAGGAAGGGAACGAGAACGTGACCAGCTATGTTTTCAGCAATTATCTCGTCGTCCCGCCGATGGATGATTTCGGGGCAATCGATCCAAACCTGCCCTACTTCCCTTCCGTCACAGCGGTCACACGTCCGGCAGAGACAGCCATGCTTTTTGTCAGCTCTGATGTCGCCGGATTGAGTAATGACCATACCCATGTGGATATTTTTGTTTCTGGCAGCTGGACCGGATTTCTGGATGAGGTGCAGGCTGACCGGCACCTCGCCGGCAGACCAGACGAAGACCGCACGAAAGGGAGCGCGGCCTATGCCTACGTGGATGGACACATCGAGGTGATCCGAGCCGAAGAAATGAAAGAGCGGATTGAATCCGGCGAAAATGTGGCGCTGCCACCTGATGAATAAATCGTGACGGGGAAGGATTATGTTTACTAAGAGTATCCTCTCCTTATTGGCGGCAAGTTTTTGCCTTCAATTGGTGGAGGCCGACATGCTGGTTGATGAGCACATTGATATCGGGATCAATCTGCACAACAGTGAGAACGAACTTCTGATGACGGTTCGTAACGACGATATTCGTTTAGAATACAGCGCGGATCTCGTTCTTCTCTACGGTTCTCCAGATACGCCGCGGACGGTGCCGGACAATCCGGACTTCGCCTTTTTGGGTGACCCTGGTGACACTGTCTATATTTTGCCGCAGAACCGCAATGCGGGTGACGATCGGCTTTGGCCAGGGTTCAGTGCGGAATCAAAAACCAATAGCGGAAATCCATGGAGCGGGTGGGGTGTGCCCTCCGAGTTTTTTGTCCAGGGATTTTTGGAAGGTCAGGCTGACGAAGCTCAGTTCGTGATTAAGCTCATTGATATGGTCGGGACAGGAGACTTTATCATGTATCGATTGACGACCGGCGGCACTCCGCCGGAGATCCTCATGACGACGAAAGACGGAATTGATAGTGCCGTCGATCAGCTCTCGCTCGAGGTAGGTACTCACTTTCACCGGAATTGGGTTTTCACCGAGCCGGGTCTGTACCGGGTCACCCTGCAGGCGTGTGGATTTCTGGAAGATGGCGTCACGGAAGTCGTTTCTCCTGCCACCACCCTGACTTTTTGGGTCGATGGAGACCAGACCTTCGATACTTTTCCGGATGATTTTGGCTATGCCTGGTTCGCGGCCGCGTTCGAGGAAATTCATGATCTGCCCCCGGGAACTCTGAGCGATTTCACGGATGACTATGATGGCGATGGGTTAACCCAAGGCATTGAATTTAAGTTATTCTGGATGGGCTTCGATCCGGTGGTGCCGGACCGGGATCTCATGCCTTCGCTTGCCTTTGACGCGGAAACCTCGACGGGCTGGCTGGATCTGATCATTCATCCCTGCGATGACATGACGCTGTTCTGGGAAGGCACCGTCGATCTCGAAAATTACGATGAAGGTAAAGGACTGAATGAGCCTAATACTCTGAGCTTTTTCGATGTGACGGAAAAGATCGGCACGTTTACCAGCCCGCCCATCCAGGTGCAGCGCTTCGAAATGATCAGCACGGAATCCCGGCTCTTCGGACGCCTCCGGCTGACCGATCAGGCGCCGCCGGACTCTTGAGGTGAACCCAATCTCGCGCTGGAAAATGCCGGAGGGCGATGCTTGACTAGGCGGGTGAGTTATCAGGTATTCGCGCGGAAGTATCGGCCCCAGCGGTTCGGGGATGTCGTCGGGCAGGGGCATGTCGTTCGGACGCTCCAGAACGCGATCGAGCAGAACCGGCTGGCCCATGCCTATCTCTTTGTCGGCCCGCGCGGGGTGGGTAAGACCTCGACGGCTCGTATTCTGGCCAAAGCCCTCAACTGCACAGGCGGTCCACGGGTAGACTTTGATCCGGAGGAGCCGATCTGTCAGGAGATCGCAGAGGGGCGCTGCCTGGATGTGCTGGAGATCGATGGCGCCTCCAACAACGGGGTCGAGCAGGTGCGCGAGCTTCGGGAGAATGTGCGCTTTGCCCCGACCCATGGCGCCTTCAAGATCTATATTATTGATGAGGTGCACATGCTCACCACGGCGGCCTTCAACGCGCTCCTGAAGACCCTCGAGGAACCGCCCCCGCATGTGAAATTCATCTTTGCCACGACGGAGCCGCACAAGGTGCTGCCGACCATCCTGAGCCGCTGCCAGCGCTTTGACCTTTCCCGGATCAAAACCTCCGAGATCTCTGAGCATCTTTTACATATCGCCAAGCTGGAGAAGATTGACCTCAGCGAAAAAGCGGCCCTCGCGATTGCGCGGGCGGCGGAAGGAGGTCTGCGCGACGCGGAAAGCATGCTGGATCAGCTGGTAGCCTTCTGCGGAGACACCATTGAGGAAGACGATGTCCTGCACATCTTCGGCCTGACCGGAACGGAAACCGTTTCCGCGCTGGCGGGTGAAATGATCGGGCAGGCGACTTCAGACGCCTTGAATTCCCTGCGTGAACATGCCGAGGAGGGACGGGACCTGATGAAGCTGCTCGGTGACCTGATTGGTTACCTGCGGAATCTGCTGGTGCTCAAGAGCAGCCCGGAATCGCTGGAGGAAGAGCACAGCGCGGAGCTGGGCGATGTGATGGCGCAGCAGGCCGAGCAGGTCGAGACAGAGCATCTGCTCCTGCTCATCGAGACCCTGGCGGAGGCTGAGGGGCGGATGAAATGGGCGCCGAACAAGCGGCTGCATTTTGAGGTGGCGCTAATTAAATGCATTCATGCCCTGAGCCAGACCAGTCTCGGTGAGGTGATCGCGGCGGTCTCACGCCTCGCCGGTGGAGACGCCGATGGTCAGGGTGCGGGTAATGGCCGCGGCGGGGGTGATGGCGGATTGCCTTCGCGTCCGGCGCCGCGGGTGATCAGGCCAGAGGTAAAGAAAGCGGCGGCCCGGTCGTCCTCATCGTCAGGTAAAAACGCGGGGAACTCGCGCGCGCAGGCGCAGAACCGGGCGGCGGCTCCAGAACCGGCGGCCTCCGTAAAAAAGCAGCCCGCAGCCGCGCCAATCGCGGAGAAACCTGCCTTTGGTGACCGGGACTTCAAATCAGCCCACGAGATTCCGGCCGACGCGGTGGAGCCTGAAGGCGAGGAAGATGCACCGTTTGAGAAACGCCCGGTAGTTGAAGATGATCCAAACCAGGGCACGCTTTTCAGCTTCGAAGCCGAGGAGATGCCGCCGGAAGAACGGGCCGCTCCACCGGAAACCGAACGAAAATCCGCGCCGCAAGCCGAGTTGCCCACGAAAATGAGCGATGCGCAGGCTGAAGCGGAAAAGGAAGTGCGTTGTATCGACGAGGTGATCAGCAAGATCACGGGCGAAAGTGACTTTGATATTCTGGGAGACTGGAAGGAAGACACAGCGTTCTTTGACGACGAAGTCCAGAACACTCTGGCAGAGCTTAGTGCCGGGCGGATGGCGGAGGAAAAGAAAGTCGAATTGACGCCTGCCACCGGAACGGTCACACCGGTTAAGCCGGGTGATGACCAGAAACTGGACACCACCGTTCTCTGGCAGACGCTGCGCGATGGTGAGCAGGAGCTGGGTTCACTGATGTTACGCCGCGCCCTGGAGAATGCCGCGCCCCTTGCCTTTGACGGCAATCATCTCACGGTGGGGTTCCATCACGAAGACGGGATTCTGATGGAATCATTTAAGAAAAAGCGGCAGACGCTTGAACAGATTTTACGCGAGAAATTCGGCACAGAAATCAAGCTGCGTTTTCAGGAAGTAGGAGATAATGAATTGCCCGGGCGCAGAACGGAATTTGGCCCGGAAGAAGAAGGAATTCCATCGCCCGATGGGAGGCCGGACACGTTTCCGTCGACGCCGGCAATTAAACCGGATTCGGCGATTGACTGCGGAAAAACGGAGGAAGAGATTCTGGCGGAATTTCGAAATGATCCACTCATTCAAAAGGCACTGGAGATTTTCGATGCGGAAATTGCGTCCGTTAAATTACCGGCTCGCAATTAGAGAGGCCCCCTTTGTGAAAATAACCCCAAGGAAAGGACGCGCACGACTATGAATATGAAGCGGATGATGAAGCAGGCCAAAGGGCAATCCGGCGGCGGTGGGAAGAAAAATGATCCCATGAGAAAGATGATGGAGATGCAGAACCAGATGGCGAAAGTCCAGGAGGAACTGCAACAGCAGACGGTGGAAAGCTCCGCCGGTGGTGGAAAAATCAAAGTCACCGCCAACGGTGCGGGCGATGTGATCTCCATCAAGATTGATCCGTCGATTGTCGATCCGGACGATGTGGAAATGCTAGAGGATCTGGTCCTGAGCGGCGTACGACAGGCGGTAGAAGACGGGAAGAAATTGATGGAGGAAGAAATGGGCAAGGTTACCGGGGGCCTTGGACTTCCTCCGGGATTGGGATTTTAAGATAGAGATTTCGCCATGGCCGCGGCGAGCTCGGCAGGCTCGATACCGTTTACTTTGATCGAACCCTGATGCAGCAGGCCAAGCCGCGTCCGTCTCTGGGCGCCTCCGCAGATTTTTGCTCCGGAGTTCGCGTCCAGAATATCGCCAGGGACGGGATCGCGAAAACAGATGGAAACCG
The DNA here is from genome assembly GCA_964622095.1 of uncultured Verrucomicrobiales bacterium. Taxonomy (GTDB): domain Bacteria; phylum Verrucomicrobiota; class Verrucomicrobiia; order Verrucomicrobiales; family CAZUPP01; genus CAZUPP01. The sequence goes on from CAZUPP010000039.1 coordinate 12,277, forward strand.
CGTCTTTTTCCCGGGCCGGAGGAGAAGTCGAAGCCGGGACGAGGGTAGTCTTGATCCCGAAAGATTCGAGGGCCTCACCCATGCGTTGGTGAAGCCAGCAATAGGTTTCTGAGGCACGGCGAAGTTCTGGAATCTGCTGAATGACCGCTCGTGGAATCGCGAGAGCGAAGGTGATCTCCCCGTGACTCTTTTCGTCGAGCGGCTCGTGCTCGACAAGCCCGCCACCGGTGGGTCGCTGAGCTGTCGGGCGGCTGCCGATGAAGGATTGTAGCCCGCTCAACTGGCTTTCTTTGATCGTGTAGCCATAGGTCACGGCAGGCGCGAACCAGGTATAGATTCGCATTTGCGAATGATGAGAGGCGGCGGCCTTGTCCAGCAGCGCAGCGTCTGCGGCCATGTGTTCGGCCGGCTTGCGCGGCGTGCATGGATCAACGGACCGCTCGAGGCGAGGCAGTTTGTGGCTCATGACCAACCTTCGGGTTGATTGCCTTGCCCGGCGAGGTCTTCTTTGTGCTAACCTTTGCCCATGAGCAGCGCTGCTCGCGGAGCTAAAAAAGAAAGGCTGGACGTTCTGCTGGTGGAGCGCGGTCTGGTTGATTCCCGCGAGAAAGCGAAACGTCTGATCATGGCCGGGCAGGTCATGTGGGACACCACGCGGGTGGAGAAGCCGGGGCAGTTGATCCCAGCCGATGCGGCGCTGACCTTGAAAGAGGCGGAGCGCTTCGTGAGCCGCGCCGGGTATAAGCTGGAAGGAGCGCTGGAGGCCTTCGGCATTCAGGTAGTGGACCGGGTTTGCCTGGATGTGGGGGCGAGCACCGGGGGATTCACGGATTGCCTGCTGCAGCGGGGTGCGAAGCGGGTGATGGCCATCGACGTGGGGCACGGTCAGTTTCATGGGCGGCTCCAGCAGGATGAACGGGTCTGGTGGCGGGAAGGGATCAACGCGCGTTATCTGCGGCGGGCCGACCTGCCTGAGGAGGCCAGTCTGGCTGTGATGGATCTATCGTTTATCTCGCTGACCCTCGTGCTGCCCGCAGTAGGGGAGGTGTTATCGTCCGGGGCGGATATTCTGGCCCTGATCAAGCCGCAGTTTGAGCTCGCTCGAGATGAAGTAGCGCGGGGCGGGATCGTGAAAGAGCCTGAACTGCGGGAAAAAGCGGTCGCCAAGATTCGGGATTTCGTGCGGGCCAAGGGCGAGCTGGAGTGGAAAGAGGAGATGCCATCCGTGGTGAAAGGCAGCGACGGTAATCAGGAATACGTCGCGTGGCTGCGCAAACGGGAGATGTCATGACTTTGCGCTTCAGCAAACGGGGCAGGGATGGGAGGATACGCTGTCCGTAGAGGCGTAAACAGGTTCCCGGAATGGCTGAGCAGCAACATGACCCCATCGTTATCGGAATCTTTGCCCACGTGGGGAAAGATCGGGCGGCGCATTACGTGGCGGAAACCCGCGCGAGTCTGGAGCAGAGCGGGGTAAAGGTGATGCTGGAGGATCAGACCTCGCAACTGCTGGGAGAAGGGCCGGGCCCCAGTGTGCCGGAGCTGAACCAGCAGTGCTCCGCGCATGTGGTGCTGGGCGGGGACGGGACGATCCTCTCGCTCATTCAACGCCTGGGTCCGGATCAGGAGCCGCGCCCGATCATCGGGGTCAATCTGGGAAGACTCGGTTTCCTGACGGCGGTGAGCCGCGAAGACTGCCGCCGGGCGGTGGAGCTGATCGCTCAGCGTTGCCCGGACTGCTATGTGCGGCGGCTCATGCTGCAGGTGACGATCAAGTCAAAGTCGAATGGGGAGTCGAGCCACTTCTATGCGATCAACGAAGTCACCTTTACCCGAGGGGTGACGCCACGGCTGATCCAGCTTGAGACAAAGATCGATGGAGAACTGCTGACGTGCTTTAACGCCGACGGGCTGATCATTGCTACGCCCACTGGTTCGACGGCTTACGGCATGGCGGCGGGCGGACCGATTCTGTCGCCGGAGTTGTCCGCGATGGTCGTTACGCCCATTTGCCCGCATGTGCTGAGCAACCGCTCCGTGGTGGTAGATGCGCGATCGGTTTTAACGGTGCGTCCTTACCACGACGATCCGGAAGTTTACGTCACGGTGGACGGACAAAATCCCCTCAAAATTAATTCTGACCAAACCGTTGAAGTCCGGCGCAGCCCCTATGATGCGCGGCTGGCCATGCTGCCGGAAACCTCATTTTACAATATTCTCCGTCAAAAATTGAAGTGGAGTGGAAGTAATGTCTGAAGGTAAAACGAAACCGAACGTATTATTAGTGTGCACCGATCACTGGCCGGGCCGCCTGCTGAATTTCGCCGGCCATCCAAGCATAATCACCCCGACGCTGGACAGCCTGGCCGCGGCAGGCATTCATTATCCCAAGGCGTATTCGGAGTGTCCCGTCTGTGTCCCTGCGCGCCGCACCTTGATGACCGGCTTGAGCCCGCGCGGGCATGGGATGCGTGACAATAGTGTCGGCATGACGATGCCTAAGGTGCCAACGATTGCGCAATCCTTCCGGGACAATGGCTATCAGGCCTTTGCGGTGGGAAAACTGCACGTCAGCCCGCAGCGCGACCGGATTGGATTTGATGAGGTCATTCTGGACGAAGAAGGCCGGGTCAATCCAGCGGACGACTATGAGATTTATCTGGGCGACCGGGGCTTTCCGGGCCAGCGGTTCGCAGGAGGCATGTCGAACAACGAGTATGCCTGGCGCCCGTGGCATTTGCCGGAAGATTGTCATGTCACCAACTGGGCCACGACGCAGATGTGCCGCACGATCAAGCGGCGAAATCCCGCAAAGCCCGCTTTCTTTTACCTTTCCTACTCACATCCGCACCCGCCGCTCAGTCCGCTTCAAAGCTACTTGGATATGTACCGGGATGTGCCGGTTCCCGAGCCTCACTATGGAGATTGGTCAGGTGAAAATGAGCGGCCGCAACTCAGCGAAAAAGAGTTGAGGGCGGTGACCGCAATACGGCGCGCCTTTTATGCACTCTGCACGCACATTGATCATCAGCTACGGGTGGTCATCGGCACTTTGCGGCAAGAGGGAATTCTGGATAATACCATCATTCTGTTTACGGCTGATCACGGAGATATGCTGGGTAACCATGGGCGCTGGGCCAAGCGGGTCTTCTTTGAGGACTCCGCAAATGTCCCGATGATTCTGTCACCGCCACCCAGCCTGCCGGAAATACCCATCGGCCGGACAGATGAGCGTGTGGTTGGCTGGGCCGATGTCATGCCAACTCTGCTGGACATGTGCGGCCTGGAGGTGCCTTTTCACTGTGAGGGTGTGATCATGACAGATAGTGAAAAGCGGGACTATCTTTTTGGTGAATGTGTCAGTCTGGATAGCCCGGAAGCCACCCGCATGATACGGCGAGGGGATGACAAGCTGATCTACTATCCGCATGGCAACCGCCGCCTGCTCTTTAACCTTCGGGAAGATCCACAGGAAAAGTGCGATCTCTCCGGCGAGGTCGCTCACCGGACAACGCTGGATGAGCTCACCGCCCTTCTTATTGCGGAACTTCGTCACCAGGACGGCGATTGTCTGGACGGGGACATGCTCAGGGGATTCCCGTCTCCGAGGTCCGAGGAAGAAGGCGGCAGCAACTATTACCGCCGGACCCTGTCCGCTCAGCGTGGACTGGGATGGCCGTAAGGATTAATCAGATTTCGGCCGCGATCGCATCACCCATTTCGCTGGTCCCAACTTTGCGCGTGTCCGGCATTTCAGTGAATATATCCGCCGTCCGCAATCCGGCCGCGATGACGCGCTGGACTGCCTCTTCGATGGCACGCGCAGGTTCTTCCAACGCAAAACTGTACCGCAGCATCAATGCGCAGCAGAGAATCTGAGCGATGGGATTGGCGATACCCTGCCCGGCGATGTCAGGGGCAGAACCGCCACTTGGCTCAAAAAGACCGAAGCGGCCCGCGCTGTCATGAGAAGCCACACCAAGGCTGGCGCTGGGCAGCATGCCAAGAGAGCCAGCCAGCATGGCCAGTTCGTCGCTGAGAATATCGCCGAACATATTGCCCGTCAGAATGACATCGAAATCCCGCGGGCGCCGGAGCACCTGCATGGCGGCGTTGTCGATGTAGAGATGTTCAAGGGTAACCTCAGGATAATCACTTTCGTGAATCTTGTTCACGACTTCCCGCCACAGGATGCCGTTCTGAAGGACATTGGCTTTATCCACGGAAGTGACCTTGCGCTTGCGGGTGCGGGCGGCCTCGAATGCAACATGCGTGATTCGCTCGATCTCTGATTGGCGGTAAACCATGGTGTCAATGGCGACCTGTTCGCCGTTCTCTTCGGTGATCGCTTTAGGCTGACCGAAGTAAATACCTCCGGTGAGTTCACGGACGGTCAGGACATTAAAGCCGCCCTCTACGATATCCTCTCGTAGAGGCGAAGCATGAGTGAGGGCAGGGAGGCAGATAGCTGGGCGAAGATTGGCAAAGAGCTGGAAATGCTTCCGCAAAGGGAGCAGGGCGGCCCGCTCCGGTTGCTTGGGAGGAGGAAGACTTTCCCATTTCGGTCCACCGACCGATCCGAAAAGGATAGCGTCTGAGCGTTCACAAAGACTGAGGGTGGAGTGAGGGAGGGCTTCGCCGTGCTCGTCAATGGCAGCGCCCCCGGTCAGGCCTTCCTCGAGTTCAAAGAGAAAGTCATACTTCTTTTGGATGACGCCGAGGATTTTGATGGCCTCAGCCATCACTTCAGGTCCAATGCCGTCGCCGGCGAGGATTGCGATTTTCATGAATCAGGATGTGCTTAGCGGTCTTGGCGAGAAGACGCTAACGAGAGGGAGCGGCGAAAGAAAAGAAAAACCGCCTGACTCCCAAAGGGCTTCGGGAGCCAGGCGGCACTGCCGTTCCACAAAAAGTGCTTTGTGTCCTTAAAACTCGCGCGGACGGGCATCCGCTTTGTATTCTGGAGCATTCACATTCATGAGGGTGTCCCGGTCACCATGAAGCTGACGCTGATCTGGGGGAATGCCGGGCCCTGGGGCATCACCCGCAATGTGACGAGTATCTTTTGGCACAAGTTGGATGGCACCTTTAGCATTATTGCGCCAGCCACGGGGATCAGCAAAGGTTGGTTCCCTGTCGGTGAAGCCCTGCACCTGATCTTCCAGTCCGGTGTAGTAATCGTCAAGAATGGTCGGTGTCACGAAAATGAGCAGGTTCCTCTTGGTACGGCTCATCGAGCGATGGGTAAAGAGATAGCCGACGATGGGAATGTCACCGAGAATCGGCACTTTGGTCGTCGTATGCGAGGTCTCGTCCGAGAGTAGGCCCCCAACGGCGAGGGTATGTCCGCTTTTGATGATGACCCGTGATTGAAGACTGCGGGTATCAATAATCGGGCTGGAAACTTGAGCGCCCGCAAAGGTGAAGTTCACCTCCCCGACAGCGTTACTGATTTCTGGAACGACCGTGAGAGTGACGCGATTGTCGCGGTTGACCTGAGGAAGGACCCGCAGGGTGTTACCGAATTCCCGGTCTTCAAAGCCGCCGAAGACCGCAGTAGCAGTCTGTTCGTTAAAGTTAAGCTGTGGAATTGGCTGGAGGCGGGTGATTCGAATAACCGCTTCCTCGTTATCCGCGGTAACAATGCGTGGATTGGAGAGCAGTTCCGCGTCGGAATCAGTGTTGATCAGGTCCAATGTTGCGCTGAACTGAGGGAGCGAAAGAATCGCGAACTGTCCGCCAAGCGGTGTGGGACCTTGATCACCACCAAGGAAAACGTTATTTGTAGACGCTCCATCTGGATTGTTGTTCAGCAGATCAAATGGACTGATGGCAGCAGCAACAAAATTGCCTAGGAGGGGGTTGCCTTGTTCATCTGTATTGAACTCGAACTCTTGGGTAACATTTGTTGCGTCGAACAATCCATCACCATCTATATCGACACCATCCGCTTCCAGGACGCCGAATGGCCCTGCTCCATAAGAGACCGTCTGGCCAGCCACAGATCCGGCCCAGTTGATGCCGTAGGTTTGCTGAGGGTTGGCACTGGTTTCGATGAGGCGCGCCTCGATCATCACCTGCTTGGTGGGTCTGTCGAGCAGGTCGAGGAAGGACTTGATGTTGTCGAGCTCAGAACGAACCTCGCTGTAGAAGATGGTGTTCGTGCGGGTGTCGACAATCGGAGCAGCCTGGCTTTGCAGCTGTGCCTGAAGAAGCGGGGCGACATCCTGCGCCCGGGCATAGCTGAATTCGTAGAAGGCATCAGCTTGGGGTTCAGCCGCTTTTTCCGCCGCAGTTTTGACGGTGTAAACATCCGTCTCGTCGTCATACTCAAACAGCAAGCCCTTGCTCTCTGCGATGATCTCAATCGCCTCCAACGCGGTTTTATCCGTCAGACGAATGGTCACTGTGCCAATGACCTGATCACTGACGACAAGGTCAATGCCGGCCTGCCTGGCGAGCGAACGCAGCACGAGGCTCAGATCTTCATTGTCAAACTCACGCGCTGTGGCGCCCGCGCCTACGTCCGGAATGGTGGTGGCCCCAGCCGGGGTATCCGTTTCGCCGCCCGGCCCAACGGTATCCGGAAGGACGATCTCCGTCGTCTCACTGTCCTCTGGAATGGTCGTGGCCGAAGGGATGGACGGCATGGTCGTATCCGCCGGCGTCGTAGCCGTTGGGGTGTCGATCGATTCAATCTCGATCTCGACCGAGTCTGTCTCGTCGATCGTTATTTCGTCAGTCGTTGAAGCGGGCGGAGCACCGGCAGCATCATCGGTGGCAGGTGCGTCTTCGGTATCTTCCTCAACGATCCGGGCAACGGTGTCGGCGAAGTCTTCGTCCAGTTCTAGCTCGTCCAGGTCATCCTGAGCGAGACTGGTCAGCGGAAAAATCGCGGTCAATACGAGGCAGGACGCGAGTTTCCAGCGGCGGAAATGTGGGCAAGCTGTGCGTTTCATGGTGGTAGGATGTTGGCGGGGCGTGAAGCAATGCGGCAGCAAACTGTGGAAAAATTACCACTTATGCTAAATGTTTAGCAAGCTTTAATAATTCGGATTCCAAAATAAATCCCTATCCGCGCCCCGGAACGTCCCATCAGCCGCCCTTCCGGGCTGACCATCGCTTGGACTCCGAACGTGTTGCGGACTCCGCGCCGGATTGTCAAGTCCTTAGCAAAAGGGATCAGCCCGTGTGAATAACCTCAATCTGGCGGACGGATCAGGGCAGGGGACTTGCCCCGCAAGGGTGCGCGGTGACGGGCTCGAACCGCCGACCTATTGGGTGTAAACCAACCGCTCTACCAACTGAGCTAACCGCGC
>CAZUPP010000040.1:0-18476 GCA_964622095.1 uncultured Verrucomicrobiales bacterium
CACACCATACCCCGCCCGAAAGATCCCATTCCCTATCCAGCCAAGATCAGCCGTCCCGCTTTGCCTTCCCTTTTCATTTTACCGACCGTTCGTTAAAACCCCTTCCGTCTCCCCAAGCCATGCCCACAGGCCCTGTTCATCAGCCTCCAGCCCACACCGCCCATTTCAGCCCGCCCTTCCTTCCCATTTTACCAACCGTTCGGTAAAACCATGCCATCACCTTCGCCCGCCTGAGGCAGAGATCTTTCTTTCGCAGGCAGCCCGTGTCGCAGACAGCAACTGCTCGGGGTTTGGCCGGATCTGGCCAGGGAACCCGCTGGGGTTACGCAACGCAATGGTGCGATGTAACGGCGCGCCGGTGTCCGGCCCGGCATGACTCGGTTGCGCGGGGCTATCCGACCAGGAATGACGATCGTCAGGATCAATAAGTTCTGCTCAGGGCGGGACTCGAACCCGCACGGCAAAGCCACACGCCCCTCAAGCGTGCGCGTCTACCAATTCCGCCACCTGAGCGAAGGTTTCCCGGGGTGCGCTGGCTTGGACATGAGGGTGTCCATGCCGGGACGCCGGAAGAGGATAACCAACAGCCATTCCGGGCAGCTTCAAGGAAGAAGTCGCCGCTCCCGGGGAATTTTCCGCCGCGGCACCGTTGAGGGGCTGCTACATCTGGACCTCCAGCGGCGAGATGTCTTTGCCTTCGGGCATCTCCACCCCTTCAAAGACATAGAGAAAGGTCGCGCCTGGGGGAAGGCCGCCTTCTGCTCCGCCGGAGTCTACATTGACCGTGAACTGACCCGATTGCACCACGCTGGCGGGCAGCTCCACCTTCTCAATGGTGACTTCTTCAGAATCGATATTATGCAGACGCGGATCACCCGCCATACGGTGCAGGGTAACTTTCCCGGCCGATGGGAAGGGCAGTTCCACCGTGACCGGGGTGTGGCCGTCGTTGCCGGCTTGCGGGAAATTATCCACCTTGCTGGAGAGCAGGAAGAGATTGACCCGGTCTCCCTCACGCGTGGCATAGCAGGAGACCAGCGGCACATCCGGGGCGGCCTTGCGGCGTTTGAACTCCGGCAGATCGATGCTCGGCACTTCAAAGGGAACGACGGCGAGCAGATCTCCCGTGCCCTCGCGATTGAAGAGCGCCAGGGTCATCCAGCACGGGTAAGCGATCGGGCCCTTATGCCATGCCGTATGGGATACCCAGTGGGTTTTGCCATGGTAAAAGGTGAAGAAATTCTGGATGTCGAAGTCATAATAGGCGCGGCCCAGAAAGGTATCCAGGGTGGCTGTTCCCGCGCCCAGGCTCTTCATCGTTTCCTCCTGCGCCCGCACCTGTTCATCCGTCATCCGCGCCTGGTTATTCAGTCCGCTCAGGGCATAGCCCGGCCCCGCTTCATAGGTGCCGAGCGCAAAATCCGCCCCCATATCATTTTCGATCTCCAGGTGGTTGGTGTAAAATTCCCTTGCGTTGGGAATGCCGGTCCAGCCGGGGAAAATCATCGCGCGGAAAAGGCTGGGATCATTTCCTTCCGCCGGACCTTCCCCTTCATCCCAGCCACCATTATATCCCGCGCGGGTGATATAGTCAGAGATAGTCAGAGCGCGGCGAACCGGTCGCGGCCTGCAGGCCATAGGTCTGCGGACGCCAGCCGCCCAGGACGAACTTCATTTTTTCTTCCAGACCGGAGGATTCCCAGTAGGGACTGCTTTTCAGGAGATCAATGACGTATTCCTGGAAAAAACCATAGACCTTCCCGCGGTTATAGGTTTCCCCGGTTTCCTCGTCCGACATCCCTTCAAAAACCCACGGGTGAAAGAGCCAGTTCCACGTTTCATTACTGATCTCAAAATAGATTCTTTCAAACTCGTCCACCCACGGTTTTTCCTGTCCCTGTTCATAGCGCTTATGCGCCCAGGGTTTGCTTTCCGGGGTGTCCGTCGCGGGATCATAGGGTGCAGCGATAAATTCGACAAAACCCAGCCATTCCTCCGGGCTCATGTGCATCTCGATCTGCAGCCAGGGATGGACCTTTCCTTTTTTCATCACCTCGAGAGATTGCGGGAGGGTATTGCCTTTGCCGATATTCGTCACGACCCCGGCGGGATTGGTGAATTGATCCATATCATAAGTGCTGCGCCCGGTTTTGATAAAGGCATGCGTGCGCAGGGTGGCCATGGCAGATTCTTCCAGGCTCTCATATTCGTAATCCTCGTAGTCCCCGAAGTCCGCGCTGGCCCGGTAGACGCGATAATTATCCAGCCAGATCGTGCCGGGGCCTTTGAAGGAAAGATCAGTCTGACCGACACCGCCTTCGCTCTCATAGAGACTGTTCACCTGGAAGGTCGCTTCATACTTCTGCCAGTCTCCGCTGATCTCGAAATTGACCGGTTCAACATCCTGGCTGTAAAAACCGTTGAGCTTGAAGGTCACCACCGGCGTGGTCATACCTTCCTGTTTTGCCCAAAACTCCACCACGTAAGGCTCGTTCGGGCGCAGCACTTCATACCAGGTCTGTTTGGTGCCGGAGTGGTTGTAATCAGCAAAACGGTGTTGCGCCCCTTCCTTCAGGGAAATTTTGATCGAGGTCTCACCGGGCTCTTCCACCGGGGTATCGTCCGGGTGCGGTTCCAGTTCCCAGGTTTTGTCCGGATCTTCATCAGGATAGAAACCAACATTTGTCGGCATGGCCTCCTTGTTCTGGTGGGATCCCCAAACCCGGTTGGAGTGATATCTGTTTCGCGAAAAGGAGGTGAATTTCTTGTTCAGAAAAATCAGGTCACCTTTTTTGAGCGCTTCCCCTTCTCCTTCCAGATCAATGCCGTATCCCTTGTGCTGGTCAGGCGCATAATCCGACCGGTAAACCCGGTAACCGGCAATATCTCCGGTGGCCGAAGCATCCCACCGCAGCACCGCCACCCCATGCTCTGCGTCATATTCACCCCGCAGATTTCCCGGGGCGGCCGGCGGATCACTGGGCTGGGCGTCACCGGGCACTTTGAAATCCACTATTTTCCCGGGATCCGCTCCTCCCGAAGTTTCACTTTGCGAGCGGTAAACCTCGACCGCTTCGGCCTTTTCAGATTCAGTGCCATCCGCTTTGACCGCCGCGACGGTAAAATAATAGTTCACGTCTTTGCGGTTAAATCCATCAAACCGATATTCGAAACGGGTCTGGTCAGGAGCAACGAGTTTATTATCACCAACCGCGCCGCGCCAGTCACTCATCCGTGTCCCGCCCTCGGGGATTCTGGCTTCGCGCACCATTCTGAATTTACCGCCCGTGATGCGGTAGATGCGTGCTTCGCCGCCATCCCAGAAACCCTCACGCAGCACGTCGTAGCCTGCCAGATCCGATTCCCTGGCCAGGATGGTGTTGGGGGAATCGCCCGTCGCGAAAATGCGGGTGCGTGCAATGGCCGGTTCAAATCCGGAATAGGTGATGGCGTTTCCTATGCTGCCGATCGTGGCGGTGAATGGTTCCAGGTCCCGGTTGACCACATCCGGCAGAACGCGAAATGTGGCGGGATTATCAAAGCTGTCGTCCGCGACAAATTCCTGCGCGGGCAGAGTGTACGGTGCGGCGATGAAAAGGCTCAGGGCCGCAACCGCCTCGAGATGAACGGCGCGGATAACAGGATAAGGGAGTAGGATAAGGGAGTAATCGTTTCATTTTTTTTCAGGGATATATATCAAACAAGGCATGGCCAAATCATGCCATCGCATTGTGGCGGATGAATTTTCACGGATTTCCTCACCGGTGCCGGCAGGGGCTGAGAAAAGACTCAGCTCGCGAGCGGCACGGCCAGCTCCGCCGGTCTTTCCTTGGGCCGGGCGCATTCCGCATCCGTGAAATAACAGCCAGGATCATCCGCCCAGAGGTCACCCGTTTTCTGCCAGGCGCGCACGCGGAAACCTCCACCGCAGATGCCCAGGAAACGGCAGTCCGCACAGCGCCCGCGGAATTTCGGACGCTCCTGCCTCAGCTCCGCGAGCATGGGGCTGTCCGGTTCCTGCCAGATTTTGCTGAAGGGCCGCTGACGCACATTTCCAATGACCAGATTCTGCCAGAATTGATCCGGATGCACATTGCCCAGGGGATCGATGTTGCCGATACCCGTGGCCGAACCATTCCGCCCGCCTCCATTCCAGGTGAGCAATTCCTCCGCGGAGTCCGCCAGTTCATCGCGGCCATCTTCCCGCAGGCGATGGAGCAGATAGGCGCCGTCTGCCGGTTGCGCGACAGTGAGAAGTTCCTTGCCGTGGCCGGCTTCATTCCACGCCTCTGCCCTCGCCATGATGCGATCGAGCGCGCCGCGGGTGGCGGCCGCCGGGACGGAGATCTCCGCCGAGCCGCGTCCGCTGTAGACGAGGTGATAGAAGCAGACGCGGTCGATACCCTCTTTCTCGACCAGATCGAGCAGCGGATCGATCTGCTCAATGGTATGACTGGTCAGAGTCAGGCGCAGCCCCACTTTCTGTTCGATCGAACGGCAGGCGCGAATGGCCCGCATGACTTTGTCAAAGGTGCCGAAGCGGCCGCGGAAACGGTCATGGGTTTCGCCGATGCCATCCAGGGAAATGCCGACATAACCATAGCCAAGCTCCTTGAGCTGGGCGGCCATCTCTTCATCAATCAAAGTGCCGTTGGTGGACAGGGTCAGCCGCAGCCCCTTGGCGCGGGCGTAGCGGGACAGATCCAGAAAGCGCGGATGAATGGTCGGCTCCCCGCCGCTGAGAAGCAGGACAGGCACGCCGAAGTCCGCCAGATCATCGACCACGCGGACCATTTCATCCCAGGTCAGCTCTCCGGGGTAGCGCTGGTTATCAGAGTCCGAGTAACAGTGGACACAGCGCAGGTTGCAGCGGCGGGTAATGTTCCACACCACGACCGGCCGGCGTTCAGAGGCACTTTTCGGGGCGCCATGGCCGCGGCCGTAGCGCAGGGCGTCCGAGCCGATGTTATCGGCTCCCAGGAGTCGGGTCACGTTGATCATCAGTCAGGCAATCAGGTTGAATTCAGTCACGTTCTCGGGTTGAAGTTCGGCGATCTCCTCAGGCCGGGCCGGAGGTTCAAAAATGCAGCTGGGCTCCGGCGCCAGATAATCTCCGGTCAGGGCATAGGCCCGGGCGCGCGAGCCCCCGCAAAGCTGATTAAAGGGGCAGCGCCCGCATTTGCCCTTGAGCGCGGCCGGGTCACGCAGGTCCCGGAAAACGGGGTGGTCCCGGTAGATGCCGGCCAGCTTTTCTTTGCGCACATTGCCGCCGGAGACGGGGAGAAATCCGCTGGGATAAACCTCGCCCTGATGAGAAATGAAAACGAAACCGCGTCCATCATTTGTCCCCTGTTTCGGCGGGCGCACCGTGCCCTGACCGCCGCGTTCGCGCCAGCGCTCCCATTGCACCCGGCGGAAATGCTGGCCCTCCGTTGTCTTGACGCGGAAGGGGACCTCCTCAGCGATATCAGCCAGCTCCTGGAAAAGCGCCTCCATCTGCGCCCCGCTGATCAGACCGTCCGCTGTGGCGCGGCCTTCCGGCACGAGCATGAACAGGCTCCAGGTCATGGGGTTCATCTCACGGACCACCTCCGCAAAGGCCTCGAAGTCCGCGAGGTTTTCCTTGCAGATGGTCGTGTTGATCTGCACGGGGATACCCGCGTCGCGGGCGGCTTCATAGGCTGCCATGGTGCGGTCCCAGGTGCCGCGCACCCCGCGGAAGCCATCGTGTTTGCCACGGTCCACCCCATCCAGGCTGAGAGACATCGCGCTCAGGCCGGCCTCGCGCAATTCATGGAGGTCGTAGCGCAGAAAACGGGGCGTGGCGCTGGGGCTCAGGGCCACGCGCAGACCGGCAGAAGCGGCGAAATTGATGAGCAGGGGCAGATCAGGCCGCATGGCCGGGTCACCGCCGCTGAGAATGAGAAACTGCGGTTGGCACTCAGCGATGTCATCGATCAAGCGGAAGCCCTCGGCGGTGCTCAGCTCCAGGGGATCGCCCGCGGCATTGGCCGAGGCTCGGCAGTGATGGCAGGCCAGGATGCAGCGCCGGGTCGTCTCCCAGACGACGAGAGCGGGAGAGCGATGGTAATCAAAGGCAATGTCCCCCTGGGCATGGCGGTGGCTTTGGCTGTGCCCATGCGCACGCGGCTGAGCCGGGGAAGGAGACGGACACGGAGCCGGAGACGGGTGAGGTTGGGGAGGATCAGAAAAACTTTGCGGCGGGGCGTGGCCCGGGTTCGTGCTCGTAGCTGGAAATGTGTTCATGGGAGATCATCCATTCGCGATGACCCTTCTTTCAGGCCGCATCGCGCTTCCTTTCTCCCCACTAAGCCAAGGGTGGGTGCCCTTGAAAAGGCGGCATAATGTCGCGCCCCATTGACCGGGGCGATTTGGTCAGGAGCGGCGGCGGCTTCGCGAGGCCAAAATAAGTCCGCCCGCAAAGAACGCCAGAATAGCAACACTATTTGGCTCTGGAACCGGGGTGTAAGTAATGGCGAGGTCGTCGATACCGCCCGCAGTAAAGCGGTTTTGCGGCTGGATCTTAAATGCAATAGCAAGGTAATCGCCGGGGTCGACGGTAATGCCGGGATCGCCACTGGGATTCGTTTGATTGATGGCCAAACTACCGTCGAAGTTTTCATAAGTGCCATTGACGCTGGCCACTTGAGCAAAACTGGTGGTGAATGTGCTATCGATCGACCACCCGTTGTTCCCACCTCGAACGTCTACGGGATTAAAATCAGCCAGTCCCAGTTCTGTGTCGCTCGTCCTAAAATAAACATTGTAGCCATTCGAGCTGGAGTTCGATGTTCCCCAAATTTCGGTGGTGAAGGAGCAACGACCTGTCAAACCAGAGAAGTTTGGCTAACCCTGATTGATGTCTCCATTTTCCGCGACGGCGGGTAATTCGATATCGACGGGAAGTGGTTCTCTTTCAGTGTCAGCACCGGGCATGGCGCCTGCGCCGCCGGGCATTCCAGGCATAGCACCTGCGCCGCCGGGTATACGGTTCATGCCGGAAGCGGAGGCGTCAGTTTCTTCAAGGGGCGGGATGTCTTCAATTGCTTCGTCGCGGGTGAGGAGGAGGGTGTTGACTTCGGATTTTGGCAGGATATAGACCCAGCCTTCAAGCTTTTCGGCTTTCTCCAGTTTATCTTTTTTATTGTTGAGCTCCGCGTCGAATTTGCGGTCGGCCACTTCTTTTTCTTCGGGTTTTTCGTCCTCAGCCGGTTCACGTTCGGTGGAAAATTGACCTTCGACCTCGATGGAGAGAGCGACATTATTAAAGAGCTCATCGCGCTCACTCTTTTCGTCGCCGTCTTTCGAGCCGATTTTCAGGGTATAGCGCAGGTCATCGTCCGTGAGGACGGTGGCGGTGACCGGATCGGTCATCCAGGCGGTGGCCTCCTCAGAGTCCACCGGATAAACCTCCGTAAAAGTCGGGCGAGTTTTATTGAGGGCGACCCGGAGTTGAGTATTCGTGGTGGCCTTGAGCTGTTTGCCGCCGACGGGGGGATCGAGATTAAATTCCGGATTATCCTCCGTGGTGGAGGCTTTCCAGTCATTTTCTTTGCCATCCGGATGATCGACGGCGACGGCTTTAGCGTTGGTGATGGCAAGAAAATCCGGGCGGGCCCAATCAAGCGGATCAGCCGAAGTAACTTCGAGGGTTTTATCGGTGAGCCAGGGTTCCTCAAGGTTATCGCCCACCGCGATATAACGTCCGACGGCATTGCCCATGGACGGGCCAATGGACGTCTGATTCTGCTGGTCTTCGGATAATTGAAGATCGCCCAATAAAACATCGGCGATTTTTTCCCCGGCGGAATCTTTTAAGGCGAGATAGGTGGCATACTGTTGAGCGCCATTTGTTTCTTCACCGTCCTTTTTATCCCACGGCTTGAGGAGGCCGAGGCGGTCAAATTTGCTCGGGCCAGCGGTCACCGGCTGGACACCTTCCATTTCCATGAGGGCAACGAGATAAGCGCGGACCTTGCGGTCATCGGCGGGATAATTATTGAGGTCAGTGATTTTCCATTCCTCCTTATCACCGCGCTGAAGGGTGACCGATTTATCGGCGCTTTGCAGTTCGAGCTGTTTGACTTTCTGCAGAGGGATTTCTCCGAGGAGAGCGCCGTCCTGACCGGGAGCCTCGCCCCGGTCAGAGCCTGCCTTCATGAAAATCCAGATGCCTCCGAGGACGGCGGCGATGATGACCAAAATAAGTGTCGTTCGAGTGTTCATGGTAGGTGGGTTCGTTCGACTGAAATGAAGAGGGATATCAAAAAGCAACCTCAGCGGGAGAAGCGCCGGTAGGCAGCCAGACCGACGCCGATACCGGCGATCACCACCGGCATGGTGAAGATGGTGAAGGCCTTGTAGAAATTCTTTTTATCGGCGACTTCCTTGCGTTCCTCACGGCGGACGCGGCGGATTTCCGCCTCGGCTTCGCGCAGGCTCTGTTGAGCTTCCTCCATTTCCTCACTTGGAATTGAGAAAATCAGTTGGTCACCCTCCTGGAAAAGCTGGATTTTGCTTTCGGCGGCACGGCGTTTTTCCTCGGCGGCTTCGGCGGTGGCTTCGACGCGTTCCTGCGCCTGTTTTTCAATTTCTTCAATTTTACGCAGGGGCCGATCGGTAAAGGCGCGACTGCGCAGTTGGATGAGATTCTGGTTTCCCGAAAAGAAATCGACCAGATTCAGGACCAACTGAAAGTTTTCACCGAGGACCTGACGGATGGTCGAACGCGTTCTTTCCTGAGTGACGAAAACGCCTTCCCAAACCATGTCGACATCAGAAAAGACGACGAGATTTCCATCGGCGGCAGAGCGGTCGAGGAGTTTCGGCGCGGCTTCCGCGTTTTCGCCATTCTGTTCATCTCCCTCTTCACCTTCACCGCCGGTTTCCTGAAGAGCGGGAGAATCCGCTTCCTCATCCTGATCCGGTAAATCAATGGCGGAAGAGAACTTTCCGGAAAGCCAGACGCCGATGACGTGCTCTTTGGCATCCGGCTTTGTCGTTTGGAGAGCGAGCTCCAATTCGCCGGCGGCTTTGTGTGTTTCGACGAGGGTGGAACTTTCGGCAGGAGCAACGATTAAAGTTTCTACTTCGACATCGTCACGGGCGTCCACGTCGAGGGCGCCCGGCACGCCGAAATTGAGCGAATCCATATTCGCCATAAAGGTGACCTTTTCGTTAAAATTCTCTCCGCGCAGAAGAAGGTTGGGCATTTCCCGCGGGACGCCGGGGATCTGTCCGAAAATCCGTGAGCTATAAACATAATTGACCATGGCGGAGCGTTCCTCATCAATGACGGCCTTTTCCGTATCAAATTTAATTCCCCACGGTTCAAGGAGCGCATCGAGATTGGAGCGAATGGGAATGACGCCAAAGGGCGGAGGCATCTGCTGCATATTCCGCTGCTGGGACATGAGGATCTGGCTCTGGACTTTTTCCAGGACACTGGCGTATTGACAGTGGGGATCGACAAAAACAATGAGGTTGCCGCCCTGCAAAAGATACTGATCGAGTTTACTGAGGGCCTGAGGGGTGAGACTGCCCGGATGAATGACCAGCAAGGTGCTCTGGTCTTCCGGAGAAATATCGTCATTGAGCAGATCGACCTGCTGGATTTCGAAAGACTGCTCAAGGGCGGAAACGACAATTAACGGCGGCAGACCGATGTTTTCCTCACCGAAAATAGGCAGGCTGGAGATAATTCCGATTTTAGGGAGATCCTCGCCCTGATAGGCTTTCGAAATGGATTCGGTGATGCCGTATTCGAGGAAACGGTAAGCGTCCGGGCTGAGGGAAGGAATGGTTTCCTTGGAATCGAGGCAGGTAACCGAGATGCCGAGGTAATAGGGTTCCGCGCCAAATTGGGCGACTTCCTGCTGGTTGAGGGGCTGAATACCATCGAGCTTGGCGGAATCTTCCGCCTGAGAAAACGGTTCCGGATCAAGGTCACGGATTTCGATGACCGAACGCTTTTCCTTTTTGAATTTTCCATCCTCGCCTTTGACGGAGATTTCCCGTTTCGGCGCGGTTTCTTCATATTCCTCAAGCAAATCGCGGACGCGATCGGCAAAGAGCAGAAGCTCAGGGGTCATCAACTCCGGATCACGGGTGGCATAGAGAGTAATGGTGACCGGCGTATCCAGGTCCTGGAGGATCTGTTTCGTCCCTTCCTGGAGGGAGAAAATATCGTCCTCCGTGAGATCCGCGCGCAGGCGGACATTGGAGAAAAAGGCATTGAGGACAATGATGATGAGGAGGACGGCGAGGATGGCGAGCACAGAAAAGAGGGCGCCGCCGTGCCGGTGAGAGTTTCGATGGGAAATAGAAGATCGTCTCATTTTCCAGAAATGGGAGAGTTTCAAGGTTCGCGGGATAAAATGGAGGATCAGGAGCGATGCTCACGGAGGACAACGCTGGTGCAGAAGAGGAAGAAAGCGATGAGGGACAGGAAATAGAGGACATCCCGAAAATCCAACACGCCGGAGATAAAGGATTCAAAGCGCGGAGTGATCGTGATGCTGCGCATGATTTCCAGGAGATCGATGCCCGTGCCGCGTTCGATGGCGCGGATGAAATCGGATTGCACCAGAAAATCCAGGACCGGATCGAAGCCGAGGATGACAAGAAGAAGCAGCCCGATAAAAGAGAGCACGAGACTGATTTCCTGGCTGCGAGTGAGGGACGAAGTGAAAGTGGCGACCGATAAATAAGCGCCGGCGAGAAGAAAGGCGCCGAAATAGCCGGTGGTGATGGGACCGGGATCAGGGGAGCCCAGATAATTCACCATGATGACGAGGGGAAAAGTCAGGACCAGAGCGAGGGTGAGGACAAACCAGGCGGCGAGAAATTTGCCGACGATGGCATGCCACTGAGCGATCGGCATGGTCATGAGTAATTCCAGAGTGCCGAGGCGGCGTTCCTGCGCCCACACACTCATCCCGATGGCCGGGACGAGAACGAGATAGAGCCAGGGGAGGTATTGGAAAAAAGGCTCCAGGGAGGCCACATTCAGCTCAAAGAATCCGGGATTCATCTGAAAGCCAAAGAAAGGCATGAGGAGCAGGAAAATGATGACGAAGACGTAGGCGATGGGGGAACTGAAATAGGCGATCAATTCCCGCTTCGCGACGCTGACGATATTCTTAAGGGCAATCATCGGCTGCTAAAGAACTCTAAGTGGGTTTAGGGAAAGCAAAGGGTGATGAAGGAGGAAAAGTGATCCAATCAATTCGTGGCGCCGGCTTCTTCCTTTTTCTCTTCCGCCCTGGGTGTTTCGGAGGCGGAAGCGTTGGGATCGGAAGGAGCGGCTTCGGCAGGGCGGCGCTCCGTGCCGGCCCCGACGTCTGAGGTGGTGATGGCCCGGAAAACTTCATCGAGGCGGCCGTGCTCGCGGCTGAGTTCCATGAGCTGCCACTTATGGGTATGGGCCGCATTAAAGAGATCGGCGGCGAGTTGCTCCGTCCTGGCCTTGCCGCCCTTACGCACCTTGGCGGCGAGGACCGAGGCGCTTTGATCCCTGAGGGATTCAGCCTCCGCGCAGGAGACGAGACCGCGCAGGGCGGTGAGGAAAGCATCCTCCGTCACGCCGTCGCGATTGATGACAATGCGCATCCACTCGCTGGCCTCGGAGCGGGCGAGTAATTCAGCGGGGGTGCCGTCTGCGACGGTTCTGCCGCGGTCAATGATGATGGCGCGGGTGCAGGCGGCTTCGACCTCCTCGAGGATATGGGTGGAGAAAACGATGGCCTTGGTCTTGCCCATTTCGCGGATGAGCTGGCGGACTTCGTGTTTCTGGTTGGGATCGAGGCCATCGGTCGGCTCATCAAGGATGAGGACTTCCGGGTCATGAATGATGGCCTGAGCGAGGCAGGTGCGGTGCTTGTAGCCTTTGGAGAGGGTATCGACGCTCTGCTTTTTCACGCGCTGGAGAAAGCACATCTCGATGGCGCGGTCGATCGCCTTGCTTTTGTCCAGACCGCGAATGCCGCGCACATCCGCGGCGAAGCCGAGAAAATCCACCACGCGCATGTCCGAGTAAGCCGGGGCATTTTCCGGGAGGTAGCCGATGAGCTTTTTGGCGGCGATGGGATCCTTATCGACGTCATGCCCACCGACGGTGATGGAGCCGTCATCGATGGAGATGAAGCCGGTGATCATGCGCATGGTGGTGGACTTACCCGCGCCGTTTGGGCCGAGGAAGCCCAGCACCTCGCCGCGCTCAACCTTAAAGGAGACGTGATCGACGGCTTTGATCTGTCCGAAGCTCTTGGAGACCCCGTTAACTTCAATCATAAGGAGAGAAAGAGTAAGAAGGCGGTGATGATGATTTAGGTTTGAATGAAAATGGGTGCCGGCACCGTCAGAAGGGTGGCAGGCTGACGCCATGAAGCGGAGCACAACCTGAGGTTGACCGACGCTTCCCAGAAACCGATACCACGGCCTAGGGTTGGAAGGGCCGGGGGATGGACGGTCCAGGGGCAGGCGGACGGCCGGTCGATGGATCCAGGTTTTTGCCGTTGGGGATGGTTGGCAATCAAATTTCAGGGAATCGGACCGAGCCCGCTCGACGTGCTCTTAGATAGAGATCACATGCTAAAGTTCAACGAAAAATGCCCCTCTGCTTTTCACCTTTCCACGCCATGACTGGCCTGGCGCTGATCGTGCTGTTGTCCGGTGCGGTGAGCGTTCTGCAGGCGCAGATTGACCCGGACGACCTGCGACCTGACGAGGGCACCATTTCGGTAGGGGGCATCTCGCTGGATGCCCCGGAGACGCGGGTGCTGGATGCGGGCCAGGTGCTGCGGGAAAGTCATCATCAGGATCTGCGCAACCGGATCGCGGAGCGGGAGGCGCTGTTTCCGCTGAACTTCTACGTGGTGATCGGGTTTTCTGAAGGACGGCGGGATCAGCAGCGGCAGGCGGATTACCGGGTGCATCTCTGGCTCTCAGATGAATATGGGGTGGTGATTTTCTATGATGTGCGCGGGGTTCATCCGCCAGCGATTGGCTACAGCCAGGAGCTGACCCTGCGGGTGAGTGAGGCGGACAAGGCGGAGCTGCGGCGGCTGGTGACGACGGCGTGGCTGGATGAAGAGGAGAGTTCAGGCAAGATTCACCGGTCAGCGATGATCGTCATCAACAGCAAGGCGATTGAAAACGCCGTGCCCATCTCTGTGCGGGTGGAAACGCCGTCTGTGCCCGGGGTGGGGGTGAGCTCGGAGGACATCATTGAGCGGGCGCCTAAGATTGAGGGCGTGGTCTCGACACAAACACATTTTGACGAAGCGCTCATCGCAGAGGACGAGGGGCAATCCCGGGTGTTTCTGTGGATCATGGTGGCGAATGGCATTCTCGGGGCGCTGGTGATCGTGGGGGCGATTTTTCTGTGGCTGCGCTATATGCGGGAATCGCGCTTTACGGACTCGACCCGCGGACGGGCGGCGCGGGAGCTGAGCGGAGCGAATGTGTCCATCTACGAAGGGCCGCTTTACCAGGCGCGCGGGGAAGGCGAGGAAGATGAGGGGCCGATGGAAGATGTGCGCGGCTCGATACCGCTGGTGAAACGGATGCGCCAGCGGCGGGCGGATCTGGGGCCGGAAGCGGAAGAACTCAACGAGCAGCCCTTTCTGCCGCAGCGGATCGCGCGGGCGGGACAGCGGCGACGACCGCGGCCGGAGGATCAGGATCCGTACTGAGGGGCTTTTCTTGCAGACTTTGTATTTCATTGCATATTGCGGGAGTGAAATGGCGTGATGCAAAGAAAGACAGAGGAAGCAGGGAAAATCGGGAGCGTGCTCCGATCGAGGCGTTGCCGGAGCCGCCGCCGTTTGATAATGCGGCGGAGCGATTGGGGTGGCTGCGGATGAAGTATGGGATGACGCTGGAGGAGTTCGGCCAGCACATGGGTTACCACGGGAGTCATATCTCGCGGATTGAGAAAGGAGTGCTGCGGCCGGTGCGCAAGTTTGCGCTCATTCTGGCGGATGCCTTTGGGGTGAATGAGGAGTGGCTGTTAGAAGGGAAAGGACCGGCCTTTCAGCAGAACGCAGCCCAGTGGATGGGCGCGACGGCGGAAGCCGCGCCGCCGGGGAAACCGGCGCCGGCGCTTTCAGAAAAAGACGCGGAGATTGTGCAAACGCTGCTGTCTACGGTCCACTACGTGGCCGGGCTATCTCCTATCGGCCGCCGCCTCGCCGCCCCCGCTCTGCATGAGATGGTGGATGAACTGTGCCGCCCGCAAATGATGACGGGCGTGGAGGCGAATGAGGAGGACGACGAGGATAGCGGCTTTCTGCGATAGGATAGGATGAGATGAGAGAGGAGAGACGAAGGCAGGTCAGGTCAGGTCAGCTGACGAATGAGCAAGGCCGGGCAGGATAGATCACGCGCGTGAAAATAAGATGTGAATGAATATCAGTAATTAAAACAAGCCCCTGCTCAAATCTAATTGAGTTAAATGCATTAAATCGTAACGATGAGTTTTCTTGGCAATATTATCTGGTTTATCTTCGGCGGGTTTATCGCCGGACTGATTCATATTATCGGCGGGATCGCCCTGTGTTTTACGATTATTGGGATCCCGATGGGTTTCGCGGCGATTCAATTTGGGGTGAGTGTGATGGTGCCATTTGGCAAGGAATCGATTCCGCGGGAGTCCGGAGGAAATATCATCTCCGTGCTGTTGAATATCATCTGGCTCATCCTTTTTGGATGGGAAATCGCCCTGGTCCACCTGGTGTTCGGGCTGCTCTTTTTTATCACGATCATCGGTATTCCCTTTGCCATGCAGCATTTTAAGCTGATCCCGATTGCGCTGCTGCCGTTTTCTTATCATCTGAGTAAGAAGGGGAGTGATTGACCTGATGGACAGGTGAATCGCGGGCAGGAGCAGACAGAGTTGGATCATGGGGCGGGCCGGCCGGCCGGTGGGTGAGTGATTGATGGAAAAGGTGGCCAGGGGTGATTGCTTGCGCTCACCAGGGCGGTCAGTGGAATGCTTTCCCAGAGGAGAACTCGCTCGAACTCTGAGAAGGGCAGTGGTGCACAAGGTGAGGCAATTTTTGCCGAGGCGATGTGGAATGGAGCAGGGGTTGGGCGGGGGAGGCTGGTTTTGGTGTTCATCTCAATCTCATCCTATACTTTAACCTAACTCAGAATTCCGGGGGGCGCGACACGTCCGGAACGTCCGGGACGTCCGGAGCGAAAAAAGTTAAAAAAAGTTTTGTGGGTGGGCGGACGGATGAAGGGAAGGGGCGAGCAGCTGTTGTTGTTGTGGGGCCAACCACGAAGACACGAAGGGCACGAAGGTTGGGAAGGCCGGCGGGGGCGGGGTTGTCAATGAGGCCGGGCTGGCTGGGAGAAGGGGAAGAGGAGGGAAGGTAGATCAAGGGGAGCAATTTTTGGAGAAGATTGAGCAAGGCTATGCATGTTAAGCGAGGGCCATGGCGAGGTATGACATAGGGTGTGAGGTGCGTGCACCAACCCGCTCTGGTGGCCGGCGCCCATGCCGGGTCGCACCTGTGAAATCCGAGGCGCTTTTAATTAAGTTAAATGTTATGGTTTCGATAAGTTCACTGAGGAGGGGCTACGGCTCCCTTGGCTGCCATGCTCACGGTTGTGGTCAGAGGGTTGGGCCGCGGTTAAGCTGGTGGCGGCTGCCTGTGGTGGTGATGGCGGTGGCGGCGGGAATCCTGGCAAGCGCGATGGCGCGGGGCGAGGAATGGGAAATGGTGTCTGGCCCGATCTTTGAGCAGATCCCGGATTACAAGGAGATTCAGGGGAAATTATACCGGCGCGTGGGGGGAATCGTGGTGCTGCCGGGGAATGGCCATATCTTTGCGGTGCTGAACCGGGATTATGGGGTGTTCAAGAGTGAAGATCATGGGGAGACGTGGGTGAAGCTGGAGAATGCGCCGGTGCAGGGACGGCTTTATGGGAGTTTCTCTATCAGTCTGGATGCGGCGACGGGCCGGTTCGCGGTGTTTACGCAGGAGACGAATCAATTCAAGATCGATCCGGTGGGCGGGATGACGCTGGATGGCGGGGCGACGTGGACGGCGCTGCCGCGGCCGGCGGAGGCGGGGCGCCATGACGGATTTACCTGGGGCGGAGTGGACTGGACGGTGGCGGAGCCGAAGGTGCTGCTGGGCAAGCAGCATCACGCGTGGGTGGATATCTGGATGACGCGGGACACGGGGCAGAGCTGGGAGCGGGTGGATTTCAAGTCGCGCAATGTGGGGGTGATCGATGAGGACATCTTTGTGGCGGGGGTGGATAAGTTTGTGACGGACCGTCACCCGAAGATTGAGCCGGGCATCTACCGGTCAGCGGATGCGGGGGAGACGTGGGAACGGGTCTCTGAGGTGGTGGTCAATGGGAAGGGGCCGGTGCACTACGAGGGCAGCTTTTACTGGACGTGTGCGGAGGGGGTGCTGGTGAGCCATGACAAGGGCGCAAGCTGGGAGCTGACCGGTGCAGCGCTGCCAGGAGCGGTTTACGGGCCATACTTCGGGCGGGAGCAGAGCCGCTTTATGGTGGTATCCGGCGATGGTTTTTTCCAGACGCGCGATGGCGGGGCGAGCTGGGAAAAGCTGGCCGATGCGCCGACGCGGATTGACGCGACGCATCCGACGGTGAGCTTTGGCTGGGATCCCGGGGAGGGGTATCTTTATTATGCGCCGGTGGGAGGGGATGTGCATCGCCTGAAGGTGGAGATGGAGTAGGAGTGAGAGAAAGTGAGGGAGGGGGCGTGATGGTGGGCGCAACCTATCCTTCAACCTAACCCGGATCTCCGGTGGACGCGACACGTCCGGAACGTCCGGGTCGTCCGGGGCGAAAAAAGTTGGAGAAAGTTTTGCTGGTGGCGGCGGACTGCCGTGAGGGCGCCCGCTGTTGTTGTGGGGCTAACCACGAAGACACGAAGGGCACGAAGGTTGAGGAGAAACGTGGTTTGCTAAGTCGAACGGTGGAATGAGGCGGTTTGAGGGCGGACCTGTGTTCGGGCGACGTATGCTTACGGTAGCGGCAGACGACGCAGGAGGGGGCTCCAAGAGAAAAAACGGGCCACCAATAACGAACGTTCGTTCAGCCGGCTGAATGAGGCAGTTTTTTCCGGCGGCGGGCGGTGTGGCGGAAGTGCCGTGGGTGATCTTTCGGCGGGGCATCCATTCTTTAGGCTCTTGAAAAAGAAATGATAATGCCATATTCTTTCTTTTCTGAGAGAAGAAAGAAAACTTATGGCGGATTCGGAACGCCTCGGCACTTACATCGTCAGCAGCAGCACGGCGGGAGAGGCTTTCAAGGCTTTCATGCCGCCACCGTTGCCGCCTCAACCACCTTTGGATCTTGCTGGGCTGGAGCAGGTGCTTTCACGCGCCGCCAAGGCTCTTGGCAGGCTGGAAGGGGTTTCGCATGTGCTGCCCGGCAATCTGTTGCTCTATTACTATATCCGCAAAGAGGCCGTATTGTCCTCGCAGATTGAGGGCACGCAATCGTCTCTGGCGGACCTGCTGCTTTATGAGAGCTACGAAGCGCCCTTTGTTCCTGTGGATGATGTCGAGGAAGTTTCTTCTTATGTGGCCGCTTTGGAGCACGGATTGAAGCGGCTCGGGGAGGGCTTTCCGCTATCGTTGCGGCTAATTCGGGAAATGCACGAGGTTTTGCTTTCCACTGGTCGAGGCAGCGAGAAGCAGCCGGGAGAATTTCGCAAGTCGCAGAACTGGATCGGAGGATCGCGTCCGGGCAACGCACAGTATGTGCCGCCGCCACCGGATCGTCTGATGGAATGCCTCGACGCCTTTGAAAAGTATCTGCACCCCGAAGAACGCCACTATTCGCCGCTCATTGATGCGGGCCTCATCCATGCGCAGTTTGAGACCATTCACCCGTTCCTGGATGGTAACGGGAGGACTGGCCGCTTGCTCATCACGTTTTTCCTGATTCTGCGCCAGGAACTGAGCAAGCCGATGCTCTACCTCAGCCTGTTCTTCAAGAACAACCGCCAGGAATACTATGAGCGTCTCAACGCCGTACGTCAGAAGGGCGACTGGGAGGGCTGGCTGCATTTCTTCCTGACTGGGGTGGCTGAAACCGCCGACCAAGTCGTGGCCACGAGCGAGGCGATCAGCCAGCTGATGGAGTCGGATAAGCAGAAAATTGGCGGTCTTAAGCGAGCCGCCGCGAGCGCGCAGAAAGTTCACGGTGTGTTGTGCCGAAAAGCGATGATCTCAGCCATCGGAGCCGCCGAAAAACTGGAGGTCAGCGTCCCGACCGCGCGAAGCGCGCTGCACAATCTTCTCAAGCTGAATATCGTGCGGGAAATCCGCGGAAAAGGCAAGGAGCGACTCTATGTCTATCAGGCTCTCGTCGATCTGCTGGAGAAAGGAACGGAGCCCATTGCCTATTGATAGGGGTAGAAGAGCTGAGGGTCCCGGGTGAGGAAGGAACCCGTTCCCAGA
>CAZUPP010000041.1:0-17883 GCA_964622095.1 uncultured Verrucomicrobiales bacterium
AACCTCGCGGACGAGTTTAAGAAAGAGCAGGGCATCGACCTTCGCTCCGACAAGCTCGCCCTGCAGCGCCTCAAAGAAGCTGCCGAGAAAGCCAAGATCGAGCTGTCGTCCGCCACGCAGACCGAAGTGAACCTGCCGTTCATCACCGCCGATGCTTCGGGTCCGAAACACCTCACCATGAAGCTCTCGCGAGCGAAGCTGGAGCAGCTTGTCGCTGATCTTGTGGAGCGGACCATGGGCCCGTGCCGCTCGGCGTTGAAGGATGCAGAACTTTCCGCCGGTCAGATCGACGAGGTGGTCCTCGTCGGCGGCATGACCCGCATGCCGAAGGTGCAGGAAACCGCGCGCAAATTAATCGGCAAAGAACCACACAAAGGAGTCAACCCGGACGAGGTCGTGGCCGTCGGCGCGGCAATTCAGGGCGGCGTGCTGCGGGGCGATGTGAAAGACGTGCTTCTGCTTGATGTCACCCCGCTCACTCTGGCGATCGAAACCGCCGGAGGAATCGCGACCCCGATGATTCCGCGGAATACCACCATTCCGACGAAAAAATCACAGGTTTTCTCCACCTATAGTGATAGCCAGACCGCGGTGGACATCAAGGTACTGCAAGGCGAACGGCCGATGTCCAATGACAACAAAAACCTCGGCACCTTCCGCCTTGATGAAATTCCACCGGCGCCCCGGGGCGTCCCGCAGATCGAAGTGACTTTTGATCTGGACGCAAACGGCATTCTCAATGTGAGCGCAAAAGATCTGGGCACCGGGAAAGAACAGAAAATCTCAATTACCGGTTCGAGCGGGCTTTCCGAAGAAGAAGTTGAGCGGATGAAGAAAGAGGCCGAAGCGCACGCGGATGAAGATAAAAAGCGTGCCGCTAAAGTGGAGGCGCGCAACAAAGCGGAATCACTCGCCTTTGCGACGGAAAAACAGATGAAGGAGCTCGGCGATAAAATTCCGCCGGAAACCAAGAGCCAGATCGAAGATGCCGTTCAAAAGGTTAAGACCGTCCTTGAGGATGAAACGGCTGACGCGGAAAAATTGAATGCCGCCTCCAGTGAGCTGGAAGAAAAACTCTCCAAAATGGGAGAGGAAATTTACAAGGCCGCCGGAGGCAGTGCGGAAGGCATGCCGGGCGCGGACCGTGGCGCAGCCCCTGATCCCGAAACGGGCGGGGAAGATGAAGCCTCCTCGACGGACCGCAAGCAGAATGATGTCGTCGACGCGGACTTTGAAGTCGTGGATGACGAGAAAAAATCCTGAGCGCATTCCATGCAGAATTTCTTCGCGCTGACTGTTTCGCGGTCAGGCGCGGCCAAACAATCGAAAACCCGGGGGCCGTGTGATCCACGCTGACGCGCGGCGCCCGGACTAACTCCAAAAACCACAAGCAACCCAACTCCCTGACCGGAAGGGAAGATAGTTAATCCGGTAAACCAACGAACTATGGCAAAAATCCAACCACTGTCCGATCGAGTTCTCGTCGAGCCGATCGATGAGGCAGAAGAAAAAAGCGCTGGCGGCATCATCATTCCGGATGCGGCCAAGGAAAAACCACAGGAAGGAAAAATCGTGGCCCTTGGCACCGGAAAAACAGATGACTCCGGTAAGAAGGTTGAGTTCACCGTGAAAGAGGGCGATCGCGTTCTCTACAGCAAATACGGTGGCACCGAGGTGAAAATTGACGGCACCTCGTACCTGATCATGCGGGAAGATGACATCCTCGGCATCGTAAGTACCTGACCGCCCGGTTGTCTGATTTCCTAATCTCTCAATGATCTACTCATTTAGATAATCATCTAAATTCCAAACTCCCAAATACTATGGCAGCTAAACAACTTCAATTTGATGAAAACGCCCGTCAGGCACTTCTGCGCGGCGTGGAAAAACTGGCTCGCGCCGTCAAGAGCACTCTTGGACCGGCTGGGCGCAATGTCATTCTCGATAAGAAATTCGGAAGCCCGACGATCACCAAAGACGGTGTCACCGTGGCCAAGGAAATCGAGTTGGAAGACCCCTATGAAAATATGGGCGCCCAGCTCATCCGGGAAGTTTCCAGCAAAACCTCTGATACCGCAGGGGACGGAACAACCACCGCCACCGTTCTGGCTGAGGCCATCTTTCGGGCCGGCCTGAAAAACGTCACCGCCGGAGCCAACCCGATCAGCCTGCAACGTGGCATTCTGAAAGCCGCCGAAGCAATCGTGGCTGAGCTGAAAACTATCAGCAAAAATGTCGACTCCAGTGGTGAGATCGAACAGGTCGCAACCGTGTCCGCCAACTGGGATACCGAGATCGGCAAAATCATCGCCGAAGCGATGGATAAAGTCGGCAAAGACGGCACCATTACGGTGGAGGAAGCCAAAGGAATTGAAACCACCCTCGACGTGGTCGAAGGGATGCAATTCGATAAAGGCTACCTGTCTCCTTACTTCGTGACGGACAACGAGTCCATGGAGTGTAACCTGGAGAACGCCTATATTCTGCTCTTTGAGAAAAAGATTTCCAGTCTCAAAGATCTCCTGCCGCTGTTGGAAAAAGTCGCGAAGAGCGGCCGTCCGCTTCTGCTCATTGCGGAAGATATCGAAGGCGAAGCTCTCGCTACCCTCGTCGTAAATAAACTGCGGGGCACCCTGCAGGCCGCCGCTGTCAAGGCGCCGGGCTTTGGTGACCGCCGCAAAGCGATGATGGAAGATATCGCCGTTCTGACCGGTGGCCGTCTCATTACCGAGGATCTCGGTATTAAACTGGAGAACGTCACCCTGGACGATCTCGGGACCGCAAAACGTGTTTCCATCGATAAAGAAAACACGACGATCGTTGAAGGTGCCGGCACGAGCGATTCCATTAAGGGCCGCATCAGCCAGATCCGCCGTCAGATCGAAGAAACCACCAGTGACTATGATCGTGAGAAACTCCAGGAGCGTCTCGCGAAACTGGCCGGTGGTGTCGCCGTGATTAACGTTGGTGCTGCGACGGAAACGGAAATGAAAGAGAAAAAGGCTCGCGTGGAAGATGCTCTGCACGCCACCCGCGCCGCCGTTGAAGAAGGCATTGTGCCCGGAGGCGGCACCGCGCTCATTCGCGCTCAGCGTGCTCTCGACAGCATGAGCCTTTCCGGTGACGAAGCGATCGGTGTGGATATTGTCCGCCTGGCCGTGGAAGCACCCCTTCGCCAACTGGCAAATAACGCCGGTCAGGAAGGCGCGCTCATCGTCGAACAGGTCCGCAAACTGGACGGTAACCAGGGTTATAACGTGGCCAGCCGTGAATATGTCGATCTGCTCAGCGCCGGTGTCGTTGACCCGACCAAGGTGACCCGCAGTGCTCTGCAGAACGCGGCCTCCATCGCCGGTCTGCTTCTCACCACGGAAGCTCTCATCACAGAGATTCCGGAGGACGAGAAAGCCCCGGCGGGACATGGTCACGGTCCTGATATGGGCGGCATGTATTAATGTAAGGATTTCAGAGCGGACCCGTTTTCGCTTTGATCTTCCAGAAGAGGGGAGGGAGCCATGCGCTCCCTCCCCTTTTTTATTTTTTTGCCAGGCAGATTTTCAGCGGTGTTGCATCGGACCGGGGAGTTGCTAGAATCTTTTCTTAAGATGCCTGTCCGCGCGGATCTCCACGTTGCCTCCCGTTACACCCAGCGTACTGATGAATGGGTTTTTCGGCATTTGGGACTGGCGGCCAGTTATTCAGAGCCATGGATGCTTTATGACCGCCTGAAATCCGCCGGGATGGATCTGGTCACGATCACCGATGAAAATACCCTGGACGGAGTCAAAGAAATCGCAGATCGCCCGGATGTTTTTCTCAGTGAATTAGCCGTTGCCCATTTTCCGGACAGCAAAGCGAAGATAAAAATTCTCATCTGGGGATTAAATGAAGCGCAGCATGAAGAAATCGCCCGGCGCCGTGAGAATCTCTTTGCCCTCCAGGCCTACCTCCGCGAGGAGGCGCTGGCGCATGCCGTGGCGCATCCCTTCTACAGTTACAACCGGGATCTGACGCTCACTGATCTGGAGCGTCTGATTCTGCTCTTCAAACATTTTGAAGGCATCAATGGTCACCGGGCTTCGCTTTATAGTGAGGTTGCTTCCTGCGCGCTCGAGCGCCTGACTCCGGAAATAATCGAACGGCTTTCTGACAAACATCATCTCACCCCGACGCATCCGGAGCCGTGGAAAAAAATCTTCGTCGGCGGCTCAGCTGATCGTGGCGGGCAATTCGTCGCCCAGGCTTTTACCGAATGTCCCGGCAACCGGCTTTCTCCCCGGGAATTTTTGGGGGCGATTCAGCGTGGAGAATGTGTCGCCCGCGGTGAAGGAGGAAATCCGCTGCGGCTGGCTCACGGTTTTTTTAATACGCTGTTCAGCTACGCCCGGCGGCGCTTCGCGCAGAGCCAGGCCATGCCAGGGATTGATCTGCTGGATCGCGCCTTTTCCCGGTTTCTGAGCGGAGAAAATCCTACGGAGTTCGGGCTCATGGACCGGATTACGTTTGTGCTGGAAAGTATTCTTTCCGGGAAATTTCTTGAGCTGGCCTTAAAACCGAGCAACGCCGCGTTTTTCGGTGAGGTGATCGACGTCCTGCAGGATGAAGACCTGGACGAAGAAATCCGGAAAGCGACCGCGGATGTCCCCGCGGTGGAAAGACGCGCCTTTGCCATCGCCAATGTTCTGTTTAACCGGCTCTATTCGCACTTTACCGAGAAATGCGTCGAACAGATTGAGGAAGGAAACGGGCTGGAAGGGCTGCGCACCTTCAGCGCCCTGCTTCCGGCGGCGGCTTTTCTGGCACCGTATTTTTACGGATTTCAGAGTCAGGCGCCCAACCGGAAATGGCTGACGGATGTAGCTCAGCAAATCTGCGGCGAGATTCCCCCGGTCCTGTCCCGGGTAAAACGCGCGTGGTTTACCGATACGGTAGACGACGTGAACGGGGTGGCCATGACGGTGCGGCGCATGGCCCTGGCGGCCTATAAATCCGGCGCTGAACTGGAATTACTCGTGAGCCGTCCGGCCCTCAAACCGATGGATTTTCCCGTGACGAATTTTTTGCCGCGAGGACAGTTTGAGATTCCGGAATACGAACGGCAGATTGTGACCTTCCCGCCCATTCTGGAAATGATCGATTATGTGCGGGAACACGATTTTTCCGAAATCATCATCAGCACGCCCGGGCCGGTGGGTCTGACCGGGCTGCTCACGGCCAAGATGCTGGGCCTGCGATCCATTGCCATCTATCACACGGATATTCCTCAATACGCCCGCATTTTTTCCGATGATCATTTCACGGAATCCGTCACGTGGAAATTCATGCACTGGTTTTTTGATTCGACCGATCTGATCTATAATAACAGCGAACATTACCGCCAACAGTGGGCGCACCGGAACATCATTCCCGCCAAGCTCAAGATTCTGCCGCGCGGCCTGGACACAGACCGGTTTCATCCCTCGAAAGGGCGGCCGGATTTTTTTGCGCCGACCGGAGTGTCGCCAGACGCGGTCAAGCTGCTCTACGTCGGACGGATTTCCGTGGAGAAAGATCTCGATGTCATCGTGCGGGCACACGACACCCTGACCGGAAGAAATGATCTTCCTCCGTGGAATCTCATTTTCATTGGGGAAGGCCCTTATCTTGACGAATTGCGGCGGAAATTGCCGAAGGCGGTATTTGCCGGGGCGTTGCATGGGGAAGATCTGGCGACGGCCTATGCGTCGGCGGATATTTTTCTTTTTCCAAGCACAACGGATACATTTGGAAATGTGGTTATTGAAGCGCAGGCCTCCGGTTTGCCGACGATTGTTTCTGATCTGGGCGGCCCAAAAGATCTCGTCGAGGAGGGGGTGAATGGCTATATCACCCCGGCACTGAATGACCGGGCCTTTGCCGTGGCGATGGCACGGCTCATTGGTGATCCTGCGCTCCGCGAGAAAATGGGCCGGAAGGCCCGGCAGGGTGTGGAGCATCGCTCCTGGGATAATGCCTTTGCGAAATTCTGGGAGCTCAGTGAGTTTTAAACGCCAAGAAATTGGCAGTTTGGGCTGGAATTTGCGAGTTTGACTGCCTTAGGATTATCTTTTAATGCCGGCACGAAAAATAATTTTCCATCCGGCTTGGAAAGCAGAAAGCGCCAACCCATATATAAATCTGCAGTCATAAGCGCGCCGGCTCTTACCGCCAAGGACACTATTTTTTTGTCGATAATTTCGTTGTCTTTCTTTAAGGGCCCACCAAGTTCCTGTCCGTTTTTCGAATAGTTAGTTAGATGCCAAACAAGGCAGATCATGGTATATTGAAAACTCATCCACTCTGGATCGATCTTTTCAGCCGCAGGTAGATTTTCATTTCTCGTTAGCCTATAGTATTCGGGCACTTGTGTTTTTACAAGCGAGGATCCTTGCTCGACATTAATCTCTCCTATCGTCCAATCCTTTTCTAGTAGTGTTTTGTCTGGCATTAGCCTGAGGCAACCGTCGCGCAGGTTGATGTCGCGATCGATTTCGTGCTGAAGTTGTATTCCCATTTCATCAGCTATCTATACTGGAAGGATCTCATCACTCTCAAAGTATGAATAGTTAAGAGTTGCGTTATCAACCAGCAGATCTTGAAGCCCACGTCGCGACGGGCGCAAATTTCTGATTTCTGCTTTGAGGAGTTCATGGAACTGTCTACTAAGCGAGTAAGAACAGCCGGAAAGCTTCTGTAGCTGCGACTTCATCAAACTGCGGTTGCGGCTAGTCTCGCATTCGTAGAGCAGCTCGATGATGGGTAGAATCAGATTATGGTTTTTAGCAAAATCCACAAGCCGGTGCTTCCCTAAGGATTGAAGGGCGGACTTAGCCAAGATTACGGATAGCATAGCGTAGAATAGCATAAGTAATCTTATTGACTGAACTCTGGGTTAGAATTAAAACATGGACCTTGGAACTATGCAACCCACCAAACTGCCAGCAACTCCACACAGAAATATCGTGGCCCAGGGTCTTAGACAAACCCCGCTTTGGAAAGCGGCTCTGAATCATTCTCCACTGCCCTTGCTTCTCGCCGCAGTCTGCGTGGTCGCATTTCATTTTGTGGGGAACGCGCTTTACTGGCCGCTCCGGATAATTATCGCGGCGAGCGCGCTTTGGGGACTGTATCTGTTGCCGCGCGATATCATGCGCTGGGGCAGCTGGGCGGGTGCGGTTTTTGAAAGAAGCTGGGCTGCCGCCTGCCGCTGGTGCCACCGACCGCCAGCGAAATGGCTTTTTGTGTTTATCGAAATTATCGCGGCGGGCGCCATTATGTATATCGCCCTGCTTCAGGGCGGAAAAGTGGCTGAAGCGATGGCCGCGTCATCTCTGCGTGAGGATGAAATCAGTGCGATCAACCAGTATCATTCTCAATCCCCGCTCAGCGTGGTCACAACCTATAATCTGGCCAAGAACCACGTCTTTTACAGCCTGACAAATTCGCTTACTCCGGGCAGTGATTCCTACGAGCCGTTCCGTGCGCGTCTTCTGTCTTTTATTGCGATGGGGCTGTTACTGCTTTTGGGGTTTCTTCTGTTTGCCCGCCGCCTGGAGATTGTCGAAGGAGCGATTTTCGTTTTCTTCATCGCAATTAATTCGCTCCTGCTTGAGCTTACGCTGGAGGCGCGCGGTTACGGGTTTATCACGCTTTTTGCCGGGGTGTCGGTTTTGCTGCTGCGGAATTATCTGGCCGCAAAGAAAGGCCAGGGTCTCGGCGCGCTGGTTGGTCTGGCCGTGTGCACCTGGCTCGGCACTTACACCGTGCCGTTTTATATTCTGGTGGGTGGATTTTTCATGCTGGCGGCCTTTTTCCTGCGCCCCCAGACGCGTGCCCTTCTGGCTGGGGTCATGACCCTGGTGGTAATCGGGCTTTCCTATACGCCGATCATCTCGGAGGTCATGAAGGTGACGCAGGAGTATGAGGCTAAATATGATCTGCGCTTTACCTCGATTGACCGGATTTATATGTTCCTGCGTTATTATGTTTTTCCTAAAGAAATGGTCACGGCGGGCCCGATGCTCCTGCTTTCTTTAACAGCAGCGATTTGTCTGGTCGTGGCGTTTTTCCGGCACCCGCGGAATCGGGCCACAGTATCGGCGTGTCTGGTCGCGAGCGCAGCGGTGTTTGGTTTTCTCATTTATTGTCTGCACATTCAAACGCCGCCCATGAGGGTGACCGCGTTTCTGGCGGGCCCGGCCGCGGTGGCGATTGCGTTCTGGTTCAGTATGATTTACCGGAATCCACGACTGGTTTCTTTGCGGCCGATTCTATGTCTGGGGGTGGCGGCCCTGCTCTGGACCGGCGGTCAAAGGGTTTACCGGGCCTATGAATTCTATCCCACGCAGGATTGGCTGATGGCAGGGCGCATGATCGAAGCCGTGGCGCCGGAGGGCGGAAAAGTCTGGTTTCCTGGTGAATATGAACCGCACAGCGCAGCCTATCTGAATGCCGCACAGCACCAGTTAATCGATGCTCCGCTTCCGCCGCCGGCCGTGCTGCATCGGGAGCTGGTGCTTTTTGATAATACCTTCCGTAAAAAATCTGATGGCCCGGTGCCTTTGACTTCCAATGATTTGCCTGAGACGATCCGTTACGTGACCATTCCATTGCGCTTTAATTATCACCGGATCTTTTTCTTTCCACTGCCGCTGGAGGAGAGAAGCATCGAAAATATTTTTGCTCAGACAGCCACGGGAGAAAGGCCCCTACCCCTGAGGGCGGAATTACCACAACCCTATGACCCTTTCCTGCTCTTCCCGCGTGGCTGGGGTGATCATTTCCATCAGGTGCCTGCATTGCTGGATGTGCTCAATAGTCCCCAAGCGATGGGGGCTTATCGTCTCGCGACCGCGGTGCCTCTGGATGATGAGACGCTGAATCAAAGCGAGATAGCGTTGCCTGCAAAGCTTCGCATAGAATTGCCGCAGAACCGAAACGTCAGCACGATTAATCTGCTCTTCAGCCAGTCGATGGAAGACAAAATCGTTTCTGTGAAAGTGAATGGGAAAGAGCGGAAAGCTCAGCCGCGTGGGGAGTTCTTACAGATCAAAATGGCCGAAGGCGAGTCCGAGGTAATGATTGAGATTGAGCAGAGTGATCTGGCGACATTCCGAAACACAAAGACACTGACCCAGGAATTGGAAGATGACGCGATCACCCGGCCGCCCTTTTTCCTCGTGGAAGCGTGGGCCAATCGAGCTTTGGATGAAAGCTCGACACCGGCTAAGGAGGATGACAGGATAGATTCCGGCACGCGGCAGGAGGGTGCGCCGGAGTAGATTGTGGTGGGTTATCTCTATGAACAATGGCTTGGGGTGGCGCGGGAACATTCATCCCAGCCTGCTTTTTGCAATCGGGGCGAAGGCGCGAATTCCGATATTTCCTATACGTTTTCGGAGATGGCTGCTCTCGCGGAGAAAGCCCCACCCGCGCGCAGGCCGATTCACTATACTCAGGAAACCGGTCTGAATTTAGTGATCGAGGTCCTGCGGGCCTGGCGAGATGATGTGCCCTTTTGCGCGATCGAACCCGAGGCAAAGCTTCCTCCTTTACTAACGTCTGGTGAGATTCCTCCATTACCTGCCGGTTGCGTGCATCTCAAATTGACTTCCGGCTCGACGGGTCAGCCGCGGTTTGTCGCATTCCGCGCTGAACAACTGGCCGCCGATCCTGCCCAGCTCATTCCCACGATGGGCCTTGGTCCGGGTATACCGAATCTGGCGGTGATTTCCGCGGCGCACAGCTATGGATTTTCCAATCTCATCCTGCCTCTGCTGCTGCATGGCATTCCCCTTTATTGGCTCGGGTCGCCTCTGCCGGAAACCGTCCGCAAGGTTTTGGAGCGCTTTGCGAAGGAAGGGGGCCTCGCCGTCCCCGCCGTGCCGGCGATGTGGCGCATCTGGGAGGAAGCGGGCATTCTCTCGGCGGAGGCTATCCGCATCGCGATTTCCGCAGGAGCGCCCCTTCCGCTGAAGCTGGAGCAAACGGTTTTTGCGAAGAGCGGGCTGAAGATTCATAATTTCTATGGTTCGAGCGAATGTGGGGGGATCGCCTATGATCGGAGCGTGACGCCGCGTGAAGCGGAGAATTTTGCGGGCCAGGCGGTGGACGGGGTTCGCCTGGAGACCGATGAGCAGGGGCGGCTGACCATTCACAGCGCGGCGGCGGGGCTTGGTTACTGGCCGGAGACGGATCATGCGCTGGCGGGCGAGGGCCGATTTCTGACCAGTGACCTGGGTGAAGTCAGCGGGGCGGAGCAGTGCGTCCATCTGCTCGGGCGCGCGTCTGATCTGATGAATCTGGCCGGGCGCAAAGTCGCGCCGCAGGAGATTGAGCGTCATCTGGCAGACCATGAATCTGTGGGGGAGTGCCTGGTTTTCAGCATCTCGAGGTGTGAGTCCAGCCGGGGCGAAGACGCGGTGGCCTGCGTGCGCTGGCGGGGTGAAGGACCTCAGGGCGAACCGGAGCGAGTTCTGCGCCAGCATTTGCTCAAGCAATTGCCTGCCTGGAAAGTGCCCCGGCACTGGTGGTTCACGCCGGAATTGCATCCGGACAGCCGGGGTAAATTATCCCGCGCGCGCTGGCGGAAAAAGTTTGTGGAGTATCAGAAATCTGCAACGAAAGCTCCTGAACGGTCGTCAAGTGGGTTATGAAGTTCTTTATCCCCATCGCGCTTTTTATCGCCCTTGCCGTGATCGCTTACTTTTATATGAGCCCGTCAACGCAGGCCGATAGCTATGAGATGGCACCGTATGAGGTGCTCCGGACGGATGGCCCATACGAAATCCGGCGCTATGATGAGATGGTGTTTGTCTCGACGGAGATGAAATCAATGGATCGGCGGAACGGTCCGTTTATGGCGCTGGCAGGTTTCATCAACGGGAAGAATGAAGCGGAACAGAAAATTGCCATGACGACTCCGGTTTTTATGGAAGGCGACGAGGAAGACGAAGGGGCGACGATGAGTTTTATGATGCCGCGCGAGGTGGCCGAGGCGGGAACGCCAGCGCCGAAGAATGGGGAAAAGGTGGAGGTCAAAGAAAGGGCACTCGGTAAAGTGGTGGTTTACCGCTACAGTGGAAAACCTAATGCGGAAAACCGGGTCGAAGCGGTGGATAAATTACGTGCATGGATTCTGGAAAATGAAGTTACGCTGGCTGATCCGGATGAAATTATCTTTGCGGTGTATGATGGGCCCGGAACTCCGGCGGAGAAACGCCGCAATGAAGTGATGTTCCGAGTGGCGGATTGAATGGGAAAATAACTCTGTCAGTTACGTGAAACGCCGAATGATTTTATTGGCAGCGAATTGGCCGCTGAGCAGGACAAGCGGAACGCCGCCGCCGGGATGGGTGGTGCCGCCGGCAAAGTAGAGATTGGGCAGAGTGCGATGTTTGATGGGTGGACGGCGGAAAGAACTCATGGTGCCGTGGGAGGCATAACCATAAAGGGCGCCCTGCGAGGCGCCGTAAAGTGATTCAAAGTCAGCCGGGCCGAGGTGACGCTCATAGGCGATGACGTCACGCAGACCTTCGAGGCCGAATTCTTTTTCGAGGATCGTGACGGGATCGCCTCCCGGCTCATCCGGTTGAGGGGTGCGCGATGGCACATTAGTCAGGACGAACCAGTTTTCCCAATTACCGGGGGCGCGATAAGGCTCTGTTTTGGAAGAAATGGCGACGTAAATGGTGGGCTGCGCGGGAGGAACTCTGTCCTCAAAAATATCGCGGAATTCCCGGGGATAATCTTCGCTGAAGAAAATATTGTGATGCTCCAGCTTCGGAAAGGATTTACGCACGGCGAGCAGGCGTACATGGCCGGAATGAGAAAGCTCGGCGGCGGGTTCGTTTTGCAGGGAGTCAGCTTCGATCAAGCCGCGTTGAGCACTGATCACGTCCTGATTACAGACAATGAGGTCGAAGGACTCGGTTTTCCCACCGGAGAGACGCACTTCCCAGCAAGGGCCGTCCCGGTCATCTTCATTCAGACGAAGTTTTTCCACCGGGCAACGGGTGCGAATCTCCGCACCGTGATGAGCGGCCAGATTGGCGAGGCATTCCGCGATGCGATACATTCCACCACGGGGCCACCATCCACCGCCGTTGGCCTGGATCGCGGCAATGACGTTGAAGGCGGCAGGTGTGCGGTAGGGGGATGAACCGTTGTAGGTGGCGAATCGTTCGAAAAGCTGACGCAAGTGGGGATCATCCGGGAAGAATCTGCGGACCACTTCGCTGAGGGTGCGCATGTCGGCGATCTTGGGGAAATGCACCAGCTCACGGAGGGCCTGGGGCTGGGTCAGGCGGCGCCACATTTCATCGAGGGGGGCGGCGAGGAAAGTCTGTTCAGAAAGAGAAGCGAGACCGCGGGCGTAATGGAGGAAGCGGGCTACGTCATCGCGCTGCCAGAACGCGTCGTCTTCGCGGATGCGTGTACCATCGCGCCAATGATAAAGGCAGGTGCTGGGCAGCCGGACGAGGGTAAGATCCTGCTCCAGGGGCCGGCCGAGGTCGGCCCAGAGCTTCTCAAGGACGTAGGGCATGGTGAGGAGAGATGGACCGGTGTCCCAGCGAAAGCCGTCCCATTCGTGGCGGTTCATCTTACCGCCGACCCGGGCGTTCCGCTCAAAGACGGTGACGGCAAAGCCTGCCTGAGCCAGCCTGGCGGCGGCGGCGAGGCCGCCTAAACCTCCACCGATCACTGCTGTGGTGCGCTTCATGACTCAATCATCTGCGGGGTTGCCGAGCGGGCGGAGCCGTTCTACTTTGAAAGCAGGATGAGGGCTTGAGAATCCGGTGTGCCGGGTCCATTCTCCGTTCTCTGAGGTTCGTGTCCATGCCTCACTGCTCACACGTCCTCCCATTTCCCCAAGCAGTGCGCAATCCGGTGGATCAACCTGCGTCACCCCCCGGCGAGCGCCTGACGACATCACATTCCCCGACGACGAACAAACTTTTCTCATGGCTGTAAGGACCGAAAAAGACCTATCCGAGGCGCAAAAGGGCTACTGGCTGAAGGCTCAGAGCGCGGTTGACCTCAAGAACTATGACTACGCGATCACTCTGCTGCAGGATATCCTGAAAGAGGAGCCGGAGTTTCTGAGCGCCCGCACCCTGCTGCGCCGGTCCGAGATCATCAATACGAAGGGGAATAAGAGCCTGTTCAGTATGGGCGGCGGCGGTAAGCCGGGGCTGCTGAAGAAGGACCCGAAAGGGGCGATGGAAAGCGCCGAGAAGGCGTTGACGAATAACCCATTCGACATCAAAGCCAATCAGCTGCTGCATGACGCGGCCCTGGCGATGGATATGCCGGAGACAGCGCAACTGGCGCTGGAGACGATGGCCGAGGGGCATCCGAAGGACACGAAGGTGATGCACAAGCTGGCGGAGTTTTACCTGGACCACGGCCACCCGGAAAGGGCGGTGGATGTCTACTCCAAGATCGCGCAGATCGATCCCTCTGACCTGGCAGCGGTGAAGAAGTCCAAGGACGCGGCGGCCCGGCACTCGATGGACCGGGGAGGCTGGGAACGGTCGGACACGGATTACCGGGCCAAGCTGAATACCGAGGTGGACCACGAGAATCTGGAGCGTGAAAGCAAGACGGTGCTGAGCGCGGAAGCGATCGACGAACGGATCGGGCAGCTTTACGAGAAAGCGCAGGCTGAGCCGGATAATGTGAACTGGCCCCGCCAGATCGCGGCGCTGGTCGAGCAGAAGGAAGACTGGGACACGGCGATCCAGTGGTATGAACATGCGCTGAGTCTGAGCGGCGGTTCGGATCCCGGCCTTCAGCGGAAGATTTCCGACATCCAACTGCATCAGGTGGAGAGTCAGATCGAGGCGTATGAGAAAGCGTTGAAGAACCCGGAAGTGGCTGAAGC
Organism: uncultured Verrucomicrobiales bacterium; assembly: GCA_964622095.1. GTDB lineage: Bacteria > Verrucomicrobiota > Verrucomicrobiia > Verrucomicrobiales > CAZUPP01 > CAZUPP01. Next base: position 13,904 of record CAZUPP010000041.1, read on the forward strand.
GGACAAGGCGGAGTATCGGCAAGAGCTGGACAAGCTGAAGCACGAGCTGAGCGAGCGCCAACTGAACATCGCACGGCAGCGGGTGGGGGCGAACCCGACTGACCTGGACCTGCGCCTGGAGCTGGGCCAGAAACTTTTCCAGGTGGGCCAGTATAAGGATGCGATCCCGGAACTGCAGAAGGCGCGCAACAGTCCATCTGCCCGGCTGAAGGCAATGATGCTGCTGGGCCGCTGTTACAAGGCGAATGGGATGATGGAGATCGCGGCGAAAACCCTGAAGGAAGCGAAGGATCAGTCCAGCGTGATGGATACGAACAAGAAGGAAATCACCTACGAGCTGGGCCTGATCTACGAGGAGATGGGCAAGCCGCAGGATTCCATCCAGCAGTTCACGGAGATCTACGAGGTGGACTATGGCTACCGGGATGTGGCCAAGAGGGTGGAAAGCTCCTATACGGACAGTGGCACAGGCCAGCCGGCAGTGCGGTGAGGTAAGAATAGCGATCTCCGCAGGAGCGAGGCTGAGGCGGTGACGGTGAAGGGGGACCCGTGCGGCTGGTTTTACCGAACGGTCGGTAAAACGAGAGACAGGCGGGGTGTCGCGTCCGGAACGGCTGATGGAGGGGCTGCAGGGCGAAAGGATTATTTTACCGAACGTTTGGTAAAAAGGAAAACCGGGGAGTGACCGATAGGAATCTGGTTGAATCTGATGGAGAGAAAGCCCGGGAACGGACCGCGTGCGCGGGCCGAGCGAGGGAGCTGGCGCGGGGGTGAGGGTTGGCCGGACGGGCGGATTTGCGTCTGTGAGATGGCGGCAAGGCGTGAGGTGGAGCAGGGCCATAGAACAATATCGCGCAAGAAATGGCAGGGCGCGACACGTCCGGGACGTCCGGGACGTCCGGGCTGAAGAAAGTGAAAAAAAGTTTCCCGGGACAGACCGGCGGCCGGCCCACAAATGAACGTTCATTCATCACAGATGAATGAGGCCCCGATCGTGACGGGGACGGAGAGACCGGCCGGGCGATTCTTTGGGCGCTGACGCGGCTGAAGAGAAGGCGGGGCGCGACGCGAGGTGTGGTGTGGTGTTGATGTGGGCAAAAAAGAACCCCGCTCTGGAGGATGAGATATCCTTCAAAGCGGGGGTATAGTCTGGCGATGACCTACTCTCACACGGGCTCTACCCGCACTACCATCGGCGCTACTGCGTTTCACTTCCGTGTTCGGGATGGGAACGGGTGGTTCCACAGTGCTATGGTCACCAGAGGATGAGTCAATGGGGGTTTCGCGGGATTTCCCGTAGGATCGGGAAATGGAGCGAAAGAAAATTGGCTCACGGCTCTGAGGACCGGTGAGGCGGTGCTGGATGACGGGACAGGCTGGTCAGTTGACTGGCTGTCAGTGTGTTCCAAGCAGGGAGGCTGAAGACTGGAAAAGAACGCAGAGGATGGGCGGGGAGGGGAGCATTCTCTGATACCTGCGCATGGAGGTGTGAAGGTTTGGAGTAAAGATGAGGAAAGTGGAGCACATTTCCTGACAAATGACGACAGAGAAGAGGTGGAGCGTGAACGCAAGCGGCGTATACCGTTTGGTGCAGGCACTAGTCTTATCTGCCGTGTAAGTAATGAATGAATGAAGTCGTCAAGACGAACGGGGAATTAGTACCGCTCGGCTGAACATATTGCTATGCTTAAACCTACGGCCTATCGACGTGGTCGTCTTCCACGCCCCTTCAGGGAGATCTAATCTTGGGAGAGGCTTAGCGCTTAGATGCTTTCAGCGCTTATCCTTTCCGCACTTAGCTACTCGGCCGTGCCGCTGACGCGACAACCGATACACCAGAGGTGCGTCGATTCCGGTCCTCTCGTACTAGGAACCGAACCCCTCAAATCTCCTACGCCCACAGAGGATAGAGGACCGAACTGTCTCGCGACGTTCTGAACCCAGCTCGCGTGCCACTTTAATCGGCGAACAGCCGAACCCTTGGGACCTTCTCCAGCCCCAGGATGTGATGAGCCGACATCGAGGTGCCAAACCGCGCCGTCGCTATGAACGCTTGGGCGCGATCAGCCTGTTATCCCTAGCGTACCTTTTATCCGTTAAGCGATGGCCCTTCCACTAAGAACCACCGGATCACTTGGGCCCGCTTTCGCGACTGCTCGACATGTCCGTCTCGCAGTAAGGCTGGCTTGTGCCCATACACTCGCCATCCGATTGCCAACCGGATTGAGCCAACCATCGCACTCCTCCGTTACCTTTTAGGAGGATACCGCCCCAGTAAAACTGACCGGCTGCCACGGTCCCCGTTTCCAGGTTAGATATTCCGAATTTACAGGGTGGTGTTTCATTGGCGGCTCCAGAATCCCCTCAAGGATCCCTTCAAAGCCTCCCACTTACGCTAAGCAGTAAAATCAAAACATCAATGACAGCTTACAGTTAAGGTGCAAAGGGTCTTTCCGTCCTTCTGCGGGTAGGCGGCATCTTCACCGCCATTACAACTTCGCTGAGCACCTGGTTGAGACAGCGGTCAACTCGTTGCACGATTCGTGCAGGTCGGAACTTACCCGACAAGGAATTTCGCTACCTTAGGACCGTTATAGTTACGGCCGACATTCACTGGGACTTGGGTTCGGACCTTCGCTTGCGCTAAGCCCTCCCCTTAATCTTTCAGCATTGGTCACGTGTCACACCCTATACATCGCCTCATCGGCTTAGCAGAGTGCTGTGTTTTTGGTAAACAGTCGGTTGACCCATTTCTCTGCAACCCAGAGGGCATCCCTTCTTCCGAAGTTACGGGATTATTTTGCCGAGTTCCTTAACCAGGGTTCACTCACACGCCTTGGTATATTCTACCCACCCACCTGTGTCGGTTTACGGTACGGGCAGTTTTCGCAACATATGAAGCTTTTCTCGGCTCTCGCTTTGGTGGATCCACCGTTGCCAAAGGCTCAGGCGTCCCTTGCGGACTGGCACTTTCAACCGCCAGACCACCTCTGCGAAAGCGCACTTCATACTTACACTAAACTGGTGCAGGAATATTTAACCTGCTGTCCATCGGTTTCGCCCATCGGCTACACCTTAGGTCCCGACTAACCCTGGGCGGACGAACCTTCCCCAGGAAACCTTAGGTTTACGGCGGCCGGGGACCTCCCCCGGCTTATCGCTACTCATGTCTGCATACTCTCTTGTCACCTGTCCACGGTCGGTTTCCCTTCCGCTTCAACCTGATGACAATGCTCTCCTACCACGCTATTGCGTCCGGAGCTTCGGTAAACCGCTTATCGCCAATCATTTTCGGCGCAAAATCACTCGGTGAGTCAGCTATTACGCACTGTTTAAATGGTGGCTGCTTCTAAGCCAACATCCTCACTGTCTAAGTAACTTCACATCCTTTCCACTTAGCGGTTTTTAGGCACCTTAGCTGCCGGTCTGGGGTGTTCCCCTCTCGCCAATGAAGCTTATCCCCCACTGACTGACTCCCGCGTTCTACCCCTTGGCATTCGGAGTTTGTCAAAGGTCAGTACCCGGTTAAGGGCCATCACTTTACCAGTGCTCTACCTCCAAGGGTCAACACGCGAGGCTATACCTAGATATATTTCGGAGAGAACCAGCTATCACGGGGTTTGATTAGCCTTTCACTCCTATCCACAGCTCATCCGAGCAGTTTTCAACCCACACCGGTTCGGTCCTTCACGAAGTGTTACCTCCGCTTCAACCTGGCCATGGATAGATCACCTCCGTTTCGGGTCTAGCCCCTGTAACTGTACGCCCATTTAAGACTCGGTTTCCCTGCGCCTTCAGCCCAGAAGGCTTTAAGCTTGCTACAGACACTAACTCGCAGACTCATTAAGCAAAAGGCACGCGGTCACCCCGAAGGGCTCCCACTCTTTGTAAGCACATCATTTCAGGTTCTATTTCACTCCCCTCACAGGGGTACTTTTCACCTTTCCCTCACGGTACTGGTTCACTATCGGTCGCCAACG
>CAZUPP010000042.1:0-5011 GCA_964622095.1 uncultured Verrucomicrobiales bacterium
ATTGCGGTGGAACCGAAGAACAACGTGCCCGCTGCTCAATCTCTTTTTATTGAAACCGACGAGGATGTCGCGGTCTCAGTGATTTTGTCAGGGACCGACGCAGATGATGATGAGCTCACTTACGTGATTGTTGATGCGCCAGCACGAGGAAGCCTCGATGGTGCAGGGAAAACGCTTACATACACACCGACCGATGAATTCTTTGGCCTGGATGTCTTTACCTATCTGGTCAATGACGGTGAGGCAAACAGCGCTCTGGCAAGCGTCACAATTTCTGTCAGGGCGGTAAACGATCCGCCCGTGGTTAACCTTGGTCCCGACCGGACTGAAGAGCTAAATGTCGCTGTTGGATCGAATCTCATTCTTAACGCAAGCAATGAGGAAGAACTTCTGCCCGATGGGACAATCCCGAATTGGTCAACGACCGACGGGAGCGCATGGCGACGTCTTCAAGGCGGGGGGACATTCCCGGAAGCACGCGACGGAGAATTCTTTTTTGGAGGCAGCGCTCTGGCATCGACCGAGCTCGTGCAGACGATTGAACTCGATTCCTTTGCTCAGGCGATTGACACGGGGACCAAAGAATTTCGTTTCCTCGGATTTGCCCGAGTGGAAGCAGAGAACCGATTGGATAATACTTCAATCGATCTTGATTTTCTTGATGAAACAGGAGAAACGGTGCTTAGCAGCGTTAACTTTGATCCGGCGTCCGTCACGAACGCATGGTTGTTTCAGTACGCTGATCTTCAAGCTCCCGCGGATGCCCGCAGTCTTCGTGTGACGCTACGTGCCGGACGTAATGTAAACGATACTTTCGCCGATGGTTACTTTGATGACCTGTTTCTTGGTTCACTCGACCGCACCGCAATTGAGATAACCGGCACCGCAAGTGACCCCGATACAGCGCCAGCTCTTTTGACCTACCAATGGGAGGTAATCGATGGACCGGGGATGTTAACCATTGAGAATCCTACCGAGCTGGATACGCAGTTTCGAGCGGACGTATCTGGCGATTACACCCTAAGATTAACGGTCAGCGACGGGGAATTCTTTGCATCTGATAAAATCACTTTTACGCTGTTTGATGCAGCTGGGAATCTGCCGCCTGCTATTTCTTTGAATGACCGGTTCTTTGCGTCGCTTCCCAATAATGTTCTGTCGGTGGAAGCTGTGGTCACTGATGACGGATTACCGAGCGATGGAGAATTAAGCTATGCCTGGTATCGGATTTCCGGTCCAGAGGAGATAAGTATTGAGAACCCAACAGAGCTGGCCACGGATATTGCCTTCTTTAAGGTGGGAACTTACGTCGTTCGCTTTGCGGCTTTTGACGGGGAGCTTGCCAGTCAGCAAGATATTACCATTGAGGTCACCAGCAATCCGATTGAGGTGCCTCTGGATGTAGCCTTTGTCATTGATACATCCGGCTCGATGGGTGGACAGAAAATTATCGATGCCAAGGCAGCAGCCATTCAGTTTGTTGATGACTTTCTTTCGCCAAGCATTGATTTCGGTGCGCTTATTCCATTTACTAGCGCGGCCTCGGTAAAAACACCTTTGACCAACGATTTCGAACGTCTTAAGCAGGATATAGCTAGTCTTGGTGCGGGCGGTGGAACTAATATAGGTTCTGGTATTCGAGTAGCTGCGGAAGAGCTTCTTACGAATGGAACCAGTCCTTTTCCATTGATCATACTCTTGAGTGATGGACAAGGGGGACTGGGAGCCGAAGCGACAAACGCTAAAAATGCTGGGATCCGCATCATCTCTCTCGGGCTCGGGTCCGGCGTAAATGACGTCCAACTGCAAGGGATTGCTTCACGACCATCTGATTATTATTTTGTTCCTTCATCATCAGAGCTGGACGATATCTACACGCGCATCGGTAATAGCTTAGGAAGAGAGGCAAATCAGCCTCCTTTTGTGTTTGCCGGAGATGACATTGACTTCCTCTCTTCTGGTTCGAGTCTTCCTCTGGAAGGAGTTGTTCGCGACGATGGCTTACCTGTGGGAGCGTTGTCCTTTGGATGGGCAAGCTTTGGGCCGCTCGATGCTCCGATTATTGAGTCTGAATCTTTGTCAACCACGACCTCTTTTTCCGGTCCTGGTCTGTATGTGGTCCAACTGGAGGCCTCGGACACCGTACATGAAGTGAGTGATTCATTCACAGTACGAGTCGACAGTCCCTGCCGGCTGGACGCTCCGGAAGGCATGGTGGCGTGGTGGCCGGGCGATGGTAGTTTGCGGGAGCAGGTGAATGCTCTTGATGCTTCGCGCAAGAATTTAAACTATGATGCCGCGAAGGTGGCTCTCGGGTTTAGGTTTGAGACGCGTGGAGATGAGATAGAGATACCGTCAAATCCGTCGATCGATCTAGGCGCAAGCGAAGACGGATTCGCGATCGAGTTGTGGGTAAGGCCTGAGCCTACCACCGTTGACGACACGATTCTTCAGTGGTCCTTAGGTCCAGACGTTGGTTTCCGTCTCTATCGGGATGTCTCCCTAAATCGTCTCCAGATGGAGGCTCGTGACCTGAATGGCACAAACTATCAGATGTTTGGTGACTCAACCCTGACAACAAATTCCGAGTTTTTTCACCTTGCCTTCGTCTATGAAAGAAAGGAGGGCGTCGCGTTGGCTTATGTTAATGGGGTTATCTTGGCTGAAGCTAATCTGGGAGATATACGTTTTGATTTGAGTGGAAACCTATTCCTGGCTGGAGATGCTTCAAGCTTGTCCTTCAAAGGGATTCTGGACGAAATATGTCTCTATCGTAAACCACTGGCTGCTTCGCAAGTCCGAGAAATCTATCTGGAAGGGAGTAATGGAAAGTGCCTGCCGAGCGAAAATGAAGCTCCGATCGTGAGTCTGGAGACAAGCCTTTATCATTGTGATTCGGAGCTTCCTTTTGTCATCAGTGCGGAAGTTTCCGACGACGGCCTGCCGGAGGCAGGAGTTCTTGAGATTGACTGGCAACAAGTCTCCGGACCTGCTGCTGCCTCGCTATCTCATGCCGACACGGAGAATCTGACCGTGCTGTTCCCTGAAGCTGGAAGATATCGATTTGAGATTTCCGTTACTGATCAAGCGAAACAAGTAATTAAGGAAGTCGAAGTACTCGTGAATTTACCCACCTCTGTGCAGGCGGATGACAGTATTTTAGCCTGGTGGACTGGGAACAATGAATCGGACGATATCGTGTCTGGTTTAAGGGCGGAGTCTTCAAGTGCGGAAATCTTTGAGGACGCGGTTGTGTCCCGTGGCTTTAGGTTTGATGGAGCGACTGATAGTCGCACAGTGGCGGCTGATCCCCGGACTGATCTTGGTATGTATCCAGGTTTCACGGTGGAGTTTTGGGTAAAGCCTGAGGACGCAAACCGTGATGCATATTATTTGGACTGGAATGGTGGGCTAACCATTATCCGCGACGCACCATGGTATGGGCTTCGTGTTTCCGCGCAGAGTCCCATGGGATTCCGGAGCATGGTGGCGCCAAGCAATGCCTTTGCGGTCGACGAGTTTCAGCATTATGCGCTGACCTATGACAAAGCCAGCGGTCTTGCGCGAATCTATCATGAGGGCGCTCTGGTAGCGGAAGCGAATTGGGGAAATGTCACGATCAACACTACTTCCGACCTGACCATTGGAAAGAATGAAAATAGCACTTTACTCAGTAACTTCTTTGACGGGGTGCTGGATGAACTCAGCTTCTATTCACGCGCCTTAAGTCCGGGCGAGGTTTTGGCGATCGCAAAAAGCGGTGAACGTGGCAAAAGTGCTGAGCTGACCAATTTTGCACCGCAGATTCAGGTTCCGAGATATGTTTATGCAAGTCCGAATGACGACAGCATTGCCTTAGAGGCAATCGTTTCTGACGATGGCGAACCAACGGATTGTGGCGTTCGGATAAAGTGGAGCCAGCTTTCTGGCCCGGATTCGGCAACCATCGAATCACCGGATGCAGCCAAAACCCCGGTGGGAATTGAAGGCGACGGTATTTATACATTTCAGGTTCAGGCTGACGATGGTGCAGTCGCAACTACAAAAATCGTGGAAGTACGCAAAGGAGTCTTGACGCCTCTTAAGAGGCACGCCGATTTGCTAGCCTGGTGGCCAGGTAACAGAGAGAATAGAGATCTGGTAAATGGTCTGGAAGCTGATCCGATTGCCGGAGACCGTTATGTCGAAGGGAAAGTTTCCGGTGCATTCGATTTTAACGGCGTCAACGAAGCAAGAATAGTCGCGGCGGACCCTGCGATTGATCTGGGACGATACGAAGGGTTTACCATCGAATTCTGGGCGAGGCCGGATACGGACGATAAAGACATGTATTATCTGGAATGGCCAAATGGTTTGAGTGTCTATCTCGATAGTAGTCCCAGTTCTCCTTTGCGAGTGGAGTTGAGTGGGGCGGAAGGGTTTCGCACGGTTGTAATGCAGCATTTTGGCAATTTCCTCGTAGGTGAATATCAGCATTTGGCTATCACCTATGACAAAGTTTCAGGCGTGATGCGGCTTTACTTCAATGGCAAGATGGCGGTGGAGTCCTCGATCGGGACGATTACGGCGTCAACTGATAAGGATCTCTTCATCGGGACCCGCTCCGACCGAAGTTCATTCACCTTCCTGGATGGTGGCCTTGATGAAATCGCATTTTATTCCAGAGCTTTGGCACCGCATGAAGTCGTGGAGATCCATGAAGCCGGAGCCGTTGGCCGTTCGCCTCTATCTCAAAACGCTCCACCAAAGATTGAGACGGACTCCTATGTTTACCATCGAGACCTTAAAGTCCCGCTGAATCTTTTTGCATCGGTGACTGATGATGGGAGGCCTGGTCTGGGACTATCCGTGAGATGGAATCAACTTAATGGGCCTGCAGAAGTTGAAGTCGAGAATCGCGATTCACTCGGACCGGAACTGACATTTTCGGAGGGTGGAACGTATCTGATGGAGGTTGTGGCAAATGATGGTGATTGCCAATCGAGAGAGCTGGTCGAGATTCGAGTAGATG
>CAZUPP010000042.1:5111-16559 GCA_964622095.1 uncultured Verrucomicrobiales bacterium
GTGGCAAATGATGGTGATTGCCAATCGAGAGAGCTGGTCGAGATTCGAGTAGATGCTGCATCGCCCGTAAAGCTTCAGAACGACGAAAGCCTCTTAGCTTGGTGGCCGGCGAACGGGGATGATCTTGATCTTGTGAGTGGATTGAAAGCAGGAGCAGCAGGCAGTGACCGGTATGCGGATGGTCAGGTATCGGAGGCCTTCGAATTTTCCGGAATGGATGACTTTCGTCTTGTTGAGGCGGACCCTGCGATTGATCTGGGACGATACGAAGGTTTTACCATCGAATTCTGGGCGAGACCGGATACGGACGATAAAGACATGTACTATCTGGAATGGCCAAATGGTTTGAGTGTCTATCTCGATAGTAGTCCCAGTTTTCCTTTGCGAGTTGAATTGAGTGGGGCGGAAGGGTTTCGCACGGTTGTAATGCAGCATTTTGGCAATTTCCTCGTAGGTGAATATCAGCATTTGGCTATCACCTATGACAAAGTTTCAGGCGTGATGCGGCTTTACTTCAATGGCAAGATGGCGGTGGAGTCCTCGATCGGGACGATGACGGTGTCAACTGATAAGGATCTCTTCATCGGGACTCGCGCCGACCGAAGTTCATTCACCTTCCTGGATGGTGGAATCGACGAGATTGCCCTTTACTCTCGCGCTTTGCGTCCTTCAGAGATACAGGACGTTTATGATGCTGGCGTGATCGGGCGTAGTCCGCTTCTGTTCGTTAATCAGCCGCCTCAGATTCAGGTTGCAAAATTCTTCCAGATCGCCAGTTCGAATGATGCTCTAAAAGTGAATGCAGTGGTGAACGACGATGGTTTACCCACTCCAGCGGACCTCGATATTACATGGCAACAACTCGCTGGACCTTCACCAGCGACAATTGTTTCGCCTGATCAATCTGTGACGGACTTTGAGTTTTCCGAAGACGGAATCTATATATTCGAGATTGCGGCATCAGATGGCGCAGAATTGTGCCGCGAAGCGATCGAAGTGCGCGTGAACGGGCCGGAGACCGTCGATCCGGACGACTGTTTGGTAGCATGGTGGCCTGCTAATGTGGGAGATATGGATTTGGTGAATGGATTCAAGGCGGAAAAGGTATCTGGGGCAGATTTTGCCGATGCGCAGGTATCGCGTGGATTCTTTTTTGATGGAGTGAGCGACTTTCGGATCGTCCAGCCTGAGAGTGAGCTCGACCTCGGGCAATATAATGGATTAACAGTCGAATTTTGGGTGAAATTCAACACGGTAAATCGCGACATGACGCTGCTTGAGTGGACGGATGGAGTCACGGGTAATTTTTCGATCTGGCGGGACTGGTCAGCAAATCCGATCGAGGTCAGTGTCGTCAGTCCAGAAATACGTTCTGTCTTTCTAAGTGGTTCGCTTGAAGCTGGAAGATTCTATCATGTGGCGTTGACCTACAACAAGGCCGATGGATCAGCGCGCCTTTACCTCGATGGCCAGTTGGGCAGTGAGGCCGACTGGGGCAGCCTCGAGATAGATACTTCGGGTTTTCTTTACCTTGGTTCTAACAGCAACCGCACGCGATTCTTTGACGGCTTACTTGATGAGATCAGTCTTTATTGCGCTGCCCTTACGCCGGAACAGATCCAAGAAATCTATGACGCAGGACAGGGAGGCAAAACTCCATTCGCCGGAATCAATAGTGCACCTATTGTGAACGCAGGGCCAGACCGGACCTTAGAGTTTCAGACGCCGCTGCGTCTGGGAGGGACGGTTAGCGATGATGGATTGCCGTTGGAAGCCGTCGTGACTACTTCATGGACGGTCACAAGTGGACCGGGTGAAGCGACCTTTGCGAACTCATCAGACCCTGCTTCAAGAGTAAATTTCAGTCTTCCGGGTGATTATGTTCTGACTTTGACCGCAGACGACTCGGAGTTCCTGGCTTCTGATCAGGTGACCGTGACAGTGCTGGAACCGGTGAATAATCCGCCCGTGGTTAGTGCTGGAAACGATTCTCAGATGTTTTTTGGGCAACCGTTCACCTTAAGTGGCAAGGTCGATGACGACGGATTTCCGCTGGGTTCAACCCTTGCCGTTTTCTGGGAGAAAGTTAGCGGTCCGGGAATCGTTTCCTTTGCTGATGCCAATCAACCTGAATCGGCGGTTAATTTCAGTTCACCTGGTGACTTTGTCCTTCGCCTCAGCGCAACGGATGGAGAGTTTACACGTTCTGATGAACTAACTGTCACGGTGCAGGAGGACAATCGCATTGCACCGACCATTTCCTTGAGCGCTCCCAGCGAAGGAGACGTGTTTCCCAAGGGTGTCACCATCCGGATCGCAGCCGATGTGGAGGATGCGGACGGTATTGTCGAGAGTGTCGAATTCTTCAGCGATGGAGAAAGTATTGGGCGTGATGAATTTCCTCCGTTCGAGCTAATTTGGGATGCCAGCGAGGTGGGTCAAAGGACGATCACTGCAGTAGCCAGAGACGACGACGGGTTGGTGAGTCCTCCTAGTGCACCTGTGAATATTGAGATTTCGCCGTCCAGTATTTCGCTCGCCTTGATCCAGCCAACCGAAGGGACGCGAATTAATCTCGGCGATTCGTTTGAATTCGCGGCAACAGCCACGACGACCGATGGAAACATCACACAGGTCGAATTTTTGGTGGACGGCAACGTGGTCGGGACTGTTGCGCAACCGCCTTATCGTTTTGTGCATACTATTGGTGAAAGTGGAGCTTACGAAGTGGCCGCGCGAGCCACGGATGATCAAGGGCAGCAAGTAACGTCCAGTGCGGTGGAACTGTTTGTCATTGACCCGACTCCATTCCCGGATCCGATCACAGTCCGGATCGATTCGCCGGAGGAAGCGGCGTCGATCACGGAGCCCACGCCGGTGACCGCCACGGTGAATATTCCTAATCCTTACCGATGGAGATTGGAATACCGGCGAAAAGATGACCGGTGTGATCAGTGGTTTACTCTCGATACCGGAGAAATAACTTTTAATGGAACGGAGGAGTTTGAGATTACCACGGTGGATACCACGATGCTCTTAAACGGTCTTTTCGAAGTGCGATTGATCACCGAAACGCTGACGGGTGTGGCCTATGTTTCAGAGTCCGTTTGTTGGGTTGTCACAGGTGATCTTAAGCTGGGTGAACTGCGCCGTGTGTTTACCGATCTGGAGATACCAGCCGGCAACACCACCCTGGCGGTGCAACGCGTTTATGATTCGCGAGATACTTGCCCGGACGATTTCGGACCGGGTTGGTCACTTGAAGTGTCCGGGCCAAGTCTATCGATAAATGACGAAGTGGATCGAGGCTGGAACTATGAAGTGGTCATTCCGGAAAATATCTTGTCTCCGCCGGCTTACGCTTTGATCGACCAAGGCCCGCACGTGGTGAGCGTTTCCTTCCCGAATGGTAGAATTTATGAGTTCCGTCCGGTGTACTATTTAAAGAATCGCCAAGGTGGTTTGACGGATGAGTTTGGTAATATCATTGGGCTTTTTTACATTCCGATATATTTTGCTGAAGCCATTGGGATTAAGTATGAGCCACTCCCCAGTTCAGTAGGAGCATCCCTTGAAGCTACCAGTTACGAAACACGTGATCCGTGGACAAATGGCCGGATCGATGCGCCTGCGGATCAGGATTTCTTTCTCTCCGATCCGTTTCAAGGAGCAGTTACTCTTGTCACCCGGGAGAATTCCGCGCAGGACGCACCTGTTCTGGCCGGCGTAAATGGGTGGCGTCTGACGACCCTGGATCAGGTGAAAATGGAGTTTGATTCGGACGGGGTGTTTTTGTCCTACACCGATCCGCAGGGACAATCGACCGAAGTGCGAGAGGACGGAGTCTATCATTCCAACGGTCAAGCCATCACGTGGACAAGAGATGTTCTGAACGGAGGCCGAATCCAAGAGGTTCAGGACCCGCAGGGACGCTCTATCAATTATCGATATAACATTCTGAATCAGCTCGAGGCGGTATCTAATCGTGTCGGGGAGCGTGTAACCTATGAGTATGGCAGTCTCGGCACGTTGACGGCCGAACTGAATCCGGAAGGGCAGCGGGTCTTCGGCTATGAATATGCTGATGACGGACGAATCATCGCGTCAATCGGGGCGGACGGGTCGCGCACGAGTTACAATTATGAGTTGGAAGAAGGTTATTCAACCACGACTACTCTCGGTGATCGGAGTGAGATCTCCACCTTTGACGAACTCGGCAATTTAATCGAGTTCGTGAACGGTGAGGGAGTACGTACAACGATGGAGTATCGCCGGCGAGAGGATGGCAGTCTAACCCGCAATCGTGTCGCACAGAGTCAATTCGTGCGCCTGCCTGATCCGACTAATCCGGCGGAAGTTTCCGGTGCGGTAACGGAAGTGCGCACGGTTTATTCCTTTGATGATGGAGATCCCGACACCAGCATCTCAGAGGAGAATTTTGTGCGCCAGATTATTGATCCAGAAGGAAATGTCATTGTCCTTGATTACGATGCACGGGGTCAGTTGACGGAGGTGGTTGACGCGCGTGAGTTCGCCCGGGCGGCTGATGCCGGGGAGACTCCACAAAGCACGACGAGTTTTGAATACTATCGGGAGGATAATCCCTTCGCCGGGCTGCCACGTCGAATAACGGATGCGGCTGGCAACGAGATGGTTTTCACTTTCAGTGCGGACCAAGACAATCCTGGGTCCTACGGCCGGCTAAAGGAATTACAGCGTGACTTTAAAGCGATCGATCTTAGCGGAAATGAGACGATCAATTCGATGGTCCTGAGAATGGCCTACGACAGTCGTGGATACATCGATGAGTTCATCGATGGCGACGGCACAGTCTATGATCTTGACCACGATGCGAACGGAAATCTTCTTCGCTCAAGTTATCTGCGAACTAACTATGATAATTCCGGTCAGGCTGTCGGCACTTCAGAGATCCGTGAGGAGTATGCTTACGACGCTGAGGACCGGCTTACCGCAACGTGGGCTCCGGACAATCCGCGTAATACGGCGACAGAAACGTGGACAGACGGCGACAATGCAGGGCCCTCCTTGGAGATTGTCTATAACGCAAACGGTCAGCGAGAAACTGTCTATGATCAGGCCGGCCGTGTCACAACCTATTCTTACAATTTGAGGGGTGACGCAGAGAGCATACAATATCCTGACGGCACCAGCGAAGAATTCAGGTATGACGAGTTCGGTCGCGAACAATTTGTGAAAGAACGAAATGGAATCTGGTTTCGATTATTCTATGATGCATCTGGTCAGGTAGCGCAACGTGCGAGAATAGGCAGGACGCTGAGTGTTGATCCGGCAGATTCCCAACCAGTGGCAGCTGTCGATTTCGATGAGTTGGGACGCCCTTGGAAATATCGTGATGGTGAGGGGAATGAGACGTTTTACCTCTATGACTTGGCTGGTCGCCGCACATCTGTCATCAATGCTCTCGGTGATCGAGTGAATATCCAAAGCGATGAGAACGGAAATCCGGTCCGAATTACTGATTCAGTCGATCCGGCTCGTGAGCTGAGAGCTGAGTATGATGCACTGAATCGTCCAACCAGACTGATTTTCCCTGAAACGACGATTATTCACAAGGGTATCGAGACCGCGACAAATGTGGAAGAGTTTACGGAATACGATGCCTTCGGTCGCCCTATTCGTGAGTATCAGGCTGCTCCAGTTGGAGAGCCTTTGGAGGAGAGAGACGTTGTCTCCTATTCATATTCGCCGCAGGGCCGGCTCCTGGGAGTTATTGATGAAGCAGGCATGCTCACAGAGTATCGAAGAGATGAAGGGGGGAATATTGTCGAGCAGATTGATGCGCTCGGGCGAGCGAACCGTTATCAGTATGATGCGGCCGGCCGGCGGACACGACGTGTTTTACCCGAGGGTGATGCAGAAATACGTGAGTACGACGATGCGGGTCGGTTGATCTCTTTCACGCGCGAAAGTGGCGAGAGTTTCAGTTTTGATTATAATGTCGATACGGGTCAGCTTATTGAAAGAACGATGACTGGGTCTGAGCCCGTCTCAATTTCATTCACTTATGACAATGCAAGCGGTGAGCTTGCGGCGGTTACGGATAATACCGGCACCACCCAGTTTATTTATGATGAGTTTGGTCGTATCGCGGAGAAACAGACTCCTTTGGGGAGTTCCAGCGGAGTTGCTCTGAGTTATAGTTATGATGGAAATGATCGGCCAACACGGGTCAGCACCTCTTCAAGTGGAGGAATAAGCCTCCAGTATGAATACGATGGTCTCGGTAGGCTTGAAACGGTTTTGGACTTAACGGACAACACAGTGCTCGGTTCCTACGAGTATGATCGCTCGGGTCAACTTGCGTCCATTGTCTTTGATAATGGCCTGAGACATGATCTCAGCTCGGATCTTCGTGGTAAACTCCAGCAAATTACGGTTAGCGATCTGGAAGACGAAGAGCTGTTAAGTCATCAGTATTCAGTTGATGCGGAAGGGCGCCGGGTCAGCGTCAACGAAGGCGACGGTACAAATATCGTCTTCGATTACGATGCCATAGGACGACTAATCTCTCAGAATGTCACCGGCCTGAACGGCGCTGGCATGTCAGGTGAGGATATCTCGGGTATTGTCAGCTACAGTTATGATGATTTTGGCAATCGCGTGGCGCAAAATGTGACAGGAGAATTATCTCAATTGGTGCCAGCGTTGCCAGTCATTCAGTATAACGGCAATGACGAGATCACAAATCTCCATGAGCTGCCGTTTCCGCTTCCATCGGAAACTTCAGATTCGGGTGTCCGTATCTTTTATGATGGTGATGGAAATCTGGTGCGCAAACAGATCGAAACTCCAGAAGGGATTCAGGTCATCGATTACATTATCGATGGTCAGAATCCGAGCGGGCATTCGCAAGTCCTGGAGGAGTATCGCCGGGGTCAGCTTTACAGATCCTATGATGTCGGTTTGGGTCAGATTCGGTCGATCAACCATGCGGGTGGGGGCGAGCTGGAGACGAATTACTTCATTTATGATGGCCAGGGATCCGTTCGCGGCCTCACGGATGAACATGGGAACCGGGTGGTTTCCTATGACTATGATGCCTTTGGAGAATTACTGAATGTTCAATTGGCCAACGGAGTCTCCGCGGAGCCGGATAACGAATATCTCTATCGCGGGGAGCGGTTTGATCAGAGTATCGGGGCTTACCATTTGCGGGCGCGTTTCTATAATCCTGCTCTTGGACGCATGTTGCGGCGAGATGACTTTGAAGGGTTCATCGCTCGGCCTCAGACGTTGAATCAATTCGCCTATGCAAATAATGATCCGGTCAATTACGCCGATCCATCGGGTAACATCGCTACCTTGGCTGAAGCCATGTTTGAGCTCTATGGGCTTGGCCGTGCGCAGGTTTTTCAGGAGCTGAAAGTCAATGCGCAGCGCGATTCGATCGCGGTGAAAAAATCGGCTGTCGAAAGTTTTGCCTTTACGCTTAATGATTCGTTGAACGGCTTCGAACCACTTCCCGGTCAGCAATTGCCGGATGACTTCGATTTGCGCCGCCGTCAAAGTCAGCTCGCTACCGTCGTTGATCCTGCCGGCCTGCTTCGTGATGCCACTTCGCTGGCCAGCGCCGGGCTGATCACCCCGAATCAGCAGCGTATCCTCTATGATATCGCCGCACTCACTCTGAACCAGACGACGACGCTTGGTAATATTCTGATCGGGTTGATCCAGGCAGACCAGCAATTCACGCAAACTTTCCGTGATGTTTTTCCCGGTCAACGCTTCAGCGCCGATCTCACTCATACCGCGGTCAATACCGGATCTGACGGATTTCCGGTGACAGAATATTATCAGGTGGAGCCGGAGACCTGTCCGTTCCGCGGCGAAATTTTTGATCTCACCCCGCCGCGTTATCAGCGCGTGGCTCTCAATGGGCGGCCTATCGCCGATGGTCATCCGACCATGGAAACGGAGTCCGATCAGGAGCCGGCGCAAACATATGTCAATGCCGGTGATTTATCTCTCCGGCATGATTCCACCGATGTCTATGTGCCGGTTGTCGGCGGTGACCTCGCCCTCACGGTGCGCCGTTCTTATACCGGTGAGGTTTGGGATGACAAATTGGATGTGCATCCGTGGGAATTTCCGGACCGTCCCTTCGGCCCAGGCTGGCGCACGAATCTCGCGGCGAATCTGCGTATCGTCAAACGCACCGGCACCAATCCCATCACGAGTGGCCGCATTTCGGATTATGTTTATGTGACGGATGAAAATGGCACGGAGTTTCAATTCATGGTCCTCTATGATGGCGGCGACGAAAAATTCCTCCCGCTGCCCACCCGGCTTCATGACCAGGAAGTGCTCATGACGCGCCTGGAAAAAACCAGTCAATACACCTATCGCTTTACGAAAAAATACGGCGTCACCCTCGAGTTTTCAGTACCGTCGGAGTTTCGCAATGAACCTCAGATCATTCTCACAAGTGAATCCTGGCGATACGCTCGCCTCGATTCGATCACCGACCGCTTCGGGTCGCAGTTGCTCTATGATTACATGGATGCCCCGGCGCCGCTCGTTCCGCACCGAATCGTAGAGGCCGCCACCGGGCGCGAGATTCAGATCTTTGATGATAATGATGATCAACTCGTGGATCGCGTCATTGATCCGCGCGGTCATACCTATGCTTACACCTATAAACCCGCCGCCATCACCACACGCTTCAATGATAATGAGGAATTTGTCGTGCTGGAAAAAGTCATCGCGCCCGAGGCCGAATCCTATGTCGCCGGGGAAGGTCTCAAATCTGCCAACGCCACGACGACCTATGATTATGAGATCGATGACCGCGAATCCTTCGAATATCTCATTCGTTACCCGGTCGATCTCGATTTCGGCACGAACTATTTCCACCTGAACCTGGATGAGATTACGGATCCGCGCGGCTTCAGATACAAGTTTAACTATGAGTATGACCACACCTATTTCATCACCCACTCAGAGCATGGTGAGCTGCCCCGCAAAGGCCGGCGCAAGGTAATTGATCAGATTGATCTGCCCAACGGCACCAGCTCGCGGTTTCGCAGTTTCTCGAAATTGCGCCCGGAATCCTGGAATGCCATGGGTGATGAGCGCTGTGATATTCCCACCTCCGTCCGCCGCACTCTCGTGGTTGATGCGGAAGGTTTTGCCCGCGTTTATGATTATGGCAATGCCACCGTTTATCGCGCGGATGACCTCGGCCGTTTTGTTGAGCCAAACGGGTCGGAGCCGGACACCTCGCCGATCCTCGTTTATTTCCCGGAAATGACCGTCTATTTCCTGGAAGGCGCTGATGTTCAGGCAACGCGTCTCGATTTCAATTACGAGTCGATCGCGAACCTTAGGAATAATCCGGCTGAACTCGCCAGTACATCCGTGGGCCAGGAAACTTATGAATTCCTCATCGAAGCCGGTTTCCGCGTCCAGGAAATCACCGATTTCAGCGGAAATAAAACTCGATTCCATTATGAGGATGAATTGTTTTACGGCCTGCGTTTCCTCGATCTTCCTCTCGACATTACTCTGCCCTTCCTGCGACACGGTGATGTCACGCAGCGTGACCTCATCGATACGCGTGACGATAAAACCCTGACGCGCCGCTTTGGTTATTTCAACATCAGTGATGATCCGGATCTGAGCTGGCGGGTGCTCAGCAGCATGACGGATGAACTTGATCGTTCGACCGTTTATGAAATTAACGGCCTGGGCCAACGCACGAAAGAAACGGTGAGGGATGAGAATAACAATAAGGTCATTGAAACCACCTTTGCTTATGGCAACTCGCTCTTCCCCGCTTTCATGACGGAACAGCGCAGGGAAGCGTTTGGTGATGATAGTGATATCGTTGATCTGATTACCCGTTTCATCCCGGATCCGGACACCGGGTTGACCGGCACTTCCATTGTTGATCCGCTGGACCTCGCCCTCACCACCAGCCATCTCCATGATGAAAATGGGAATCTGATCGAAGTAACGGATCCGCGCGGAAATACTTCGACCTTTGATTATGATGCAATGAATCGCCTGACGCGGTCGACCTCCCCGCCAGTGAAGATTGCGGATCCCTTTTCGCCTGCTTCCACTTCGGTTCGTCAGGTCGTCAGCTTTACTTACTACGACCTCAATAGTAATGTCGTCGCTACCCGCGATGGAAATAATCTCTACAGCTACACCGCTTATGATGAGCTGAACCGCGCGGTCTTCACCGGGCGCGATATGGACGGTGATTTCGTGCTCACGGGCGGCGCGTTTGTCGAGGCTGATCTGGATGATATTGTCAGTCAGTCACTCTATAATAACGTCAATTTTACGACCCTCGTGATCGATCCCCGTGGGAACATGACCCGGACGGAATACGATCCGTTGCAGCGCCCGGTGAAAATTATCGACGCGCTGGGTCAGGAAACGGTCATGGATTATTCCGGAACTAACCCCGGCCGCACGGGTCTGACGCCGGGTTCGTTCAGTCCCACCAAAGTGACGGACCGGCGGGATTTCGTCACTATAGCGGTTTATGACGGGTTTTATCGCGCAGAAAAGGTATCGTCGCAGTATGAGACGGATAAGTTCTCGGTCACCACTTCGGTTTATGATGATGTCAGCAATGTTATTTCATCGACAGATCCGGTGGGGAATACGACGACTTTCGAATATGACGGGCTTAACCGCCTCACAAAAACGATCTTTGCCGATCTCACTCAGGTCCTTCAGGAATATAGTTCCACCGGGCTCGCCAACAAATCAATCGATGAACTCGGGCGTCTCACTGAGACAATTTATGACGGCGCCGCGCGGCCGGTCCGGATGATTTATCCGCAGGTGCAATCCGGGCCATTTAACGTGTCCGGGAGCCCGGAGGTGGAGACGATCTATGATCATAATGGTAATGTCACCGCCACGATTGATGCCCGCGGCAATCGCCATGACATGGACTATGACGAGCTGAACCGCCTCACCATCGCCCGGGGCCCCGCCGTCCTTGACAGTGAGAGCGGCGCCATGGTGCGCCCCACCACCACCACCACCTATGATGCGGTGGGTAATGTGCGCTCAGTGACTGATCCGCGCGGCCATCTCACCGTCACCATTTATGATGCCGCTTATCGCCCCAGGCAGCTCCAGCAACCCGCTGTTGTTGGGCCGGATGGTTCTACCGTGCAGATCCCTGTTACCGCCACGGACTATGATAATAATAGTAATGTCATCACCGTGACGGACCCCAATAATAATATCACCACCATGGTTTATGACGAACTGGATCGTCTGACAACCACCACCCAACCGGTCAGTGCCACGGAATCGATCACCGTGACCAATGATTATAACCCGGAGGGCCATCTCACCTCCGTGCTTGATGGGAAAAATCAGGAAACCGCCTATGACTACGATGGCCTCGGCCGGCGCATTGAAGAAAAAGACGCCCTG
>CAZUPP010000043.1:0-16502 GCA_964622095.1 uncultured Verrucomicrobiales bacterium
ACGCATCAGGATTTTGAATTGATCATCGTCGATGACGGCTCGACCGATGGCTCGGCGAAGGTCGTAAGATCTTACACGGATCCCCGCATCCGCCTGATTCAGCAGGAGAATGGCGGGGTGAGCCGCGCCCGGAATCGCGGCATTGCCGAGGCCAAAGCCGAGTGGGTAGGTTTCTTAGACGCGGATGACGAGTGGCTCCCGGAATACTTGGAGAGAAACCTGGCCCAATACGATGGTCGCGATGATATCGTCATGCTGACGACGAATTTTATTTCCGCCGGGCGTCCCAAACATGTGGTGGAACCTTCCTCCGAACCTATCCTGATCGATGACGTCTGCCGGCATATTGTCGAGATCGGAACCGGCCAGATGTCTTTTCACACGGACACTGCCCTGATGAAAAAGGAGGCCATTCTTAAAGCGGGAGGTTTTCCGGAAGGCATCCGGTTTGCCGAGGATCTGGATTTGTGGGTGCGCCTCTCATTGCTCGGCAAAATTTCTTACCTGTCCGAGCCACTCTCGATCTATCATAAAGACACGGAGAATAACACACAGTCCCGCCCGCCGGTGATGGATCCGCGGTTGCCGCCGGAAAAACTCTCTTACCTCAAGCTGCGTTCGCAGATATCGCCTGAGCGACGCAAAACATTTTTGCGTTACGTGAGATGGCGGGTGCTGGCTAATATCCGGATCGCCTCGCGCCACTACGGATTTTGGTCCGCGCTGAAGGTGGTGTGCTGGAACCTGCGCTTTATTGATCCCATCAGGTTGACCAGCTTTACCCTGCGCGAAATGAAGCACGCGGCCAGGAAACGCCTGCGGTAGATGATTCATTCCTTGGAAAAACATCTCTTGTTCCACGGCCCAATCGGCTCTTTGGTGACGTTCTTTTTCAGGCGATGGCGACGCCAGCCAAATCAGCAGCGGGGAAGAACCCATCGGCGAAACGGCCGTCACGCAAGGCGGCAAGGAACCGGGCGGTTTCACAGGAAGATTCCCGTCCGAAGCCAGCGAAGAGCCAGGCGGCGGATGGGGTGGAGGGTTTGCTGCGTACGTTTGGGGAAGATGAAGGCGTGGCAGCCCGTCTGGATAAGCTGGCGAAATTGAAGAAGCCAACCACCCGAGGCCGGGTTCCCTTTGCGCCGGTGGCGGCTTCGGCGTGGGCTTTCGTCACGGCGTCGATCGCCCGAAACAGCGGGGGCAAAACGGTGTGGGTGGTCTGCCCGAATCTGCGGGTGCAGGAGACCCTCCACGCGGAAGGCGAGGTGTGGCACCCGGATGTGCGTCTTTTTCCGGAGCTGAGTCTGGCCGGCGGAGTGAGCGGCACGGCGGACCCGGACATCCAGGCAGAGCGCTTCGGCATTCTGCGCAGTCTGACGGAGGAAAAGGCGGATACCCGGTATGGGCGCGTGATTCTGATCCTGGAAGAATCCCTGGCGGACGAGGTGCCGAAGCCCGGTTCATGGGAAGGCCACGAACTGCGCTTCCGGGAGGGGGGCACGCTCGATCTGGCCGGGCTCCCGCCTCGGCTGGAGGAAGCTGGCTATGAACGCGCGACCCAGGTGACGGAGCGCGGGCAATACGCCATCCGGGGGGGCATTCTGGACATTTTCAGTTGGCAGATGAGCCTCCCAGCGCGGATCGAGCTTTTTGGCGATGAGATCGAGTCCATCCGTGAGTTCGGGATTCACGATCAGATCTCCGTTGGGCGCCTGGGTGAATGTCAGATCCTGCTGAATGCGGAAGGGGAAGAACCGGAGACCTGTCCGCTGACTGACTACATCGAGCTGGAGCAGCACCGGGTGATCGCGCTGGAGGTGGAGTGCGAAATCGCGCATGCCAGGGTGAGCGCTGATCTGGTAGAGCGAGATTCCTCGAGCCTGCCCGAACTGGCGATCTATGACTTCGAGAGCGTGACCGTCCGGGAAGGCGATCCCGTCATGGGCGAGACCAAGCGGCAGCTCTTTTTCCGCCGCATTCAGGATTGGCAGTCAGACGGCTGGGCGGTGACGATTTTCTGCAACAACCGGGGTGAACTCGACCGGTTGCAGGAAATCCTGGTGGGTGCAGGGATCGACGTGGATGATCTGCGGCTGGAGCTGGGCCAGATCAGTCGCGGCTTTTCTTTTCCACAGGCGAAACTGGCGGTGCTGAGTGATGCGGAGATCTTTGGCCGCTACCAGCGTGTCCAATCCCGCCGGGTCGCGGTGAGGCCTACGCGCGTGCTGGCGCAGCGGGCCCAGATCGATTTCGCGGAGCTGGATGAGGGTGATCCTGTGGTGCACGCGGATCATGGCATCGCGCGGTATCGCGGGATCACCGAGCAGACCTTTGGGGACGGGCCGCCGCGGGAGGTGATCGAACTGGAGTTTGACCAGCACAGCAAACTCTATGTGCCGCTCGACCAGAGCCACCTCGTCTCGCGCTACGTCGGGCTGACGCGCAAGATGCCGAAGCTCAGCAGTCTGGCTGATCAGAAATGGAGCCGGACGAAAGCGACCGCGCAGAAGGCGGTGCTGGAGTATGCGCAGAAGCTGCTCAAGGTGCAGGCGGAGCGTGAAACCGGTCGCGGCTATGCCTTTGAGCCGGATACAAAGTGGCAGAGCGAGTTCGAGCAGGCCTTTCTCTTCAAAGAAACGCCCGATCAGATCACGGCCATTGCGGAGACCAAGCGGGACATGGAAATGGACACGCCGATGGAGCGGCTGATCTGCGGTGATGTGGGATTCGGGAAAACGGAGGTGGCGATTCGGGCGGCCTTCAAGGCGGTGATGGGCGGCAAACAGGTGGCGATCCTCGTGCCGACCACGGTGCTGGCTCAGCAGCATTTCCAGACCTTTCAGGAGCGCATGGCGGACTGGCCAATCACCGTCGATACCCTGAGCCGGTTCCGGACGCCCAAGGAGCAGAAAGAAGTCATCCGCAAGCTGGCCGAGGGCGAGATCGATATCTGTGTCGGCACCCACCGGCTGATCTCGAAGGACGTGAAGTTCAAGGATCTGGGCCTCGTGGTGATCGACGAAGAACAGCGCTTCGGGGTAAAGCATAAGGAACGGTTCAAGGAGCTCTTCAGCCTGATCGATGTGCTTACCCTGTCTGCCACGCCCATTCCGCGGACCCTGTATTTATCACTTATGGGAGCGCGTGATATGTCCACCATCGAGACCCCGCCACCCAATCGGATCCCGGTCGAAACGACGATCTGCGCCTATGATCAGCGGGTCATCCGCGATGTGATCAACCGGGAGGTGGCCCGTCAGGGGCAGGTCTATTTCCTGCACAACCGGGTGCATGACATCGAAAAGGTGCGTGACAAGATCGCCGATCTCTGTCCGGGGGTGCGGGTGGAGATCGGTCACGGTCAGATGGATGAAGAGCAACTGGAAGAGATCATGCACCGCTTCGTGGACGGAAAATTCGATGTGCTGGTCTGCACCACGATTATTGAGAGCGGCCTGGATATCCCGAATGCAAACACGATCATCATCGACCGCGCGGACCGCTTCGGGCTGGCCGATCTCTATCAACTGCGGGGACGGGTCGGCCGCTCGAATCATAAAGCCTATGCCTACCTGATGTTGCCACGTGAGATGATGCTGGGCGGCGATGCCTCCAAGCGTATCGGCGCGATTAAGGAATTCTCCTCGCTGGGCTCAGGATTCCGGATCGCCATGCGGGACCTTGAGATTCGTGGGGCGGGTAATATTCTCGGCACAACCCAAAGCGGCCACGTCACGGCGGTGGGCTTTGATCTGTATTGCAAAATGCTCCGGCAAGCAGTGGATCGCGCCAGGGGCAAAAGCGTGCGTTCGCCGATGGAGACCCAGTTGCGGCTCGATTTCATTGTGACAAATGAATCGGCCTGGCGCGGGGATGACCGTGAAAAGACGCCCTGCTTTATCCCGTCGGACTATATGCCTGAAGCGACCCTGCGTATCCAGGCCTACAAGAGCCTGGCTGAGGCCAGCAGCCAGAAGCGGCTCAAGAAGATCGAACAGGAATGGCGGGACCGTTTTGGCAAGTTACCTCAGGAGGCGGAAAACCTGCTCACCGTCACCGCGATCCGGCTGGCCGCGACGCACTCAAATATCCCCAGCGTTGAGGTGAAGGAGGACAAATTGATGCTTATCCGCAATGACGCCTACATCCTCATGGACGGGAAGTTTCCCCGCTTGACAGGGTATGAGGGGGCTCATAGATTGCGCCGAATTTTGGAAATGCTGCGCTCCACCTGAGGAGACGAAATTAGTTCCAGATAGAGATATCCTATGAGCGGGAAAATGATTGATTGGAAACCGGTTACTATTGTCTGCCTGACCGCCTTGGCGATTATGACCAGCGGGATCATGGTGCCCCGCGTAGATGCCATGGAAGCGATCGTGGACGGGGTGGCGGCGATGGTAGACGGCAAGCCGATCATGCTCTCCGATGTGCAGCGGGAAGTCGCCCCGCGCCTCGCTCAGATGCAGCAGGAACTGGAGGCCAGCGGGACGGGAATCAGCCGCGAAGAAGCGCAGGAGATGATCATGGATGTGCGCAAGGACGCGCTCAATGATCTGATTAACCGGGAATTAATCATTGAGGACTTCAAAGAAAAAGGGCTGAGCATGCCGGACTATATACTGGAAGATCACATCCGCGGTATTATCCGGGAGAATTTCGAAAACGACCGGCGTAAATTCCTTGATGCTCTCAAAACACAGGGCCTGACCCTGAAAAGTTTTCGTGAGCAGGAACTGGATAAAATCATCGTTTCGGCCATGCGTGGAAATACCCTGCCCAAGATGGTTGTGATCAGCCCGAAAAAGCTGCAGGAATATTACAGTGAAAATCGTGATGAATTCTCCGAAGAACCTCAAGTGCGTCTGCGCATGATCACGGTAAATAAAGACACCGAGGAGCCGGGCAGTTCTCCGGAGACACAAAAGATCGTCGCCGAAGAGATTCTCGCGCAGATTGAGAATGGCTCAGATTTCGGGCGGATGGCACGCATGTATTCGAATGATCCCAACCGGGAGTTCGACGGAGACTGGGGCTGGATTGACCAGGAAACGCTGAACGAAGAGCTGACGAAAGCTGCCTTTGCCCTGAGCGAAGGAGAGGTCAGCCAGGTCCTGGATATCGGTTCAAACTATTACATTCTCATGGCTGAAGAGGTGAAGCCCGGCCGCACGCTGCCCTTTGAGGAAGTGCGTGAAGTCATCTACAAAAAGCTGGAAGAACAGGAGCGTCAGGAGGCGGAGCAGCGCTGGATTGAATCCCTCCGGAAAGACGCGCACATCCGGCTTTACTGACCTTACGCGAAGCATGGCGCAGTGGGCACTGCGCAATTAATCGCTAATCTTTTCGTGGCGTGGCGGTAGGACAGCGGTGTGGCCGCTGATAGGTTTCTGATCTCATGAAGATCGAAAACGGCACACGCAGCCTGGCTTCATTTTCCCGAAATGAAGGCGGCCTGATTAAGGAACTGAATGTCGAAGGGCCAGCTTCCCAGCGGCTGATGGCCATGGGCGTGATGCCCGGATCCCGCATCCGTGTCGTGAGCGTGGCTCCTCTGGGAGATCCGATCACCATTGAAGGCGCGGATGAAGAACGGATCAGCCTGCGCCGCCGTGATGCCGCCTGCGTGATGGTGTCCACGGAATCGACCTGATCAATCATTTGCAACCGATCCCGGCGCGGCCGGTTTTTCTCCTCTCCCCATCCTGTCATGAGCGTAAAGGCACCCACCGGAGCTGAGACGGTCGCGCAAAGCGTTCTATTGCCGCGTATCGCCGTTGCGGGTAATCCGAATACAGGCAAAAGCACCCTGTTCAATCGCCTGACCGGTCTGCGCCAGCGCATTGCGAATTATCCTGGCGTGACGGTGGAGAAAAAGATGGGGACCCTTTCGCTGGGGAATGGACGGGAAGCGACACTGATTGACCTGCCCGGATCCTACTCGCTCGCGGCGCATTCGGCGGATGAACGCATCGCGATTGACGTCCTGACCGGCAATGTCACCGGTGAGCCGGTGCCGGACGCCGTTCTTTGCGTGGTGGATGCCACCAATCTGAAGCGCAATCTCTATCTGGCTGCTCAGATTGCCGATCACGAAATCCCCATCGTGGTGGCACTGACCATGTGGGACGACGCGGAAAAGCGTGGCCTGGCGGTGGATTGCGAGGCGCTTTCCCAATCACTCGGCGTGCCAGTTATCCCAACCGTAGCTTCACATGGCGAAGGGATCGCCGAGCTCAAGGAGGCCCTGGCCCGGGCCCTGGAAGATAAACCTCAGTTTCATCGGATCGAGTGGCCGACGGAAGTCTCCGAAGCCACCATCCAACTGCAATCCCGCATAGAGAAGGAAACGGGCGTCACTTTGACCCGGGGAGAGGTACGCCGGATCCTTTTTGACCGCAGCTCCGCGATCTGTGACCGGATCGGCTGGACCGGCCCCGAAGCGGAAAAGGCGATTCACGAGACGCGCGAAATGATTCTGCGTGGGGGGCTCAATCCACTCTCCGCCGAAGCTGTCCTGCAATATCGCCACCTGGATGCTCTACTGGAAGGTTCCCGTCCGCAGGTTGAGGAGATGGCGCGGCGCTCCCGGAAGCTGGACACCATTCTGACCCACCGGGTTTTTGGTCTGATTATCTTCATCGGACTCATGACGCTCGTTTTTCAGGCCATCTATTATTGGGCGGGTCCGCTCATGGATTTGATTGAGGGGGGTAAGGTCTGGCTGCAGGATCTGGTCGCGCCCGCGCTGGCTTCCGCGCCCGCGCTGCAGAGTCTTGTCACCAATGGAATGATTGAAGGGGTCGGCGCGGTGATTGTTTTTTTACCGCAGATTCTCATTCTCTTTTTCTTTATTTCCCTGCTCGAAGACAGCGGCTATATGGCGCGCGCCGCCGTGCTCATGGATAAACTTTTTGGCTGGTGCGGCCTGAACGGAAAAAGTTTTGTCCCACTCCTTTCAAGCTATGCCTGCGCCATTCCCGGCATCATGGCGACGCGCACGATAGAAGATCCGAAGGCACGCCTTTCCACCATATTGATTGCGCCGCTCATGAGCTGCTCCGCCCGGCTGCCTGTCTATGTATTGCTGATCGGCGCCTTTATTGAGCCAATCTATGGCGCGTTCTGGGCCGGGATCGCCCTGCTCGGGATGCACCTGGTAGGACTGGTGATTGGCCTGCCCATCGCCTGGCTCCTGAACAAAGTGATCTTTAAAACGCCTCCCTTGCCTTTTATTCTGGAAATGCCGAATTACCGGCGGCCGAATTTTGCGGATGTGCTCCGCCGCATGTATGACGCGGGGAAAGAATTTGTGGTTAAAGCCGGCACGATTATCTTTGCCTTTACCATTGTCATTTGGGCGATGCTTTATTTTCCGCGTCCAGCTTCCGTGGAAGAAGAGACGAAGAAAGACTTTCTCGCAGCTCATCCGGAAATCGCCGCCGAAGTGCAAAACATTCCGGCTGACGAACTCGATGGGGAAATCCTGGGGCCAGCATACGAGCACCAGCTTGATAGCGCCTATATTGAGCAGAGCGTGATGGGCCGTCTGGGCAAGGGGATTCAACCCATTTTTGCCCCGGCCGGTTTTGACTGGAAAATCACGGTGGGCGTGCTGGCCAGTTTTCCCGCGCGGGAAGTGATCATTTCCACTCTTGGAATTATTTACAGTCTGGGCGGAGATACCGATGAAGAAGATCCCAGCCTGCGGACGGCTCTGGCGAATTCTACCTGGAAAGAAGGACCTCGCGCCGGTCAACCCGTCTTCACGCTGCCGGTGGCCTTTGCCATTATGATCTTTTTTGCGCTCTGTCTCCAATGCGGCGCCACCGTGGCAATCATTGTGAAGGAATCAAACTGGTTTTGGGGCGTCGTGTCTTTTGTCTACATGACCGCACTGGCCTGGCTGGGAGCGGTCTTGACCTTTCAGATTGGAAACCTCATGGCCTGAAGGCGCCTCGAAAACTGATTATGTCCGGAATCCTGGAAACTCTGCTTATTTTACTGATCGTCTCAGGCGCGGCGATCTATCTGGCCTACCGCTTTTGGAAAGATATTCTGAAGGCTTCGGGGGAATCAATGAGCGCATGTGGCGGAAAGAAAGCCGCGTGCGGCTGCGGTCGAAGGGTGGCGAAATCGCTACGGTCTGAGGCTTGATTTTTCTACGTGAGGTCCAGTAAAACCTCCGCATGCCTCGAAAAAACTCCGTCCCGTTCAGCGAACGGCTGCGCTACTGGTTTGATAATTTTATCTCTGGGGGAAGCAGCCGGATTTTTTATCTGCTGGTTATTGTCTTTCTCATCGGCTTCGGCGCGGTGGCCCTGCTCCGGGTGATGATTGAGTCCGGCGGCGCCCTCTCCGAGCGGGAAGGGGGGCTTTGGACGCAGATTTACCTGGCCTTCCTCCAGATGACTGATCCGGGCAATATGGCTCAGGATATTAAGTCCTCGGCCTGGCTCAAGCTGCCCGCCATTCTTGCCGGGGTGCTCGGGCTGGTTTTGCTCTCCGCCCTGGTGGCATTTATTACCACCGCACTGATCGAACGGATGGAAGCGCTGAAGAAGGGGCATTCCAAGGTCATTGAAAAGGATCACACCCTCATCCTGGGCTGGCAGCCGCAGCGCGTCGTGGAAATAATTCGTGAGCTGCTTATCGCTAACGAAAGTGAGAAGCGCCATTCCATTGTCATTCTGGCCGAGAATCCGAAGGAAAAGATGGATGACCACCTGCGGCTGCGTTTTCCCGAAACGGGCAGCACACGATTAATCACGCGGTCCGGGTCAACTTCGTCAGCCACGAATCTGGAGATCGTAGCGGCGGAGCATTGCAAGTCTGTCATCGTGCTGGCGCGGGCCAGTGAAGATTCCGCGCCTCAGATAAAGGACGTCAGTGATGCGCAGTGCATCAAGACAATCCTGGCTCTGTCCCAATTTCGCACTGATGCCGAAGAGAAGCTGAGTATCGTCTGCGAACTGTTTAACGAACAGAACTATGACATTCTGCAGAAAAGCAGTCCGCACCGGATTCAGACGGTCAATACGAGCGAGATTCTGGCAAAAATTCTGGTGCAAACGAGCCGTTCTGTCGGGCTTTCAATAGCGTATGGCGAGATTCTATCTTTTGACGGCTGCGAAATGTATTTCTATCAGGGTGAATGGGAATACACCAGCTTCGGCAAAGCCCAGTTTCATTTTCGCGATGGGGTACCGATGGGAATCCGGCGGCCAGATGGCGCCATTCTGATTAATCCTTCGGTCGACGAAGTGATTCAGCCTGATGATGAATTACTGATTCTCGCGCAGGACGACAGCACACTAAAGTTCGAACCGGCTCCAGTCGCGACGGCGCGTGATCTGCCCCTGAAAGACGAGAAACTGGAGCAGCACACGGAGAACGAATTAATCATCGGCTGGAACCGCAAAGGTCATATCATCGTCCGTGAATATGGCGAGTATGTGAAGGATGGGTCGGTCATTGATATTATCATAAATAATCCTACCCCGGCCGTTGTCTCGGAGATTGAATCACTCAATGAAGAAATGCCGCACCTGGATGTACGGCTGACGCAGGCAAATCCCCTGGAAGCGGACGTTCTGCTGCGGGCCAACCCGGGCGACCGTGACAATATCATCATTCTTACCGGCGGAAATGAGGAGGAGAACGATGCCGATGCGGAAAACGAGGATGCTCAAACCATTCTCATGCTGCTGCTTTTACGCCGGATTATGAGCGAAAGCCGGGAGGCGGGCCAGGAATTTGGGCGCACGCGACTGATCACGGAAGTGGTGGATTCGGCCAACCGCAATCTCATCGCGCAGGCGGGGGTGAAAGATTTTATCATCAGCAACCGCTTTGTCAGTATGCTGCTTGCTCAAATGAGTGAGGAGCCGGATATCAAGGCTGTCTATGATCAACTCTTCAGTGAGGATGGATCGGAGATTTATCTGAAACCCGCTTCCCTTTATTTTGAGACAGCTCCAGCCGAAGTGAGTTTTGCTGACTGCATGGGCATCGCCCAAAAGCGTGGCGAGGTTTGCCTTGGCATAAAAATCAAAACAGAAGAAGAGGATGATACACGGAACTTCGGCGTGCATCTGATTCCGTGGAAAACGGACCGCTTTACCCTGCAAGCAGAGGACTGCCTGGTTGTGCTGGCGGAGGATGAGCGCTGAAGAGGACAGGAGCGGGATGCCACCTGGAGAAAGCGCGACGGCACACGCTTTTGCACTTGCGGGCACCATGGACAAACGGCCATGGTGTAGATCCCCATGGAAGACAAAGAGTTACAAGTGTTCGTCGAGACCACGATGCAATATTTTGAGCAGGTCAGCGGCGAGAACGCGGCAGTAGATGCCCCCTACCTAAAGGATGAGGATGACGTAGTGCTGGAGTATACCGGAGTGATCGGTGTTTCCGGCCGGAGCAAGGGCGCCCTCTATTACACAGCAAACTCCGACCTTCTGAAGGAGCTGATCAAAGCCAGCGGCGGGACGGAGGAAGACGCTGCGGATGAAGAAATGCTGCGGGACATGGCCGGGGAGGTGGCCAACATTCTGTCCGGCAATGCCCGCAAGGCCTTCGGCTCGAACTTCATGATTTCCGTGCCGGTGATCGTCACGCGCACGGAGGGGATCAAACTTCCCTCTTCCATCAAGACCTTCGTCATTCCAGTCTGGTGGCGAAAGATGCGCTCTTATCTCATCGTTTGCATTGAAATGCGGGATGACTGACCGCAGCGTGCGAGCATTGTGAAATGCGCCGTCTTCAGCACGAAATCCTACGACGAACAATTCCTGGATTCGACGAACCGGGAAGAGAGCTTCGGGCATGAGCTGACTTTCTTTGAAACCCGCCTGGAGGAACAGACACTGCGGCTGGCCGAGGGGCACGAGGCGGTGTGCGTGTTCGTGAACGATCAGTTGACCCGTTCCGTGGTTGCGGGGCTGGCGGAGAGCGGGATCAAAGTCATCGCCCTGCGGTGCGCGGGCTTCAACAATGTCGATCTGGAAGCGGCGTCCGATCACGGGATAAAAGTGGTGCGCGTGCCGGCCTACTCCCCTCACGCGGTGGCGGAGCATGCGCTGGGACTGGTGCTTTGTCTGAACCGGCGGATTCACCGCGCCTATCAGCGCGTGCGGGAGGGAAACTTTGCCCTGGATGGACTGCTGGGCTTTGACCTGCACGGCAAGACCTTTGGGGTCGTCGGCACGGGAAAAATCGGGACGATCTTTGCGCAGTTGCTCAGCTCCTTCGGCGTTAGCCTACTGGGTTACGACCCTTATCCCAACCGGGATCTGGAGCAGATTGGCCTGCGCTTCGTGGAGCTGGATGAGCTGCTCGCAGGCAGTGATGTGATCAGCCTGCATTGTCCGCTCACCCCGGAGACCGATCACCTGATTGACGCCGCGGCGCTTGGCAAAATGAAGCAGGGCGCCATGCTGATCAATACCAGCCGGGGACGGTTGATTGATACACATGCGGTGATAGAGGCCCTGAAGAGTGGGCAGTTGGGCAATCTGGCTCTGGATGTGTACGAAGAAGAGGCTGATCTGTTCTTCGAGGATCTCTCCAACAAGGTGATTCAGGACGATGTCTTCAGTCGTCTGCTCACCTTTCCCAACGTGGTTGTCACCGGCCATCAGGCTTTCTTTACCGAGGAAGCGCTGCGGGCGATCGCGGAGACAACGCTTGGGAATCTCGCGGAGATTGAGCAAAGCGGTCAGTGCGCTAACACGGTGGAGGCCGGCCCTGGCGGAAAGGGGTGAAGGCACCAAACCGCGAGGTGGCAGACACTTTTGAGTTGATCCAGGCAAGGAGCTGACCTGTGGTGGAAGAAGGACCATTTCTCCCCTTGATGAGCTCCTGGATCTATCACGGCCAGAAGCGTGTATTCGTACCACAGGCGGATATCTCGCTCCAGGATCGCGCCTTCCGTTATGGCATGGCGCTCTTTGAGACCATGCGTATGCGGAATCGCCGCCCGCTGTTTCTGCGGGAACATCTCGACCTGCTGGAAGCGAGCGCGGCCAGGGTTGGTCTGCCCATGCCACAGGGGGCCCGGGAAGCCTGCGAAAATTTCTTTGCCGTGAAGATCAATGGTAGTTCCACTTCGGAGGATGCCGATCTGGATGGTGACGGCGTCGTCAGGCTGCACCTCACGGCAGGACCGGGCCCCTTCGCTGCCCTGCCTGAAAATGCACGGACTCAGCTTTATCTAACGGCCACACCCACCGCACGCCTGGCTGACGAGCATGACGATGCTCAATCCGGGAGCCGGGTCTGTCTGGCCTCCCAGCCGGAGGCCGGGGGCATGGCGGGCGTGAAGTCCCACAATTACTGGTCAAATCTCGAGGCCCTTCATCAGGCCATCCGGCTGGGCTTTGACGAAGCCGTGAGATATCGTCCAGACGGGGAGTTGGTCAGCTTCTGCACGGGGAATCTATTCATGGTCAATGGGGCCGGAGAGATTCTGACTCCCCGGCAGGAGAGCGGATGCCGCCCCGGGGTGATCCGTTCGTGGATCCTGAGTAAAACGGGGGATTCATCCAGTGGGGTTTATGAGTGTCGCCTGGAGGAAGCTGATCTGTTGTTCGCCCGGGAAATCTGGATAACCAACAGCGGACGCGGGATCGAGCCATGCCGCGCGTTAGGAGAGCGTCTTTTGGAGAGAGCGATCGGCCATGATTGGGCGCGACGACTGGAATTGGTCCTGCGTTAAATCAATGTCGCGGGCAAACTTACCGCTGGCAGGATTTCATTTAGATATCTAAAGTATCCCCCGTTGCGTGATGACGGCGGGAAGCAAGCCCACATGACGGGCGAAGGCACGGGATGAGCGGTGGCTTGTGCTTGTGCTGGCCAAGGCTCTCGGCTTGTTTTAGAGACGAAAATGGCTGTGGATTGGCTTGTCCAGTGGTCGAAGAAATCATGGCTCCCAGTCAGTCCAACCCGAATCATCTCCCGCCGCTGTAACGCAATCGTTCCTCGTGAAAGTCGCGAAAAAGCTGACGCTCCGTAACCGCCTCGCGCTTTATCTGGCGCTGGCTGCGCTTGTACCGGCGCTATTCATTGCTGCGGGAGCGTGGTTCATCAACCGGACGGTGGTGAGCAAGCACGGGCTGAGAATGGAGGCTCTGGCGCAGGAGGGGGCCTATACCGTGGAGACGGAACTGGAGGAGGCCCACCGGCGGCTCAACGCGCTCGCGCGTCTGATTGACATGCCGAAGGATGCCGACGCGAATCGCCCGACACCCCAGCTGGAGGCCGTTTCGCGCCAGCTTTCGGATTACAGTCAATGGGAAGAGATGTTTTCGCTGCTGGTCGTGACAGACGGGGCACGGCGCATTTACGCGACGGAAACTCCCGGGGAAGGCCGCATCGGGCGGCTGCAGCATTTTCAGCTGCCCAAAAGCCTGATTCTCAAGGACATCCCTGCCTTCAGTCCAATTGTCACCTACCCGGCCAGCTCCCCGGATGCCGCCCCGACGACAGGTTTTTGGGTTCATACCTATCTCCCACCGCGTGAAGGAGAAAGGCTGGCCACCTATTACCTGAGCGGATTTTACCAGCTCGACCGTCTGGCTCGTCTGGTTAGCAATCTACGCATCGAGAATGAGGAGCAGGATGATTCCCGCTACTATCAGGTCATTGATGAACAGACCCGGGACATCGTGCTGGACGGAAGAGAACCTTACGGAGGCAACCTTGTCGACCGGACGATCGGGCGGGAAGAAACGGTAGATTTCACTGAGATCGGTCAGGACAGCGGCACCCCGGAAGGGGGGATGGAAGTCGTCGCCGCTTCACGCTCACCGCGGCTGGTCCTGGAACGGGCTCCGGAAGAGATTGAAGGTTTTAAGATCGCGGAGAAAGGGATCGACTACCTGAGCCTGATCACCCGCACGGTGGTTGATGAAGACATCGTTGACCGTTCCCAGGAAGGTTATGGTGGCATGCTGCTGGGGCTCATCGGTGTCTGCCTGCTCGGGCTGGCCATCTTCTCCCTGCCAACAGCCTATCGGCTGCTTCGGCCGATGTACCGGATCTTTGAGGGGGCGAAGAAATGGCAGAGCGGAGACCTGAATCATTTTTTTCGCGGTAAAGAAACGGAGGATGAATGGGCTGAGCTGATGGAGAGCCTGAACGCGATCACCGCGCGCATGCAGGCCATGTCATTCCGTCCGCCGGATAATGATCCGTTGCGGGACCTGGACCGCTACGCCAAAGAGCACGCCACCCCTCTCGGGGTAGAGCTTTCCGAGCTGAAGGCACTCTTAAGAGCCGCGGTTTCAGGGGACGCCGAAGGTGTGCTGGTGGTGGAAGACGGCGGACGCATTCTGCTGCACAACCAGCGCATCAGCGAGCTGTGGCATCTATCGGTAAAAGGAGACGCTCCGCGAGTTGGGTTTGCCTTTCTTCGATCGATCGTCAGACAGCTTGAGGATCCCGCTCCGGCCGTGGTGGCCATCCGTAAACTGGCGCAGAACCCGGGCTCCAAGCGCAACGGCGAAGTGGAGCTGAGCGATGGACGGGTCCTGCATTTTTCGACCCGGGTCTTCCGGCGAAATGAAGAAGCGGCTGGGCGGATCTGGAGGTTCCGCGACGTGACAGAGCAAACGGTAGCCCTGCAAGAATCCGAGCGGCGGCGCGGGATGCTGGACTCCATCATTCATGGCCTGCCCATGGCCCTTTTCGTCAAGGATGTTCGCCATGAGTTCCGCATTGTTGTCTGGAACTCCGCGTGTGAAGAAGTTCTCGGTGTGCCGGCGGGCCATGCGTTGGGCCGTCACGCCTACGAAATCTTCCCGACCCGGCAGGCCGAGGTGCTTTCTGAAGATGACTTGGAAGCGGTTCAGCGGGGCGGCTTCAGTGAGCAGACTGATCTTACTTTCGAAACGCAGGACCGTGGAACGATCATGCTGCGAACGATGAAAGTACCCTTATATGACCGGCGCGGGAACGCGACCCATCTGATCTGTCTGGCAGAGGACATCACGGTGAGGCGCCGTCACGAACAGAACGTGCGCCGGGAGCAATCTCTTTTGCGGGGACTGGTAGACAGCCTGCCCAACATGATCTCTCTGAAAACACGTCATGGCGCCTACCTGGGCTGTAACAAGGCCTTTGAGCGCTTTATCGGCATGGAGGAAAAGCTCTTGCTTGGACAAACGGATGAAGCGCTTTTCGATGGAGGAGAAACGCAGCTGCCGCCCGCCGTCGACGGCGAAGTCATTCGCAACGGGCATGCCCGGCGGCACCAAAGCAAGGTGCAGTTGCCCGACGGACGCGAGGTTGAGCTGAACACAGTGGAGACACCCTTGCGCGGACCGGCGGGAGAGATTTGGGGAGTCATCGGGATCAGCCAGGCGGTTCAGAATGGACAAGCCCCTTCGCCGCACCCAGCATCCTCCCCGCACCACGGCGCCGGGAATGGGAATGGTCAGGGCGGCAATGCCCCGGCCGCGACGCTGCCGTCGCAGGACCCGGGAACAAGCTAGGGGTCGACCTTAAGCTCTACGATGAAGATTGGAATAACGGCGGGTGATCCCGGTGGGATTGGCCCGGAACTTGTCCGGACCGTGATCGAAAAGCACACGGCCGGCTCACACAACGGCACGAGCCTGCAGCTGATTGGAACCGATGGGCGGGAATTCATTCCCCGCGAAGTAACCCCACAGGGCGCCAAGGCAGCCTGGGACGCTTTGGAAGAGGGCGTCTCCGCGTTGCAGCGGGGAGAAATCTCCGCGCTCGTGACCGGTCCTGTCTCAAAAATCAATCTGCACTATATTGGCTTTAAATGGCCGGGCGTGACGGAGTTCCTCGCGGATCGCTGTGGTGTGGGAGATGACTTTGCCATGATTCTGAGCGGCGGAAAGCTCGCGGTTGGGCTTGCCACGATTCACGTTCCGATTGGGACAATTCTGGACCACCTGAATGTCGACTCGATCGTCAAAGCGGGCCGTCACCTTGCCGAGTTTCTCAGGCTCCGGGCTACTTCTCCAAATCATATCCCGCGGATGGCGGTGGCTGGGCTCAATCCTCACGCCGGAGAGGCCGGGCGCTTCGGGAGCGAAGAACGCGAGATCATTTCACCAGCGATCCTGCGGCTGCAGGAGATCGTGGGTGAAAGCGTCTGGATTACCGGGCCTGAGCCCCCGGATACTGTCTTTTACAGGGCGGTGCACGAAGACTACTGTGATGGCGTGCTGTGCATGTACCATGATCAGGGACTCATTCCCCTTAAGCTCCATGCGTTTCATGAGGGGGTGAATGTGACGATGGGGCTACCGGTTGTGCGGACAAGCCCGGATCATGGCACGGCCTTTTCGATCGCGGGTACGGGTCAGGCAAAGAGCTGCAGCATGGAAGCTGCGGTGCAGATGGCCATACAACTGGCCAAGGCTCGCAACCTTTGATTTTCGCGCTAACCTGCGCTCTGCTTTGGGGTAAGGAGAGGAAGGATGAGCGCCGTCCAGCATCAGTTGCCTACGAAAGAGATTCCT
>CAZUPP010000044.1:0-16352 GCA_964622095.1 uncultured Verrucomicrobiales bacterium
ATCGCTTCCCGCTCAGCTCCCCACGCGACCCTTCGCCAGCACCATCAACCAACTACCTCCCAACCACCTCCCAACCGAGGATCTTTTCCATTTTACCAACCGTTCGTTAAAACGCCCTTTCTCGCCTGACTTCCCCTCTTCATCAGCCTCCGCACCTCTCCCCCCACCATTCTTTCTATTTTACCAACCGTTCGTTAAAACGACTACGCCAGCCAATTCCTCACTACAGCGCCTTGATCATCGTCGTCGAGGCAGAGCAGCCAAAAACCGGGCGCAGAATCGGAAAGCGCGATGTTTCTACCGGAACGAACCCGCGGCGTTCATAAAGCTCACGGGCGCGCGGATTGGTATCCACGACATCCAGCTGGAGCTGCCGATGGCCGCTCTGGCGGGCGTGATCTTCCACCGCCTGAAGCAGCAGGCTGCCAATACCCGCCCCGCGCATGTCACGATCAACCGCCAGCCCATCAATGAGCAGGGCACCCGGCCGCCGGTTCTGAAGAAGCAACGCAAGCACGGCCATGCGCCAGCATGCGCTCAGATACTGATAATATCGCCTGACCTGATGAAAACGCAGATCGAGAAACGGCCCTTCTTCATCCTTAAACCCGATCAGGCCAGCGAGCCGGCCGCTTTCGGGATGGATCGCGACAATCGCTTTGTCCTCACGAAAACTCGCCCCCAGAATGGCGAGCGCCTTTTCCTCCGGTTTCAGGATCGCACCGATTTTGTTCTCAAACGCATCCAGATACAGCCGGGCGGCGGCCTCCCTCAGTTCGGGCGGCAACCCGCGGCGCACTTCGACTCCCACCTGCGCCGCACCCATTCCTCCGGCGAACTCCTCACTCATCGACTTCCTCCTGTTCCTGAAAAGCTTCACAATTCTGAAACGATCACCTTCGAAATCCGGTCGTGCACAAAGGCGAAAGCACCCGTTGCCGCCCCGCCCACTTCCTGTTATCTGCCATCTGCATTATGACACCGCCACCCTATCCGCCCGTTCCCGCCGTCCTGAGCATCGCAGGGTCGGACAATTCTGCGGGTGCTGGCATACAGGCTGACCTCAAAGTTTTCACGGCGTTCGGCCTTTATGGGCAAACTGCGCTGACCTGCGTGGTCGCGGAGGCGCCGGGGGTGGTGGCCGCGGTTGAGGCCCTGCCGCTGGAGATCATCCGCCAGCAGATCCGGCTTAGCCTGGAAAACTTTCCGGTGCGCGCGATCAAGACCGGCATGCTCTGGTCCGGCGAGATCATTGCGATGGTCTGCGAACAGTATCAGGCGCTGCCCGAGCCAAAGCCCGCCCTCGTTGTCGATCCCGTCATGGTCGCTTCCAGCGGTGACCGTCTGCTCCAGCCCGAGGCGGAGACAGCTTATCGTGAGCAGCTCATTCCCCTCGCGACAATTGTCACGCCAAACCTGGATGAGGCACTCGTGCTGCTCGAAGGCGGGCAACGGCCGGCTGAAGTGGATGCCATGGAGGACCTCGCGCGCGCCCTCACGGAGCGCTTTCACGTTCCCTTCCTGCTCAAGGGCGGCCATCTCAACGATGACGCCGATGCCGTAGATATCCTCGCTCCGGTTGACTCAGCGGCGGACCGGCTCCACGGACCGCGCATCACCGGGGTTAATTTTCATGGAGCGGGCTGCACCTTTTCCTCCGCCATCGCGGCCGGGCTCGCCTGGGAGCGGTCGCTTTTCAACGCCGTCGCCGAAGCCAAACGCTACATGGTGGCCGTGACCAGTCGACACCTCCGCTGGGAGCGGCAGGAAGAGGGCAAAGAACCGCTTCTGGCCTTGAATCATCTCCTCCGTGACTGGTAATTGCGCCAAGTGGAAGTTTTAGTCATCGGAAGCGGCGGGCGCGAACACGCCCTCGCCTGGAAGCTGAGCCAATCCCCGCGGGTGAGCCGGGTCTATTGCGCTCCAGGTAACGCAGGCACGGCGTCTTGCGCCACCAACGTGCCCATCCCCGCCACGGATATTATCGCTCTGCGGGATTTCGCCAGTGAAGCTGGTGTGGAGCTGACCGTGGTGGGTCCGGATGACGTCCTCGCGGCGGGGCTCGTTGATGAATTTCAAAGCGCGCGTCTGCGGGCTTTCGGCCCCATCCAGGCGGCCGCGCGCCTGGAGTCGTCCAAGAGCTTCGCGAAAGATTTCATGCGGCGGCATGGCATCCCGACTGCGGAGGGGCAGACATTTTCCGCTCCGGAAGCCGCCCATGCTTACGTTGACTCATTGGATCGACCGGTTGCCGTCAAGGCCGACGGCCTCGCTCTCGGCAAAGGGGTGAAGCTCGCTCACACCCAGGATGAAGCCCACGCTGCCATCCGCGAGATCATGGAGGACCGCGCCTACGGGGCGGCTGGTGATCTGCTGGTCATCGAGGAATTGCTGGAGGGTGTGGAGTGCTCCATTCACGCCCTCGTTGATGGTTCGAACTATTGTCTTTTTCCCAGCGTGAAAGACCATAAACAGGCTGAGGATGGGGATCGTGGCCCGAACACCGGGGGAATGGGCGCCTGCTCACCGAACCCGCTCTTGACTCCGGAGTTGATGGAGCGCGTCCGCGCGGAGTTGCTCGATCCTTTCCTGCGCGGCATCCAGGCGGATGGGCTCCCTTTCCGCGGCATGCTCTTTCCCGGGCTCATGCTGCTGCCGGATGGCCGCTTTAAGGTGCTGGAGTTTAATTGCCGGTTCGGCGATCCCGAGGCACAAGCCTTGCTTCCGCGCCTGAAGAGTGACCTGCTCGAACTGCTCGAAGCCACCCTGGACGGGCGCCTGGACAGTGTCACACCGCAGTGGGATGAACGGGCGGCCGTCTGCGTGGTCATGGCTTCCGGTGGCTACCCTGGCAGCTATGAGAAGGGCAAGGTCATCACCGGCCTGCACGAGGCGGAGCGCCTGGAGGAAATCGCCGCGATTTTCCATGCTGGCACCCACCTCCCTGAAGAGAGGGGCGATGATACCGTGACGGCGGGCGGTCGCGTGCTGGGCGTGACCGCGCTCTCGGCGGATCTGGCCACCGCCCGGCAGCGTGCCTATGCCGCGGTGAAAGCCATCCACTTTGACAAGGCCTACTATCGGACCGATATCGGCCAGAGCATCCTTTCCTAAGCCAAGACTTTGACTCGTTGTTTAATGAAAATACTGAACCTCCTCCTCCTCACCCTCTGCTTTGCCTGGTCTCATTCTGTCCATGCCCAGGAAGAAGCGGAGACCGCTCCTGCTCCCCCTGAAACCAACGAACCTTCCGCGGCGGAATCCTCGGCTCCTGGCACGGAAGAGGAAACTGCCGCCGATGCTGAAATTGAAGAGAGCACGGAAACGGAAGCGTCCTCTCCACGGGAACCGGAAATGTCTCTGCGCTCCCTCGTTGATCTCATGACCCCAACCGATATTCAGGACGCGATCGAGAGTATCCGGGAAAACTATATTCACGCGGATGAACTGACAAAAGAGGAACTGAACCGCGCCGCGATGGAAGGTCTGCTTGTGCGCCTGGGTTATGGCGCGGCCCTCCGGGAAAATCCTGAGGCGCGCCCGGAGATTGGCAAAAACTACCGTCCACTTTTCGAAATTCTCCGCGGAGATGTCGCTTATCTGCGGCTCGGCGCGATGAATGCGGAGGGTATGGAAAAGCTGGATTTAGCTCTTGCAGAGATTCAGCAGAAAGCCCTGTCCTCCTTCATTCTTGATCTGCGTGGGACGGCGGCCTCGAGCGACTATGAAATTGCGCGCCAGATTGCGGACCGTTTCACTCCCGCGGGACGGCCCCTTTTTATTGTCAAACGCAAGACCGGTGAAGATCAGTTATTCACTTCCAAGGAAGAGCCGCGCTTTACCGGTTTTCTGGTGGTGGTGACTGATGATGAAACCGGTGGCGCGGCCGAAGTGCTGGCGGGTATTTTGCGCCAGGAAACCCGCGCCATGATCGTCGGCGCTGAGCGCACCACAGGCAGCGCGGTAGAGTATCAGCAGGCTCAACTCAGTGGCGGACGCACTCTATTTATTGCGACGGGCGAAGTCGTGCTCGCTCCGGACCGCCCCATTTTCCCGGATGGCGTGGCCGCTGATCTACCGGTGGCAGGTTATCAGGCTGAGGATCAGGACGCTCTTTTTACCCTCATGGATGAGAATGGAGTAGAGTCTCTGGTCTTTGAAAAAGAGCGGGCTCACCGCAGTGAAAAGGCGCTCATTCTCGGTGAAGATCCCTTGATTAAAATGATCCAGAATTTGCAGGAAACCGGCGGGCCGGAAATCAAGGCGCGCGACGCCGTCCTCCAACGCGCCGTCGATCTGCTCACCGTGATCGACGTGGTGCAATCAGGGCCGTAAAATAGTAAATGGCTCACCGCCATTTTTCCTCCGCCAGGTGCGACATATGGTCGCACCACCCACCCGCACGAAAGCCTTTGCGCCAGGACCGCGATGACTCTCCTGTCTGCTGACGCTCATTTTCATTCATTTACCATATACAAGCATCATCGGCACCCTCATGAAAGCACTCCACCCCGCGTTTATTATCACCCTCACATTATTCACAAGCCTGGCCGTTATCCTGCTTGACCCCACTCTACCAGCGGCACGTGCCGAAGATTTTTCCTGGCAGAAACCGCACGCTAAAGTGATTCCCTCCGGTGATCTGGAGTGGGCGCCACAGGAGTTCGAATTTAAGCCGGGGGAATCTCTCCGTTATATTGACTATGAAAACGGCGCCGACACCAATGACGGTCTTACCGCTGAAACGCCATGGAAACATCATCCATGGGATCCCAATGCAACAGCCAACGCCGCCGAGGCTCTCGGTATACATACCTATGTTTTCAAACAGGGCGTCATCTATCGTGGGCGTTTGGTTGCGAAAGAATCCGGCACGGAAGGAAACCCCATCATTCTCACCCGGGACCCAAGCTGGGGCGAGGGCGAAGCGAAAATATACGGGAGCCGATTAATTGAGGGCGGCTGGCAAAAGGCCTCGGCAGACACCGTGCCGCCGTTTATGCCGGAACCGGAGAAAGTCTGGTATGTGGAAATCGGCACGGAGGTTTCCCCGTCCGCAATATGGATTGATCGTGGCGAAGAGGCGCAGCGCATAGAAATTGCCCGGCACCCCAACTGGTCGGTCTCAAATATTAACAATCCGCAGGAAGAATGGCTCCGCTGGGATGAAGGAACCGGGCTCAGAGAAAGCCGGAGCAAGCTCGTCCATGAGGAAGTGTTTGGCGGAAAACCCGAAGGTTTTTTTGATGGAGCCATTATTTGGACGGACTGGAGCGGTAATATGGGTTCAGTTGTCTCACGCAAAGCCGGAGAGGTGGATCCCGACGCCGGATCCGTTCAGGTAAATACCGGGCCTGCCCGGGTCATCACCGGTAATCAGTTCTTTGTGGAAAACGTCCCCGGCTTTCTCGATAGCCCCGGAGAGTATTTCCATGCGACGGAGGGAGAGTTCGCCGGGCGCCTTTATCTGCGTATGCCGGAGGATGCCGACCCGAACGAAGCCCGCATTGAGATCGCCCAGGAACAGACCCTTCTTCATGCGGATGACCAGTCGCACATCCATGTGAGCGGCCTGCATTTCCGGTTTAATCATACCGGAGGATATGACGCGGAAAGTTATCCTGCCCCGAACCGGAAACCGACGGTTATGCGTTTTCGCGGGAACGTAAAGGACATCGCCGTGACAAATAATCGCTTTTATCATGTCACCGGCGCGGTGGTCGCGCACCCGCGGGGTGACCGCTTCAGTCACAACACCTATTTTAAGGACCTCGGCAAATGGCATGAAGACCTGATGGATGATATTTACATCGCGGATAATGATATCTCCTACAGCAGTAATGCCAGGACGATCTTTGTCAGTGATGGACCCACTATTTTTCGCGCCCTCGAAGGACCGCGCGGACGGCTTGGTCAGGCGCGCATTCTGCGCAACCGCCTTTATTGGACCGGTTTCCGTCAGGGACCTGAGGCCTTCAGTAATATCGCGGCCATTATGTGTTCGCGGCCCATGGTTGGGGAGATCGCCGGAAACATCATCGATATGTCCTGGGGTTCAGCGATCTTTACCTTCAGTGGAAAAAAGGATAAGTATCTCAATTTCGACGCGCCGCTCACGCGTCTTTTCATCCACCATAATAAGGCAACCAACGCCATGCTGGCCACGAATGACTGGGGTGGAATCGCCTACTGGCAGGGCGGCCCGATCTACACCTACAATAACATCTCGGGTAATGTGATCGGCTACAAACCATCCGTGCCGCTCCAGAATGACTGGAAGACGGTTGCTTATAATTATTATCTCGATGGCACATTTAAAAGCTACACCTTCAACAATATCGCGTGGGGTGAATTCAATGAAGTCTCAGACCCTTACCGGAGCCGCGGCCCATTCTTTGTCGTGCTCGGTTACATGAATCATCTCTTCAATAACAGTTTCTATAAATTCCGGCATGGCATCCTGGGCAGTTCGGGTAACCGCTCCACCTTCATGAGTAATGTTATCAGCAACATTACCGGTGACTTCATTCAGCAGAACCGGGCCGGTGATACTTCTCTGCGCGGCGGCGGTGACACGGGAGATCAGGGCAACCGCGGAATGCCGACAAACGCCTACGGTTACAATGTCTTTTTCGGTGATAACCGCGTCGGGAATGCTCGTGGCATCATAGGAGACTCCGTGGAGGAATGGCAGAAACAATTGTCCGCCTTGAATGCCCGTCTTTCCCATACGGGCTGGAAGGTTGAAGGCGAAGCGTTCAAGGCGCCGGAGGAACATGATTTTACCCCCAGCCCGGAAGCCGTTGAGCATATCAAGGATCGCGGCACGAAATTCTTTGTTCCCTTTGGTCTCTATAAAATGGTGGGCGAATGGAATTTTATTCATCATCCACAGAATGAAACTCTCATTCTCGGTGAGAATTTTTACATGGATGAGAGTTTCCTCCATCGTCACATGTATGAGGACGTGCCGCGCAATGATCTCTCCGCGCCCGAAGCAACCGAAGCCGATTATGTCGAAGGCCCCCTCGAAGACTGGTCAAAAGGCGCCCTTCGCTTTGACGGGGAGAAACAATTTGCCGTTCTTTCCCACGCAGACATTACCGGGTCATTTGAATATAAAGATCCTCTCAATGAGCGCGGAGAACAGAGCAAAGGAACTGGCACCTGGACGGAGCCGCGCGAAACCCTGGATATGGGCGAAAATAGTTTCATCATCGAAATGGTCTTTCGCGCGGTCAACGGCCGTGCGGGAAGCCTCGTCTCGAAGATGTCTGATTCCAAAGGCTATGAAGTCGCGCTGGATGAAGCCGGCCGTATCGGACTGCTGCTCGGCGGGGGCGAAAGTTCCGTATCACGCTCGAAATCCTCCGTGACCGGCGGTGAATGGCACCATGTCCTGATCGAATTGGACCGGGACGCGCAGACCGTTCGATACTATATTGATGGCAAACTGGACGCCGAAGCCGAGGCCAAGATTTCTGGGTCCCTGTCAAATGAGGGAGACTTTATGGTCGGTAAAGGCGTGAACGGTTTCTTTGCCGGTGACCTGGATTTCCTGCGCGTCGCCCGGGGCACTCTCGCCGATTCACGAACCAGCATTGAAGAACTTTACGCCTGGCAATTCTCCGGCCCCGCCTTGCGTGACTGGAGCGGCGAATTAATTGCCGATGGCAAACGGGACGCCGGCGCAATCGAAATTCGCTAAATCCGGCCAGTCAGTTATTCTTCCGTGTCGCCGAGGGGCAGCTCTTCGCCCTGCCCTTCGGCGTCTTCGTCTTCTTCCGCGTCACTCACCACGGTTGCCACGTCCTGCACCAATTCTTTGGCTCGCAGGTTTATCAACTTCACTCCGCTTGCGTTCCGGCCCGT
Organism: uncultured Verrucomicrobiales bacterium; assembly: GCA_964622095.1. GTDB lineage: Bacteria > Verrucomicrobiota > Verrucomicrobiia > Verrucomicrobiales > CAZUPP01 > CAZUPP01. The sequence goes on from CAZUPP010000044.1 coordinate 7,873, forward strand.
TTCACGAATCTCCGCGACTTTAATGCGCACCATTTGCCCGCCGTTAGTGATCAGCATGAGTTCGTCAGAATCGGTTACCGTGATGGCATCTACCACGCGACCGGTTTTTTCCGTGGTGCGCATGGTGATAATCCCTTTTCCACCCCGTTTCTGACGGCGGTACTCGTCGAAGGCAGTGCGCTTACCGATTCCCTTTTCGCCAATAACACAGAGCATGGTGTCATTCCGGACCACTTCCTGAGCCACGACATAATCATCTTCCGCCGGCCGAATTCCCCACACCCCGACCGTACCGCGTCCCTGGTTGCGCAGCTGATCCTCGTGAAAACGAATACTCAATCCTTTCGCTGTGATGAGGACAACCTCATCATTGCCGGTGACCAGACTGCACGAAATCAATTCGTCACCCTCATTAATTTTAATCGCAATGATTCCTCCACGATGCACATTTTTAAAGGCATCAAGGGACGTTTTCTTTACGATGCCAGCGTAGGTGGTGAAGAGTATCGACTTCGTGGGATCAAAGGTCGAGTCCACCTGATTCTGACCGCTGCCCGTCGTCTGATAGGGAATCCGCAGAACCTCGGCGATTTTTTCCCCAGGCCGCAGCTCCAGTAAATTCGCGATGGACCGGCCTTTGGCGGCCCGCCCCATTTCAGGAATTTCATAGACGCGCTCGACATAGCAGCGGCCGGTGTCTGTGAAAAACATGAGATAATCATGAGTGCCAGCCGTGAAGAGAAACTCGACAAAATCATCGTCCTCCCTCTCGGAAGCCGCCGCCCGTGTCGCCATCCCGCGGACTCCACGCCCGCCCCGCTTCTGGGCCCGATACTGACTTACCGCGGTGCGCTTGATAAAGCCGCGGTGGGTGATGGTAATAATCGTGCCCTGATTGGCGATGAGATCTTCAATACTGATCTCACTGTCATCCGGCACAATGTCCGTCTGCCGCGGGCTGCCATGTTTAGTTTTAATGGCAAGCAGCTCATCCTTGATGATCTGATAAACGCGCGCCTCCTTCTCCAGAATATCGAGCAGGTCTTCAATTTCCGCGAGCACCTCTGTATATTCGGACTGCACCTTGTCGACCTCCATTCCGGTCAACTGGTACAGACGCAATTCCAGGATGTGATTTAATTGATCGTCACTGAAAACATAGTTCCCGCTGGCATCCAGCCGCGCCTCGCTCATGATGCGAATGCCGAAACCTTCTACTTCAGAACGGGAGAAAACATATTGCCGCAGACGCTCGCGTGCCTGATCCCGGTTCTGCGAACTGCGAATCACTTCGATAAATTCATCGAGATTACCGAGGGCGATCAGCACGCCTTCAAGCAGCTCGGCACGCTGCTGGGCTCTTTCCAAAAGATAACGCGTCCGGCGCAAGACCACGTCCCGACGGTGCTCAATGTAGGCATGAAGCGCGTCCTTGATATTCATCAGGCGCGGTTTGCCATGATCAATGGCGAGCATATTGACGCCGAACGAGGTGGCCAGGGCGGTGTGCTTGTAGAGATTATTCAGCACAACCTTCGGCGTGGCATCGCGCTTTAATTCGATCACCACCCGGGTATTTTCGTCGGACTCATCCCGGACATCGGAAATTCCGCCGAGTATTTTGTCGTTAACGAGACCAGCGATCCGTTCCACCAGCACGGCCCGGTTTACCGCGTAGGGAATCTCCGTAATGATAATCTGTTCCTTGCCGCCGCGGATTTCTTCAATCGCCGCCCGGCCGCGCACCTTGACGGAGCCGCGACCGGTTCTCATATAATCACGGATTCCTTTCAGACCGGTGATTTCACAGCCCGTCGGGAAATCTGGACCTTTGATGATTTTCATCAAATCTTCAATGTCCATGTCCGGCTCATCAATGAGTGCACAGACTCCATCGATCACTTCGGACAGATTATGCGGGGGCACATTTGTCGCCATCCCGACGGCGATTCCTGTCCCGCCATTAACAAGAAAATTCGGAAATGCAGCGGGCAGGACGACCGGCTCACGATTTAATTCATCATAGGTATCCGCATATTCGACCGTGTCTTTATCAAGGTCATCCATGAGAGCGGCCCCAAGATGCGTTAAACTCGCCTCGGTATAACGCATGGCCGCGGGTGGATCTCCTTCAACGGAACCGAAATTTCCCTGGCCCTGAATGAGGATTTCACGCATGGCCCAAGGTTGCGCCATGTGCACGAGCGTGGGATAAATCGCCTGATCGCCGTGCGGGTGATATTTACCCATGCATTCCCCGCAGATCCGCGCACATTTTACCCGGCCCCGTCCCGGTTGCAGCCCGAGGGTGCGCATGGTGTAAAGAATTCGCCGCTGCGAAGGCTTTAACCCGTCCCGCACATCAGGCAGAGCGCGGGAAATGATCACGGACATGGAGTAGTCCAGAAAAGACTTGGACATCTCATCCGCAACATTGATGGGGACGACGTTATCGTTCGAATTAAACACAGGAATACAGAGCTAAGGATAAATCAGACGAGAGGCGTCCACGCGTCCCGCGAAAGAAAGACTAAATGTCAAGGTTCTGCACGTTCAGGGCATTATCTTCAATAAACTGGCGGCGCGGCTCCACCACGTCACCCATCAGGACGGTGAACATTTTATCCGCCTGAAGCGCGTTTTCTTCCGTCAGGTCCACCCGCAGCAATTTGCGCTTGGCCGGGTCCATCGTGGTTTCGTAGAGCTGCGGGGCGTTCATCTCACCGAGACCTTTGAATCGGGTAATCTCAATGCCGCTGCGGCCGATTTCTTTGACTTTATCGAGAATTTCCGGCACCGAGAAAACCGGGTAAACTTTGGCTTTCTCCCCGTCACCATCGATCACTTCGAAAATCGGCTGGTCCTGCGCGGAATAGTGGGCAATGTCCAGACCGCATTTCGAAAGTTCTTTGAGAATCTTATCAACCGCCGGAGTTTCGTGTAGCTCCACCATCTTGGCCCGGCGCACGATGTTCGCTCCATTCTTCTTCGAGGCGGCACCATTTGATTCAGCCGTCACGTTTTCCGTTTCGTCATCGGCTTCGCCGTCATCGAACAAATCCAGATCCGGATTTTCATCTCCGAAGTCGCGCAACTCATCTTCGGTTATGAAGTAGCGGCCGAAATCTTTGTTGCCTTCGCGAATCTTCACAAAATAAGCAGGCAGGGCGTTGGACTCCTCCTCCCGGTTTGTGAGATACTCTTCGAAATCCCCGCCGTGTCGTCGGATTGAGTCACTCAGGCGCGCCAATTTTTGCAGCAGCTCGATAATCGTTTTTAACTGTTGCGCGGTGAAGACTTTGTCCGCGTGCAGATCGCGCAGTTTGATTTCATCAATGGCCAGTTCAATGAGCAGCCGGTCCATCGCGGCGTCATCCTGAATGTATTCGAGCCGTTTTTTGCGCTTCACCAGGTAAAGAGGCGGTTGCGCAATGTAAATGTGCCCACGCCGCACCAGCTCCGGCATTTGCCGGTAGAAAAAAGTCAGGAGCAGGGTGCGGATATGCGAGCCGTCCACGTCCGCATCCGTCATGATAATTATCCGGCCGTAACGCAGCTTGCCGATATCAAATGATCCATCCTGATCTCCTGCGCCGATCCCCGTTCCGACCGCGGTAATCATGGTCCGGATCTCATTGTTCTGCAGCACTTTATCAAGTCGCGCTTTTTCGACATTCAACAATTTCCCGCGAATCGGCAGGATGGCCTGATAACGGCGGTCTCGACCCTGCTTGGCTGAGCCGCCGGCGGAATCACCCTCGACAATAAATAATTCCGTAACATTCGGATCCCGCTCGGAGCAATCGGCTAATTTCCCCGGCAGCCCGCCCCCTGTCAGGGCGCCTTTGCGCACCGTTTCCCTCGCTTTTCTCGCGGCTTCCCGCGCCCGCGCGGCGTTGAGGGATTTTTCGACAATTTTCTTCGCGAGCGCAGGTGTCTCGTCAAAGACATTCATCAGCCCTTCATAAACAAAAGAACTGACGATGCCTTCCACCTCACTGTTGATCAGCTTGTGCTTCGGCTGAGAATCAAAACTGGGGTCCGGGTGCTTAATGCTGATCACCCCCACTAGCCCTTCGCGGCAATCATCACCGGTGATGCTGGGATCTTTATCCTTAACCAGATTATTCGCCTTCGCATACTGATTAATCACCCGGGTCAAGGCGCGGCTGAATCCGCTCAGGTGCGTGCCCCCCTCGTCATTATAGATCGCGTTGGTAAAGCACATCACGTGATCGTTAAAGGTATCATTGTATTGCAGGACGATATCCGCAAAAACCTTTTCCGTCCGCTGCTCCCCGTTAATCTCGAGTTCGATGTCTTTTTCGCGGTATAGCGTGATCGGCTTGGGATGAATGACCGCCTTGTTCGCGTTCAATTCCGCGACGAATTCTTCGATCCCCTTTTTGTAATAAAAAGTCTCTGTCCGGTCTTCGTCCCCGCGCTCGTCGGTCAGGTTGATCGTCAGCCCCGGGTTAAGGAAGGCCAGTTGGCGCAGGCGGGCAGCCAGTTTTTCGAATTTATATTCAATCCCGCGAACGAAGATAGATTCGTCCGCCATAAAGGTAATGTGCGTCCCGGTGGAATTCTTTTTCTTGAGCGTGCCGACCACTTCCAGTTTCCGCGTCGTCTTGCCGCGGGCAAATTCCATGTGGTGAATCTGCCCGTCACGGTGCACGTCTACCTTAAACCAGTTCGACAGCGCGTTGACGCATTTTGCCCCCACCCCGTGAAGACCACCGCTGTATTTATAGGCTCCCTGACCAAATTTACCGCCGGCACCCAGATTCGTCAGCACCAGCTCCACGGCAGGGATCTTCCATTTCTGGTGGATATCCACCGGGATACCGCGGCCGTCATCCCGCACCGTGACGGACCCGTCCACATGCAGCACGATATCGATCTTCGAACAGTAGCCGGCGAGGTGTTCATCAATCGAGTTATCGACTACCTCATAGATCATGTGATGCAGCCCGCGCTCTTCCGGATCATTCGGATCCCCGATATACATCCCGGGGCGTTTTCGGACGTGCTCCAGACCCTCCAGCTTATCGATCTGCTTGGAAGTATATTCCGTGTCTCGAGAGACGGCGCTTTTGCTGGGCGCGTCCGCCGTTGTCGCTGCTGCTTTCTTTGCCATGTTTATCGCGCTAAAGGCCCCTCGGCGGCCCTGGTGGAGCCTTAAAGGCTAGCCTGACTTGGGCGGTCTGCAAGGGGGTATTTTCCATGGCTCCGGACCGGGCGCGATTGCACAATATCTTGGGAGCACGGCTTCCGCTGGAACCTGTGGGAATACAATATAGCGCATTCTGTGTAAAAATCCAGGGATTCGCCTTGCGCCGGGGTGATTTGGCCGCATTTTTTCTGCTCAATGTCGCCTCTGCGCCACGCTCCATCCACTCCGGAATCCACCGCCCCGGTAACCCATCCCGTGGGACCGCATCTTACCCTGGATTCCCGCGGAGCCCTCCTTCACCGGACTGAGCGCTGGCTGGCCGTGGCGGACCTGCACTTCGGCTATGAGGTGACCATGCGCCAGGCGGGTAACCTCATGCCCATCTGGGGCATGGACAGCATCGAGCAGCGCCTGCTCGGGCTGCTGCGGGATCATGCCCCGCGCACCCTCATCCTGCTCGGTGACAGCGTGCATGATCGCGCCGGGCGCGAGGTCTTCGGCGCTTTCCTCAAGGAACTGCACGCCGAAGTCCCGGAGGTCGTTCTGGTCTCCGGCAATCATGACCGCCGTTGCCTTAATCACCTGGGCGCGCGTCCCCAGCACGAAACCGCTGGCTGGCGCTTCATTCACGGGGATTGCTGGCCGGAAGCGAACGAGGAGTTGACCATGCCCGCCGGTCTGGGAAGCCGCCAGTTGCTCTGCGGTCATTTTCATCCTGCTGCGACCCTGCGGGATGGCGCGGGCACCCGGATCAAGCTTCCGGCCCTGGTCAACCGCGGTTCGCTCTGGATTCTGCCCGCTTTTTCGCCCTGGTCATCCGGCACGGGATGGGCGCGGCTGGACGGAGACAGACTATGGCTCTGTCACCGGCGTCACATTTTTCCCCTGCTCTGAGCGGGCTGGGTGGCTTTCTCTTTCGCTCGGCGCGAAAAATCCGTGAAGAAAATCCGCGCTCAGGCATCATCCTCAGCATGCAGGAGCAGCCAGTCAGCGGGCATCACATTCGCCAGACCAAAGTCGTGGCCACCCTCGGCCCAGCCACGGAATCGGCTGAGATGATCAGTCACCTCATTGCCGCCGGAGCCAATGTTTTCCGGCTGAATATGTCTCACGCAAAGCACGACTGGGTCCGCACGGTCGTGCCACGCATCCGGGAAGCCGCGGAGTCAGCCGGACGGCACGTGGCCATCCTGATGGATACTCAGGGCCCATCCATCCGCACCGGGGAGGTGGAAGAGGACCTCGAGCTGAAGCCGGGTGACATCCTGGAGCTGCGCACCCGTGGCACGGAAGCCAAAGAACGGTATTCGGTTGACTCCAACTACGACGGACTGATCGGCGATCTCTCGGTCGGCGATACCGTCCTGCTCGATAACGGCGTGCTGCATCTGCAGGTAAAAGCCAAAGACTCGGACCGCGCCCGCTGTGAAGTGCTGACCGAGGGCACCCTGACCTCCCGCCGCCACATCAACCTGCCCGGCGTGAAGGTCAATCTGCCCGCTCTCACTGAGAAAGACCTCGAAGATCTCGCGCTCGCCGCGGAGATGCAGGCGGATTTCATCGCGCTCAGCTTCGTGCGGGACCGCGCTCACATCGTGCAGCTTCGCGGCGTGCTGGACGGTCACGGATCCCGGGCACAAATCATCGCGAAGATTGAGGACCAGTCCGCCGTGAAAAATCTGGCCGCGATCACCGAGGAAGCGGACGGTGTCATGGTCGCCCGCGGTGATCTGGGGGTGGAATGTGATCTGGAGGAACTCCCCATTCTGCAGCGGCATATGGTCAGCCTCTGCATCCGCCGCGGCAAGCCCGTCATCGTCGCGACGCACATGCTGGAGAGCATGATCGAAAACCCGCGCCCCACCCGGGCGGAGGTCGCCGATGTCGCCTATGCCGTGGCCGAGCAGGCCGATGCCGTCATGCTCAGCGGGGAGACCTCCATCGGGCGCTACCCCGTGAAATGCGTCGAGATGCTCGTGCGCATCAGCCGCCGCATTGAGATCAGTGATGCCATGCAGGCCCAGCATGAAGTTGATATCCGCACCACGAAACAGAAGACGGCCCAGGCCGCCGTCATTCTGGCCAATTCCATCGAACGCTCGCACCTCGTCATTTTCACAAAACGCGGCAGCACCGCGCGAGCCATGGCCAGCCTCCGCCCGGATCACGCCCAGATCCAGGCCTTCACGCCCAGCCCGCTGACCGCCCGGCACGTCACCCTGCTGCGCGGGGTCCGCGCGCATGTCACGGAATTCAGTGATACCCCCAGCGATACCGTCCGCCAGGCCATGGATCACCTGAAGAAAGAAGGCATCGCCCACCCCGGCGATTCCCTCGTCATCATCAGTGATGTCCTCTCCGGCGAAGAAAACCTCCGCGTCGAAGCAATCCAACTGCGGGTCGTGCAGTAGTCGGTCGCTTTACGGTGAAATGGACTGAAGATTTGTTCCGCGAAAAAACGCCTGACGGATGAGATCGTCCCGGAATACGCCGTGCCGGAATCAATCACCCTACCGTCGCCGAAGACTGCGCCGATGACAAAATTATCCCCATCCAGCGCCACGCTGACGCCGAACTGATCACTAGAGGCCCCATCGGAGGCGGTCAGTTTCACGTCCTCGGTCACGTTCGCTCCCGCCGTATCCAGGTCCGTGAAAAGATAGGCCGACCCGCTGCTGGAGCCATTGTCATCGTCAAGGTATGCTCCCACCAGAGCCTGGTTGCCCGACACGCTCACGCTTTCGCCGAAAAGATCACCGCCTGCCCCGTCAGAGGCTTCCAGCTCGGTGGCCTGCAAGGTCGTGGAGGGATGAAAAGCGCACACTCCGATGATGCACAACGAAAGCGCCTTGGCGAAAAATACCGTCATCCACTAAGAACGACGCCGGATAGCAGAGATGATTGAGGTCCTAAACATACATACGGCATAATGTGTATCGAATCCACGATCCCGCATGCAAGCCAGAAATCGCTCATCGTTTGTTACAGCTTTGGAACATCCGAGCGGCCCATCACTCCCGGTTTTTCCTGCGCGCTTCGGATACCCTTTATCTCTCATCCCAATCACCCGCTCGCGCTTCGATTTGATTCATCCCCGACCGGGGGTTAAAACCCCCGGCTATGTCCGAAGCCGGACTGGCGTTTGCTCTGTCGCTACGCCACGAAAGACTCTGCGCGTCGAACCCGAGCAAACACCAACCAACCTTGAGGGAACGACACATTCATCTGCGATGAACGAACGTTCATTTTCTGGGCCGCGTCGCGGATCGGCCACCCCCCCCTTAAAACTTTCTTTAACTTTTTT
>CAZUPP010000045.1:0-15883 GCA_964622095.1 uncultured Verrucomicrobiales bacterium
GTGATCCGCACAAAGGCTGGATTCCAGCCCTCCCGCAGCCGTCCGTCCAGGATCTCAATGCGCTCTATTCTACGCGACTTCATCGCCCGGCTATCTGTTCTCCAAGAAACACCCCTTCATCTTCTTTGCTGCGGCCTGAAACTCATCAAGAGAATTATGAAATCTATCAAGTCTCGCGCTTCCCGTGGGCTCTAGATCAGACCGGTTAAAGGAGGCGAAAGGCCTCGCAGCCCTCTGGATCCCTGTTCGGCTGAAGAAGATTCAGAACCTTGTTCTCTCGGAGAGAGAAATAATCTCCCGAGGCACCTTAATTTGATAGTTTAGTCCTGTCCCCGGGTGGAATCGAACCACCATTTAAGGTTTAGGAAACCCTCGTTCTATCCGTTGAACTACGGGGACGCTGTGTTTATGGCTCCATCTGGGTCAACTGGCCCTTAATCTCTGCTTGATCGGCGATTGGTCAACCGGCGGTTGATTCGATGGATAGGTGCCGATTTATCCTTTAAGTAATGCGCACCGCTGACTTTGACTTTGACCTGCCGCGCGAGCTGATCGCGCAGGAACCGGTCTTCCCGCGGCAGACGGCGAGGTTGCTTGATCTGGCCTCCGATCCGCACGGGCCGGTTGATCGCACCTTTGCCGAGTTCGGCGAGCTTCTGCGACCCGGGGATCTGCTGGTCTTCAACCGCAGCAAAGTCATTCCCGCTCGCCTCAGCGGCCGTCGCGAAAGAGTCGAGGCGCTCGATGCCGCAGTCGGGCCGGCTATTGAGGTGACCCTCGTCGAGGCGCCGGAGCACCAGGATGCGGCTTCACCCGGCGAGTGGAAGACGCTCAGCCGCCCCGGCAAACGGCTGGTGAGCGGGGATACCATTCATTTCTCAGACACCCTTTCCGCGCAGGTCACGGATAAAGCGGGCGCGCTTGTCACGATGAGATTTTCTCTGCACGATGAAGCTCTCTTCGCCGAGCTGGAGCGGATCGGTTCGATGCCGCTACCGCCTTACATCAAGCGCGATCAGCCCCGGGCGAAGGACGCGGCGCATTACCGCCACTTTGCCGGGGCCGATCCCGGTTCACTCGCGGCACCGACGGCCAGCCTGCATTTTGATCAGGAAATGGTGGACCAGCTTATCTCTGAGCGTGGCGTGCACTATGCGGAGGTCACTCTGCACATCGGATACGGCACCTTTGCCCCGGTCACCGCAGAAAAGATTGCCGATCATCAGTTGCACGCGGAGTGGTGCGCCATCACGCCGGAAACCGCCAAGGCCATAGCCGAAACTCGCGCGAATGGCGGGCGCATCGTGGCCATCGGCACTACCGTCCTGCGCACGCTCGAGGCCCTTCGCGGTGCAGCAGGCAGCAAGCGCACCCGGCTCTTTATCACCCCGGGCTTTGAGTTTCAGGTCGTGGATGCGCTGGTGACAAACTTCCATCTGCCCCGCTCTACCCTGTTTATGCTGGTATGTGCTTTTGCCGGCACGGAGCGAATGCAGGGGGCCTACGCCCACGCCATCGGCCAGCGTTACCGTTTCTTCAGTTACGGTGATGGTTGCTTTCTGCGGAGACAGGATCTCTGGTCCCAAGAGTGACAGGGCAAGGCACCACCGCATCCATTCGCGCAAAAGCGCTTGAGCTGGGCTTTGACGCGGTTGCCTTTGGCCCACCGGAGATCCCCGCACGCAATCGGCGCCGTTATGAGGAATTTATTGCGCAGGGTGAGCACGGCACGATGCGCTGGATGGACGATCGCCTCGAACCGCGGCAGAATCCGCGTGCGCTCTGGCCCGAGGTGCAGACCGTCATCGCCCTGGGCCTGAACTACGGTCCACCGGACGACCCGCTGAAGCGGCTGCAGGATCGGGATCGAGCCGTCTTCAGCGTCTATGCGGAGGGGACGCGGGATTATCATGATGTGATCAAGAAACGGCTCAAAGCGCTCGGGCGCTGGCTGGTCGAGACGCACGGCGGTGAGCTGAAGGTCTTTGTGGATACCGCGCCCGTGCCGGAAAAAGCGCTCGCTGAAGCCGCTGGCATCGGTTGGCAGGGAAAACATACGAATCTGGTCAGCACCACGCACGGGTCCTGGCTTTTTCTCGGCGTGATCTACACCACCCTGGCACTGCCGCATGAGGCCGGCCCGCACCCGGACCGCTGCGGCTCATGCACCCGCTGCCTCGAGATCTGTCCCACCCGCGCGATCACTGCCCCCGGAAAACTCGATGCTCGCCGGTGCATTTCGTATCTGACCATTGAGCACGAGGGGCCCATTCCGCACGAGTTTCGCCGCCTGATGGGAAATCGCATTTATGGCTGCGATGATTGCCTTGCGGTCTGCCCGTGGAATCGATTTGCCCAGCGCACGAAGGAGGCTGAATTTCAGCCGCCACGCCCCGGCCTGGAAGATCCGCGGATCGCCGATTTCCTGGAAATGCGCACGGACTCTACATTTCGCGAATTCTTCCGGGGCTCCCCCGTAAAACGAATCGGGCACCGGCGCTTCATCCGGAATGTCCTCATCGCGGCGGGAAACAGTGGCAACCCCGCGCACCGCCCCGCCATCCGGCGCTGGCGCGTAACCCCTGATCCGATTGCCGATGAGGTTATCCGCGAGGCGGCCGAGTGGGCGGAGGAGGAGCTGAGCTGAGCTGAACGGGGCACGGTAATTGCTTGCTGAGCGGCATCATATGTCTGATCCATTTCAACTGGTCCGCCGCAGTGCGGAGTTGCTCAGCCGCGGCCGGACGCTGCGCCGTTCCATCTATGTAAACAATCAGCGGTTGCCGCTCATAGTCACCCCGGATGCACAGTTGAAGTATGCCAAGCTGGGGCGCAACGCCTTTGACGAGGAGCTCATTGACCTGGCGGAACGCTTCGTCTCCAAAGACAGCGTAGTCTGGGACATCGGCGCCAACGTGGGTGTCTTCACCTTCGCTGCCGCCGCCGTAGCGGAGAGTGGCACGGTTGTTTCCGTGGAGGCAGATTCTTGGCTGGCCTCCATTATCCGTCGGACGGCTCGTTTTCCGGCTTATGCAGGTCGGGACATTCGAGTAATCCCGGCCGCCGTCTCGAATGATCTCTCCATCAGTGAGTTTATGATCGCTCAGCGCGGGCGCGCGTCCAATGCCCTGCAGAAAGCCCACGGACGCACGACCATGGGAGGCGTACGTGAGCTGCAATATGTACCCACCGTAAGCCTGGATAAGATGGCACAAACCTTCCCTCCGCCGGATCTGGTCAAGGTCGACGTGGAAGGTGCTGAGCACTTTGTTTTTCAAGGCGCGACTGGATTGCTCGCGCAGCAACGACCCGTCTTCTATGCGGAGATCGGCGTAGAAAACCGCCGCGAAATCTATCATCTTCTCAGGCGGCATGATTACATCATTCTCAACCAGGACGGCACTGCCATCAGCTCTGCGAAAATACCCGCCTTTAATGTTTACCTGACCCCGACTGAAAAATCAGCCTGGATCCTGCAGAGGATCAGAGCGAACAGACAAACTAGAGCTTAAATTGCCGCGGGTTGTTAAAGCGCTGCGGATGGCTGCTCAGCTCAGCTTCCAGCACAGAAACATACTCGCCTTTTTCGGTATCATAGATGACGCTAAGTGGGATGTCTTCCACGTAATAGACAGGCTTTATGTTGTAGGGCGCTTGCTTGAGCGAGGTCAATAGTCCTTTAGTGTTTCCCGGTTTCCGTCCGACCAGATAGTGTTTCTGCGCGAGCTTCTTTCCATGAGATTCTAACGCCCTGCAATAGCCCACCACTTGATCGACGTTCTCAGGCTGCAGAACTGTCTTCTTTATTTCCACCACGCAGAACCCGCTCGCTCTTTCAAAGAGCAGGTCTATACGTAATTTTCTGCCGCTTTCAGTCACCACTTCTTCATAAAGAGGCGAAAGCCCATTTCTAAATCTGCGCGAGATTAAGTAGGGGTGATAGCGAAGAAACTCGTGAATATCCCTTTCCTTATCGAGGAACATCGGCAAGTGATTCTAGATAGGGCTCGAGTTTTTCCAGGGCGTTTTCGAAAGTCGCCTTCTTATCCACGGTCGTGTTCCCACTTTGGGTCGTTTTCTGCACCACCTTGAAACCGACCGCTTTGGATAAATCATAAACTTTAGCACCCCCGGTCATTTTCTTGAACGCATCGTAAATGGCCGCTTCATCCCGCAACCTTGCGAGGGCGAAGAATTTCTCTCTAAGAATATCCTGTGGGCTCTTGCTTAATTCATTTAAGAGATCTCGAGCTTTACTTTGTTCGAGAGCCGTAGCGGCAATCTTCTCATTCTTGCCTGCACCCGTTGGCACTTCCCCTTTGAGCTTGGCGCGGGACCAGCCCTCCTTCACCACTCTAGCTGTCGGTCTCTGTTGATCGAGAAAACGCTTCAGCTTCACATAGTCCGGATTTTTCAATAAAGGAGCAACTTCCGCTTTAGGAACAAACGCTTTCAGCGCGTTATCAAGGCGCTCCGAAACGACTCGCATCTCTACCATCTTTGTAATCGATGGATCTTGCTCAACGGCGCTCAATGCGCGCTTTAGAAGGTCTTTCATGGTTTATTTCAAGGGATGCGCCGCGATGGTTCGCGACAAATAAAGATAATCCTGAGTGAGCCCCTGATTCTGATTGTCGAGGATTGCCGGTAAACAATCATTTGCAAGCCGGGCTGCTTGAACGGCCTGCCGAACATGGATGGAGTAGACTTCAGCCTTTTTGTGGAACGCAATACTGGAATCTCGAAGAGTGTAAAATTTATTCTCTATTTTGGTGATGGATTCCTGCAGCTTAGGACTCATCGTTGGAACTCGGTTCAGAATCAGCCCGGTGATCTTCGCGCGAACAAAGTCAGGAATCTGGGAGGTGAAGGTTTCATTCCTTACATAAAAGTTTGCAAGCTGCTTTGCCAGCAATCCCAGCCCCCTATTACTGAGTTCATCGGGCATACATGGGACCACGATCTCATCACTGACGGTAATGGCAGCTCGTGACGCCCGGTAGAGATTTGGAGGGCAATCAAAAAGAATATAATCGTAGGCACCGTTCAGTGCAGAAACGTTTACATAAAACTTTTCAAAGAGTTGTTTTGCTTTTTCTTTTGTCATGTCTGGCTCTTCAATATCCATCAACTCATCCACCGCCGGTATCAGATGCAGGTTGCCAAGCTTCAGATAGCCCGCGTTTGTAAAGACGGATTTCTGAATTGCGTTAAAGACCCCTTCGCCTTTGTTTGTAAGGAGCGAGTAAACTGAGTTTTCCGAACTTATCTTGCCGAGATACTCGCCCATGCCCATCATCCACACACTGGCACTGGCTTGGGCATCGCAGTCGATTACCAGAACCTTGCTGTCGGCACGCGCTTCATGCGCTAAACACGCCGCCACGTTGACGACGAGGGAGGTTTTTCCGACGCCGCCTTTGAAATTTACAAATGCGATCTTCCGCGCCATGACGGGGAGTTGCTGGTGGCAGATAAACGTTGAGAGGGTAAAAGGGAGATAGGTTGAGGCCGTTCACGCCCTTTACCGCCTCACTATGAGCGGGTTGAGCGCGATGCGCCAAGGGCAAAATGGTCTCTGGCGCAATTCCAGCCCAGCCTCTAAGCTGCCGGAGGACTATGAACGAGATCACGCCACGAGTCTTTGTCGCGGGCACCCAGCAGAATGACGGCAAGACCACCGTCTGCATGGGGCTCTTCCACGCGCTGCGCGAGCGCTTCCCACGCATCGGTTTCATCAAACCGGTGGGTCAGCGTTTTGTCGAAGTAGAAGGCAAGAACATTGATGAAGACACCGTGCTGCTGGATGACACCTATGGCCTCCAGACCCCGATGGAAGCGATGAGCCCAATCGCGGTCGATGGGGAGTTCACCCGGCGCTATGTGAAGAAAGGCAGCGTGGAGTTCTTTGAGCGGCGCATTGAGCATTCCTTCGACCGCGCGGCCTGGGAGAAAGAATTTGTCATTATTGAGGGGACCGGCCACGCCGGGGTAGGCAGCGTTTTTGACCTGTCCAATGCGCGGGTCTCGAAGCTGCTCAAGGCGAAGGCGATCATTGTCACGGAAGGCGGGTTGGGCCGCCCAATCGATGAGCTCGCCCTCAACCGGGCCGTCTTCACTGAGGAAGGCGTGGAACTGGTCGGGGCGATCTTCAACAAGGTGCGCCCGGATAAGATGGACATGGTTATTGAGTATGCCACCCTGGGCCTGCAGCGGCTGGGGATCGAGTTACTGGGCGTCATCCCGCGCGAAAGCATGCTGAGCCACCCGAACCTGCATCAGGTCTGCGAGCACATCGGTGGAGATTTTATTAATGGCGCGCGGCGCAGCCGCCGGCGGGTGGATGAAGTGATGATCGGTGCTATGACCTCCAGTAATGTCATGGAGCACATCAGCGAACGCACCCTGGTTGTAACCAGCGGTGACCGGGAGGACGTGATCATGGCTGCACTCGCCACTAATTCTCTCGTGGAACGGGATGGCGGCGGGATCATCGGCATGGTCCTGGCGGGCGGGTATCTTCCGCACAAACGCGTCATGGAACTGATTAAGCTGTCTGATATTCCCATTATCGTTTCGCCGCTGGACAGTTACACCATTGCTCGCCGCATTAATTCCATGACGGTAAAAACCACCCCGGGTGACTCTGAGAAGATCGCAAAAATCCAGGACCTTGTGGAAAAACACGTCCGGGTGGATCGCATTTTGGAGAAGGTGATGGCCTCCACCGAACCGAGCTATCCGATCATTTAATTCCCGGTCCGTCCGTCCCACGCCACCCAAAAAAGTTGCTGTGTCCTCTGCTTCACCCTCAGAATCTGATCTGTCCGGCACTGCCGCGGAAAAAAGTACGCGGCCGGACCAGACCACGCGCAATCTCCCGGATCCCGCAAAGCTCGCCCCGGAAGACGTGGCCAGCGCTCCTCCGCCCCGTCCGCTGGCCTCTGCGCCGCCCGGCTCATCATCTTCCGGAGACTCTTTACAAACGCCAGCCTCTCCGGGAAACTCACGCCATAAGCACGTGCGCCGCGCCGGTGCCTTTGACCGGGTGAAAGGTTTTCCGGTCATCGGTTTTTACGGAATCGCTGCGGGGATTATTCTTTTCCTTTTTCTCGGCTTCATCGCTTTCGCGATCGCGCAGCAGCGCCATTTCGTTAAGCGGACGATTGATCAGGAACTCATTGCGGGAGTGCGTGAAGTGGAACGCTACGTAGAGCTGCAGTTTGAAGATATGCAGCGCACCGCGGAAGCCGGCGCACAATTAGCGGGCGAGAAATTATCGAAACTCCGCGAACCGGAAGATTTCGCCAAGCTGACCACGGCCATTGATTCGCTCCTGCAGACACATGATCCGCCCTGTGAAGTCTATTTCCTGCCGTCACCAGATACGGAGCAGAATGGAGCCTCTACCGTCCGGAAGATGCTTCCTGCCTTGAGAATTGTAAAAAGCGCGAAAGACCAGCCCGCAACTTTCGAACCTCTGCCATCCAAAAAACTATGGTCAGGAAAGTTTGAAGCCGAGGCACGTCAGGTTCTGCGGCAGGACAAAGCGCTCTCCGGTGAGCCATTCCAACAACCGCAGGCGGACGATCGTTTTTTCCCCTTCATGCAACCATTTTTTGAGCCCGTCAGAATCGATGATGTCCTTGCCGGAGTGGCCGTCGTTACCTTTTCCATTGAGCCCATCGCCCGCCAGATTTCGAATTGGTCCATCGGAGACTATGGGTATGCCATGATTTTTCAGAAAGAAGGCCTGATTGTTTCCATGCAGGAGCAGGCGAAACTGATCAACCTGCTCTTGCCGGGATCCATGCAGGGCCTCACTCAACCCATGCTCGGCACGATGGAAATTTCTGATCCGCTCGCCGGCAGACTCAAGGGCGATGAAGTGCCGGTCGATCATTCTGCCGGAGAAAAGAAACTTCTCGCCGCCAGCCAAAGGATTGATGGCACTCCTATATTTGTAGCAGGCTTTTTTTCACTCGAAGAGATGGCGTCCTATATCAATCGCCGCACGGTCGCTCTCCTCGCTCCGGGTCTTGTCATCTTTGTCGGGGCCGCGGTCACAATCTTTTTTCTCTACTACGGGCTCAACCGTCCCCTATGGCGTTTCATTCAAACTACCTCCCGTCCTCTGCCCGCCGTGACGGAAGAGAATATGCGCGCCCTGCAGGCTCAGACGAATGATGGCCCGCGCGAACTTCGTATCCTCGCTCATGCCTTCAACCGGCTGGTCGATACCATCCGGGGCGCGGTGCATTCGAAAAATGAGTATTCCAAAAAGCTCGAGAATTCTCATCAGCAGCTTACCGCGTTTAACCGGCAACTTGAAAAAATCGTCGATGAACGGACCGCCGAGGCGAACCGTGCCAGGGTGGCAGCCGAGCGGGACCGTGAAGTAGCGGAACGGGCGCGTGTTCTGGCAGAGGAAGCAAGCGAGGCAAAAAGTAATTTTCTCGCGAATATCAGTCATGAACTCCGGACCCCACTTAATGCCATCATTGGTTATGCTGAACTGCTCATGGAAGACGCCGTTGACGAAGCCAATGACGGTGCCCTCGCTGACCTGAAAAACATTCAGACCGCCGGTCAGCATTTACTTTCCCTGATCAATGACGTGCTGGATATCGCAAAGATCGAAGCCGGCCGAATGAAGCTGGAGGTTGAAACCTTTGGCCTTGTTGAGATGCTGGACGAAGTTGTCCAGGCCGGCATGGCACTCGCCCTTGATCATCGCAATGAGTTTATCCCGCATATCGACGTGGGCGAAGTGCAAATGGTCGCTGACCGCACCAAGGTGAAGCAGATTCTCCTTAATCTCGTTGGTAACGCCTGTAAATTTACCGAACGCGGCACGGTTAAACTCGCCGCCAAAGGCAGCCTGGAGAACGGCCGGCCTTCGCTGATTTGTGAAGTCGAAGACACCGGGATCGGAATGACTCAGGAACAGGTCAGCCGGATCTTCGAGAAATTTTCTCAGGCTGATGAAACTTCTACCAGGCGCTACGGCGGCACCGGTCTGGGATTATTTATTTGCCGGGAGTTCACCAAACTCATGGCGGGCGAAATTCAGGTGCGCAGTCAGGTAAATCGCGGCTCGGTCTTTACCCTCATCCTGCCGCTTGATGTACCTCAGAGATTGCGGGAGCTTGAAGAGCGCGACGAACAGACGGGAGATTCGACGGTTCCGGATCCCGGTTACATTTAGGCAGGGGACGCGATCCCGGATTTCGATTCTCGCATGGCTTCCTTTCCCCGCAAATTTGCCGAGTCCAATTCGCGTTGGAGAAAGGATATTCAGCAGAGAGTTAAAACCCGCAAGGCGCTGAAGAGGGAAAGACGGAAGCGTGCCAGGGCGGAGACGCTTAAAGAAAAGCGTCAGGCGCAGAAAGAGGAAGCCCCGGAGAAAGTAAAAATTCCACCCGCGCTCCGCCGGCATTTTAAAAGACATAATGACCAGGCCGGTCAAGCCGCTTTCCTCAGCCTGATTACCGCCCTTATCTTCTGGCCGGTGATCTATTTTATTTCAATCTGGGCTACCCTCATGGCAGGTCTGTTAACGGCCGGTATGGATGCCGGATTGCCCAGACATTTTGATCAGAGTTTTGTCTTCTTCGCGCTTCTGGGATTCCCGTTTATTCTCGGCCTCAAAAAATGGGTCCTGACCTGTATGCCCCTGACCATGAGCCGCTCATTCTTTCTGCGCGCCTGCCTGGACTTGCTCGCCTTCCCTTATGAACTCGTCCTTAACGTCTTCGGCAATCTCGACGCCATGGTCTTTCTCAACCGGCGCGAATTGCGTGAAGCCACCCGTATCCTGCAGATCATTGATGACGCCGGGCATATCGAACCGCGCCGGATCGAGCGGGAGATTCCCAAAGTTCACCGGCGCAAGCGGGTGATGGACGCCCTCAGTCTGGCCAGTTTGGTCACACTCGCCCGGCTCGGTCGGGGTCCGCTTGTGTTTTTGCTCAAGGATGCCTCGGTAAAGAGGCTGATCTATCCGCCGGTGCGCTTGTCGCCGCGGG
This sequence comes from uncultured Verrucomicrobiales bacterium, assembly GCA_964622095.1. GTDB lineage: Bacteria > Verrucomicrobiota > Verrucomicrobiia > Verrucomicrobiales > CAZUPP01 > CAZUPP01. Next base: position 10,029 of record CAZUPP010000045.1, read on the forward strand.
CAAGAAAAGGCTGAATCATCCCGCAGCCCGTGCAAGAGTGGGAACTGAAGAATGATGGAAGATTTTTCCCCAGCCGCCGGCGCAAAGAGCCCGTCCCAACCCAATGATGACCCGCTTGTCATCGCCGGACGGGAATTCCGTTCACGTCTGCTCGTTGGCACCGGCAAGTTCCCCTCCAACGAGGCGATGCGCGACACCCTCGCGGAGACCGGCACCGAGATTGTCACGGTCGCCCTGCGCCGCGCGAACCTCACCGAAGTGGGCGATCCTTTCGCAAACATTCTCGATTTCGTTGATCCCAAGCGTTATCTTATCCTGGCGAATACCAGCGGCGCGATGAACGCGGAGGAAGCTGTTCGACTCGCCCGCCTCGCTGCTGCGGCCGGGCTCCCGCGCTGGATCAAATTGGAGATTCACCCGGATCCGCGCTATCTTCTGCCAGACCCAATCGAAACGCTCAAAGCAGCGGAGATTCTTTGCCGGGAAGATTTCGTGGTTCTGCCCTACATCAATGCCGACCCTGTCCTGGCCAAGCGCCTCGAAGAAGCTGGCACGGCCACGGTCATGCCGCTGGGTTCGCCAATCGGCAGCAACCAGGGCCTGACCACGCGCGCTCAGATCCAGATCATCATTGAGCAGGCCAGCGTCCCGGTGGTGGTGGATGCGGGAATCGGTGCCCCCAGCCAGGCGGCAGAGGCCATGGAATTGGGCGCAGATGCCGTGCTGATCAACACCGCCCTCGCCATTGCGCCCGATCATCTCGGCATGGCGCGAGCTTTCCGGATGGCGGTCGAAGCCGGCCGGATGGCATTTCGCATCGGCCTGGGGGAGCAGCTCAGCTACGCCGCCGCAACCAGCCCGCTGACATCTTTTCTTCAAGGATCATCAAGCGAACCAGACGCTCAGTCTGACTAACAATTTCTTATGCCAATGACCCCGGACGAACGCCTCGCTGACATTACCCTGGCCGCGATCAAACGGCACACCAGCAATCCGGCAGCGTGGAGCTGGACGGCGCTGGGAGGGATGCACCCCGGCCTGCCTGATGCGGTGCGGCTGGAAGAAGGTGAGCTGCCTCTGGTCAGCGCCTGTGAACCAGAGGGAGGCGCCTGGTATGTCATGACGACACGACGGGTTATCATTCCCTGGGAAGGAGACGCCCTTCGTGAAGTGCCCCTGGAGAACATCCGGGATTATCAGGCGGAGGACGTGGATGTGATCACCCTCTTCGTCAAGGAAGGAGAACACATTCAAATCAGGTATGAAACGGGCATCGCCGCGCTGGCGCCGGATTACGCCTTGCGATGCGCCTTGCGCAAGATCGGGCGGGAAGCTGCTCTCGCCGCCAGCCAGCCCCCGGATCAAGAGTCAGCCGGACCGGAAAATGCTTCCGCTGCATGATCGGAAGACCCAAAAATCAGGGCATGGCGCAACCCAACATTATTTTCATCCTGATTGACGACCTCGGCTGGCGCGATCTGGGCTGTTACGGCAGCTCATTCTATGAAACGCCTAATCTTGACCGGATGGCAGAGGAAGGCCTGCGTTTCACTGATGCTTACGCGTCCTGCCCGGTTTGCTCACCGACCCGGGCCAGTGTGATGACAGGTAAGTATCCTGCTACCGTTGGCATCACCAATTACATCGGGGGCGATGCGCGCGGGAAATTAATCGATGTCCCCTATCTGCACGAACTGCCTGCGAGCGAAAAAACAATTGCCCAGTCTCTTCAGGAGGCGGGCTACACCACGTGGCATGTGGGGAAATGGCATCTGGGCGAGCGTGATGTGACCGAATATGGCTTCGACGTTAATGTCGGCGGCTGCCATTGGGGCATGCCGAAGAAAGGTTTTTTCAGCCCATGGGATATTCCGGGATTAGCCAATGGCGACGATGGAGAATATCTCACCGATCATCTCACGGATAAAACGGTGGAGCTGATCGGGAATCATGCCCCGGAAAGACCGTTTTTCCTCCACCTCTCTCATTACGCAGTCCACACCCCGATTCAGGCCAAGGAAGCGGACATCGAAAAATACCGGCAGAAAGCAAGAGACATGGGACTGGCCGATCTCGACCCCATGGAAGTCGGAGAATATTTCCCATGTGATCATAAAAAAGAGCAGCGCGTGACACGGCGTAAATTTCAAGGTGATCCGGTTTATGCCGCCATGGTTGAAAATCTCGATTGGAACCTGGGCCGGGTTTTCAGTGCACTTGAGGAAAGGGGCCTGACGGAAAATACTCTGATTATCTTCACCTCAGACAATGGCGGCCTCGCCACCGCCGAAGGTTCGCCCACCTGCAATGCGCCTCTCGCCGAGGGTAAAGGCTGGATGTATGAAGGCGGCACACGCGAACCGCTTCTCATCAAATGGCCCGGGATCGTTCAACCCGGATCGACTTGTGATGTGCCGGTCACAACGACGGATTTCTATCCAACCATGCTGGAAGCCGCCGGCGCCCCACTCCATCCACCTCAGCACTGCGATGGAGTTTCTCTTATGCCGCTGCTTCGAGGGGAAAGTGAACTGAAAAATCGTGAGGCGATTTTCTGGCATTACCCGCACTACGGAAATCAGGGCGGTACGCCGGGTTGTTCAGTGCGTGCCGGGGATTATAAACTCATTGAGTTCTTTGAAGATGGCCGTCTTGAGCTTTACAATTTGCGGCAGGATCCCGGTGAAAAACATAATCTCGCGGAGACCGACAACAAACGCTGCGCGGACCTCCACCAGAGGCTTATCAATTGGCGCTCGAGCGTTCACGCCAAAATCCCCGAGCACAATCCGGATTGGCAACCCTACGATCCGGAAGGTGAGCCGGAACCCGGTTGACCCGAGCCTGCGGCCGCTCTACTAATGATGTTCCCATGAGTGACGCGTCTTCATCTACCAGTCAGAAAGAAAACCTGCACCGCAAATACTCGTCCCAGGTGGTGGATGGCGTGGAACGCGCCGCCAGCCGCGCCATGCTGCACGCGGTCGGCTTTGAGCGGGATGATTTTCAGAAGTCGCAGATTGGCATCGCGTCGACCTGGTCGATGGTCACGCCCTGCAACATGCACATTGATGAACTCGCCAAGGAAGCGGCCAAGGGCGTGGATGACGCCGGCGGCAAGGCGGTCGAGTTTAATACCATCACCATTTCTGACGGTATTTCGATGGGCACCGAGGGGATGAAGTATTCTCTCGTTTCCCGCGAAGTAATCGCAGACTCCATTGAGACGGTGGCCGCGTGCGAAGGCTTTGATGGGATTGTGGCGATCGGCGGTTGTGACAAAAACATGCCCGGCTGCCTCATCGCTCTCGCCCGGCTTAATCGGCCATCCATCTTCGTTTACGGCGGCACCATTTTGCCCGGCTGTTTCCGAGGCAAAGACGTCGACATCGTTTCCGTCTTTGAGGCTGTCGGTCAGCATGCCAGTAAGCAACTGGACGATGCAGGCCTGGCAGAGATCGAGCAATGCGCCATCCCGGGCGCCGGATCGTGCGGCGGCATGTATACCGCGAACACCATGGCCTCGGCCATAGAAGCGCTCGGCATGAGCCTGCCCAACAGCAGCGGTCAAAATGCCATTTCCAAGGCGAAACGGGAAGATTGCTGGAACTCCGGCAAAGCCGTGCTGCGGATGATCGAGCGAGGCATTCGGCCCAGTGATATCCTTACCATAGAAGCCTTTGAGAACGCGATCAGTGTCGTCATGGCTTTGGGCGGTTCGACCAACGCGGTGCTGCACCTGCTGGGCATGGCCCATGCCGCGAACGTGCCGCTCTCCCTCGATGACTTCACCCGCATCGCGGCACGCGTCCCCGTTCTGGCCGATCTCAAGCCCAGTGGCCGCTTTGTCATGGCTGCTCTTACCGCCATCGGCGGCGTCACCCCGCTCATGAAGCGGCTGCTCGACAAAGGTCTTCTGCATGGAAACTGCCTGACCGTCACGGGCAAAACCCTGGCTGAAAACCTCGCGGATATCCCGGATTACCCGGCTGAGCAGGAAATCATCAAAAGCTTTGAAAATCCCATCAAACCGACCGGCCATCTGGTTGTCCTCCGCGGGAACCTTGCTGAAGAAGGCGCCGTGGCCAAGATCAGTGGTAAGGAAGGCAACCGTTTCAGCGGCAAAGCCATTGTGTTCGACTCAGAAGAGACTGCCCTGAAGGCTATACTGGATGGCACCGTGCAGGCCGGACATGTCGTGGTGATCCGCTATGAAGGCCCCCAAGGCGGGCCCGGCATGCGGGAGATGCTCTCACCGACCTCCGCTATCATGGGTCGCGGTCTGGGCAAAGAAGTCGCACTCATCACGGATGGCCGTTTCTCCGGCGGCAGCCACGGTTTCGTCGTCGGCCATATCACACCCGAGGCTTACACGGGCGGCACCATCGCCGTGGTTGAAAACGGAGATCCTATCACGATCGACGCCGAGTCCGCCTCCATCAGCCTGGAAGTTGCCGCGGAAGAAATCGCCACTCGCCGCGCGGCCTGGACCCGGCCCGCCCCGCGCTACACCCGGGGCGTCCTGGCAAAATACGCGAAAACCGTGGCTTCAGCCAGCCAGGGCGCGGTTACGGATCTGGATCTGGGCCTTTAATGACAAGCGGCTCCAGGCCATCATTCTCCCGAAGCAGTGCAAGGGCGGCCTCCGCAAAGGCGCGTCCCATCTGGGCATAACCTTCCGGCAGGTAGTGCACCTGTTCAGGAAAGTAGTAACTCCCGTCCGGCTGCTCCTCCCGGTTCCATTCATCCGTGTCGACCCAAGTCCACCGCGGGTCGCTCGCGGCCAGATCCATCTGGATCTGACGCATCTGCTCCCAGTGCGGATACTCGTCCGTTCCATACAGACCATAGGAGTTGAGACGGCCAATGACCACGTTGATCTCTTTCATCTCCAGATCACGCTGGAACTGGGCGATCAGTTTGCGGAAGTTCTCCGCGTAGTTCCCTGACCAGCCTTCTTTGGCTTCCCGCTCGCCCTGCATCCAGATCAGTGTCACGGTGTCAGGCTGGCGGCCATACAGTTCCTCCTCAATCTGGGGAAAGAGCGCCTCATAGAGATCACCGCGTTCCGCTTCAACGGGCCATAGCTCTCCCTCCGGCGACCGCCAGTCTGCCACCCAACGCGCCAGCGGCTGGCCGCCGAGGGCCACTTTGACAAACTCCAGGTCATGCTCGGGCTTGGGCAGGGCGGCTTGCATGGTGGGCCGCAGACTCACTTTGTCATCAAGTTTCCGCATATTCGACTGTCCGGAGAGGATGACGAGATGGACCTTCGGCTGTGCAGCCTCTTCCTGGGATCCGCAACCGTTCATCCCGAAGACCAGAAGGCTCGCACAAAGTGCGTGCTTCCAGGCGGACTTCCCCCTTGCAAGCATGTCAGTTTTCAATAAGTGCTTCATCCCTGCGACACTTCATTTCTTCGACAGTCAGTTATGTCAACGACACCGGAAAAACACACCTTCCAAGCTGAGGTTCAGCAACTGCTCAACATCGTCATTAACTCCCTTTACACGGATAAAGAGATCTTTATCCGGGAGCTAATTTCAAACGCCGCTGATGCAAGTGAGAAATTGCGGTTTCTCCAGGCTTCCGGAGAGAATGTGATCGAGCCGGATACGGAGATGAAAATCTCGATCACGACGGATGACAATGCCAATACCATCACGATCTCAGACAACGGGGTAGGTATGACTCACGATGAGCTGGTTGAGAATCTGGGACGAATCGCCTACTCCGGGAGTAAACAGTTTATCGAGAAACTCAAGGCAGCCCAAGTAGAAGGGGGAACGGCGCAAAGCAATACCGCGGAGTTGATCGGTCAATTTGGGGTCGGCTTCTATTCGGCCTTTATGGCG
>CAZUPP010000046.1:0-15634 GCA_964622095.1 uncultured Verrucomicrobiales bacterium
CAGATGGGGGTGGCTGGCCAGTTGCGTGTCGAGGTCTGCCACCGCACCCGCATCCAATAATGCGACCGCCGTCCGAAAGGTTTCATCCGTGATCTCGGCCACGATCTTGTCCGGCGGCGAATAGGGATCCGAGTCACTGGCCATACTGGGGAATGCTACCGGGTGCGGTGGACAAGGTCAAATCCTGGATGAGAACGGCCGATGGAGGCATTCGTTCCTAACGTTAAGGGCGCGAAAGGATTTGCCACGAAGCCCCTCAGAACCTACCCACTAATCGCCAAAGGGAGAGCCTATCTCCCGGTTTAACTCTCCTGTAGCTTCACAACTCGTTCACCCATGAAATTCTTTACCTTCCTGAATGTCGTGCCAGCACTGTTGGCAAGCGTTTTCCTGAGCGCTCCTGCCCAAGGCGCCATCATATCCTCTACCCCGCAGTTGCTGGATGACAACATAGCCGGCAACAGCACCTTCCAGCCAAATTCCTTCACCATTTCACAGTCGAATCTTGTTCTGCTGGTCGGTCTGGGATGGGATTCCCCCGGAACCCCTAGGAACCCCTAGTCAGGTCCGATACGGCGGGGTTGATGCAGACGGCATTATTAATGATGGCCGTCGCGGAACCCTTGCCTATTTTCTCAATCCGGCTGTCGGCACAGCGGACATCACGGCGACTTATTCGGCAAGTAGCTTTGCTGGCGCTTTGGGTTATGCCTGGACTCTGTCGGGCGTTGATCTGAATGACCCGATCGCTGATACCGCAACGGGCAGTGATGGCAGCCTCACGATCAACGTCACAAATCCGGACAGCTACATCGCAGACTTCCTCTACCTCAACACGGGCTCAAGTCCACCGGATGCAGATTCGGCTTTGACTACGCTGGCACAGGCCACCTCGGGAGCAGGGCCTGCTAATTATTCGTTATCGGTATCTGCCGGCGAAATGAATCCCGCACAGCCGGGCACCATTAATCTGGGGTGGGCGTCTACAAATGCAGACTACTCGGAGATAGCGATTGCTTTCAACATGATCCCAGAGCCGAGTTCCGCGATACTCTTTGCTGGACTTGTCTTTGGCTTGCTGGTTCTGCGCCGGCGCCGTCAGGCTTCGGGCTGCGTCTGAGATTGAGATCGCGGATTGCTTAGCAGACATCAGTCTTCAGGAGGAGGACGTCAGGGCCGAAAATGGCTCAGGCGTCCTCTCCAGCTTTAATTACTCTGTAGTCATCTTTGGCGTCTTTGATAATCCACCCCGCATTTTGCACTTCATCGCGCAACCGGTCGGCGGTGGCGAAATCCTTCTGCTTTTTGGCTTCCCAACGCTGCGCGGCTTTATCGAGAATTTCCTGAGGCGCTTCGGTTTTTGGTAATTCGATCTTCTCCGGGAACCCGAGCATCCAGAGCACCCCGCAAAGTCCGCGCAGAGCGGAGGTAGCATCCTTCGCCGATAAATTATTGCCGGCGAGCGCTCGCTCCAGTTCCCTGGCGGCGGTAAAGGTTTGTCCAAGCGCTTCCGGAGTTTTGAGGTCATCCAGCATGGCCTCACGGGCGGCCTGAAACGGACCATAGTCCAGTTCGGGCCCAGGCGCCTGATCGGCGCGGATGGATTTTGGCAGTTTGGGCCCGGCTTTTTCACGTAAAGCGATGGCCAGCCGCGAAAGACGCTGGGTGGCTTTGCGCGCGTCATTGAGGGCATGCCAGGTGAAATTGAGCGGTTGGCGATAGTGCCCGCTGAGCAAAACATAGCGCAGTTCCAGCGGGGTAAATCCTTTTTCCCGGATGTCATCCAGCCGATAGTCATTACCCAGAGACTTCGACATTTTATTTCCTTCCACGCGCAGGTGCGCGATGTGATACCAATGCCCGGCGAATTTTTTTCCAGTGACTGCTTCACTCTGTGCAATCTCATTTTCGTGATGAGGAAAAATCAGGTCGATGCCGCCCGCATGCAGGTCAAAGCTCTCACCGAGTTCGTGGAGACACATCGCGCTGCACTCGATGTGCCAGCCGGGGCGGCCCCTGCCCCACGGGCTGTCCCAGGCATTTGGCCCATCTTCTTTCCGGTAGGCTTTCCACAGCGCAAAATCCGCTGCGGATTCACGATCATACTCGTCGTCCAGCGTCGGGTGGTTGCTGGCACTTTGTTCTGCCAATTCTGAACGATCCCCCGCACCGGCCAGTACCTCGCGATTTTCGAGATTGGAGAGCCGTCCGTATTTTTCGAAAGAACTCACATCATAATAGACGGAGCCATCGTCGGCGGCATAAGCGTGCTTTTTCTCTACCAGTTTCTCGATGAGGGCAATCTGCTGGGGAATGCTGCTGACCGCATCGGGTTCTGAGGTGGGCGGCAGAATATGAAGAGCCTCACTGTCCGCGTGGAATTTTTCTGTCCAGCCGGAAGTAAAGTCCGCGAGAGATTTACCTTCGGCCTGGCTCTGGCGAATTGTTTTATCTTCGACGTTGGTGATATTCTGGACGTGACGCACTGGCCAGGGCAGCGTTTCCATGACCCGCCGAAATACATCGACCAGAATAAAGGTTCGAAAATTCCCGATATGCGCCGGGCCATAGACAGTTGGTCCACAGCAGTAGAAACGGAAGGTTTGCCCGTCGGCGGGAGCCAGAGGGTGCGTCTCGCGAGTGAGCGTGTCATAGAGACGGAACGGAGCAGGAGGCTTAACCTCCCGGGCGGCTTCTTTTTTTGACCGGGCGCTTTTCTGGCTGGGCATGGTGGAAGGGTAATCCACGGGATTGCCGCTTGCAAAGCCCAGTCCGGGAGCGGGGCGGGTTGATCAGTCTTCCCCTGAGGTCTCAGCTCGGGCAATGGCCAGCGCGATGCGCAGCTTGTGCAACTCCGCAGCCGGGTGCACTAACTCCAGATCAACATAGCCGACCCTCGTCGACTTCGCGCTGGCAGGCGTGACGGTCACGCGGTAGTGGCCCGGCTTGCCTTCTACCGCGGTCAGCTCCGTCCTCCAGAATTCACGATTCGGTTTTGCGGCGATGACCCGTGGATAGGGCAATCCGCCTTTCTTCATCGCGTTCTGGAGCGCCTGGCTTGGATAGATCTCCGCGGTTTTCGCCTCGGCCTCACCCTCCGCGGTCCAGCGCAGAAAATAGGGATCGATTTCCATCAGTCGCGGCCGGGTGAGCTTCATGACCAAGTCGGTGCCGCCTCGGCCGGGATCGGCGGAGGTAAAGACGGTGACCTTCTGTTCATAGTCTCCGTAGCGTTCCCGGGCCCGGTAAGTCACCTTGATCTCGCCGCTTTCGCCGGGTTTGTAGAGCAAGCGAGAGGGCTCCTGCGCGATGCAATCACACTCACTGGCGACGTGGCGGATCTGGACGTCTGAATCACCGGTGTTCTTAAACTTGAAAGTAAAATCCAGGGTGGCGTCCGTGATCTGAACCTGCCCGTGCTGCACCGGCTCTTCGAAGGTCAACTGAGCGAAGAGGGAGGGAGAGAAGCCGGTGCCAGTGGCCAGAATCCCAACGAAAATCTTCCTGTCCAGCGGAGCGAAAAATCTCATGACGCCATCATAGAACATTCGTAATATTCCGGCAATCCGCGAGCCCATTACTTTTCTGTCGATTGATTGATCCGTCATGGCCACCTCAGCCAGCGCACCGGCCTCTTCTTCGTCCTCCTCCTCCAGCGGCCCGCCGTCGGCGGCCGGAGGGTGGATTCATAATCCGGCGGCGGATCTGCTTATCGGTTGCGGCGGATGGTCCCTGCCCCTCATCGCTTTTTTCATGTGGGCCAATGACGCCTCTTACATGGCGGTTTCGGTGGCTTTTTATGGGCTCGCGGTTTTCTGTAATTTCCCTCATTACATGGCGACGATTTATCGCGCCTATGGCACGCGGGCGGATTTCTGTAAGTATCGTTTTTTCACGGCTTACGTCACGCTGCTTATGGCCTTCACGGTGGTTTTTATTCATTGGTTTCCCCAGGCCATTCCGTGGCTTTTTACGCTTTATCTGACCTGGAGCCCCTGGCATTACACCGGTCAGAATTTCGGGATCGCGATGATGTTTGTCCGCCGTCAGGGAGCGACTCCTTCGAAGCTGGACCGGAATCTCATTTTCTACAGTTACGTCGCGTCATACTGGGTCTGGTTCGTGTCCATGCACGGCCAGCAGCATGATCATCCCTATACCGTGTCACTGGGTATACCGGCGGGGTGGGTTGACCCTATTTCGATGGTTTTGCTGACCGTCTTTCTTATGTGTGGCGGCATTGGGCTGGTTCGGCTTTCGGCTCAGATAGGCTGGAGGAAATTAATGCCGGCGGTTGTCCTGCACCTCACCCAGTTTATGTGGTTTGTCGCCACCACCTTTCTGGGTGTCTTTATGGATAAAGACGTGCCGCCCGTCTACTATAGTGCGGGTGTGCTCGCCTTTATGCACTGCGCACAGTATCTGTGGATCACCGTCTACTATGCAAAGAAGGAAACCGAGGCCGGTGCGCGGGGCCGTGACCGTAAGTGGCGTCCTTTCCATTACTGGGCTGTTCTCATTGTGGGCGGTCTGGCCCTTTTTATACCAGGACCGTGGGCGATCAGTCTGCTTTTTCCAAAGCAGGATTTTGTCGCCAGCTACCTTATTTTTACTTCGATGGTGAACATCCATCACTTCATTCTGGACGGGGCAATCTGGAAACTGCGCGATGGCCGTATTGCGCGTCTTTTGCTGGGGAAGCGCCCGGATCCGGCTGAGAAAGAAAATCAGGTTGCGCTGCAGAATGCATCGGTCGCCCAGTGGCTGCGCCGGGCGGGTGACTGGATGTTTGGCCAGACACAGTCGGCGCATTGGATGCGGGTGTCATTTGGAGTGGGGATAATTGCCATCGGGGTGGTCGATCAGTTCCAGAATTATCTGGTCATGAGCGGCCAGAAAAATCCCGAACGCTGGGAAACGGCCGCTCTGCTGAACCCGGCGGATTCACGGGTGCATCTGCAGCGCGCGACCGCACTGCACGATGAAGGAAAACTGGAGGAAGCGATCACGGCGGCCCGCGCGGCCGTTGCGATTGATCCCCGGAACCACGTCGCTCAGGGCCGGCTTGCCCAGTTACTTGCCAAGAATGGTGAAATCGAAGAAGCCCGGGAGATCTACGCGGAATTTGGTGACCGGCTGAACTATAGTTACGACAGCCTGGTAACGCAGGGAGTAATCGCGGCCAATGACGGGGATTTTACCCGCGCGAGTGATTATTTTTCACGTGCCCTGAAAATCAATGAGGCGGGAGAAGAAGCCCTGATTCGTCTGGCGGAGGCGCAGCAACTGGGTGGTGACGCCGCAGTGAGCCGCGATCGCTTTGAAGAGTATCTTCAACTCATTTCCTGGCTGAACGCGGCCGCGGCGGAGGATCCGGAAAAAGCCGAGACGGAAGCGGCCCTCATTGCGCAACGCGAACGAGAAGCCCTCCGCGTGCATCTGCAACTGGCGGAAAGCTACCTGGCAGAAGACGGAGACGGTGAGGCGGAAACAAGGCGGCGCGCCGCTGAACATTTAATTGCGGCCACCGGTCTGGCGGAAGAGCAGGAGAACTGGCGCGCCTTCAGCGCCGCCTCAGGAAAATTGGCGCGGCTCGCCATCGAAGAGGGAAGAATTGCTATGGCCCAGCGTTATTATGCGGGGGCGGTGATGGCGGCGATTGATGGCGGTGACGCTTATGCAGCAGGAGTCGGCTGGTATAATTTCGCACGATTCTTTGGGAGTTTACCCGTGGAAGAATTCGGCACGGAAGCGGTCACGTGTGCGGCGGCGGCTCTGAATGCTTGGGGGTTGACCGGCGAGGCCTCCGCCGAGGAACGGGCAGCGGCTCAGAAATTGCTCGATGAATTACTGGAAAAAGGCATCATCCTGCCGGGCAGGGAAGAATCCAAGCGGATGCTGCGCAGCATTGTCTCAGACGCGTTGGCCGCGACCGATCCGGGTTGAGCCACTCTTTACGCTGATTTCCGTATTTCATTTCAGAAAAAATGCAGGCGAAAACACGATCCGAATTAGCGAGTGGTGATGGAGGTGCACGCAGCTTTCGCGAACCACCGGGAGGATGCCGGTGGGTGACCTCTCTGGTTATTCTTTGTTTTGGCCTTGCGGTTGGTGGGCTGCTTATTTTTCAGGCGGTGCAGAGCTTTTCCGCCGGGCGTTTGCTGAAAGCGGATTTTCCCGGGACAGAGACATTCCGGGTTGAGGAAGCCGGGAAACTGCGCATCTGGCATCACGACCCTGCCACCTATGAAGCAGGCGGTCCGGCCGAGTTGCCCGCCGGCACAACCATCAAGATCACCGAGAAGGCCAGCGGAAAAGAGATCCCAACCAGCCCGGCCACTGCGAGCTTGAAGGTACAGGTGGGCAGTGACGCCCGAAAGGCCTGGGGCAGTTTCGAGGTTCCGCAGGCTGGGGACTACTCGATCCAGGTCAATTCCCCGGAGCCCCTGACTTTATCGGTGACCTATGCAGGCATTGGATCCGGTTTGATGGGTATGGTCCTGGGCATTATCGCGATGGTGGCAGCGGCGCTCCTCGCCCTGTTCATCGGTTTGTTTTCATATTTCTCCCGGAGTAAAAGGCGCTCGGAGTACTGGCAGGACCAGGCGATTCCGTCTTCTGGAAATTGAGCAATTCTCCGGGCAAAGCGACCTAAGCGAACTCACCCTGATCACTTCTATTCTCAAACCCATTCACCTCGCCATGAGAACCATCAGTCTGCCTGCTGCCTTTACCTTTATCGCCGCGTTCACCGGCATCAGTTTTGCCCAGGACTCTCCGGAGGACTTCGAGCGGCCGGACGGTCTGATGCCCACCGCGGAGGGATACATGGAGTGTTTTGAAGAGGGGGACTGGGACCGAGCGGCGAACTACTACCACCCGGAGGCTCTCGCTGAGCTGAAGGAACTGTTTCTTCCGCTGTTTGAACTATCCTCCGAGGAGGATGGCGGTGAAGCCTTTATCGAGATGTTCATGGGTGAAGAAATGACCTATGAAGAAGTCAAGGCGCTGGAGGACCGCACGTTTTTCACGAAGATCACCAGCTTTATCCTGAGTTCTGTCAGTCAGCTCGGGCAGTTCTCCCTGCAGACAGAGAAAGTGATCGGCTCAATCGAAGAAGATGAGAGTCTTTCCCACGTGCTGGTGCGCCTGAGTGCATCGATTGACCAGGAGCCCTTTCTTGAGCAGATCGAAGTGATCAGCCTGCGCAGGATTGAAGGCACGGAGGATAAATGGGGGGTGATCAACAAAGGCGAGGTAAAAGGGATGGCGACCATGCTGCGTCAGCAGCTTGAGGCCATGACGCCGGAAGATCCCGAGCTGCCGGAAGAAGGGGGAGACTTCGGCATGGAGGACGAAGAAGTCGACACAGCCTCTGAAGCAGAAGATATCGTGTCAGGGGGAGAAGAGACCGAGTCAGACGGGGAGGACGAAGAGTAAGCGCTGCGTCTTTCGTCGCCGAAGATTCGGTCAGGCTGGACGTCCACCGTCCTTTTCCTCCGCAATTCTGTAGCGGAACTGGCGGCTGAGAAACCAGTGCACGCCGAACATATCCCGCGTGGCACGGATGGCGCGGTTCCCAAAGCCGTATTTGCTCACGCCATGCTGGCGGGCGCGGTGATTGACCGGCACCTCGACGATGCTGAATCCCGCCCCTTTGATCAGTGCGGGAATGAAGCGGTGCATGCCGGTGAATGGAATGAGCGCAGAGATGCATTCCCGGCGCATGGCTTTGAGGGTGCAACCGGTATCCCGCACACCGTCCCCCACGAAGCGGCTGCGCACGCCATTGGCCACCCGGCTCTGAAAACGTTTGAAGGCGGTGTCCTTGCGCTTGGCCCGGTAACCGCAGACCAGATCCGCGCCCTTATCGATCTCCGCGAGAAGCTTGGGCACATCTGCCGGATCATTCTGCAGATCGCCGTCGAGCAATACCGCGACCTGCCCGCGGACGGCCTGCAGCCCGGCATACATGGCCGCGCTCTGTCCGGTGTTTTTCTCGAACTTCAGCACGCGTGTGCGCGGCCCGACCTTGATGCGTTCCAAGGTGGCGTCCTTGGAGCCGTCGTCGACAAGGATGACCTCGTAATCCATTCCCGCAAAGGCTTTGTCCAGTTCCTCCTGCAGGATCGGGACGTTGTCCTCCTCATTGTAGAGAGGAATCACCACGGAAAGATAGGGGCCGCCAGAGGCGGAGGCTTGCGGGCTGGCGCTGGGAAGTGAATCCGCCGCGGGCGAGGGATTGTTCCTATTAGGATCGTCAGGGGTGCTGGTCGTGCTCATGAAAGAAATCAAAAGGATAAAGGGCGGCAGGAAATGGTGGGGTGGGCGATTTAATTGTCGATGGGATTCTCCGTGCCCGCGGCAGGTGATAGACCTTCGCCCGGCTGAAAATTCGTGCACAGGAAAACGCGAAGCCGACGCACCGGGTAGCCCCGGCGAGAGGCTTCGAGGATAGAAATAAGCTCCACGCTGTCAAACCTCGCCGTGAAAATAGAAGGTGGATTCTCGATCTCCTGATCAGTGATATAAAGGGCGTTTTTGCCTGTCCATCGCCCGGGCGCATCGAGGTAGTTTGGCCAGAATGAGAATTGATTCTGGATGACGCCACGATCGATCAGATAGACCGGCGGGTGTCCTACCGGGCGAGGTGGCTGTTCCGGGAGGTAGAAGCCGAAGGCGGCTGCCAGCTGGTATTTTGAGGCGACGAGGAAACTATCAGGGCCCGCTTCCTCCACGCGCAGGCGCTCGATCTCCGTAGAGAGCGTCCGCCAGCCACGCAGCCGTGCGGTGGGATCGCCGACCGCGCCCGGTCTTTCCTGATAAGGCCAGGGAATTCCCATGACCCGAAAGAGATCGGTTTGGAGCAAAGCCAGGCTCATGCCCATGCCGAGGGCAATGCCGCCCGCGAGAATGATTCGAGGCCAATGCGAGGCGCTTTCCCGGGCCCAGCGATACGCTGCCGGACCGGCCCAGAGGCCGAGGCTGAAGAAGCCCGGGGCGGTCCAGTTCGGTTCACCGGCCTGCTTCAGGGAGAGAAAAGCATAGGTGAGGATATTGGGCAGGGCGAGACAGGCGATGAAGAAGGCCAGCCGGTCCCCACGCAGGGCGGAGCGGATGCAGAAGAAAAGAGACGCGGCCAGCACGGCGAAGATGACCGGGGAGTAGACGCCGAAGTGCATGCCGAAAAAAACGAAGAACTCCAGCGGGTTGAAACCGGTCTGGGCGGCGCTTTCCGCGTCCAGATTGCCTCGCTCTTTCAGGTGGGTCAGAGTGATCCAGTCATTCTGCGCATTCCACGCGACAGGCGGCCAGGTGCAGATGAGGAACCCGGCGAGCAGAAGCCAAGGGCCGGCTGTCCTGAGGTGGCGGCGGGCGTTTGGGCTGAAGGCAAAGAGCGCTACCAGACTGGCGAGCTGGAAGGCGTTGGTCCACTTGGCGAGGAAGCCAAGGCCGATGAGGAGCCCGGTGATGAGCCACCAGAGTCGGCCCTTCCCGGGTTCAAGATTCCGGGCGCGCCAGAGGGTGGCGATGGCGGCCATCCAAAAGAAGATCGAAAGCGGATCGATCGTCATGAGAAATGAACCCGCCGTGAATATCGGCGCGGCGTGCAAAGCCAGCACTGTCCAGAGGGCGGGCCAGACCCCGGCGGTACGAGCGACAAAGAAATAGACCAGCAGCATCGTGCCCGCGCTGAGCAGCGGGCTGAGCAGCCGCACGCCCAGCTCGTTATCACCGAACAGCGCGGTGCCAAGCCCGATCGCCCAGGCGATGACCGGTCCTTTACTGTAGTAAGACAGGGCAGGGTGCTGGGTCCACTGGAAGTAATAGGCCTCATCCGGGGCGAGCTCGAAATTCGCGGCGTAAAACCAGCGGGCCGCGGTCAGGAGGACAAGGGCGAGCAGCAGCCATCTCAGCCCTTCTCCGAAACGAAGGCCTGCGCTCCGGCGGTCTCCCGTGCTGTCGGATAGTTGGGAAGGGGGCGAAGGGGAAGCGGTCACGGGTAGGGTTGGGGCGGGCTCAATCTCAGGCAAGTTGCGGCCCAAGATTGAATGGCTTGGCCCGGGCAGGCGTCAACCGATTCTATGCCGTTGAATCGTTTCTATCTCCCTCTTGCTCTGGGCGCTCTGGCCCTCTCCATTCTTCCGGCCGGTCACGTCTTCGCTTCGCCCACCGGTCAGCAGCTCCTGCAGAATCTCCGCATGAGTCAGACTTTGGAGAACACGGTGCTCTCCGGGCAGTTAAGGCAGGGCCGCGAGAAGTATCCTTTTCTGCTTTATCTGCAGGGACCCGTCTCGACCTATCAGTTCACGGATAGTGGCGAGAAAGTGCGGCTTGAGCTGCGCCCCGGGGACAGCCGTCTGATCAAGGAAGGAGAGCGCGTCTCCGGTGAGACTTTTGCCCAGAAAGTGCGCGGGACAGATTTAACCTATGAGGACATCGCCCTGCGTTTCCTTTATTGGCCAAATGCGGAGATCGTCGCGGAAGAAGAAGTTGGTTCCTTTGACTGCTGGAAAATGTGGGTATCTACCAATCCCGGCCGCAGCACTTACAGCGGAGCTTATCTGTGGATTGCCAAACTCCACGGCGGCCTCGTGAAGGCGGACTGCTACATTGATAAGGATCTGGTGAAACGTTTTCAGGTCCGCTCCTTCCAGCGCATCAAAGGCAGTTGGGTGATGAAGAGCCTGGATATCGAGTCATTCCGGCCGGGCAATTCACGCCGCCCCGTGTCCCGGACCAAGCTGGAGATCTTCGGGGAGGCCAGTCAGTAGGCCGGGGTGATGATCCAGTCACGGTTCCGTGGCCGGGTCAGCCGACGCCGCGCGCAGGAGCGCTTCTTCCGGGGGCTTGGCCGATTCGGCCTCCGGGGTGGCTGCTTCTTCTTCTTCGGTTTCGGCGGGGAAGAGAAGATCCCGCAAAGCTGCCACCACTTTTTCTGGTCCGCGATATTCTTTCCCGGCGAAGGTGCTAAAAATGACCTCGCCCCGGGAATCAATAACCTCAAGAGCGGGGATTTCGTCTACGCAATATTTTTTCAGTCCGTCCAACTTACGAAAGCGCCGGGCCATTTTATAGGGCAGGCAAGGCCAGGGCATGCCGCTTTGCTCAACGTGCTCGGCCATCGCTTCGGCACTTTTGTCAGAGGAGACGAAAATGATTTCAAAGGGGCGATTTGCCGCTTGGGTTTCATCGTAAAAAACGATTAATTCCCGGGTAAAATCCCGCGAATATTCCGACCATGCCGCCGCAAAATAAAGGCCGAAATAATCCACCGGTTTATCAGGTGGAGTCTCGATGGGCTCCAGTGAACCGCCCCGGCCGGTGGGCCGCAGCAGTTTGCCCCAGGTCAATTCCGCGAGGGGATGCCCCTGGGTATAAGCCTGCCATTGCTCAATGAATTTCTGATCGGCTTCCTTCAGCGCCCAACGTGGATAGTCCAGACTCTGCCCCTCAGGATTAACCAGAGTGACCGTTTTTTCATGCACGGCCCGCAGTTCCGCTTCGACCACGTCACCCTTTAAATTAGTCCACTCCCGCATGACCTGAGCAGAGAGCGGCATCCCTGGAGCATGGGCGAACAGGAGAAAAAGAATCGCGAGAGTAAATTTCGAGCAGAGCAATGGCTTAGTTTTCCTGAGGACGGGGCAAATAGGAAATCACCTTGGATTTTCCGTAGCGGAGTTCCCGGTGAAAGTCGAGTGAGGGGTGGACCGCCGGGTCCTGGGTTTTGGCGGCTTCCACCATCAGGATTCCCTGCGGTTGCAGCAATTCACGCCAGTCATCCAGGGTGGCAATGAGTTTTTCTGCGTAATCGATCGCGGGCGGGCCGCCGGCTTTTTCATTTCCGCCATTTGGATGAAGATAGGGCGGGTCGGCGAAGATCAGGTCGAATTTCTGACCGGCCGCGAAGGCCTGCTTCAGCCAGGCATAGACATCTGCCGTGACAATGCGGGCGCGGTCTTCCACCTGCGCTTTGATCAGGTTTTCCCGAATGACCCGGGCGGCCAGCCGGTCACTTTCGACAAAGACAGCCTGATCACTGCCCCGGCTGAGCGCCTCGATGCCGAAGGCGCCGCTGCCGGCAAAGAGATCGAGGACAACCGCGTCTATGATGAAGTCTCCCAGGCTGGAGAAGACGCCCCCGCGCACCTTGTCCATGGTCGGGCGGGTCACACTGGGCGGGACCCTCAGCTCCCGGCCCCTCGCGCTCCCGGCGATCACTCTCATGGTTATTCCGCGCTGGTTTCCACCACGGGACGGCTCTCACCTTCGGCGGGGGCCCGCCAGCTCCGGTCTTCCGTCAGCCGCGCCACCGTCTCGCCAAAGAGCCTTTCCACCAGGTTAGTTTCCGGACTGTGGATCTGGCCGAAGACCGCGAATTCAATGGCCATCTCGTCACCCGCGCCGCTGACCTTTTCAAAGGCCTGAAGAAAGGCGGAAGGCATGTTTTCCTGGATCTCACGGTTCACCTGCAGTGTGGTCGTCAGGTCCAGGGTCCGGTCCGGATTGATTTTTCCCTGGGAGCGTATGGTCAGCCCTTCACCCTGGAGAAAGCTGTCATCCAGGTGAAAGGTCTGGTTCGCCATCCACCCGGTCAGGGCGATGCGGGTGGCGTGCAGATTATTCAGCTCATGAATGCCCAGCAGGGCGCCGATACGGGAGAGAAGGTGACTGTCTGCCAGGCGTGCCTCGCGGATGAGCAGTTCACCCGCTCCCTGGGAGGCCTTGATCCGGCTGAACGGCCCCTGCAGCCGCAGGCCGCCTTCCATTTCGCCGGATTCAAACCGTGCCTGATTCAGGCGAAGCCCCTTCATGAGGGCGAGGTCGACATCATAAAAGTCGATCACGGTGGTGAATTCAGGCCGCTCATTGAGCCGGTCCAGATTGACGGAGCCACTGATCTGGCCGGCCAGGACGCGGCCATGGAAGTCCTCCACATCAAGTTGGCCCGGCCGGTAACGCACTGGTGAGCGCACATCCGTGAAGCTGATCAGTTCCCCGCCCAGACTGGCCACCTCCACATAGACGCTGCCCTGCACCTCCTCCGCATGGGGCAGGACGGCCTGGAGGGTCACGCCCTGCAGATCGATCATCGGCCCCTGCGTGAGGTGCGTGATGATCATCCGCCCATCCCGGATATCCAGGCTATTCAACGCCACGCCGGACGGTGAAATGGACGCGGCCTCAGCCGGGCGCACGTTGAGGATTTCTTCCCGCGTCAGCCGCTCCGGGGCGTCCGCCAGGAGCTTCTCACGCGTGACGAACTGGTCCTCATTCTCAGGTGCCGGAGCAGATGGGCTGTTCTCCGGCCGATGAAAGATTTCTTCGATCTGTTCCCGCTCGATCACCGGGAGTTCTTCCTCCGGCACCGGCTCCGCCCCGATTGTCCAGACCAGCACCGGATCGTAGAGCACCAGCTTATCCAGCACCAGTTGACCGGTGATGGAGGCGGCCAGATCCAGGTCCGCGTGGATGCGGCGCCGGGGCGGGTTTTCATAGAACTT
The DNA here is from genome assembly GCA_964622095.1 of uncultured Verrucomicrobiales bacterium. Taxonomy (GTDB): domain Bacteria; phylum Verrucomicrobiota; class Verrucomicrobiia; order Verrucomicrobiales; family CAZUPP01; genus CAZUPP01. The sequence continues at coordinate 13,509 of CAZUPP010000046.1, forward strand.
CCGGGAGGGCGCATCGGCAGGCTCAATGAGCGGTCTGAACCGGGCGTGCGCATTGAGTCCGTTCCAGGGCAGGTAGGTGAGGTTCTCGATCTCCACATCAATCCTCAACCGGTTGCCAAGCGCGCGCTCCAGCTCCGCCACGTGTGACTGCAGGTAGAGGTTAAGCCCGACCAGGCCCGTGACCGGGAGAATGATGAAGACGGTGATGAGCGCGATGATTTTGCGGCGGGACATGAACTGGAAATGAGATGCTTCGACTTCTTCTTCTTCTTCTTCTTGTTCTACAAAACTGGCTGGCTGGCGGAAGGGCGGGGTAGGTCTGACTCTGAGGCCAGTCATTCATTCCCGGCGATGGTCAGGTGCACCGCGTGCTCCTCGTTTGTCTCTGCTCCGGAGGAATCGGGCCGTCCAGGACTCACCTCACTCTGCCATCCAATCCATGAATCAATCGGCCGGGCTGACTTGCTTATTGGCCAACTGCTGGTATACTCACAGATACGCAGTTGAACAGATCGCGCGCTTGGATCCTCCAAGCGAGAGGAAAGTTCAACCGGGCAGACCGGAGGTGAAGCCTTAGATAGCCTACTCCTGTTACAAGGGGAGGACGCCGGAAAGCCCGTGGGCGCTCAATCTTCAAAGGAACTGCCATCCGTGAAAGCGATGGCCGCCAACGCTCTCATCCATAAACAAATAAGGGGACGTACTGGTTTCGACTGAAGGTGAAGTTGCTCTGGCTGCATGCCGGGGAGTGATTCACATGCCTCGTAAAAACTGGATCAAACCTTAAATGCTGAAGATAATACTTTAGCCCTCGCTGCTTAATTTGCCAGCGACATTTCACCGGGAACGCCTGCTACCCGGTGGAATGACAACCAGCAGGCTGGCTCCAAAGCCGGGTGACCGGGCGGCGGAGTGAGAACTCACAGGTCAATCGGCCCGGGGCGCGTGCTGGTTCGCAATCCCCAGGCTTAAACTCAGTCAACCAGATAAGCATGTAGAGGCGGGAGATGGCTGCCTTTAGGACAGGGGTTCGATTCCCCTCGTCTCCACTTCCCTCTGTTGGAAGTGATGGAGGTGGATATAGCATAAGAAAGCAGGACCCACAGAAAGACGATGTCCGGGTTCCGCCACTGGTGACTGGATAATGACTCTTATGAATACTCTACAGAAGCTCATATTAGCCCTCTTGGCTTCCTCTATTTTCGTCCCGCTAAGGGCCGAAGACCCTAACATGACAATTCAACAGTTTGCTGAAGAACTAGAGGAGCTTCACGAGCTGTATAAACGCGATCCAAATTCAGAAGCGACCAAGGAAAAGTGGGAGCACGCCCAGCTAGGGTTTGACATTTTCTCCTATATTTTTCAGGCTCCTGGCGAGAATTGGGCTGCACCTAGCCCTGAGCGATTGCAGAGGATTGATACGGTAGCAAACACTCTCGCGCCGTATTCAAAAATGATACTCGATACTGCATTGAATCATGGCCCTGTTTCTCAACCCGCTGGTTCCTTCGCAGATTATTTACCACCGACTCCTGAAGTGAAAGATATCCTATTTGACTATGCCAAATCTCGTGGTGTCGATAGCATGGCATATGTCTATCTATTTCAAATTGGCCTTTTTGATGAGGAGGTTAGATCGGAGTTTGTCAAAGGGCTTGATCCGAGCAAACCTTTTGAGATCCGGCAAGACTATGCTCTAACCTCCATAGAGATGGGCCTTGAAGAGGCGTTGCCAACCTATATCGAGATGCTTGAGCAACCTTTTGATCCCTCTGCCATCTCATTCGTAGGGGGCGTTCCGGCAAATACCGATAAGGCGGGCGTTGCAGACTACAAACTTGCGGCTGAAGGAATCAGGTGGTTAGGTGAGAAAGGTAAGGAAGCTCTTCCCCTTCTCAAAGAGCGCATTGCTGAGATTAGGGAAGCATTTCCTGATCCAGAGCAACATCGATATTTGACAGGGACGTTGATCGGAGCAGTCAATTCAATCGAGAGCCCTAATCGGAGACCGGTCAAAGCAGCAATGAGCGGGCGCGGAGCTCTTGACTTGGATGTGGGTTCAAAACCAATTCCCCTTCCTTTGGAAGTGGATGTGGATAACCTTGAAGAAGCAGTGACTGCGCCGC
>CAZUPP010000047.1:0-15535 GCA_964622095.1 uncultured Verrucomicrobiales bacterium
TGGTTTTTCGCCAGATCAAAGCCCCCCACCGATCATACTGTGCCTGGGTCGTCCAGAGCGTAGTTCCGTCACTATCGTTATAGTTTTCTCGCACGTAGTAATTCGCACTCCCGTCATGCACCACATCAACGACGTGTCGTTCATAGCTGCCGTCTTCGCTACGCTCATCTTGCCGCCGGTCGAAATCAAGATACGCACTTGGCCCAGGTTCCACCCGGCGGTATTGCACGCCGCTCTGCTGCCCGGCAATGCCACCCGTGATGTCATAGTCTTTACCGGGCACCGGAGCGCTGCCGTAGCCATCGCGCTGACCGGGACCGGCATTCCAGAGCTTGGCCAGCGGGGTGGTTGCTTCCGGGATGGCGAGCGGATCGAAATTGGTCAGCTTCTCAACCTCAGCGGCCAGGTCAGCCAGAGTATCATTCTTGTTACTGGGCTCGTTCTTGCCGGGAAGGTTGGCTCCCAGAGGATCAAGTAAGTCGTCAGAGCGCGCAACACCGGCCGCATTGAGCTCAGTATTGGCCAGGTCAGAGGCCTGCTGGATATCGGCCGCGTCCTGCAGCTCAGAGATGGCGTCGTTTCCCCGGCGGATCGGCGGGGCGAGGGACAGATCCTTCAGCTTGGACACATCGACATCCGGGACCAGATCGCGGCCGGGTTGATTAACGCCTGCAGTTCCCGGCGCCATGGGCTGTTCCGTGCGATCCTGACCGGGGACGGCGGGCGTGAGCGGGACGGTGGGTTGAATCTCCGGCTGGTTCGGTATGCGGGGAGTCGCTGTCACCTCGGCTGGGGCCTGAGGCACCTGGTTCGGGTTATCGTCGAGGACGTTCCCGTTTGGATTGTCATCCGGGTTGGGGGCGTTCTGCGCGTTATCATTTGGGGTGGCCTGCTGATATTCGCCGATGTCAATCGCCTGAGCGATTGATAGTGCGAACATTCCAAGCACAACGGCGGCGCTGACGATCTGCACCGCATGGATTGAGGGGCGGAGCGGGGTTTTCATTTTTTTCGAGAGCAGGTTGAGAATGAGTGGGTGAGCGAACGAGTGAGTTGGTCAGTGTTTCTGCCGTGTGATTCTCCTCCTTGGACCGTGGCCCCCGAAAAGCTATTCAGTCCGCCCGAACTCTGGACGGAGCCCGGAAGGTTCAGCCGGGCCAGAGAGATTGCGCCCAGCGCAGGAATTCATTCCAGGAAACAGCCTGCCGTCCGGGCTGGCCCAGCTCGCGGCGATGAACCGCTGAGGCCGGGGTGAAGTCACCGCCTCGCTCCCGCCGCAGGGGCGGAACCAGGGAAACTTCAGTGAGGCGCGAAACATCAAGATCCGGCAGACTCTGGGCCCGGGGAGGGCGTGGCACCTCCGGCGGGTTCATGGGCTGTTCGATTCGCTCCTGGGCGGTTGGATCGATGGGCGCGACGGGGGCGGGCTCAGGATCGGGTTCTGGTGCCGGCGCGGGAGCAGGGGCCGCGGGCGGCGGCGGGGGAGGATTATTTCCGTTATTGTTATCGTTGGGATTCAGCGGAATGATCTGCGCGCGGCTGACCGGTGAAAAGGCCAAGGTCACAGCACACACCACCGCGGCGATTTGAAGATGGAAAAGAGCTTTCATATATGGCGTCCTGAAAATAATATAGTTTATAAATCCGCTCTGAACAAGATATAATTCCCCTTCCCTACCCTCCTGGTAAAGTCGAAGGCTGACCCCGGAGCTGATGGATATGTTGACTGACCTCATTGATCCCAATGCTGTCCACGCGGCGCTCCGTGATGAAATATCGCCCGCGCTGCGATTTCGCGGTGGAATTAATTTCGGCGGGTGGCAGGCCGAGGTTCGCGCAAAATTAGAAGAACTTATTCGGATCCCGCACCTCGACGCTGCTCCCGAAATGAAAATGGAGATTGCCTGGGAACGCGAACATTCCAGCGGCGCAGGCACGGTGGCGCGGATTCATCTGACGACGGAGCCTCATGTCATGGCGAATGGTTATCTATGTCTGCCCGCCAAAAGCGGTCCGCCCTATCCGTGGATGATTTGTCTGCAGGGTCACAGCAGCGGTGCGCATTTAAGTGTAGCGCTGGATCAAGAAAGCGAGATGAAAGAAATTGAGGTGCCCGGTGACCGGGATTTTGCCCGGCAGGCGATGCGCCACGGCTGGGCCGCCCTGTGCCTTGAGCAACGAGGATTTGGCGAACGCATGCCGGCGGAAAAACGCGCCAAACAAAAGACGGACTGTCATGCCCCAGCGATGCACGCGCTTCTGCTCGGGCGCACCATTATCGGAGAGCGCCTGCTCGATGTGAAACGTGCCATTGAATTGATTAAGGGCCGGGACGATTTCGACGGGAAAAATCTGGGGATCATGGGAAACTCCAGTGGCGGAACAACGGCGATGTATACCGCGGCGCTTTTCCCGGAATTGAGCGCGGTCATGCCATCGTGCAGCTTCTGCACCTTCGCGGGGTCTTTGCTGGGCGTGCATCATTGTGTCTGTAATTATATTCCCGGACTCTATAGTTTTGTCGATATGCCGGATATATTGGGATGTTTCGCCCCGAAACCTGCCGTCATTGTGCAGGGCACGGAGGACGATTTATTTCCCATCAGAGAAACGGAAAAAGCCTTTGGTCAACTTCAGGAAATCTATGCCGCGGCGGGAGCACCAGACAATTGCCGCCTCCTCGCGGTAGAGGGCGGCCACCGTTTTTATGCGGAGCAGGCCTGGCCGGTGTTTCTGGAAATGACATCGAAATAACTCATGCCCCGGTGATTTCCCTGACCAGGTTGAAAAAGGCGCGTTTGCGTTCGGTGTTGATGCCCCATTGCACAGGCGGGCACTGATAGCCGTCCTGATAATTACTTTTACCGGGGTCGAAATATCCCCAGGAGGCATATTCACTGATGGCCGCGACGAAATTATTTTTCGGCTGATCAAAATCGAAATGGTCGTCCTCATTGAATACAATGGGCATGGGCCGGTAGCCGGGAACGGCGCGGGTTTCGCGCACCATTTCCGCGATGCGATCCGGGTCACTGACACCATTGCCATGCAGCAAAAGGAAATCCGAGGCGCGCACGACATGTTCCTGTGCGACCGTTCCGCCGCCGTAGCTGGTGCCAACGAGCAGCCGCCGGCCCTCCGCGGTGGTTTTTCCTTTGGCGCGCTCAATCAATTCATGGACGCGGTGGGGCTGAAGGATTTCGTGCTCGTAACGTTGCACGTCGCACTCATTATTAATTTCGATGAGAATATTTTCGTAGCCGCTGGCCAGGAGCCAATCCATCGCCTGGTCCACGCCGTTGACGACGGCAGCATCATCGCGCAACCGTTCATCCTGCCCGAAATAATAAAATCCCAGAATGACGATCATGCCCAGTTTATCCGCTTCGAGGAGAATGCGGGAGAGGCGGGCAAGGTAATCCTCGCGCAGGCTGCCATCGTCATGGAAGGCTGAATTGTGCCAGGGTTGTTCTTTGCTGTAGCCCTGCGGACTGCCGCCCTGGAGATTGAAGCAGATCCCTAGCAGGCCGTGCTCCCGCCACGGGGGCATGGCGGCAATGAATTCGCGGGTGTTGCGCTCAGCGTCCCACGCTCCCGTGTCCGGATAGGCCCACCGGCTGCGCGTGTCCGGATTGAGATCGTCAAAGATCGCCTGGACGACGCGGGCATTGAGCAGGAGGCCTTCGATGCGATGTCCGCGCCAGTGGCGGCCGGGATAGGTGGGAAGGCCGTTGATGAAAAATTGATCGTGCTGAATGGAAACAGAGGTCTGGGGCATGAGGAAGTTATGCGGAAGGGAAGGGCTGGACGACAAGGAAAGACAGGAGCAAGCGTGGAGCTATCCAAACGGTTAGGACAAACGCGCGGCATTTTTCCACTGGCTCTTGCAGGCGGCCCGGGACAGTTTCTTCTCCTCTATGTTTGTAGGAACCCAAGTGGCCGCTGAAGTAGTGTATGAGCGTGATGCCGGGGAGATCCTGGATGAGATGCGGGACCTTTCCCGGGTCAATACCGTGATGGTTTTCTTTCAGGATTTTGGGATGTATAAAGAACGCGATCTGGTCGAGCGCCGGGTCGAGCCAGCCGGGAGGTCGGGTGAAAAGGTGCTGCATGTGCGCTCCGATGAATCCCATTTTGCCCAGACAACTCTGCGTTATCCGCCGCAGGAAGCAGATCCGAATGACGGCCGCGACGTGCTCGATGAGCTGATCGCGGCGGCGGAGCCTCGGGGGATGAAGGTCTATGCGCGCTCGCTGGAACCTTATATGACGACGCGCCGCAACGCGCCATTTATCAAACTGTCTGAATGGGACGATGAGGGCCGCCTGACCGGGCACCCGTGCTTTAATCATCCGGATTACCGCAATTACATCCTGGCGACCTATGAAGATCTGATCGTGCAGCACCCGCAACTGGCTGGGATAAAATTCGGGCAGGAACGGAGCGGTCCGTTGCATGACGCGCTGCGCGGCGGGCCCGCCAAATGTTTCTGTGACTATTGCCGGGCGCTTTTGAAGGAGCGGGGCTACAGCGTGGAAAAGTCCAAGGATGGATTCCGTTATCTGCAGGAGATCGGACGTAATGCGGCGGAAGGAAAACCGCGCCCGAGCGATGGCTGGATGGCGAGCATGCTGCGAATATTCTTCCGGTACCCGGACATGCTGGCCCACACGCAGCTTTGGCATGACTCCCGGGAAAGTCACCGCAAGCTGATTTATGGACTGGTCAAGACGCTCAATCCGCATATCCGGGTGGGCTGGCACATTGATCATCACTGGTGCTGGGATTTACTGGGGCGGGCGGCGATTGATTACGCGGACATGCCAGCATATTCAGATTGGCTGAGTTTGGCGCTCTATTTTGATTCGGCGGCGGGTCAACGGATGGCAGGGCATTTCAGCCGGGGTTTTGCGACACCATTCCTGGGAGATCTACCGTGGGATTTGGCATTGGACGTTTACCGGCATTTTGTGGGGCAGGACCCGGAGAAGGAACCGAATTACAAGCAGATGGTAAATGGAGCACCGCTCAGTGCGGATCATGTTTATCGTGAAACAAAACGCGCGGTAGAACGGGTGAATGGCCGGTGCGATGTCTATGCGCGGGTGGGTTTTGATTTGCCGATGTATCCGCAGGTGAGCACGCCCAAAATGGTGGCCGATGCGACGCGCGCCGCGCTTGAGGCGGGGGCGGATGGATTATTTGTCGCGCGGGAATTTCCTGAAGCGCGCCGGGAAAACCTGGCGGCGATGGGCGAGGTCATCGATGAGTGGCACGCGACGAAAGGCCGCCCGAAGGATCACCAGGTATAGTGCACGGTGTAAGTGACGGTTTTTTCCTCGCCGGGCTCAAGAGAAACCCTGAACTCGATGGTTTTCGAGTCGGTTTTTTCATAGTCCATGCTGCTCTCGGTAATTTCCCACTGCAGCCAGCGATATAACTCCTCGACGACGATGATCTCGACAGTATCCTTTTCCTTACGATTGCGCACGTTGACTTCAATCGACTCGAAGAGTTCCCGCCGGCTATTGTCTAATTTGAAGTCGGTGGGTTTCCTTTCCCCGACCAGATCAAACGCATTGCCGGTATAGACTCGCACTTTTTCATCCCGCGGGGTGTGATCGATTTCATTCTCACCAAGAAATTCGAGGCGATTATCATCTTCGTCACGCTGGTAAAAGCGGAGGATGCCTTTGGGCAAGGGCATGCCGAGATCATTTTCTTCGCTATTGATGAATTCCCGCATAATCCAGACCTTGGGATTGGATTCGGTTCCATAGCCCTGCTCCGTGCGGCGTTGAGACCAGCTGTAGCCACGATAACGGTTTTCCTCAATGAAGGCTCCATGGTAAACAAAGAGTTTTTTTGCGGGAACCTTTGAGGCGTTGAGAAACTCGACCTGCTTGGTTTCCTGATTTCGCACCGTGACAGTCAGAGGCAGCTCATAGAGATGATATTCATCAAATGACTTTTGCTTTACCTCGGGCAGACTTTCGTTTGCTGAAGAGACCCTGAAGCCAGAGGAGACAGGAGCGCGAAGATTATTATCTTCCAGATTCAGTTTTTCAAAATCACCAGCCATCAGTTTGACCGCGGCATCCTGAAAAACTTTGCCGGAGTGGTTATCAATGGTGATCCAGCCGATGATATCGACCAAATCTGTGTCCCCTTTCCCGATGACGTTATAGTCTGCCTTCCAGCTCATCCTTCCGGAGATATAGGCCAGCTCAGCCTCAAAGCGGGTGTCACTTTCCGAGAAGAGCCGCCAGTTCAGGGACGGTTTCAGAATATTGTCATCCTGCAGACTGGGAAAAAGAGGTTCTCCGGGCAGAGAGAAACGCAGCTTACCATCGACCTCGATGATCGGCGCAGGCGGTTCTTGCCCGGTGCTATTACGATAAGCATAATATTGAGTGGTATTCGGTCCATATCCGCCTCGAATAATTTTCCCTTGGACGACTTCTGGTTCGCCATGAGAGGTTACGTTTATTTGAAAGTCAATGGTTTCCCCTTCAAAAAGCGAAAGCAACAACTGTTCCGAGACCGGGTCATTCCGATAGTTCTGCTCGAGGATGGTGATCTCGTTTTCGCCGGCAGGATCACGAAGAATAATGGATTCCGGCTCGATAAAGAAGGTGGCGTCATTGTAGCTGACCTTATTCTCGCCGGCCTTCAGGTTGAGCGGAAGTGTATCGCGAACCACGGCGAAGTTCTGATTGTAGATGGTGAGGGCAATTTTTGCTTCCTTGGCGGAGTCCTGGGCCGAAAGGCAAAGAGGCGCGAGAAGACCAGCGAGGAGGATAAAGACCAATAAGGGGGAACGGGATGTTTTCATGGGGAGACGATGGCGCGGGTTAAAGAGCGAGTTGTCAGGAAAATCGAGTTATTGTGTAAAATTGTTGTCAGCAAAGCAAGACGATTCCGCGGTGAGGCCGGCCAGCCGGTCCGCTTGCGCCCGGTGCCCGGCGAGGCAATCCTGGTCTTCGCGAGGATCATTCTGCAGATCGAAAAGCATTTCGGTTTTCTCTGCGCCGTCCTGTTTATCGCGGACATATTTCCAGCGGCCGTCAAAAATCATTTCCCAGTGGCAACGCGGGCCATCATGCAGTGCGCTGTGCTGGTGATCGCGTGGCGTGGAAGCCAAGGGGTGCACGGCGTCCCAGCCCGGGACAGGCTCGGCGCCCGCGGCGTCCGAGAAAAGAGCAGCGAGGTCGATGAGCTCGACGAGGTGATGGCGCGTGCTGCCTGCTTCAAGGCCCGGCCCGGCCGCGATGAAGGGGACATGAACGGAGGGCTCGCGCCAGATGGCTTTGTGCCAGCGGCGATGGTCTCCCATCATTTCGCCGTGATCCGAGGCAAAGACAACGAGGGTGTGGTCGAGTTCTCCGCGACGTTCCACGGCCTGGAGCAGCCAGCCGATCCAGTCATCGATGCCAGACATGGAGGCGGCGTAATTCCGACGCAATTGCTGGTGCTGCACGCCATCTTCTCCGCGATGGACGCCGGGCATGTTCACGCCATCGAATCTGGCCTGTAATTCGCGCGGCGCATCATGCGGATCATGGGGTCCGGGGAAGTTCACCCACAGAAACCATGGACCGTCGTGCGGGGCTTCTTCGAGTAAATCCAGCGCCATGCGTCCGCAGAAATCATCCGTGAAAAAACGGCGAGGTAATGGGGTGGGCCAGGGCGCCTTCTGAGCACCGTGGTTTTCCCGCTTCTCATAGTCCTGCCGGTGAAACTCCAGGAGCTCGTGCTGACGGAGATGGGCGACGTAGGGACAGGGCCGGTGATCGCTGCGCCGGGCGGCATTGAGTTTACCGCGCTGATTAACACAATCCGTGAAGCCGAGCTTACCACTCTGCGCGCTCCAGCCGCTGTTGGTGTAAAAATCAGTATGTCCATGGAGATCATGTTTGCCGGTGCTCATGACCTGATAACCCTGGCGCCGCAGGGCGTGCAGAAAGTTTGGCCGGAGGGGATCGAGGACCTCATGATTCGACCAGACGCTGCCGTTATGATGATAGCGCATGCCCTGGGCGAGACAGGCGCGGGAGGGGACGCAGAGGGGTGAATTGCTCCGGCACTGGGTAAAGGTGGTGCCCCGCTCGCGGAGCCGTTCGAGATTGGGGCACTGGAGGGAAGGTGTGCCGTAGGGGCTGGGGATGCCGGGGAGCCAGTCTCCGCGCCATTGATCAGGGAAGAGGAAGAGAATGTTAGGAGGTGACGTGGTGCTCATGGTCAGGGGCAAGGACAAAGAACAAGGCAGGGGGTGAGGGAGCGCGAGGTTTGGCTTTTTACCGACCGTTCGGTAAAATAAAAAAGAGAAGGCAAGCTCAGCCGCGGAGGCTCATGAAATGGGGAATGGTGACGTTTTACCGAACGTTTGGTAAAATGGAATGGGAAAAGGCAAGGGCGCTGATGGGGCAGGGATGAATCGTGAGGCGGAGGGGAAAGGGGTCAAGAACGGAATGGCAGGGGGGAGCGAGAGAAAGGGGTGGCCGGAGGCAGAGACGGCGAAGACGGCGAACGGATCAGGGATGATCAATGACCTACCAATATCGCTCAGGAAAAGGCCGGGCGCGACACGTCCGGGTCGTCCGGGACGTTCGAGGTGAAAATAATCAAAGAAAGTGGGGAAGATAGAGGCGCAGGCCGGAACGATGAGACGGGTGCGTGGGATCGGCCGCGATGTTTGAGGGCGTCCTGACAGGTGCGGAAGGAAACGGCATTTCGCTGGATAAGCACCGGCGGCGTGCTAGGCTGGGGGCTAGGCTTATGTTTGAGACGGGTGATACCCAAAAGGTGGAGCGCGCGCTGCTGGTGCGCATTTACCAGAAGGAAGAAGAGACAGCGGAGCAGGCTCAACTGATGCTGGATGAGCTGGGGCAGCTGGTGGAAACGCTGGGTATCCCGGTGATCGACCAGATGCTGGTGCGTGTGTCAAAGCTGCAGGCGCGCTACCTGATGGGCACGGGCAAGGCGGACGAGGTGAACCAGCGGGTGATCGATCAGGACCTGGACTGCGTGGTTTTCGATAATGCGTTGGCGCCGGCGCAGCAGCGCAATTGGGAAGCGCTCACGAAGCAATGCGTCATCGACCGGGAGGAGGTGATCCTGGACATTTTTGCGGAGCACGCGCGGACGAAGGAAGCGCGCCTGCAGGTGGAGCTGGCGCAGATGAACTACAGCCTGCCCCGGCTGAAGCGGGCCTGGACGCACCTGAGCCGCCAGGGCGGCGGGGGCGGCAGCGGCTCCGGCGGAGCAGCCCGGGGTGAGGGTGAGCAGCAGATCGAGGTGGACCGGCGGATCGTGCGCAAACGCATCGACCGGATCAAAGCGGAGCTGGAGGAAGTGCAGAAACAGCGTGCGACCCAGCGCAAAGACCGTTCGCGGCTGCCAGTGCCGACGGCCGCGATCGTGGGCTACACGAACGCGGGCAAGAGCAGCCTGCTGAATTGTCTGACGGGAGCCGATGCGCTGGTCGAAAATAAATTATTCGCGACGCTCGATACGACGACCCGGCGCATCGAACTGGATAACGGCCAAACGCTGTTGCTGACGGATACCGTTGGATTTGTGCGTAATCTACCGCATCACCTGGTGGAATCATTTAAGGCGACCCTGGAGGAAACGCTGGTCTCGGATTACCTGATCCATCTGCTGGATGGGAGTCAGCCGGAGGTCTACGAATTTCATCGCACGACCATTGACGTTTTGCAGGAACTCGGGGCGGACACCTCGCAAATGCTGACCGTCTTTAATAAGATCGATCTGATTGAAGATCCGGCGGTCATGCACGGGTTGCGCCGCCGTTTTCCGGATGCGCTTTTTATCAGTGTCCACACAGGAGAAGGAATTGAGGAACTGAAAACCCACCTTGCCGCCATGCTGGCTGATCGCACGGCACGGGTCGAGTTGCGCCTGCCGCAAAGTGAGGGTCAATTACTGGCGCTGATCTATAAAGAAGGTCAGGTGCTTGATACGAAGTATGACGGCAACGATATCCTGCTCACGGCGGTGATTCCGACACGGTTGAGGAATCGATACGCTGATTATGAGATGCCGAAAGAGCCGGCCAAGAAACGGGCGGTCTCATCCAAAACGGCAAGCGCCCGGAAAGCGAAGCCGGCCGCAGCGGCCGGGGCAGCGTCCTGATATTTTCGTCAAGGGTCAGGGACCATGGAGGAAGTGAGCGTATGGGCTACCGGCCAAGGCACGAGCCACCTCGTCGTAGTTTATAAGAGCAAGTCGAAGATCATCGGGCGTATTCTTATAAATGTTGCCAGTGACCGGAGCGTCAGCGACCTCGAGAAACTGAAACAACTGACGGAAAAAGGCAGATTCGTTGGCAAGGAGTTGCTCGTAGGTGAGGACCAGTTTCGCCAGTTTCAGGTTGCCGATAAACGTATCAATCTGGGCCTTGCTGGCGAGCGCATTTTCAATTTTGAGCAATAGCTCTCGGGGATCGATTTCCACCGGGCCCTGAACCTGGCTGGTGTTCACGGCATTGTAGATGTTGTGCTCAGCATGCAGTCGGCGGCTGTTAATGCCTGACAGGGCACGCTTCACTAAGTTCTGCCGGTCCAAATAGATAATGCGATAATTACCCTCATGCAGTTGATCACGGAAGCGGCTCAGGTCAGCGACATCGGAAATCTTGGATTTAAAGCCAACGCAGGCAAGCTTGCGAGGGGCGAGAGTCGAGTCATGAATATACCGGTCAGGCAAGGCCCAATGTGAGAAGTTCTCCAAGGCCTCACCGCGTTCGATACAGTCAAAAAGGAGATCCTGATTCTGCGGCTTATTGGCCTTGAGAATTTCTCCATAGCAAAGGATATCCGGATGACTGTTCAGGCAGGAAACGACATGAGAACTGCCGGTCCGGCCGATAAAAAGAATAGCAAAGCGACACTTTGACGGTTTTCGGTTCATGCGGGGAACATCTCCTGGAAAAGACTTAAAATCTGCCCGGGCCGCACCTACTCATCGAAAAATTCGGCGGCGGGCTGGGAAGCGAAATGCTCCTTCAGTTCATCATAATTCTCAATGCGTGATCGAAGAGTGCCCGTGGTCAATCTCTCCAGATCGGACTTTCCTTCCACGGGACGCATGCCCAGAAAGGCACAGATGGCGCGATGCGTGGCCAGCGGATCATGGGCCAGATCTTCAAAGTAAACCGGTAACACTCGATGATTGCGCAGTTTAAAATCGACCTGCCTTTCGGCAAAGAGACTCCGGGCAAAGAAGCGCTCACAATCAGAGATCTCAAGGATAACCGCTTGAGAAGCGTGATTTTCTTTATCTGCCTGATTTGCCTCACCGGCCCGTCGTTTCCAAATGCCGGTCTGGTTGGCTAACCTCTTTGAAAGCAGAGTCCTTAATAGATTAAACCGTTTGAGATGGATCACGGCGAGGGTCGGATCAGAGAAAAGCCATTCCCCAACCTGAGGAAAAGCATTCTGGGCAAAGTGGTTGTAAAATAATTTGAAACCGACGGCGAGGGCATCTTTGTTTTCCTGCGCATAGACAAAGCGTTCCAAAAAACTGACTGGGTCCTGAGCACGCTCTTTCACCAGCTCATCGTGGCCGGTGTGATTTATGACGGTGGACCCTTCTTTATCAACTCCTAACTGGATGCGGCGCGGACTGGAAAAAATTTCTCCAAAGGCAACGACATCAGGATGAGAGTTAAGCATATCATTGACCAGATTGCTGCCAGTTCGCTGCTGACCCAGAACAACAAATCTCGAAATTAAACGTCTCATGGCGGTAGAAAAGCGGCGCCGTGGGTTATCCATGGGTGCTGACTAGTATTGACGCGGGATGCTGCCAATGAACCGGGCAAATCTGACGAAAGGGTTGTATCTCCATTCCGTCAACTTTGCATAAAGGTAATCCACCCGCCGGTCACGTTCCCGGCGTTTGGACCGTTCCTCTCTAAGTTTTTCCTTGAGCTCGTCTACCTTCGCCGTGAGCCGGGCGAATTCGTCGCTCGAATGGCTTCCACCTCCATTCGAGCGGGTGGCGTAAACTGGAAAATTAGATTCCAGAATCCGGGCCAGCCAAGGATCGAGCCCTTCCGTAAAGGCGGCCATAACCGTCTGGGCGCGTTGAAACTGATCGGCCTTTCGACTCATTGATTCCGGCCGTCTCCGATAGCAGAAGAGGGGCTCGGGAATACAATCCAGCCGGTATCCGGCTTTCAGAAATCTTACGAGCAAGGCGCGGTCCGCCGAGGCCTCTTCTTGGGCGGAGTAAAAGCCACCGACAGACGCAAAGACTTCCCGGCGCACGAGCATGTTGGAATCCCCCAGACAATTCATTTTGAGGGCGGCTTCGAGCGGTCCCCCCGCAAAAGCCCAATAAAGGTCCACCTCGGGAAAATCATGCCCGTTCTCTGATTCAAAACTATAAAGATCGCAGGTCACCACGTCCAACTGCGCCCGGTAAAGACAGCCAAACATTATCTCGAGCATACCGGGGAATGCAATATTATCCGCATCAAAGAAAAGGAGATACTCACCCCAGCTTTGACTCACGCCAAAGTTACGTGTCGCGCAGGCTCCCTGATGGCGCTGCCGAAAAAAGCGGAACCGGGCGTCCGCGATGCCTTTCTCCAAGGCCTTCGAAATAAACTGAGAGGATTCACAGGTTGAGCCATCATCGACGACGACGACCTCAAAATTCTTGTAGGTTTGATCCGCGAGGGACCGTAAGGCCTGAGGCAACCACGGCCCAGCATTGAAATGGGGAACGATGATGGAAATCATCGGCGGCTCGGGTGGAATTATCTGGCTGACCTTCCCGGAAAGTCGATCGGCTTCCACCTGATCCAAAAATCTCAATTTTTTGGTGACGGTTTGTTCAAAAGAGATAGCGGGCTTGGCCATGGGGACTCCGCCTTCGATGGCACCAGCCAGTCGACTGGCCCACTCATGAGGCGTCAGGGGGACCAGACATTCATTGTCCTGAAATAATTCGGAGACACCGGGAGCGTCTGAGCAGAGAATTCTCAATCCGCGCGCAAGACATTCCAGGATGGTGTTAGGTGAATTATCACCCTGAGACGGCATGACAAATAATGAACCCGAATGGCGCTCCAGATAATCCATCGCCATGGGCTGATCATAGTGAGAGATTATTTCCCACTCCCACGCCTCGGGTAGGCAGGCCAGTTCCCGGCGTAAAAAGGTTTCCGAGCTGACACCTCCGGCTTTCGCAATCTTTCCCAGAAATGTAAAACGCAAAGGTTCGCTTTGGTACTTTCTGTCTTCCGCAAGAATCTGGATAGCCTGGACGAAAAGCTCCAATCCCTTGCGCGTCTCAAGCCGTCCAAAAAAGACGAAATGTGAACGATCTTCCGGGGCTTGCTTAAATTTTGCCGGTGGAGGATTGTAGGTCGGCAGATGCCATGTACTGGCGGGGAACTTCCATCCATCATCTCTCATCCACTCCAGAAGATGTTCTGTGGGGGCGCAGACGTGATCTGCCTGCGCGACGCAATAGCGCTCCATATGATCCAGGATCAAGCCACTGGCTGATCCATCCGGCATGCGCCGACCATGTTCGGCAAGCCAGCGCTGGGGACTATTGAGAATCGTCACAAAGGCCACAGACGCGTAATCAAGTCCCAGGCGTTTGCGCCGGAGCGCGGAGAAGGTGGGAGCAAGGTATTGCATACCGTGCACTACTGCCATGTTCTGCTCACGTAGCCACCAGTCCACTTTTAAGGAGACCGCCAGGCTTTTTGGGTGCACTCGGCTGGTTTCGTGGGTAAACGGGATGTCCTCCAGGAAAACGACACGGGCGTGATTCACTCTTTGGAGAAAGGCGGGATTCTCACGCACTTCTCCGGGAAGCTCAGAGGTCACCAAGATAACGACCTCCACTCCCCGGCGCTCATGGAGGAATTCAGAGAGGTGGAGCGCGTTGGTCCCAACACCCCCATTCTTTATAAAAGGTGAAAGCTCCGGGGTTATTATACAGTGGCGCATACGGATCATGGGATTTCTAAGTCACGAACGCCGGTTGGCCCCACATCAACCATTACCCCTTAGTCCATCCCTCAACCGGTGACAAGGAAGAGCGCTCCTAGCGCGGTCACAGTTATTCTGCAAAAAAATTCAGCTCTAGCGCGGGCCGATCTCCCATTCATATCCCGCCGGGTTCGGCTTTTCGGGCCATTGCGGACGGGGAGGATTAATCTGCAGATCCGGGCGAGCGTCCTTCAGCCTGGCCAGGTCTTCCTCGGCCACCTTCAATTCTTTTTCCCCGGTCTGCGGGTTGGGATACATAAAGACTTCCAGATTATCTGCCTGAGCCAGATGCTCAAGTCCATTTTCCCACGGGAGCGGAAAGGCGTCACTGTGAATAAGACGCAACACACGAATGGCCGGATGGGCGGCGACTAACTTGAGCGACTGATAGCTCCAGCGCTTTTCCGGTTCATTACCCGCTGGTTTCATTTCGAAAAACTCCAATTCCGGGAGCGCGTTGAGAAGCTGCGCAATCTGTTCTTCCGAAAAATTACAACGGTGCAGTTTCAGTCTTTT
This sequence comes from uncultured Verrucomicrobiales bacterium, assembly GCA_964622095.1. GTDB lineage: Bacteria > Verrucomicrobiota > Verrucomicrobiia > Verrucomicrobiales > CAZUPP01 > CAZUPP01. Next base: position 14,556 of record CAZUPP010000047.1, read on the forward strand.
CAGCTTGGGAGATTTTTGCACGAAGGGCCAAAACTCTTCCCAGTCGTCAGAGATACCCACATCGACCACGAGCACTTCGAGTTCGGGAAATCCCTGCATATCCTGCAACACCTCCGGATCACCCTGCATTCGGAAGCTGTGTGTCAGATCGAGGACTTTCAGACCGCGGGCCCCATCCAGATACGTGATCATCTCACTGGTGGGCAGGGTCTCCGGCGCCTGCTGCCGGTTTGTCTTGAAGTCCGCGATCGATGCCACTTCCAGCTGAGGCATTTCTTTCAGAACTTCATATCCCTGATTGGAGATGGGCTGGCGCTGGAGGGTGAGACCACGCAGCTCCGGGAGCCGCAGGAGCAGCTTCATGTCTTGATCACTCAGTCCCGGCGCATCCGGACGGTCAGATTTCTTTTTAAAGAACTCATGCTGATTCAGGCACACGAAAATGATGTTGCCCGCCGCATCCGTTGTTTTCTCAGCATGGTAGGTCTTTTCTGCAAGTTGCTGGAAGACCGCTTCCTGTTCCTCCGGTGAAATCGCCTCCCCCGTCCCGGGAAGCCAAATGGCCATTGTCACAAGCGTGAGTGCGATGGTGGCAGTTCTCATGGATCAATGAATGAATGGAATGGGTGTGTCGACCACGATGAAAGCTGGTCTGACTCATTAAATCGTGTAGTAGGACCGACCTCGTTCAGGGTAAAGGCAAAATCTTGAGCGCCCCATCTATCACTTGCCAAGGGCAGAGTCGTGCGCATATTGCGTTCCCTTATGAAAAGAGGGGTGCCGGCCAAGGCTCCTTCTTTCCTTGTGAAGCTCTCGTGGCGGAATTGGTAGACGCGCATGATTCAGGATCATGTGGGGCAACCCGTGCTGGTTCGACTCCAGTCGAGAGCACCACTTCCGCCTTTGAACCGGCAAGGTAGCTCAGGCGCGGTTAGCTCAGTTGGTAGAGCGGTTGGTTTACACCCAATAGGTCGGCGGTT
>CAZUPP010000048.1:0-14816 GCA_964622095.1 uncultured Verrucomicrobiales bacterium
TGGCGCCCCACGGCGAAAAACCCGAGGATTGAGCGGGAGGCGAGCGTGATCATTCGGAAAAGGTCCTCTTCGCGCCTTCGTGTTTGAATTTTTCTCAAACATTTAACTCCCCGGACATCCCGGACGTTCCGGACGTGTCGCGCCCCATCTTTTTTCGTGCGATATTGATCTATCCAGCAACACGTCACGCCGTGCCCTCCGTCAGCCCCACTCGATTCCCGCCCCTGCTCCTTGTGACCACGCCCCCCTTAAAGCCTGTCTTGTTCTTTCCGTTTTACCGAACGGTCGGTAAAATGGGCATCGCCGTACCCGCTGTTTATGGGCTTCCGCGCCGAAGCGCCCCTGAATTTTTCATTTTATCGAACGGTCGGTAAAATACCGGACACCGGCTTCGACAACCATAACCACATCGCCACATCCCTGCCTCACTCCAGCCGCCCCGGTCTCGGATAAGCTGCGATGATCCGGTCAAAAAGCTCATTCACCTGATCATTGATCACCTGCCGGGCCGGGTCCGCCTCAAAATACTCCATCAGCCGCCGCGCCCCTTCCCGCCAGGGAATGCGCGCCTGGAATCCCGGCACGAAGCGCTTGATCTTACTATTATCGAGAATCACGCTCTCCGCCTTGTCCCCCAGCAGCCCGCCTTCCCAATCCGGATTCATCGCAATTAAATGTTCGCTGGAGATATGCACCAGCTTCGGGTCGGCCACACCCGCCGCCTTCGCCAGAATTAAATAAATCTGATTCCAGTTCAGCACCTCGTCACTCGTGATATGAAAGGCTTCCCCGTGTGTCTGTTCATTACCAAACAATCCCACCAGCCCCCGCGAGAAATCCTCCGAATGCGTCACCGTCCAGAGACTCGTGCCGTCGCCGTGCACGATCACCCCTTTCCCTTTGCGCATGCGGTCCACCGCCGTGAAATGTCCGCCCCCGCCCAGCGCCAGCGGAAATATCTTATCATAGGTGTAGGACGGCCGCACGTTCACCCCGGGAAAATCATGCTCACGATAATAATACAGCACCCGTTCTTCGCTCGCGATTTTATTTCGCGAGTATTGCCAATACGGATTCTTCAGCGGGGTATCCTCAGTTACCACGGGACGCTGAAGCGGTTTCTGATACGCCGAGGCCGAGCTGATAAAGATATACTGGCCGCAGCGCCCCTGAAATACTTCGAAATCGCGGTCGATATCTTCCGGGGTAAACGCAATAAAATTCACCACCACATCAAAATGATGATCGCCGATCGCCGCCCGCACTTCCTCGCTATTTTTAACATCAGCTTTCAGCGTGGTCACACCGGCCATGCTCTCCACCCGCTGACCGCGGTTCAGATGAAATAATTCAATGCGCGGATCCTCCAGCGCCACCTGACTGGTCGCCGTGCTGATGTTTCCCGTGCCGCCGATAAAGAGAACTTTCATGCTCAAGGGGTTATAAAGAATCGATTGAGGAAAAGCAGCTGTTGCTTGACCATTTTCTGGCGCGGCTTGATACAACAGAACCTGTTTCCGGCCCCAAGATGAAGCTCCCGTCCGTCCTGCATTTTCGTGACCGCACCGTTCAGGGGCCATGGTTCCATCTCCTCACCGCGGATTCAAGCCGCGGTAACCTGCCGGACTACCATGGGCACGATTTTCCGGAGGTTCTCTGGATCAGCGCGGGGGAAGGAGTGCACCGGGTCAATAATGATGAGCAGCGCGTGCGCCGTGGGTCGCTCGTCCTCCTTCGTGCCACGGATTTTCACGGCCTGCGCGCCCTCCGTGGTAAGGATCTCACCGTCACCGTGCTTTCCATTTCCCCCGCCATCTGGCACCGGCTCCGCGCTCATTTCAGTGACATCATGCACCGGCTTTATGATTCCCAGGGCAACCTGCCCGCGCACATCACCCTGCCGCCGGACGATCTCGCCCAGCTCCAGCGCGAAGCCCGCGAGCTGGCCGGCGCCCCGCACGACCAGTTTTTTCTCGAACGCTTCCTCATCAATACCTGGAACCGCTTCCTGCGGCCCGGTTCCCTCATCAGCATCCAACCGAAAGCGCCCGAGTGGCTCAAGACCGCCTGCCTGCGCATCCAGCAACCGGAAGTTTATCGCGAAGGCGTGGCCGGTCTGGTCAAAGCCTCCGGGCGTACTCACGAACACGTCGCGCGCGAAACGCGGCGCTGGCTTGAAAAAACTCCCTCTGAACTGGTCAATGAAGCCCGCCTCCTCGCCGCCGCCTATGAACTCCGGCTCACTCCCAAGCCCGTTACTCAGGTTGCGCTTGATTGTGGGTTCGAAGATCCCAGCCAATTCTACCGGCTCTTCCGCGCCAAATACGGCACCACTCCGCGCCGATACCGCACCTGCGAAGAATAGAAAAATTCAGTAATAAGAAAAATTAATTAATAATACAAATAATCCAGCCTGTCTTCCCGCCGGTCCCACCGGTTCTCGCGCCGGTCCCACCGGTCCTCCACGATATCGCCCGGCCCCGTGTAAACCCGCCGGTCCACCCGGTCCTCGATCCGGTCGAGCTGATTCTCCCGCCGGTCCCAGTAATCCTCCCTCACGTCCGCCCGCTTATACGCCGCCGCATAAGGCCGGGCTGGATACGGCCGAGGGGGAGGCGGAGGCCCGTAACAACCCGCTAACAGAAAAAGAGCCATCGCTGAGTTCAGGATCATTCCCGCCAGACAAACAAATCGCAGCCGGTTCATCTCAACCATAACCCCGGCTTACATCCCCAGTTGCGCAGGGTGGTTACACCTGCACCTGATCAGAAGACATCCGGATTACCCGGTCAGCAAACGGCGCAAGGTTTTCATGGTGCGAGACCAGCAGGGTGGTGACGGGATGGTCCTGTTCCGCGATGGCGGTTTTGATGTTTTGGATGACTCGTTCTTCAAGGGCCTCGTCCAGGGCGCTGGTCGGTTCATCGAGAAGCAGGTAACTGGCCTGAGGAAGTCGCAGGAGGGCCCGGCCCAGCCCGATCCGTTGACGCTGGCCGGTACTGAGAAGGGTAGCTTCCTGCCCGGCCATCAGGCCGGCTTCACTGCCGACGATCGTCTCGTAACCTTGAGGGAGGGAATCGATGAAGGAGTGGGCTTCAACCGCGGTCGAGGCGCGGATTATGTCAGAAAGTGTCACTTGCGGATTAGCAATTCTATAATTATCATAAAAACAAGCATTTATCAGGAACGGCTCCTGCTCTACATATGCCATATGACTACGCAAAAATTGGATTGGGATTTCGGTGATCTCACGACCGCCGAGGCGAATTTCACCGCCCTGGGCTCGATAGAATCTCTGTACGAGCTTGAGGAAGGTGGATTTGCCGCAACCGGAGGGACCGAGGACAAGGACGAATTCGCCGGGATCGACGAGTATCGAGAAGCCGCGTAAGACCGGTCGGCTCGCAGAACTGCGACGGCTCGATTCGCTGGATTGATAGGTAAAGTCAACGTTGCGAAACTCCAGGAAACCATCCAGACGATCAGGGCTGCAGGGCGTTTCTTGGGACGTGGCGATGCTCTCGGATTCTTGATCGATTTCGAGAATCTCCAGGCATCGCTGCACCTTGGCGGCGGCGCCCTCCAGGGACCAGGCGGTATAGGCCAGGGATTCGACCGGACGATAAAGCATCACCAGGTAGGTGGCGAAGAGGACCAGATCTCCCAGGCTGATGCGTCCGGCGCGTTCTTCCTGCGCGCCAAGAAAATAGAGAGCGCCGGTGCCCACCGCGATGAGCAGGGCGCTGGCCAGCACACTGAGCAGATTAAGCCGGGTCAGGTGGAGATTATCGGTCTTGCTCGAGGCTGCCCGATTCTCGACGCGGGCCTGCTGCCAGTCCTGCGCGTTGTTGGCCTGGAGAGGAAGGATTCCGCGCAGGCCATCCTCGGTCTCACTGAGCAGAGCGCTGTCCGTTTCCTGCACCCGGGTGGTGGAAACGCGAATCCTCCGCGCAAAAGCCGCCACGATGCCGTAGAGAGGAATGACGAGTCCGAAAGCGACCGCGGTCATCGGCAGGGAGATAAAGCCCATCAGAATGGCGGCGAGGCCTAAGGTCGCCAAAGCGGTAAAGACCGTTGAGAAAAGCGTGTGATAAATGGTTTGGAGAGCCTGAGCATCATAGACCAGACGAAAGGAAAGGTCCGTGCTGCCTCGCCGCTGATGTTCCGCCAGAGGCATATTGAGCATGGCGGAACTAAGGCGGGAGCGGAGCCGATGGACACCGCGCAGGCCAAGACGGTTGAGGGCGAGGCTGGAGAAGTATTGGAAGGTCTCAGCCAGGGCGTAAGCGGCAAAGGCGGCGAGGGCGAGAACGAGGATGAGCCGGGCCGGACTCCATCCGGCAAGAAACTCCGGCAACGCAGCCGGTTCCAGGACCCAGTCGATGATGAATTTGAAGGGGAAAGGTTTAAGCAGAGCGAAGGCGCTGGAAAGCAGGGCAAGCAGCACCGCGCCCAGGGTGGCGGCCCACCAGCCGCGGAAGTGACTCAGAGCAGCGCGATAGATGTTCATGGATGGGCGGGGGAAGAGGCTTGCCGATTCAGGCTTGTCTGGCGATGTTCCTCACTAAGACTCAGGCCCTGCCAGCCGGGAAGTCCGGAGGCAGGGGCCATTGACCGCAGGTAAAGTGCAAAGTTACGCAAAATTAAAGAAGCAGGGGCAGGAGCCGGATCAATCCGGCAGCCAGGGAAATGGAACCGCGCCGCCATCCGAAGTCGAGCCGCGCGGGTTGAAGAAGGCGCTGGTGATCTTTCGCAACAAACTGTTCGCCGGTGTTTTCGTCGCGATCCCCACGGTAGTCACGATCTGGGTGCTGGTCAGTGCCTATGAATTTATCGCGTGGCTCTCTTCACCGGTCACTGATCCAATTCTAAGAAAACTGGGCCGCGACCCGGAGGCCTTCCGCTGGATGGCGGTCCTTCTCACCCTGGCGCTGTTGTTCGGGCTGGGCGTCCTGGCTACCAACGTGCTCGGGAAACGGCTTATCGAAGCCCTCGAGTCCATCGTGCTGCGCATTCCCATCGCGGCGAGCATTTACAACGGAATCAAACAGATCATCGACAGCGTGACGCAGTTTGGTGGCAAGATGAGCCAATTCAAGCGCGTGGCCTATGTCGAGTATCCCTCGGAAGGCTGCCGTCTTTTGGGCTTTGTCACCGGCCAGTATGATGATCCCCTCTCCGAAGAACATGTGACCTGCGTTTTCATCCCGACTTCACCCAACCCGATGACGGGATTCGTTGTCGTGACGCCGACGGAGCGGCTGATCGAGTCCTCCATGACTCTGGAGGAAGCCACTAAGTTCATCCTCTCCGCCGGGCTGGTGGGGCCGCGAGTGACTTCCGAGAAGTCCGCTGCCACCCACTCCGCGATCAAGGCTTTGGGTGATCTGGCTGAAAGCGCCAAATCCTCCCCGGCGACTAAGCATAATGTAGACGGCGCTCCTCCTCCCGGAGTGTCCCCTGCAAATCAACCCCCTCCACCGGCCGCGGCGCCCGCGCCTGAGCCTGACTTTCCGCCGACACCCACGTCCCCTGCTCAGCCCTCTGTCTCGCCCCGCAGCGCGGATGTAGCTGAGAGATAGGGCGCAGCGGCACGTCGCAACGAGTTCGCTGACTGCTTCACTTACCCTTCCTTCCTTTCCATGGCTGTCTCAGATTCTCTAGAAATTCCAAAAAAGCTTGATCGTTATACCATCAAGCAGCGCCTCGGGGTCGGAGGCACCAGCAGCGTTTACGAAGCGTGGGATGAAGAATTGCGCCGGGCGGTGGCACTGAAATTCTTTGTCGGGGTTGATGTGAGGAATGACTCGCAGCGGTCGCGCATTGAGGAAGAAGCCCGTAATCAGGCGGCTTTGAGCCATCCGAACATCGTTGAGATTTTCCAGTACGGATTTACTGATCACGGCCCCTACACCGTCATGGAGCTGATCCGGGGGGAGACTCTGCAACAACTGCGTGAGCGCACCACCGTCAGCCTCGCCGATTTTCTGGATATCGCACAGCAAACGCTGTCCGCGCTGAAGGAAGCGCATAAACAGGGCATGCTGCACCTCGACCTGAAGGCGCCCAACGTAATGGTGACCCGGCGAACGGGTGGAGGTCTGCAGGTTAAGCTGCTCGACTTTGGTCTCAGCAAAAAAATGCAGGGCGCACGGTTCCAGGAAACTGACCGCGAGGGCGGCCTGATGGGGTCAATCCACACGATGGCGCCCGAACAATTCGAGCAGCAGCGCATTGATGAGCGGACCGATCTCTATGCGCTCGGCTGCATCTTTTACTTTTTGCTCACCGGTTTTTATCCGTTCCACGGAGACAGCGATGAGGAGATCATGCAGGCGCATCTGGCCCACCGCTATGTTGACCTCAACGTGGCCCGGCGAGATCTGCCTCCGGCGCTGGGGCGCTGGGTGATGAATCTGATGGCCTTAAAGCGGACGGACCGCCCCGTCTCTGCGACCGCAGCTCTGAACGAACTGGAGGCGTTGGCCAAGACTATCCGGACAACACTGGAAGACGAGAGCGTCGCGTTCCGGCCGTCCAAGCCGGAGAGTGCGGACGATGAGGAAAAGACAACGGGCAGGAAAGCCTGGGTGATTCCGGTATTCTCGGTCGGGCTATCCATGGTGACCGCCGTGTTGGCGTGGATCTTTGTGCCCGGTTTGATCGAGAGATTCCGCGGCGCCGAAGGTGAAAGCGAGGGTTCGCAATACGTGCCATCCTTGATCGGAGCCACGGAGGAAGAAGATCAGCCGGATCCAGCCCTGGCGGAGCGCGGCCAGAATATCCTGCAGAATGGGGACGCAAGCAATCTGCTGCGGCCCATGAGTCAGGAAGAATTTCGTGCTTTGCCCAGAGAAGAGCGGCGAGCCATCGTCGAAGAGCGCCGCCGGATCCGCGAGGCCCGGCAGGCGGAAATCGACGGCGCGGCGGAGGTTGATCCCTATGACCTGGCGGCGCTCGCGGCGGCTGACGGAGAGTGGGTGAAATTGACCGGCAAGGCGGCAGCGGTAGACACCCAGCGGATTATTGTCGAAACAAAAACCGGCGAACAGCGAGCGATCTCTCAACGGCAGATTCTCTTCGGGCCCGACGCTGCCTCAGCGGCCTACGTCCTGCTCCAAGGGCCGGTCCTTAAAGAAGATGGGGAACTGGAAGCGCTCGTCGATCAGCAAATCAGCGTGACCGGAAGGCTCGTGCTGCGGGCGGGGGAAGCCTTTGTGGTGCTTAATCGGCCGGAGGACCTCGAGGTGATCAAGGGCTGAATCAATCTTGCCATGCGCGATGATGATCTGCCGGCGATTCTCCGCGAAGCATGCGTCCGGGGAGTGAAATGGATTCACCTGAATGAATTCGCTTTCCGGTATCATCCGCGTTGGCCTGAAGAGGCCGACATGCGTCGCGTGGCAGACTGCGAAATCATCGTCGCCGATATGCCAAATGGTGATTTTCTGTATTTGCCTGAAACAGAGATGGAAGCTGGAACGCAGACTCATCCGCGAGTGTGGTTTCACGAAGAGGGGATAGAGACCGTCTCCCTCAGTTTAGGTGAACTCCTGTTTCCAGAAAAGAAACCCTCGGACGTACCGGCGATCTATTATTTCAGAACGGAAACGGAACTGCGGCTGGGGGACCAAGTTCGATCGAAAGGCTGCTTCAGGAGAGGTCGATCGACCGAGGCGGTGGTTTATATTCCGGGGCAATCCAACCGAAATCCATGGCTGGAAAGCGGCCAGCTCGGGCAGGTGGTCCTTGAAAATAAGAATGGTTCTGCCCGGTTTCTGATGGTCCAACTCAATTTATCCCGGCCGGAGTTATCGAAGAGCAGCCATTTCGTGAGCCGAGGTCATATTCCAGCAGAGGTCAGAGAGAAGTGGGAAAACTACAGCGAGGAAAACGAATGACCGTATTGCTCTCGCCAGACAAATTCAAAGGCTCGCTAAGCGCCCTGTCGGTGTGCGAGGCGCTGGAGCGGGGGTTGCGCCGGGGATGGCCGGAAGCGATGACAGATTTCATTGTGATGCCGATCGCGGACGGCGGGGAAGGCACCTCCGAGGCGGTGCGGGCGGCCCTGAAGGGACGGCGGATTGAGCTGCGCGCTCAAGACCCACTGGGTCGGGAAATCGTCGGCAGCTACGCATGGATTGATGACGGGCAGCCCCTGGCCGTGATCGAAATGAGTGAGTTTTCCGGTTACAGCAAAGTGCGTGTAGACGAGCGTGACCCTCTCCGGTCAAACACATTCGGGACCGGGCAGGCCTTGCTTCATGCGCTGGAGAAGGGCGCGACGAGGATCCTCCTGGGCATCGGCGGGAGCGCCACCAATGACGGTGGGATCGGACTGGCCATGGCACTGGGTTATGTTTTCTGCGATGAGCATGACCGGGAACTGCCGCCTGAACCGCGATATCTGGAACGTCTGAGTAGAATCGTGCCGCCCGAAAAACAGCCCTGGGCCGACGGGGTGGAGGTTGTCGTAGCCAGTGATGTGACCAATCCGCTTCTGGGTGATGAAGGGGCGACGGCGGTTTACGGGCCGCAAAAAGGCGTCACGCCTGAGACCGCGCCCGTGTTAGAGAAAGGCCTGGCTCGTCTGGCGGAAATTGCCGAACGCGATCTCGGGACAGCATTCAAGGACGAACCCGGCTCGGGCGCGGCGGGCGGTCTGGGCTTTGGGCTGCGCACCTTTTGCGGAGGGCATCTGGAGCCAGGATTCGAGTTGATCGCGGGAATGATCGGCCTTGAAGAGAACATTTCCAAGGCGGATCTGGTGATCACGGGAGAGGGGAGCCTGGACGCTCAGTCACTTTCAGGAAAAGGACCGGTGGGGGTTGCGCAGATGGCCCGGAGAGCGGGAAAACCGGTCATCGGTGTGGCGGGAAGGGTGCAGGCGCATGAGCGCTTGCACGAAGTGTTTGACGGCGTGCTGGGAATTGTAGACGAAGCAATGCCACTGGAACGGGCATTGGCGGAGGCGGAAGAGCTGGTGGAACGGGCGGGTGAGAATCTGGCCCGCCTCCTGCGCTGCGGCCGATCCCTGCAAAATTAAACCGGCCCGGCCCCAGAAAGTGATAACTATGATGAAAAAGAGAACCGCGATTCTATTCGCCGGACAGGGCGCGCAGAAAGTCGGCATGGGTAAGGATCTGGCAGAGGCAGACACCGGTGCCGCCGAGCTCTTTGCCAAGGCTGACAGCATCCTGGGTAGAGCCTTGAGCAAAGTCACCTTTGATGGACCGGAAGACGAACTCACGCGCACCGGCAACTGTCAGCCAGCGCTTTATGTGCATGGGCTCGCGCTCTTTCAGATGCTGCGTGCGCGCCTGCCGGAGCTGGAGTTTCACGCTGCGGCCGGGCTGTCTCTGGGAGAGTTTACCGCGCACGCGGCTGCGGGCACCTTCAGTTTTGAAGATGGCTTAAAGCTGGTAGCGCGGCGGGGCGAACTGATGGATGGAGCCTGCCAGGCAAATCCCAGCACGATGGCGGCTTGCATTGGCGGAGAAGAAGAGAAGGTGCGCGAACTGGCGGCGGCTTGTGATGTGGACGTGGCGAACCTGAACGCGCCCGGCCAGATCGTGCTTTCAGGGAGTAAGGAAGGCATTGCCCAGGTGCTGGAACAGGCAAAAGACTTTGGGTGCCGTAAGGCTGTCGAGCTGCCAGTGGCGGGAGCGTATCATTCCCGGCTGATGCAGTCCGCCCGGGAAGGCCTGGAAACAAAGCTGGCCGAAACAACGATGAAGCCGCCGCAGGTCGTGGTGGTGAGTAATTATACCGCTCAACCGGTGAGCGAACCAGCGGCCATCCGCCAAAGCCTGGCGGACCAGGTCACCGGGTCCGTCCGCTGGAGTCACAGCATGGAGTTGCTGATGGATGAGGATGGGATCGAACGCTTCATCGAACTGGGTCCCGGAGGTGTGCTGGCCGGTCTGCTGGGCCGCATCCGCAAGGGCACGGAAGTCGTCAGCATAGGTGATCTGGAATCCTTTGAAGCGGGGGTCGCGACCCTGCAAAGCTAACTGACGGCTTGCTGTTCCGGTTAATTGCCGTTCCTTGGAATGATTCACTACTCTCCCGACCCAGCCCGATTATGAAATACCGTCAATTTCAGAACACCGACCTCACCGTCAGCGAAGTAGGCTTTGGCCTGTGGACCATTTCCACTGGATGGTGGGGCAATTACACCGAGGGCGAGGCCATTGCCCTGATGCACAAGGGGTTCGATTGCGGGATGACCCTGTTTGATGCCGCGGATACCTATGGAAATGGTTACAGCGAAGAATTAATCGGCAAAGCATTTCCGGAGAAACGGCGCGATGAGATAATTATTGCGACGAAGATCGGCTATGATTTTGAGAATTACGGTGACGCCCGGGGCCGGGGGCAACGGGCCATTCCGCAGGATTTTTCGCCCGAGTATCTGGTCAAGGCGACAAACGGGGCGCTCAAGCGGTTGAAGACGGATCGCATCGATCTGATGCAACTGCATAATTTGACGATGGATCCGATCTACGAGGACGCGGTCTGGGAGACGATGGAGAAGTTGAAAGAGGCGGGAAAAATCCGCTACTATGGTGGTGCCCTGGGCCCCGCGATCGGTTGGCTGTATGAAGGAATCAATCTGATCAAGGAACGAAACATTACCGTGCTGCAGCATATCTATAATATGCTGGAACAACACCCGGGAGCTGCCATTCAACGGGCGGCGGACGAATTTGACCGGGACACTATGTTCTTCATCCGCGTGACGCACAGCTCAGGAATGCTGGAAGGAAAATATACGGAGGATACGGTGTTTGCGGAGAATGATCACCGGCGGCATCGGCCTCGTTCCTGGCTGCTCAATGGTATCAAGAAAGTCGAGCAATTGCGTTTCCTGGAAGGGCCGAACCGGACCTTAGGCCAGGCTGCGCTGCAGTGGCTGCTGTCTGATGCTCGCGTGGCCTCGACTTTGCCGAATATCTACGATGAAGACCAGATCGTGGAGTTTGCCAATGCCCCGGACACTCCCGCTCTAACGGAGGAAGAATTAGCAAGAGTGGACGAACTTTATTCCCGGAATTTTGGAATCGACGAACCGCCGATGAACTTCAAAGGGACAATGGAGTTGCCCGCTGAGGAGGAACTGGCCGAGGGGAAAGCGGCCCACGTGTAATAATCGAATGCCGGGTTGACTTGGCGGCGTTGCTTCCCGCAGGATTGTCAGCAGTATGGGAGTCGATTCCTCTATGTCGCGCCCGAACATCCTGCTCGTCATAACCGACCAGCAATCGGCTGAATCGGTGGGTTACCTGCGGCGAGGTTTTTTGAATACACCCACGATGGACGCGCTGGCCAGGGGCGGGCGGGTCTATCGTCAGGCATACGTGGCCACCCCGCTGTGTGGTCCGCAGCGGACGTGCATGTTCACCGGGCATCATTCCCACCAGACGGGAGTTTATTCCAACGAGGAGTTGGGCAAGGTTCTGGAGGAGGATTTTCCGACGGTTGGTTCTGTTTTTCGCGATGGCGGGTATGATACCGGTTATGCAGGCAAATGGCATGTGCCGATTCCGCCCAAAGACAAAGCGCGGCATGGATTTGAGTATATGGAGAATATCCGCAATAACGGTGCGGATATTGGCCTGGAGGATAAGGCGATTGAGTTTATGGGGCGAGACCGGGAGAATCCATTCTTCCTGACAGTGTCCTTTAACAATCCGCATAATATCTGTGAATGGTCCCGTGGTGCCCGGCGCGATGAGTTGACGGATGCGGTGCTGGATGATCCGCCTCCCATGGAAGAGCTCCCGCCGTGGCGTGAAAACCGGGATCCTGCGGAAGATGAAACGGATGCGATCCAGATTATGCGTCAGTCCTATCATGCCAGCCCGCTCTTCCCGGTCGGAGAGTTCGGTGAAAAAGAGTGGCGCGAATTTGTCTGGGCGTATTACCGGATGATCGAGGCGGTTGACGTCAAGCTGGGCAAGATCATTTCTTTTCTGGATGAATCCGGCCTACGAGAACAAACCGCTATTGTATTTGTATCCGATCACGGCGACTGCCAGGGTGCGCATGGTTTCAATCAAAAGACCGTTTTCTTTGAGGAATCTGCGCGGGTCCCATTTTTTATTAACTACGGCGAACGCGTCGCTCCAGGATCAACGGAGGAGCGGCCGGTGCAGACGGGGATCGATTTGCTTCCGACCCTTTGCGATTTGGCGATGATTGATCCGCCCGAGAATTTACCAGGCGTCTCCGTTCTGGAGAACGACCATGACCGGGAATATATTGTGGGTGAGAATCGTGCGTTGCAGGGAGCGCCTGTAAATGGAAATCATCCCAAGATAAATGGCCGGATGGTGCGGGCCGGAAAGTTTAAATACTGCGTCTATGATTTTGGAGAGCACCGGGAAAGCCTGTTTGATCTGGAGAACGATCCCGGCGAGATGAGGAATCTGTCACGGAACCCGTCTTATCACGCAGAGCTTGAAAGGATGCGTGGTTACCTGAGTGACTTCGCGGCGAAAACGAACGATCATGAGTTTCCGAGGGTGGTGGAGTGATGGAGGTCAAACCGATCGGGCGGCGCGTTCGTTGGCAGGGTGTAGGACTGAACTGGTCAGAAATGGCATCGTAACCCTTTACCTATCCATATGAGCTCAGAAGCACGCCGCCAACGCATCATCAATTCACTCTGGGGCCTTTTTGCTGGAGACGCACTTTCCATGCCCGCGCATTGGTTCTACAGCCTCAAGAACCTGAAAGAGACTTTTGAGGGGGGTATCACCGGATATGTCGAGCCTCCCGCGATCCACCCGGAAAGCTTCATGGTGGGTATGAGCTATCAGCCCGATGTTGAGCGCGCGAAGGAACTGGGGCGACCCTACGATATTCTCCACGAACATGCGCGCTTTTATAATACCACCTACAGTAAGCTGGAAATTGCGACCGACGCGCAGGAAAGCGAGCATGGAAATGCCACCGCGCGTGAGGATGAGCGATATCATTACCACGTTGGCCTGAATGCAGGAGAAAGCACGACGGCGGCCGAACTGGTGCGCGTTTTAATGAGATCAATCATCGATCAAGGGAGATATGATGAGGCCCATTTCCTTAAAAAATTTGTGGAGTTTCTTTCTTCCGGCCAGCGAAAAGACCCCTATCTGGAAATATATCTGCGCAGCTGGTTCGAAAACTATGCCTCGGGAAAAGCGATTGATGGCTGCGCCGAGCGTCAGCGAAATGTATGGTCAATCGGCTCGCACGGCGGAATGATTCGGCCCATGGTTCTGTCGCTGATGGCGGATACATCCTATCAGGGAATCGGGTTCGCCATTGAGCACCAGGGATTAACTCATCGTTCAGAAAATGTTGCCGCCGCGCTGGGAGTGACGATTCCGTTCCTGCACACCCTCATATCCGGGGGCGATCCGATGGAAACCGCCCATGAATACGCGCGCCGTGTTCGCGTGCCGGAGATCAGCGGAAAAGAAATGTTCAAAATGTATCGGGATCACGATGGTCCAGGGAATATACCGGACAGAGAAATGTGGCGATTGCACACAAGATTGAGCGACGACCGTTTTGATCTTCGCGAATGGTCGAAGCTGGCTCCGGAAGAGGTTGTTTTGACCAGACTGGCCACCGCCTGTTATCCTGAACATGGTCTGCCGCTGGCGATGTATTTCGCGGCGGCGAATAAGTTCGACGTGAGAAAAAGTTTGCTGGCAGATGCAAACGCAGGCGGTGACAATGTTCACCGAAGCGCGGTGTTGGGTATGATTGTCGGGGCGGCTACAGAAAGCTTTCCAGATGATCTGGTGGAAGGTCTCGAGAACCAAGCAAAATTGAAAGAAGAGATTGAAGCGTTTGCGGGTGTGGCAATAAAGCGGGAATGCTGGTGAACAGAATGAGAAGATGACAGGACAGGTTATGAGCAATAATGTGATCAGTTTTATGGGGGCAAATTACATTGCCCAGCAGGTGAATTGGAATATGACCGGCGGGTGGGGCGAGGGCCTTGAAGCGCTCCGTGCTTATTATCAGCCGGAGGAAACTTTTGCTGAACGTTTTGACGCGCTGATTGGGAAGGTGAAATCCCTCGGTTTTGACGCGTTCGATTTATATGAACCTCAACTGGGAGCGCCATGGGCGAGCCAACAGCAGGTTGAAGCGGCTAAAGAAATCCTGCATCGGCATGGCGTGACGGTGCCGTCAATCATTGGGGGATACGGGGAGAATCTCTTGGAGGCAGAGCGTTGCTGTCAGTTTGCGCAGGAATTCGGTGCGACCCTGTTTTCCGGAATGTCACCGCTGGTGCATCAGGAGCCCGATGGCTTTCGCAAACTACTCGCCGAATACGGGATAGTTTTTGCATGGGAAAATCACCCGGAGAATTCCGCCGCGGAACATTTCGAAAAAGTGCGCGACCTTGATCCGGAGTATTTTGGGTTGGCCATCGACACCGGTTGGTACAGCACACAGGGCGTAGATGCCGCCGCGGCGATTCGCGAAAACGCAGAGCGCATTCGTCATGTGCATTTGAAGGATGTCCTGCCGAAGACCAAAGAAGAAACTCCGTATCAGTTGAAGAATATGGGACACGAGACGTGCGCGCTGGGAGATGGAGTGACCAATATTCCCGCCGTCATCCGGGTGCTCAAAGAGATTGATTATCGTGGGCCGCTCTGCATTGAGCACGAGCCGGAGGAGTATGATCCAAGTGATGAATGCCGCGTTTCCCTGCAGCGGCTGAAGGAATGGATGGCGTGAAAAGCCAAGGTCGCCACGAAGGATGGAAGGAATGTGCGTGCTCTGACAGACAATGCAATTGCTGGCGG
>CAZUPP010000049.1:0-12890 GCA_964622095.1 uncultured Verrucomicrobiales bacterium
GAGGCCGTTGTTGCTCTGCAAGCAACGGACCGATTGGCTTACTCGAAATTTGCAGAAGCTTTCTAAGTGCGTTGGTCATTATCGCTTCCATTTGCATGCTGATTCACTACAAACTCGCAGCAGAGCTGGTTTTCGCAGACTTCTTTGCCTCAGGCATTGTCAGCGGGAAAAAATAATTCCGGAAAAATCCGGCTAGCGATACATTCTAGCTGACTATGGCGGAGTTTTCAAGGTGCCAGGTCCAGAGGGAGCGCATGGGGCCGCAAGGACCGGAAAAGTAAGGCTGACGCGGATAGCTGCTCACACCGGTGAGGGAACGGCGCAGGGAAGCGGTCGGGCGGGAACGCCGCCAACTCTTGCCCCGGCGGGGACGGATCTGGTGACAACGGCACCGGCGGCAACGATTGCGTTATCGCCGATCACGACGCCCTTAAGAATGACGGCGCGCGCGCCGATCCAGACGTTTGCACCGACCGTGATCGGCTGCACGAGGCAAGGCTGCTGGTTATATGGAGCGGATGAGGCGGTGCCGTGATCGTGGTCAACAAAAATACAACCCGCCGCGATGAGCGAATCTCTGCCGATCTCCAGTTTACCGCGGATATTAAATTCACAGGCCCGGCCGAGGAAAACGCGGTCACCGATTATGATGGACGGACCCGGTTCATAGTAGGTGTCGTAGTTGAAAAAGATGTCGGTCTGCAAAACACAATCGCAGCCAAGGGAAACCTGATGAGGCCATGTTACCTCATAGGCAGGGAGATTGGTTCCGCGCTCAATGTGACCACCGCGCAGACGGAAGATCCATTTCCGGATGAATTCACCGGGACGCAAGCTCAATTCGAGCCGGCGCCAGAGGCGTTGCATGGTCGTGGCGGCGGAGATGGTTTTGCTCACAGCCAGGGGAGGAGCAAATCATGTGCCAGGCACGCTTTGCTGAATCAGGAAACTCGCTGAAAAACGGTGCGGCCATCGCGCTCCGTGCGGGACCAATTTCCGTCCACGCCTTCGAGGGTAACCTGGCCAATGCGCGGCAGAATGACCTCGTGCGCCCGCAATTGACCGGAACGAATGAGTAAGCGCGTGCTGTTCGCGCCCTGAAAATAGGTGCCATAAGCGCCGGGCAGCAGGACACACCACCGGCCCTTGGGCAGGGGGCGCGCGGGAGAAATCTCCAGGGTCTGCCCGTCGTAGCTCAGGCCGAGATAGGCGTTGGGAATGGCAAGGGCACTCATGGGGCGGAAATAATGACCGCCGAATTCCTGGTGATCAAAATAGAGTCCCCAACGCTCATACCGGGCATCTACATTCCGGATAATTTCTTCGGCCTCGGCATGCATTCCGAGATAGTAAAGGTGCGCGGCGAAATTCAGCTCGACTCCAGTCCAGCAGGTATTGGCCTGATCCACCCAATCCTGCGGACCGACATCACGCAGAAAGTCATCGGTAGGCCACTGACAATTCCGCAAACCCTGATCCTGACGATAGTTCAGCCGCAGAATCGTTCCCGCCGCCGTGAGGGTTTTCTGAGGATCAATCACATCGCTGATGCCTAATTGACGGGCGGCGCCGTCACCAATGATCTGGTCAATCATGCAACCATCTTCGCCGTGAGGGTCTTCGGGTTGATGATCACTGTAGAGTTTGAAATAGCTGCCGTTCCAGGTCGACTGATCAAAGGTTTTTTTGCCGTCATGATAGTAGGCTGAATATTCATCGATAAAGGCCTGATCACCCAACTGACGGGCCACCTGAAGGGCGGCCGCCACGGCGGCCAGCCATTGACTGACGACAAACGGCGCGATGCCATACATGGGAAAGTTATCGTAGGACGACATTACCCCCTGCATATCCGGCAATTTATCTCCGTTAAAATCGCGCTCGCGCAAGACATAGGCCAGCGCCGATTTCACACTGGGCCAAATTTCCTCCAGATAGTCACGCTTCCCGCTCCAGAGGGCGCAGCGCAACGCCTGGAAAGCAAATTGCGCAGGCATATCCAGCCGGTGACCATTGGCTTCGCGCTCGCTAACTTTGAAGGAATTACATTGGACACTATGAATGACGATTCCGTTTGGCCGCTGGAATTTTCGCCAGGTATCAACCGTCATCTGGTCGAGTTCCGGAAAAAGCAGGCTGGTGGCAATCTGACCATACATGGCGACGTCCGTGGTGGCGATTCCCGCATAGGGCCGGTCAGGGCCAAGCCCTTCCAGGATGCCAAACATGCCAGTCTGCGTCAGCCAACTGGAGGAGATAAAAGTGTTCAGGTGGCTGTTGACTTGATCGAGGACGAACTCGGGCAGGCTGCTATCGTAAAAAACGCGGTGAAAATGCTCACTTTCCCGCAGTAATCTTTCCCGTTCGGCATGCGCGTAGCGGGCGACGGCTTCCACGTTCTGAAAATGACGGGCGTAATGGTGTCCCTCAAACTGATCCATATCACCGAGCGGACCCTGGTCGACTTTTTTCTTTTTGACCTGTCCGGCGGATTCTTCGCGGCCGGCAAATTCTTCGTCTTCCAGATAACCGGCCAGCATTCCTTTCCCGTGGATATTACGCCCGTAGAGATTGGGGAAATGCCAGGTGAGTGAGAAACTATGATTGAGCCGGTTACTTTCCCTGACCTGCAATTTAGCGTAACGCCCGATCGTGACATAGCAGGCGGCGTCTGCCCTTTTTCGGCCGAGTTCTTCATCCGTCGTGCTGTTCCGGCCCGCGGTATCATCAACTTCCGGCATGGGACATTCCCGGAGGAGCCGCTCATAGTAGGGATGCTGATGGGCCCAGCCCATATATGCGGTAGACGCGGCATGGTGACTGGTCAGGCAGACTTCGCCGGTGTCAGGCGCGTCCGGGTCAAGATAATCTCCACCCATGATAATCGCGGAAAAGTCACCATCCTGAATCCGCCGGTTTTTGAATTGCCGGGCAGGCTGATGATAGCCCGTCATATTTTTACAGGAAGCGAGGATCTGAACTTCGACAGGGCGGTTGCCGGTATTCGTAATTTCAAAATCAAAAAAAGCGGCTGGCAGCGCGGAGTCCTTTACATTATTCGGGATGAGAGATGACCACGCCCAAAGCCGGATCTCCAACGGGAGTCCCTCCTGTTCAAAGCTGAGGTTGGCAAAGGGCACGCTGGCCTGATAGCGGATTGTGTCCACCCCGGTGAGCCATGGAAAAATATAGGCGATCTCATGGTGCTCAATACCTCCGACGCCATGGCTCTCCTCGATCTGCAGGAGCACGAGCCGCTGATCTTCATTTTCCGGCTTAACCCAGACCAGAAAGAAGAGGGATTGCTTGGCGTCCACCGGATAGTCCGCGCGATACGGCAACTGGGGCCCGGAAAATCGCGGCCAATTATTGTAGATACTCCAATTGTAGAAGCCACCGTCCTGCCGAATCTCAAAGGACCCGGCACCAATGCCGCCAAGGGCCATGCCGGAGCGTGGGAGTTGTGAGCGATGCGTGGTAATAGTTTTCATAATCGTTCCGTGAGCTTTGACATGGCCACCCTACGGGTAAAGACAAAAGTGCCACCACCACCAGACGAACCCGCCTCAGTCCGCATCAGGCCTCAGGGTGCCAAAAACTACGTTTTTCTCCGTCTTGGCCAGGAAATGATCCAGCCGTTTCTGGAATTCCGGACGGTCACGCCTGATCTCATCAATGTAACCAATGCGTATCCTTTTATAATACTCAGGAAATTTCTGGAAGTTTCGCCAGGCGTCTGGATTTGCCTGGAGCGCAGCCATGATATCTTCTGGATACACAAACGGCTCATCAAGGGCATTTCCCAAAGCTTTGAGACCGGCCGGCGTCATTCGACCTGCTGCAATGAGCCGGCGGCAACGCTCTTTATTCAGCTCACTCCAACTACTCTTCGAGCGACGCGGAGTAAATCGCTGAGCTTGACCCTGCATTTCCTCAATGCGGCAGACCTGGCCATCGATCCACCCAAAACATAGCGCTTTCTCGACGGCGTCATCGTAAGGCAGACGAGGCTGACCAGAGGATTTGTTGGGATACAGGAGCCACGCCTCGCGGGCCGACTCGTGATTCTTTTCTAACCACCCACGAAACTCTGTGCGATCTTTAAAGAACAGAATCTCAGCAACCTGCGGTTTCATTTACCCTTCCGAAAAACCTGAGACCGGCATCCGTTCAAGCGACTTCAATTCAGGGGCACCCCCACGATTCCCGCTACCGCTGCAGGTGTAAATATAGTCTTCGAAAACAATTACCCCCGTGCCATGCCGACCCTCATTCAGCGGGGGCAAAGAACGCCAGTTGCCGCGCTGTTCACTATAGGCCTCCACCTCGGCGTGGGCCGTTTTTTGCGTCGTGGACTCACCTCCCGCCACCACCACTTCATCCTGAAGGGTAAATGTCGAATTTCCCGCTCGAGGCGTGGGCAATGGTTCGGTGATCGTGCTCCACTCTCCCGTTCCGAAATCAAA
Source organism: uncultured Verrucomicrobiales bacterium (assembly GCA_964622095.1). Taxonomy (GTDB): domain Bacteria; phylum Verrucomicrobiota; class Verrucomicrobiia; order Verrucomicrobiales; family CAZUPP01; genus CAZUPP01. The sequence goes on from CAZUPP010000049.1 coordinate 4,467, forward strand.
CACATCCACTTCCTCCACGGTGCGGCTGAATAATTCACCGGTTTCCTTTGAAGTTTGCCGTCCGCCCGCCACATAAAGTTTGTCGCCCAGCATGGTAATCTGATGATGGTCGCGCGCTCGCGGTGCATCCGGTCCGGTTTCCCAATCACCGGTTTCGGGATCGTATTGATCAACCCATGGAACAAAGCCACCCATATGTCCGCGCACAATTCCACCAGCCAAAAAAATCTTTCCGTTGTGCAAAACCGCACCGGCACTGCCACGCCGGCGGTCCTCCGGAATTACGTGTCCTTCCGCCCAACGATCTTCCTTTGGGTAATAAAGCATCACCTTTTCCAGGCCCGTTTCATTCGGGAAGCCACCGGTCATCGCGCAGATAAAGTATATCGCGTCCTGGTAAACTACGGGCTGGAAATGATGAATCTCAACGGGTGGCTTGGCGCCCTTCGTCCATTCATTGGTCTCGGGATCATAGATGCTCACCGGCCGGATTCCGCGACCGCCAAGAAGATAGAATTTTCCCTCAAATTCGACGAACGCCGCTTCATGGCGTGGGACGGGTTGCTCGTTGGTTTCGACGATCTCCCATTCCGCGTGGAGCAGGGTGAGGGCGCCGCCCACAAAGAGAGCGGCCAAGGTCATCTGAAGAAGCCTAAGGGGTTTCATGTGCAAAGCAATGCGGACTGAAAAAAGGCATACAAGTCCTGATTTGCTCAATGCAAGCCCTTAAGTCAAAATCATGCGTCGTGAGCTGGCATCGGCTAGAGGCTGCTTTTGACCAGCATCCAGATCGCCATCGCCATCATCATGAGATTCTCCGTGAGAGAAAGGAAACCCAGCGGCACGCTGCTGCCACCGCCGACGCACGCGCAATTCAAATCCCGCCTTTCCAGATAAACGGCTTTAATCACGGAAATCGATCCGATCGTGCTGACCGCGAGCACCGCCGGTGCAACCACCGGCATAAATAGCCCGGCAATCATCAGCACGCCCCCCGCGCCTTCGACTACCGCATAAATATAGGCATAGGGCACAAACCTCTGAGCGATCAAGTCATATTGCACAAAGCCAGTGGCAAATGATTTCAGATCCTGGAGCTTGAGAATACTCAGGACACACATGCTTAAAGCGATAAAAAGCTCTGGAAGCCGCACCGTTGCGAGTGTGCCAGAAATCTCAAGGGCGGCTGCCGCAGCCATCAGAAGGCAAACTGCGAAAACCACGAGGACCGGCTGATAGGACTGCCCTTTCCGGGGATCGGGATCTTTGCCCAGATATTCACGCAAGGCGTCATAGCCTCCGATACGCTCGTCGCCCACGAAAATCTGGGGCGTCTCATCGTATTGGTTCTCTTTTTTGTATCTTTCGTTGGCCGTCTCCGAGGTCAAATGGTGGTCCTCTACCGTAAAACCATTTCGTTTCAATAAATCCTTCGCTTTGATTCCCCACGGACAGAGATGATCTGAAGTCACCATTCGATAAATCCTCGCTGCTCGTTCCATCGTCTGCGCCTTTCGGACTGAAAAGTGAACGCGGTGCGAAAGCCCGCGTTATTTATATCATGGCAAAGGCGGACCTCCTTCTAAGAGGAAAAGCCGCCCCTATGTCTGGCATATCTGTCCAGGTGCTGGACTGCGTTATAGATTTCTTTAAGCTGGTCTCTTCTCAGTGAGTTGCGATGACATAAACCGCGTGAATGATTCCAGGGAGAAATCCGAGAATGGTCAGTAGAATGTTAAGCCAGAAATGCCCACCGAAGCCTACTTCCAAAAATACCCCTACCGGAGGAAGAATGACGGCCAGAAGAATTTTCAGAAGATCACCGATTAAACTGTCTTGTGTTTTTGCGAGAGCCATTGGGATGAGATGCTGTTGTTTTTTGTAATCGTCTATGATCAAGAAACCGCGCATTTATGCGCATGCTTGCTTCACATCATGGGAGACGGATGTTCTCGCCAATCAGACTCATTAGATATAGATGAACCAGTTATGCCGCGCCTGCTCTATAACTGGAGTTTCGCTGCGCAATTTTTCTTATGGGGTATTAGCGGGTTTTATAGGCTCACCAGGCGGTGGCGAGGCGAGATACACGCACAGAAAAACCCGGTGCCGGTTGACGCTCCCTGCGGAGCAGCCATCCCAACACCGGGTTACATTCTGATTGTTTTCAGTCAGGACTCTGTCCTGCTGCTTATTCTGCCGGCGAAATGCATTCCGGAGCTGATTTTAGGCTCAGTCGCCCGCGCCTTCCATCTCGGCGATGCCCGCTTGAGCGGCAGCAAGACGCGCGATGGGCACCCGGAACGGGCTGCAGCTCACGTAATCCAGGCCCAGGGTATGGCAGAATTTCACACTGTCGGGATCACCGCCATGCTCTCCGCAGATGCCCAGCTTAATGTCCGGGCGGGTCTGCCGTGCCTTGTCCCGGGCCAGCTTCATGAGAGAGCCCACGCCTTCGGTGTCGAGCGTCTCAAAGGGATTCCGGCCCACGATGTCGTTATTGATGTAATCACGCAGGAAGCTGCCGGCATCGTCACGGCTCATCCCCAGAGTGGTCTGGGTCAAATCGTTCGTGCCGAAGCTGAAGAATTCCGCTTCCTTGGCGATCTGATCTGCCACCGTCGTGGCGCGCGGGATCTCGATCATCGTGCCGACCAGGTACTCAAACTGCGTGCCTTTCTCCTTCATGACCTCATCCGCGACCCGGCGAACGATGTCCCCCTGCAGTTTCAGCTCATGGGCAAAACCGACCAGTGGCACCATGACCTCTGGCTTGACCTCGATCCCTTCTGCCTTGACCTCGGCGGCCGCTTCAAAAATGGCGCGCGCCTGCATTTCCGTGATTTCCGGGTAAGTGATGCCCAGACGGCAACCACGGTGACCCAGCATCGGGTTAAATTCCTGCAGATCGTGCACGCGCTTGGCGATTTCTTCGGCACTGATGCCGATCTTCTCACTCAGGGCGTTGCGCGCCGCGCTGTCGTGCGGCAGGAACTCATGCAGCGGCGGATCGAGCAGGCGGATAGTCGCCGGGTAGCCTTTGAGGGCCCGGAAGATCCCCGCAAAGTCGCTTTTCTGGAACGGCAACAGCTTCGCCAGCGCCTTTTGCCGGGCCTCCTTGGTCGTGGCCAGGATCATCTCACGCATCGCGTCGATCCGTTCTCCTTCGAAGAACATATGTTCCGTCCGGCACAGACCGATTCCCACCGCGCCGAAGGCTACGGCAGTCTCCACCTGACTGGGGTTATCGGAGTTTGTGCGGATGTCCAGCTTCCGGAACTCATCCGCCCAGGTCATGAGTTCTTCGAACTGCTTGTAGGTCCGGCTTTGAGCTGGATCGATGGATTTGTCGATGAGCACCTGGATGACCTCGGACGGCGCGGTCTTGACCTCGCCCTTGTAAATCTCACCCGCCGTGCCGTCGATCGAGATGAACTCACCTTCCCGGATCGTCTCACCGCCCGCGGTCAGCGTCTTGGCTTCGTAATCGATCTTCACGGAAGAGGCACCGCAGACGCAGACTTTACCCATCTGACGCGCAACGAGCGCGGCATGAGAGGAAACCCCACCCCTTGAGGTCAGGATCCCTTCAGCCGCGATCATTCCCCGCAGATCTTCCGGAGAGGTCTCGACCCGCGCGAGCAGGACTTTTTCTCCTTTGTCAGCCACTTCTTCCGCTTTCTTCGCGTCAAAGTAGACCTTACCGGTCGCCGCGCCCGGTCCCGCGGGCAGGCCTTCTCCGATCTTCTGGGCAGAGGCTACTTCCGAACGGTCAAAAATGGGTGCGAGCACCGATGAAAGCGAATCAGCCGGAATCCGGCGCACCCCTTCCTTCTTGTCGATGAGTCCTTCTTCGACCATCTCGACGGCGATGCGCACGGCAGCGAAACCGGTGCGCTTGCCATTCCGGGTCTGCAGGATGAAGAGCCGACCGTCTTCCACGGTGAACTCGAGGTCCTGCATGTCCTTAAAGTGCTGCTCCAGCTTTTCACGCACTTCCATCAGCTCCTTGTGCGCGTTCGGCATCTCCTCGGCCAGTTTGGCCACCGGCTGCGGGGTGCGCACCCCGGCGACCACGTCTTCGCCCTGCGCGTTGATCAGGTATTCTCCGTAGAACACCTTCTCGCCGCTGGCCGGGTCACGGGTGAAGGCCACGCCGGTCGAGCTGTTGTTGCCCATATTACCAAAGACCATGGTCTGCACGTTGACCGCCGTTCCCCAGCTGTGCGGGATGTTATATTTGCGGCGGTAGACGATGGCGCGTTCGTTGCCCCACGAGCCAAAAACCGCGGCGATCGCCCCCCAGAGCTGCTCATTGGCATCCTGCGGAAAAGAGCTGCCCGTGCGTTCCTGGATCAGCCCCTTGAATTTTTCGATAACGCCCTTGATCTGCTCCACGCTCAGCTGGTTATCCAGCTCCACCCCCGCCGCTTCGCGGACCTGCTCAAGGATGTGCTCGAACGGATCGTGGTGCTCGTCTTCCCGGCGCTGCACGCCCATCACCACATCTCCATACATCTGGATGAAGCGACGGTAGGAGTCCCACGCAAAAAAGTCGTTCCCGGATTTCTCTGCCAGGGCCACGACCACTTCGTCGTTGATGCCCAGGTTCAAGATCGTGTCCATCATTCCAGGCATGGAGTCCCGCGCACCCGAACGCACGGACATCAGCAACGGGTTGTCCACGTCCCCGAACTTTTTGCCCATGGATTTCTCCACCTTCGCGACCGCCTCATTCACTTCCTCCTTCAGGCCGGCAGGATACTGGTGGTTATTCTCCGTGTAGTAGGTGCAGACCTCCGTCGTGATGGTGAAGCCGGCCGGCACGGGCAGACCGATACGGGTCATTTCCGCCAGGTTTGCCCCCTTGCCGCCCAGCAGTGCACGCATCTTGGCATTGCCGTCAGCCTGGCCGTCCCCGAAGTAGTAAACGTTCTTGGTACTCATGGTTTATTGATCATTCGTTGCATATAGTCTCTCTCCCCAATCACCTGACAGAGCTGACCGCGCCGTGCCGGAGACCGGCGCGAGTGATTGCATCAGCCCTCGCTCGCGCCCTCTGGTCCACCAGGGAATCAGCACAGCTTCAGCGGCCAGCAGCGGGCAAACGCCACCTTCTGGAGGCCATTGGCAGTGCGAGGATAGCGAAGCGCCCATGCCTGTCAATTGCCCCGTGACTACGCGACGAATCGCCGCTCTCAGCCGCCACCTAGCGCCGCCCCAGAGCCGGTTCAGCCGTCTCCAGCTGGCCCATCGATTCCGTGATTTCGTGCACCGTTTCCGCAAAATCATCCAATCCCGTCGAGGGGATGATCACGCTGTTGCGGCGCCCGTTGGAATCCTCCGTGATGCGCAGAAACTGCCCGCGGGCATTCTCACAAAACTCGATATAGTAATGCTTGCGCTCCACCTGGAGCTCGCGGCTTGTGATGATATTATCCATAATTATTTAAGAGCAAAAAACCGGATTTTGGGGATGATGCAGTGATCATCACATGAACTGCAACTCCGGTAATGAAAGACAAGATTGTGCTTTCGGGAGCGGAGGTCAAGCGACAAAGAGGGCAAAGTTTGTGCGCCTTGAGTTGAATCCCTTTTCACGAAAATGTTTTCGTGCTTACGAGGCTTTCATCCGTCCCTCTCCGCGACCCGAAAATCGACCAGTTTTTTGATCAGATCGATTTTCTTGATCTGTACCTCGATCTCGCTGCCAATCTGATAAACGATCTTGCTCTTTTTCCCGACGAATCCGCCATAGCCCGGATCGAAAAGAAAATGGTCCGCACCCAGATCGCTTACGTGAATTAATCCCGTGAGCAAAAATTCCGGGATCTCCGCAAGCAAACCAAATCGCTTCACATCCACTACCGTCACCTTGAAGACCGGCGGTTTTTTTCCGGGATGATTGCGGATGAGTTCTTCCAGATATTCCAATTGCTTAAGCTTGATGCTTTCGCGCTCCGCCTCCGTCGCGATGCGTTCGGTATCAGAAATATGGTCGGCCACCTTTTCCATCTCGGAAATTGTCATCCGGCTCAGGTAGCGTTTATCGCCGCTCTCTCCCCCACCCATGTATTTCAGGAGCTGGCGGTGGGTAATTAAATCCGAATATCTCCGGATCGGACTGGTAAAGTGGCAGTAATTCGATTTACACAACCCGAAATGTCCCAGCGGTTCGGTAGAGTACCGCGCTTTTTTGAGGCTTTTCAGTAACGATATCTTCAGGGAATCCTCTTCCGGATGACCGGTGATCGATTCCAGAAATTTCTGCAGCTCACGGCGCACCGTAATGTCCCCGATCTGCAGGCCAAAGGTCTGCATTTGAAACCGAAACTCCGCCAGTTTCTCCGCGTCGGGATCTTCGTGGACCCGGTAGATATTCGGAATCGCCCGGTCGCGCAGCGTTTTCGCCACGACTTCGTTGGCCACCAGCATGAATTCTTCGATCAATTGATGAGAAATATCATTTTCAATGCGCTGCAATTCCGTTGGTTTTCCCGTCGCATCATAGAGAATCTTCAGGTCCGGAAAATCCAGGTTGAGCGACCCTTCCTTGAAGCGGTTCTTTCGCAGAAGTGAGGCGCAATCCCATGCCGCCTTCAGCATTTTCGCCAGATCGGAACCATCGGGTTTTTCCAGTAATTCCAGCGCTTCCGCATAGGTCATGCTCGCCCGGCTGCGGATCACACTTTTGGCGAAGCGGATATCATGATATCTCCCCTGCTTATCGATTCGCAGTAAAACGGAACGCGCACAGCGGTCCACTCCATCCTGCAGGCTGCAGATGACATTACTCAGCCGCGGCGGAATCATCGGGATGACCCGGTCCGCCAGATAAACGCTGTTGCCGCGTTTGCGCGCTTCCAGGTCGATCGGCGAGTTTTCTGTCACGTAATGTGAGACGTCCGCGATGTGCACGCCCACCTCCCATCCATCCGACAGGGCGCGCACATGGATCGCGTCGTCATGATCCTTGGCGCCGACGGGATCGATCGTGACGATCAGCTCTTCCCGTAAATCCAGACGTTCATCCCTTTCTTTGCGGCTGATTTCTTCCGGGGTTTCCTCTGCCTGCACGATCGCTCCTTCCGGAAATTTCTGCGGCAGGCCATATTTCCGGATGATTGCTTCCATCGCCACCTCCGGATCACTCAGGTCACCGAGGATCTCGTCCAGGTAGCCAGTCAGCGGGTCGAATGGATTCTCCCATTCCAGCAACTTCACGACCGCTTTCTTATTCTGCAGCTCTTCCCGTGGCGGCAGGGAATCTTCTCCCGGCTTCGGCACCAGCAAGACGGAGTTCACAATGCGCGCGTCATCCGGGATCAGTTCCGCACCACCCTTGTGAGGCTTGATCGTGCCCACCAGCTTCTCATGCGCCCGCTCCAGCACCTTGACCACCTCACCTTCCACCCGCTCGCCCGGGCGGTATTGAGGCTCCGGCTTTTTCTTTCCCTTGCCCCGCTGATCCGGTTTGGTGCGGCGGGCATGCGGATGACGCAGGCGCACCAATATCCGGTCGCCGTGCATCGCCACACCCGTCCGGTTAGATGCCAGATAGACATCCGGCGCATCGGGATCGTCCGGGATAAGAAAGCCAAAGCCGCCTTCCTTTCCGTCAAAGCGCCCCTTGCGCAGGCCCAGCTCCTTCGGCCGGGTAAAGCGCTCCCCGCGCGTCCTGACCAGCTTGCCTTCACGCTCCAAGCGCCGCAGTAAGCCGCGGAGCTCATTGCGCCGGTCCGCCGGGACCTTCAGCTCACGCCCGATCTGCACCTTATTGAGCGGCGGCACTTTCTTCCCGTCAAAAAGCCCCAGCACCGCCTGTTCGGTCAATTCCACCTTCGGTACTCCTTCCCTGAGCGCCCGCGCCCGCTTGCATCTTCAATGTTGTAATCTTCCACAGACCGCTACCTTTACACCGGCTACGGGGCGGAAACAAGTCACTCCCGTCCTTCCCCTGTGCCAAGCCTTAATCGCGCCTCGGCACTTGCTAAGCCAAGCCTTCGGCGTTATCTTTATTTATGGTTACACTCCCCCACACCACCCCAGCTTACCAGCGCTCCCGCGGGTTCACCCTCGTTGAGCTGCTCGTTGTCATCGTCATCATCGGCATCCTTGTCGGGCTGCTTTTCCCCATCGCTGCCGCCGTGCGGAACTCCGCGCGCAAGGCTGAAGCGAAAAACGGAGCCACCTCCCTCGCCACCGCCGTCCAGCAGTTTCAGGTGGAATACGGCGTGTTCCCGGATATTGAAGGCGGGGAAGCAGAGTCCGATGCGCAGCTCATGAATATCCTCACCGCCAGAGAAGGCGAGGGACAGGGCGATGACATTCAGAACTCCCGACAGATTCGCTTCTTCTCTGGCAGGCTTGCGAAGAGGCCCGAGCCGGATCTCGCCCGGAATGGCTTTGATAGCTCTGACAATT
>CAZUPP010000050.1:0-12218 GCA_964622095.1 uncultured Verrucomicrobiales bacterium
CGTCCCCCTCTCTTTCTCCGCGTTTTACCAACCGTTCGGTCTAATCCTCTCGCCCCCCCTCACCCTTCCTCTCCTCCACCATTGTCATCCGGAAATAGTTGACACCGCCCGAGTACGGCGGATTCTACATCCAGAACGGCCGCGGACGGATGCTCACCTCGCAATCCTTGTGTCCCACACGCTCTCATTAATGAACCCGCGTTCGTTCTATCTCTCGCAAGTATCAAACAAAAAATCTAAAGCATTAACAAAAGCTCATTAATGAACCCGCGTTCGTTCTATCTCTCGCAAGCCCTTTTGGCCGGCTTGTTCATCACCGGCGCTGGCCTCACCGCTCCCGCGCAATCCGTCGACAGCCTCTCGCTCATTGATGCTTCCTCGAATACGGTCCTCCGCTCGCTCAACAACAACGGCGTCATCAATCTGGCTAATGACGGCACGTCGCTCAATATCCGGGCCAATCTCTCCGGTGGTTCTCCCGGCAGTGTCGTTTTCACCTTGTCCGGCGCGGAATCCCATACCCAGACGGAAAATATTGCCCCCTATGCCCTCAAAGGAGACATCCGCGGGAATTTCAACTCCTGGACGCCCAGCCTCGGCAGCTACACCCTGATCACCCAGGTTTACTCCAGTCAGAACGGGTCAGGCACCTTACTTGATTCTTTAACCATCAATTTTTCTGTCACTGATCAGTCCGATACCACCCCGCGTGCCCTCACCGTGGTTAGCGGCAGTGGTGATGGATCTTACCCTCCCGGCACCATCGTCAATATCGATGCCGATGCCCCGCCGTCCGGGCAGATTTTTGATCAATGGACGGGGGACATCGCCGGGGTGGCTAATGTTTTTGCGGCCTCCACCACCTTCACCATGCCCGCGGAAGTCGCGACGATCACCGCCACCTATCGCATTCCGCCTGACGACGGGCAGGTCCTCGTTCATGGCACCCTGCAACAGTGGAACAAAGTCATTCTGGATCTGACCGGACCGGCTTCGTCGGAAACGGCCACTCCCAATCCATTCATGGATTACCGGTTTCAGGTTTTATTTACCGGCCCAAACAATCAGCAATATGATGTGCCCGGATTTTTCGCCGGGAATGGTGCAGGCGGACCCAATGGCACGACCTGGCGTGCGTTCTTCAGCCCGGACGAAACGGGTGAATGGCAATATGAAATCAGTTTCCGCGCAGGATCTCAGGTCGCCATTGATACCACCGGCACAGCCGGCACCCCGCTGACTCAATACGACGGGATAACCGGCACGTTTAATGTCGAGCCCTCAGATAAAGTCGCTCCGGATTTCCGTGCCCCTAATCGCGGCGCATTGATCAACCGCGGCGGGCATTACCTCACCTTCTCCAGCGGCGAGCCCTTTTTCTATGCCGGGCCGGGCATTCCGGAGAATTTCCTCGGATATTCCGGGTTTGATAATACCACCATCGGACAGGTTCATGATTTTACCGCGCACGAAGTTGATTGGAATGCAGGTGATCCGAACTGGCAGAATTCAACCGGCCAGGATGGGAAGGCGCTCATCGGGGCCCTGAATTACATCACCGAACATGGCGGCAACACCATTTATTTCATCCTCATGAATCTCGGTGGCGATGCTAAAGATACTTTTCCCATGATCTCGCCGAGTGAAAAAACCCGCTATGATCTCTCCAAACTGCAGCAGTGGGAAATCTTTTTCGATTACGGTCAGCAGTTGGGAGTTTATTATACCGTGCTCTTGGCGGAAACGGAGGATGCCAATGAATTCTTCTGGGACAACGGCCTCCGCGGCAGTGTCGGCCCGGAACGCAAACTCTATTACCGCATGATGAGCGCGATCATGAATCACCATCATGGAATTAAATGGGTCATTGCCGAGGAATGCAGTTCGCCCGTGGCGGAACGTGAAGCCTACATGTCCTTCCTCAAAGAGCCCTCCATCAATCCCTATGACCGGCCGGTCACTTTTCACACGGGCTGGGGGACGAATCCGAACAGTTATTTTGATCACGTAAACTATCCGGACATGGACACCACCTCGACTCAGACCACCTTCAATGATGGTCAGATGTTTAGTTATGCCCAAAAGATCCATACCGATAGCGCCGCCAATGGTGAGCCGCTCGTCGCCTTCTTTGATGAACCGCAGAAAATCGAAAATGATGAGACGGATTTTGTGAATGGCTACGCCCACGGGCGCCGCAATAAAATGTGGCCGTTCTTTATGGGCGGCGGCAGCGGCTTTTCCTGGTACATCCAGAAGGATGGGGGCGGTCACGGATTTGATCAGACGATTGAGGATTTCTCACTCATGCAGTCCTCCTTTGTTTTCTGTCAGCACATCCGTAAATTCTTCGCTGGCCTGCCGGTCAGCGAAATGGACGCCAGCAGCAGTCTCGCCAGCTCAGGTAGTGGCGGTCCGACCTTTACTTTTTATAAAGAAAACGAGGTCTACGCCCTTTTTAATCCCAATAACGGCGGCGCCTTCAATCTGGACCTTTCCGCGGCCAGCGGCACCTTCCGTGTCCGTTTCTTTAATCCGCGCACGGGGGAATTCAGTGACGCCGGAACCGTTAATGGCGGCGGCTCAAATGTGAATCTCGGCACCGCTCCCACGGAAACAGATTCTGACTGGGCTGTCATGGTTTCCCGAGCCGCGGTCTCCCCCAATGCGGACGCCGGAGACGATCAGTCCGCGGTTGATGCCGATGGTGACGGCAATGCCACCGTTATTCTGGACGGATCTGGTTCGTCGGATCCGGATGGAATTATTTTCTCTCATACCTGGTATGAGGGTGATCTGCAGGAACCACCAGCTGAACAGGGGACAGGCGGAGATCCCAATGCCTTTCAGGAAGAAAATGGCACGGTGGTGATGGAGGCGGAATCGACCAGCAGCAGCCTGCAAGCCTGGGAACTTTACACTTCTACCCAGCAGATGGGTCAGTGGGACAACCGTGCGGGAGATGATTCTTTTACCGGGACGGGCTGCCTGCGTTTCGAAGGACCCAACGGACGCACTGAAGTAAGCGGGCCCGTTCATAGTCCGCTCGAATATCAGTTTGAAATAAATGATCCCGGTCTTTACGGCCTCGCTATCCTCATGATGGAATCCCCGAAAGAAACCGGTGAAGGAGATAAGGCCAATGACATTTACGTAAAGGTAAACGGGCAGCCGGGATATCTCGGAAACTTCATCAAATACGTTCACCTGGGAGGGTCATGGTCTTGGAGTTGGTCGAACGCTCTCGAACCTTCAAGTCACTCCTTTGAAATTCCAAAATACAATCTCGCCCCCGGAGTTTATACCCTGGTCATTGCCGGCCGGTCAAAAAACTGCTGGATTGACCGCCTTGTTCTATCCAAAGACGTAGCCGCCTTGGGAGGTCACAATTCAATTGGAGGGCTGAATCTGCAGAATCTGCCGGAGTCAAACAAAGGCGGCGGCGGGAATAATACTGCCCCCGGCCTGAGCGGCATCCATCCACGTGTCGAACTGGCTCCCGGAAATTATACCTTTACCCTGTTTGTGGAAGATAATGAAGGACTTATGGACCGTGATACGGTCAACATCAGCGTCGCCGCTGGATTGAATCTCTCGCCGGAAAATCAACTGAGCATCATGGATAAACCCGGCGGTGGAAAAATGCTGGAATGGAATACTTCGAATGAACTCTATTATCAGGTCTTTGATTCGCTCGACTTCTTCCGGTGGGCACCACACTCAGATAAAATGCAGGGCACCGGTAATAAAATGCAGTATGATGTAAGTGAGCATGAAGGAGATGAAGAGCACTTCTACCGGGTTAACGTTTCAACGGAGTAACAGATAGAAAAGCCTGCCTGAGAAATCAGGCAGGCTTCCTTCATCAGGCGATTTCAGCCGGTCAGAATTTATCTCGGATTACGACCTCCTCAAGCGGAAGCTGACCACCACGCGGCCACGCGTCTCTGGTTTTCTTGCCGACAACCAGCAGCATCCCGACCATGTGATCGTCCGGAAGATTGATAATTTCTGCAACCTTGACCGGATCAAATCCAATCATCGGTCCGGAATCATAGCCCATTCCCTGCGCCGCCAGCATGATGGTTTGCGCCGCGATTCCAACTGAGCGTAACCCTTCATCACGCTGCAATTGTTCTTTCCCATCATAAAATGGCTGAATCATCGGCACGAGCGCATCCTGCGCGGCCTTGGGAGCATTTTGCCAGTAACGCTGTGGATCGCGGTTCCACGCTTTTAAGTCCGCGCACATGACAAATAACAGTGAAGCATCCGTCACCTGTGCCTGGTCCCACGCCGCGGCCCGGATCTGTTGGCGAATCTCCGGGTCCTGCACGAGGACAAAGCGCCAATTCTGGATATTAAAAGAAGTGGGGCTGAGAATGGCCAGGTTGAGGAGCTTTTGGATTTCCTCTTCCGTCATTCGGTGCTCCGGGTCATAGTGTTTCACTGCCCGGCGATTCTGAATCGCATCATGAACGTGCATTTCTGTATTATTTTTCGTCTACGTAGGGTTGGTTTGGCATCTCAGGGACAATCCCTGATCACAGAGTCTGAACGAGAGAAAGGACGGTTCGGGGGCAAGATTCTTACTGCTTTTTGGAGGTTTTTCGCTGAGGTTCATTCCCGGGCTTGGCCGGCAGGTTTTTACCTCAGCCGACCATGGCGCCCGTGAGCAAACCAAGATATACGATGCGTGTTGTTGTTATAAGAAATCCGGAAGCCGGACGGGGAAATGAAAACCTGGAAGAACTCGTTCGCCGGGCCCTTCTCAAAGGAGATTGTGAGGAATGTGAATTCCGCATCACGGATGCATACGGTCATGGCGCAGAGCTGGCGCGCGAAGCCGTCGAGAATGGCATAGATGTCGTCGCAGCTTGTGGCGGGGACGGCACCCTCGCTGACGTGGCGAGCGGATTGATCGGTTCTGAAGTGCCCATGGCCATTCTTCCCGGCGGCACGGGAAATGTCGTGGCAAAAGAATTTGGCATTCCTGCGGACATTGAAAAAGCCGCCGAACTGATTTTAACCGGAGAAAAAGCCAAGGTCGATGCCGGTCTGCTCAACGGTGAAAAACATTTTCTGCTGCGCTGCGACATCGGTGCCTCCGTCCGCGTCAATCAGGAGGCCACCCGTGAATTGAAGAGTCAGTTCGGGATTTTTGCTTATCTCATCGGCATTCTCAAAACTCGGCCCGGCCGCATCAGTTTCCGTTTCCTGCTCGACGACAGCGATGAAGCAATCGAAGCGGAAGGCGTGACGTGCTTTATTGCCAATGTGGGCGCGATGGGAATGCTCGATCTCGAATTGCCCAAGGTCAGCGCCGAAGACGGGGTGCTCGATGTTTTTGTCATCCGCGGAGCGGGCGAACTCATGCAGGGCGCAACTCTCCAGATGCTGCAGCTCGATGAGCTGGTAAAGCTGGAACTCCAGCACTGGCGCGCGAAGAAAATTCGCGTGGAAACTCCGGATCAGCCTGAGGAAACCGCTTATGACGGCGAAGATTTCGGGAAAACGCCATGCACCATTGAAATTGTGCCGCAGGCTCTGCGCATCCTACAACCCCCGGCCTAATAAAAACGGGACGCCGGAGATAATCCAGCGTCCCGTTTTGGGAAGGGTAAGTTAAGTTGGGTCCAGAAAACTGACCGAATCAGTTTCAGCTTGCGTTAGCTGGCTCACTGGCCTCTTCGGTTTCCTCGTTTTCGGAAGTGTTTTCCTTGGCGGAATTATCCACCACAAAATCAAGCCGGTCACCGTCGAGATGTTTCCCGAGCACGTGATCTCCTTCCTTGATGTTTCCACGCAGTAATTCTTCGGCGAGGGGATCTTCCAGGAATCGCTCGACCGCACGGCGCATGGGACGCGCTCCATATTGAGGATCGTAACCTTTCTCGATCAGGAAATCCTTCGCGTTGTCGTCCAGCTTGATGGAGATATTCTTGTGACCGAGGCGTTCCTCGACCTTGTCGATCTCCAGACGCACGATTTTCACGAGATCATCCCGGGTCAGCGTGTGGAAGACGATTTTGTCATCCAGCCGGTTTAGGAATTCCGGTTTAAAGACACGCTCACTTTCCTCGAGCATCCGGGATTTCATCGCATCATAGTCTGCGTCATTGGCAGGTTTCGCACCGAATCCAAGAGCAGATTTCTTGAGCAGATCAGCGCCTACGTTGGTGGTCAGAATAATGATTGTATTCCGGAAATCCACGCTGCGTCCAAGGCTGTCTGTGATCCTTCCATCTTCCAGAATCTGCAGAAGCAAATGCATCACGTCCGGGTGGGCTTTTTCGACTTCATCGAACAGCACGACACTGTAGGGACGCCGCCGCACGGCTTCACTCAACTGACCGCCTTCTTCATAGCCCACATATCCGGGAGGCGATCCGAGCAGACGTGAAGAGGTGAATTTCTCCATGTATTCAGACATGTCGATCTGAATCAGCGCATCGGCGTCGCCGAACATAAACTCCGCCAGATTGCGGGCGAGGAAGGTTTTACCCACGCCAGTCGGGCCCAGGAAAATAAAGGAACCGATCGGCCGGCGCGGATCTTTCAGGTCAGCACGGCTGCGGCGAAGGGCTTTGGAAATCGCCACGATTGCTTCGTCCTGCCCGATGACCCGCGTCTTGAGTTCGGCCTCCATCTGCAGCAGTTTCTGCACTTCCTTCTGTTCAATGCGCTGCAGCGGAATGCCGGTCAATTTGGAGATAACATGCTGAATGTCATCTTCATCCACCACGACCTCTTCTTCTTCACGCTGTTCGCGCCATTCCGTGAGGATTTCTTCGAGCCGCGCCTTCGCTTTTTTCTCGGCATCACGCAGAGAAGCAGCTTTTTCAAAATCCTGATCTTTGATCGCTTTTTCCTTATCTACCCGGATTTCGTCGATTTCCGTCTCGATATCTTTGACATCCGGCGGGCGGGTCATGCTTTGAATGCGGGCCTTCGCACCGGCTTCATCCATCACATCAATCGCTTTGTCCGGCAGATACCGTCCGGTGATGTAGCGGTCAGACAATTTCGCGGCGGCTTCCAGAGCCTGATCGGTCAGCTTGGCTTTATGGTGCGCTTCGTATTTGGGCCGGAGTCCCTTCAGAATTTCTACCGTATCCGCGACATTCGGTGCTTCGACTTTAACCGTCTGGAAGCGGCGCTCGAGAGCGGCATCTTTCTCGATGTATTTGCGGTATTCATTAAGCGTGGTCGCACCCACACATTGCAGCTCGCCCCGGCTCAAGGCGGGTTTGATGATATTCGAGGCGTCCATCGCGCCTTCGGCTGAACCTGCCCCGACAATCGTGTGCAGCTCATCGATGAAAAGGATGATATTCTTCGCGCGGCGGATTTCATCCATGACCGCCTTGATGCGCTCTTCGAATTGCCCGCGATACTTCGTACCCGCGACCATCAGAGCGAGGTCGAGGGTGATCACTTTCCGGCCACGAAGCAGTTCCGGCACATTACCGGCGGAAATTTCCTGAGCGAGCCCTTCAACGATGGCGGTTTTTCCAACCCCGGCTTCACCGAGGAGCACGGGATTATTTTTCGTTCGGCGGCACAGCACCTGAATGACGCGCTCGATTTCGCTGGCCCGGCCAATCACCGGGTCCAGCTCCCCTTTGCGGGCCAGATCAGTGAGGTCCCGGCCAAAGGCGCGCAGGGCAGGTGTTTTGACATCTTTTTTGGATGAACTGGAACCGGCGGCGGCCTCCGCACCTTCACCGCTGGGCACTTCCGCGCCCTCACCCTCGGCGGGAGTGAAATTGGGATCGAGTTCCTTGAGGATTTCGTTGCGGGTGCGCTCGATATCCAGCTCCAGGCTTTTCAGGACACGCGCGGCCACGCCTTCACCTTCACGCAGCAGTCCCAGCAGAATATGCTCAGTGCCGACGTAGCTGTGATTGAGCGCCCGCGCTTCTTTGCTGGCGAGAGCGAGCACCTTTTTCACACGCGGCGTGTACGGGATATTTCCCAGCACTTTGGAATCACTGTGGTTGCCGACCTGCTTTTCGACCTCCATCCGGACGGTCTCCAGATCGAGCCCCATTTTGGTGAGGACATTGACTGCGACGCCCTGGGCCAGCTTGATCAATCCCAGGAGGAGATGTTCCGTGCCGACATAGTTATGGCTGAAACGCTCCGCCTCTTTACGGGCGAGCGCCAGGACCTGTTGGGCTCTGGGTGTAAAATTATTACTCATCATTCGTTGGTGGTTGTTGTTGCTGCGCTTGCAGAGCCATCGGCGGATGGCGGTAAGATGGTCGGGGTGGGAAAATCCTTCAACGCTTCGCGCACCAGTTCCGCACGCAACTGATCGCGCTCATCGGCTTCGAGCTTGCGCTCGGAATCGATCTGGAGGTGGGCTGGCTGAATCTGCATGAAAAGTTTATCGATGGCGGTCTGGCTTTCCTGCGGATAGGCCCCCAGGTCCAGGCCAAGCCGCATGAGGGAGAGCCAATTGAGGGTTTCCTTGCTGGTCAGGCTGTGCGCGTTAGTGAGGATTCCGTAGGAGCGCCCGATCTGGTCCTTGAGCGTGCCGAGTTTTTTCTCGAGCAGGTTTTGCCGGGCATTTTTTTCGTGTTCCACGACGCGCCGGACGACTTTCTCTAGCTTCGTGATGATTTCGTTTTCGCTCTCGCCAAGGGTGCTCTGGTTGGAAATCTGGAAGAGATTACCCAGCGCCTCGGACCCTTCACCGTAAAGACCGCGAACCGCCAAGCCGATCTTGTTGATGGAATTGACGACGCCGGTGATCTCTTCGTTCAGGGCGAGTCCCGGCAAATGCATCATGGCAGAGGCGCGCAGACCGGTGCCGACATTGGTCGGGCAGGCGGTCAGGTAGCCGAGCTTCACGTGGAAGGCGAATTCCAGATGCTTTTCCAGCTCGGTATCGGCGGAATCAGCGACCTGATAGGCTTCCTGAAGCTGCAGGCCGGACTTCAGCACCTGCATGCGGATGTGATCTTCCTCATTGACCATGAAGGTCAGGTCCTGGCCCCCATTCATGACTACCGCGCTGCCCACGCCCTTGGCCGCGTGCTCTCGGCTGATGAGGTGCCGCTCAACGAGAACACGCTTTTCCAGCGGGCTCAGCTCCTCGAGGCGCGCAGAGAAACGCCGATCCATCACGCTGAGGCCTTCAATCGGCCCGAGCAGGCTGTTCAAGGTCTCGACCCGGTCTTCTTTCTTGGCCCAGCCAGGAAAGGCCCGGTCACGAAGATTGCGTGCCAGCCGGATCCGGCTGCTGATGACAATCTCATGCTCTGGCCCCTGGGCTCGCGCCCATTCCCCCGGTGATGCCAATAAATCTGTTACACTGATCGGTTCCATCTCTGTCTCGTTTCAGGAAATCTCGTCAACCTGCCAATCAAGCACCACCGGATTGTTCCGCCAAGGCTTTGAGCTGGCGAATTTTGTCACGGAGCCCGGCGGCTTTCTCAAAGGCCTCATCCTCAATGGCCTGATCCAATTCTTCGCGAAGGGTGGCCAACTGGACATCGAGCGGTTCCGCCTCGGCGTCTTCCATTTCCGGCTCGTCATGAGGCAAGCCCGGAGGTCCGCTATCCGCGGACGCGCCGGAAAGATCCATCAGCAGGGCCTGTCCATCAGCATCGGACTCCCCGTCGGCCTCACCGGCTTCCTCATTTGTCCACGCGTCCTCAAATCCGGTGTTCGGTTCTCGTTTCTTCCCAACGTGCTCGCTGCCCTCATGGACCGTTTCCAGCCAGCCGAAGATCTGCCGGGAGTAAACTCCGTAGCAATCCGGGCAACCGAGGCGGCCGGTTTTCTTCAGGTCCACCTCCGTAAATCCGCAGGCCGGGCAGGAAAGCCCTTCCGCGTTCTCGTCTCTCCCGGCTCCGCTATCCTGTCCCAGGGTTGAGCCTCCGGCCGAAGCCGCTGATTTCCCCATATTCATGAGGACACCCGCGAGGGCAAAATCAGCGGGTTCCTCGACTTGCTTGGCCTGGGCGCAGCTCTCGCAGAGGTTCACCTTCTTGACATTGCCGTCGACGATCTCCGTGAGGAAGACCGTCGCTTCATTGTCGCATAAATCACATTTCATGGTCGCTGCTCGTGCTGCTGCTGCTCAGTGGCTTCCTGTCTCCCAGCCAACTCTCATCGTGAAGGAGACGACGTCTTCCCGGGGATCATTCCTCCCTTCGAACTCGCGTCCCTCATCACATTACGATGAAACTGCCTGACGGGCTCCCACCCATGAAACTGCGTTTATCCGGAGAGAGAGCAAGAGCCAAGGTATGAGAAGGAGCAGATGCCGCGCCATAGGCTTCAGGCAGCGGCCGCCAAAGGCATAGAGCCGCGGCTGACGGGGGTCTGAAGGTGTGCGAGGGATCGGTCAGAGCACCCCTCGAGGTGAATGGCGCGGGCGACTCTTGCTCACCTTGCGCCAATCTGTCCGGGCTCCATGGTCAATATGGCTCAGCCGGGATGGGACAGATTCCGTGCCCTGCTTCACTTCCGTTCCAAATGATAAGAGTAAAAGTCCACGTCATCTCCCAAGGCCTTTTCATGCATCGTCACCTGCGGCGCGAGATCACTGACAAGAATGGTCCGGGCCTCCGCCAAGTCCTGTTTGGCCGTCTCAAAAGTCGCCTGCGCCAGACTGAACTCGCGTTCGGCCTCGACCAGCTCGGGAGGGAGGGTATTGCTCGCGCCAAGTGAGTTGAGCGATTGACGCTGAACTTTGAGTTTCAGTTTAAGAGCTTTCTCAATGGCCCGCAGTTCCTCATCGATCAGTGAAATACGCTCAGCCTGTTCTGCCTTGGCGGCCTGCATCTGGGGATGCGCATCACCAAGACCCTGGACCTCTAATTCCCTGATCAACTGGGCGCCTTTTTCATAATCAGAAATGCTTTCCTTAAGCGTTTCATTTTTGAGCATTTGCAGAAGAATGCGTCCAGTGGTGAGGGTGTCATGCTCCGGAAAAACCTGAAGCTGGGCCTCGAGCGAAGCGATCTCCGCGCGCAGCCGGGCAATTTCCTTATTCACCTCATCGCGCAAACTGGAGTCTTCCCGTAGTTTCCTCAGTTTACGTTCTGCTTGATTGACTGCTTTAGCCGCCTCATCAGCCTTGCGCTGAAGTGCGGCGAGTTTTCGCTCCAAATCTTCTGCCGCCCGGGTCTGGACATAGGTAACATAACTGCGCACTACCTCATTGGCGATATCGGCGGCCAACTGCGGATCGCTGTCATGAAAATGGACCCGCACGAGGTAGGAGTTTTCCTCTCTGAGAAATCTCAAACTCTCTCTGAGATAAGGAATTGCTACCTTGAGGCGCATCGGTTGACCTTCAGCCTTCCAACGGTCAAGCAACCCCAGATTCTCGATGACCGGAATGAGAACAGCCCCTGAGTGAATAATATGATTCTGAGTTTCCAGGAACCATTCATAATTACCTGACTGCGCAGCCGGCGGCCGAATTTCAAGGAGCGTTTCAGCCACATACACGCGGGCGCGGGGCCCAATGAGCGTGTGATTCAATTCAGAGCTGATTCCCCGCAATACCTCTTCGATCTCGGGAAAGGACGGCGCCAATGACGCGGGTAATTCCAGATAAATATCTCCTTCTCCGTCCTTTCCCATTTCAGCTTTCACCATTCCTTCTGGTTGACCAGCCAGTTCACTGAGGTCGATCTCTGCATCCTCCCCCGCCCGGATCGCAGCGCCGAGCTCTTCCTGCCAGGTGCTTTGAGAATGGGCAGGGGCGGGCAGCGCAAGAATGATCGCAGCCGTGGCGAAAAGAGAGAGACGGGCGGGTGAATTCATGAGCGCTGGATATTGGAGAAATTCTCTAGATTAGAAAACAGGGCGAGGAGGGAAATGCACGCAGTTCCCGGGGATTGAGATGGACAGGATCATTTAATGAGCGGAGAAAAAAATCGGGACGAGACGATATCACCGCAGGACCCTTAGAACCTGCCCCCGGGGAATTGTTCGCAGACCGGGTGGAATTTCGGCGAAAAACTAGTCCACCTCTACCCCGAGCAACTCACAGAGCCGCTCGAGATCTTCATTGCCGTAGTAACTGATCTCAATCTTGCCGCGTTTGGCGGAGTGCTGGATCTGGACATCGGTGGCGAGATGTTCGCGGATGCGATTCTGAAGGTGCTTCACGGCCACGGGCAGATCGTTTCCACTGCCGCTGGAGGAAGAGGAGGACTTCCTGCCATTCGCGGTGGCGGGTGAGGATGACC
>CAZUPP010000051.1:0-11757 GCA_964622095.1 uncultured Verrucomicrobiales bacterium
GGCCTGATGTGATTTTTTCCTGGATGGCTTACGGCCATCTTTTTGGCGGCTTGCTCGGTACTGCCATGAATATTCCGGCCAGTTGGTACCAGATTTCCTTCGCCAAGGGTTGGGTTGACCGAATTGCTTCGAAAATTCCCGCGGCTTCTCTTATCTGTGTCTCAGACTATGTTCTGCGTGAACAGAGTCGTCTTGTCTCCTTTAGCCGTTCGGGTAATGCCTTAACACGGGTTTGGCCCTGTGTGAATTTTGACCACATTGCCGCGGCACGGACCGTTGACAAAGCCGAGCATCGCAGGCGACTCGGTCTCAATGAATCGGATTTCAACTTGACTTTAGTTGGCCGGCTGCAGGCTTGGAAGGGGATTCATACTGTTATCCAGGCAATGCCTGCTTTGCTCGCAACACAGCCCGGGGCGCATTTGTACATCGTAGGCGGTGAGCATTCCGAGGAAAAAGGATACGCGCGCTATCTGGAGAAGCTGATATTTGACCTTGGCCTCCAGAACTGCGTCACTTTAGCAGGGCGACAGGAAGAACCATGGAACTGGATGTGCGTGGCGGATGTTGTCGTTCATGCGTCCGATCGCGAACCGTTTGGAATTGTTGCCATTGAAGGAATGGCATGTGGAAAACCCCTGATAACAGGAAAGGATGGGGGAGTAGTGGAGGCAGCCCGCGACGAAATAGAAGCGCTTCATGTAGGATTTAATGATGTTGACGGTATGGGCAGGGCATTGTCCAGATTGGCGCTTAATGCCGGTCTGAGAGAAACTCTTTCGTCTAATGGATTAAAGCGGGCACAGGAGTTTACCCGGCAGGTCTATACACAGAAAATCTTTGAGTGTCTGTCGCATGCCGCCTCTTTGAAGCTGAAGGATCACTCGGGGAAAGTAAATCAGATTCCGTCAACGCTGGCCAACTGATTCCCAATCCATGTTCATTGAATTTACTATCGCTCTTTGCATCGTGTTGCCAGCATTGATTCTGGCGCTTACGCGCTCCAGTTTCCTTGTAGATTACGCAATCCTCGTCATTGCTTTCAACCGAGGCATCCGCCGCTTAGTCGATTATTATGTTCATGAGCAGTTCAACCCCTTGTCACTGATCAGCGCAACCCCTCTTGCCGTCGGCGCCCTCTTGATTCTGCCTTTGCTTATCAACTGGAAGGGGATGAGCAGCCGGGTCCAACTTACCTTTGTGCTTTTGTTTTTTGCCATCGGCTACGGATTTTTGGTCGGGCTGGTCTCAAACGGTTTGAGTGCTGTTTTCAGTTTAGGTGAATGGCTTTCCGGTGCCGGTGCGATGGCTTTTGCCGCAGGAGCGCGCGTATCCCAGACGACGGCGATTCGCTGGATTAAAACCGCGGGTTGGGCGGCGATTTTTGTCTCCATTTACGGTTGGTATCAATACCTAACCATTCCCCCATGGGATGCTTTCTGGGTCGAGTCGGTAGGATTTGTTGGATATCTGGGCGAGTTAGAGCCAATGAAGATGACGGTGTTCTCGACGATGGCCTCACGGGGGCCGTGCGCTTCATTTATCGCTTGGGCCGCGATCCCAATGATTTTGGATAAGCGCTGGAGAAATATGACCGGTTGGCTTGGGGTATTACTCATTGTGTCATGTATCTTCCTTACCATGACACGTACTACCTTGATTATAGTTGTGCTTATCTCTGTTCTGAAGCCAGTCCTCTCTGGCGGCCACAGCATCGTGTCCGTAGCCATATTTGCCGCTCTCTTTGCCATCGTTGCCTCTTACGGAATGAAATATATGCCGGGCGGAGATCGGCTTACCGAACGATATGCCACCCTTGGCGATATGAAGAATGATGGCTCTTATCAGGGCCGTATGGAAATCTACTCCCACGGGATTGGAGGCGTATTGCGTAACCCAATCGGCTATGGATTGGGTTCAAGTGGAATGGGTTCTAGGCTTGGAAGCAACGCCAAAACCTCTGGTGATTCCGGTTACCTGCAGATGTTTGAGCAGTTCGGATGGTTAGGCGCAATCTGTTTTTTTGTCGCGTTGGGAAGGGTATGGTTCATTGCGGGCCGCTTTCTTGCGGACGGCTATCAGGATCCATTCACCCTTAGCGGCCAGTCAATTCTCTTGGGATGTTTTGTATTTCTGTTTGTCGGTGACATCTTTTCGGGTTTTTCAATTTACTGGTTGATCTTTGGTCGCTGCATTAATCCGCAACCATGCAGGCGGCGAATCGTCACCACCAGCCCCGCTATTAAATTAGGTGCCCCCATAACTATCTGAACAGAGTCATCTGAACAGAGTCGATAGAGCGTGCATAACCTCATGAAGATCGCATACGTCATGATCAATGTGAATCGCCGCGACGGTTCGGCCAGAGCGGTCGCTGAAGTGGCCGAACGCCTTTCAGAACGGCACGAAGTGCATCTCTTTGCCAGAAAAGTTGAGGATTTGGATTTATCGCGTATCAGGTGGCACCGCATACCCGGTGTCGGCTGGCCCGAAGTTGCCGACTTCCTTTCTTTTCACTGGTCGACGGCCCTGGCTCCACGAACCGCTGACTATGACATTATCCATTCAATTGGTTGTAACGCCCGTGAGGCGAACGTCATTACCATCCAGAATATCCAACCGGTCAAGGCCAGGATTCTAAAACAGTTCGCAAGGGAAGAGAACGTATCTCCTTTGCGATCTGCGACCAGGTCACTTTACCTTCACTTTACCTCTGCCGCGGAGAAAAGGCTCTATGAAGGAAGACTCAGGAACGGCAAACGTCCGATGTTTCTCCCGGTTTCCCGCGGTGTTCAGCGAGAACTGGAAACCAGTTATGCCATCAAGGACGCTCCCATTCGTATTATTCCAAATGCTGCCGATTGCGAGATCTTCAAACCGTTTTCCATATCACAAAAAGCAGCATGGCGGCAACGGTATGGATTTTTGAATGAAGATTCGGTCGCAATTTTTGCCGGTGGGGAATGGGCTCGTAAAGGTTTGGACTTAGCCATCAAAGGGCTCGCCGGGACTGATAATAAGCGCATAAAACTCTATGTTGCAGGAACTGATCCCGACAAGGATAGGTTCATGGCGATCGCCCGGGAATGCGGCGTGCAGGAGCGTGTAGTTTTTGGCGGTTTCCAGAACAACATCTCGGAGGCTTATGCCTCTGCGGATCTCTTCTTGTTTCCCAGCTGCTATGAGGCCTTTAGCTTGGCTACCATCGAAGCCGCCGCCTGTGGGCTGCCTATCCTCGCGTCAAGGATCAATGGCGCTGAAGATTTTGTGGTGCCTGGCGTCAATGGGGATTTTGTGCGGCACGATCCGACCGACATCGCAGAAAAACTCGACATCAATTGCCGTGAGAAAGATCGGTTGAGGACCATGGGCCAGGAAGCACGCCGCATTGTCGTGCAGCAGTATACTTGGGATAAAGTTTCACACGATACGGAGAAAGCCTATGCCGATTATCTCCAGAATCGGGTCGCACCTGATGTTAATCCAATTCTTGTCGAGGATAATAATGCCATCCCTGTCGGCGCTTCCTGATCGTCCTCATGAAGAAAAAGCGAGCACTTATTGTCAGCCATTCGTGTACTACCACGATTAATCAGAAGGTCTATGTCGACCTTCAGGATATCCTTGGATGGGATTTGACCCTGGTCATTCCGAAACAATGGAAAGATGAATTTGGCAACAGACTCGACGGAGGGCTCGTGGAGGGGCTCAACGGCCGGCTGATTAAAATACCCGTCATTCCGAATGGAAACATTGTTCTCCACCATTATTTGAGGGATGCAGCAAGGGTAATTGCTGAAGAACAGCCGGATCTGATCTACATCAATCATGAACCCTATGCCGTGGCGACTTGGCAGTGGGCCCGCGCCAGCGTCAAAGCCAAAATTCCTTACGGCATCTACTCATGTCAGAATATCTGGAAGGATTATCCACCGCCTTTTCGCTGGATGGAACGCTACACCTACCGGCATGCTGATTTTGGCTTGCCGATCACACGAAGCGTCGCCGAGGTTATGAGGGCTAAGGGGATGCGGAGAAACTTGGTGGAAGTACCCCTACCGATTGATCCACAGAATTACCGGCCTAATCTCCTGGAGGAAGCCCCGGAAAAAATGCGGGCTTTCGGAGACGACCCGGTCATCGGATATGTTGGAAGATTAGTCGAAGCGAAGGGCTTGAAAACATTGGCCTTCGCCCTGGGCAAGCTGCGGCATTTGAATTGGCAATTGGTCATTCTCGGGACGGGGGACTACGATGTGGAACTTCGGGCGATTGCAAAATCATTAGGTATTGAGTCGCGCATGCATTTTCTCGGTTACGTTCCGCATGATGAAACCCCTAGATATCTGTCCGCTATGGACATGCTGGTTCTACCATCAGAAACCCAGGCTAACTGGAAAGAACAATTTGGCCGTGTCATTCCTGAGGCATTGGCCTGCGGGACGCCCGTGATCGGATCGGATTCCGGAGAGATTCCCAAATTGATTCAGGCGAGCGGTGGCGGACTCATCTTCCCTGAAAGAACACCGGATAAGCTGGCCAGTTGCATGGAGTGTCTTCTCCTGGATCAAGAATATGGCAAGTCACTCGCCGCGCACGGATCAGCCTGGGTCAACTCTGAAATGACCGTCTCAGCATGTGCCCGAAAGATATCCGCCGTATTTGAAACGGTCGCTGGAAAGTCAGCCAATCAGTTGGCGGGTTCACTTAATAATTAACATGGAAGTAATCTCCATCGGCATGCATAACGACCCCTCCTTAGGTGGTGTCGACCGCTACTTCAATTCTTTACATGCTTCCTGGAAGTCTCACTCCGGATTTTGTCATCATGCACTCGCCTTTTCCACGGGAAATGCCGAAGCATCAGTGGACAACCGCCATCTCACGCTTCTTGGATCCGCAGACTCAAACCTCTTTGCCCGATGGGCCGCCATCCGGCGTGCGTCTAATGATCTGATCAGGCGCGCCCATTCTCAAGCCGTTTACTCAACCCATTTTGCTCTCTACGGATTTCCCGTCTGGCATCATCTGAAAACCTGTCCCCATGTTCTTCATTTCCACGGGCCATGGTTTCTGGAAAGTCATCGCGAAGGCTCTCACCCATTGAGCGTCAAAGCAAGGAAGGTGATCGAGAAACTGGTCTATCGCACCGCCGATGCCGCCATCGTCCTTTCCGAGTGTTTTCGTGATATTCTCTCAGAGCATTTTGGAATTCTCAGGGATAGGATCTTTGTCGTTCCCGGAGGAATTGAGTCCAGTAAATACCATCTCGGCATCTCACGGCTTGAGGCACGTCAGAAATTGAACTGGCATGGCGAAGGGCTATTAATCCTTTGTGTGCGGCGGCTCGCTCACCGCATGGGATTGGAGAATTTGCTTCAGGCCTTCGCCCAACTTCCTCCTTCACTTAGATCAGCCAGGCTGTTCATCGGCGGTAAAGGACCGTTATCGAGAGAACTCGAGCTTCAGATTCAGAGGCTAGGTCTGGCGGAGCGGGTAAGACTTCTGGGTTTTATTCCGGAGGATGATCTGAAATACGCTTTTCGTGCGGCTGATTTTACCATCATGCCCAGTGAACAACTCGAGGGATTTGGCCTTTCCGCGATTGAGTCACTCGCCTGCGGCACACCGGTTCTTGTTACCCCGGTAGGTGGGCTTCCATCGACTGTAAAAGGTTTGGACAGAAAACTTATTCTCAAAGGGACCGAAGTAAACGATCTTCGCGAAGGCTTGGAATCCGTTCTGCTTCATCGGATCCAGCTCCCCGGTGTGGAAGAATGTCAGGCCCATGTCCGGCGTCACTTTGACTGGAGTATAGTTGCCCCACAGATCCTTAAGATTTATCAAATGTGCGCTGAGCGATACTTTCCCGCTGGTCGGCACGCGACTTGCTGTGTAGAAACAGCGTGAGAATTCTTTTTGTTGATCAATCAGGTAAACTGGGAGGCGCCGAACTGTGCCTTGCTCATCTTGCCGCTCATTTCCGTGAACAGTGTGTTGTCGTCCTTTTTGAGGACGGTCCCTTCGCGCAACGTTTACGGCAGGATGGCATCACGGTGGAAATCCTTCAGCGTGGTCAGCGAAATAATAAGTTCACCAAGGGCGGGGGAGTTCTTCAGGCCATCCGTGCCCTCCCGTTCTTCTTTATCCTCGCATGGAAATTGATTCGCCGGTCGCGCAACTTTGATCTGATCTATGCCAATACCGCTAAGGCTTTGCTTGTAACCTTGCCTTCACGTATTGTTAATGGCTTGCCGCTCGCCTTTCATCTGCACGATATCATATCGAAGACTCATTTCAGTTTTCTCTCACGAAAGCTTCTCGTTCTGAGTGCCAATCATTTCGCAGATTCTATCGTCTGCAACTCTCACGCTACCCTGAACGCATTTTCTGCCGCTGGCGGCAGCTCACGCAAGTGTCGGGTCATCTACAATGGATTCATCGTGGATAATTTCCTCCAGCCACTGCATGAAGCTCGAACAGATCAGCTCCGAAAAGCTTTCAAGGAGTCCAACCTCCCGATTGCCGCCGTCGTCGGCAGACTGGCACCATGGAAAGGGCAGCACATTCTGTTGGAGGCCCTGAAGGAAGTTCCAGACCTGAATGTCGTCGTAATCGGCGATGCTCTTTTTACAGAGGAGGATCGTACATATGCCCGGTGGTTGCGGGCATTCGTTAAGGATAATTCCTTGGGTGAGCGCGTGAATTTCCTCGGCTTTCAGGATGACGTTATCTCCCTGTTGCACGCCTGCGATATTCTCGTCCACACCTCTATTGCACCTGAACCTTTCGGCCGCGTTGTCGTGGAAGGCATGCTTTGTGGTCTGCCTGTCGTGGCGACTGGTGCTGGAGGGGTGCAGGAAATCATCCGTCACGAAGTGACGGGTTTTCTCGTGATGCCCGGGGATACCGCTGATTTGGTTGACACTCTCAGAAAGCTCGTCAGCGATCCTGCTCTGCGCACTTCAATAGGCACGGCCGCAAAAACCGAAGCCAGAAAGTGTTATGATCTGCCGAAGATTCTCCACGAGACAACAGACGTGCTTCAAACGCTTGCTCAAGGAAAACCATTCACTGCACTGGAGGAACAAAATGCAGCTGGCCTTGGTGCATGATTACCTGATCCAGATGGGAGGCGCAGAACGGGTCGTCGCGGCAATGCATCGTGCGTTCCCTCATGCACCTATTTACACCAGTGCGGTCGACCGTGGGCGTCTTCTCTCTGATTTTGAGCTTGCTGAAATTCGGTCTTCCTGGATGCAACGCTTGCCGGGTATAAGGCAACATTTCAAAAAGTTCTTTCCTCTTTACCCAGCCGCTTTCCGCAGTTTTCCGCCCATCGAAGCTGATTGCGTGTGGATTAGCGCGAGCACTTTTGCCAAATGTATTCGCACCGCGCCACGGGTCCCTGCCGTCTGTTATTGCCACAATCCGACCCGTTTCCTCTGGCAGCCGGATAAGTATCTGGGTGAAGAGGTGAAATCCTTCGCTGGTCAGCAGGCAGTCAGGTTGTTTTCAGGGCAATTGCGGAAACAGGATTTCGCTGCCGCTCAGCAGGTGGATCTATTGATAGCCAATAGCCGCGCTGTGCAGGATCGTATTCGGACCCATTACCGTAGAGACGCCCCAATCATTCATCCACCAGTGAATGTTGATCAATTTGATGTTAGTTATCAGACCGCAGATTATTATCTCATTGTCAGCAGGCTTGTGCCCTATCGACGCATTGATCTTGCCGTGCAGGCTTTTAGTTCTTTGAGGAAACGCCTCGTCATCGTCGGCGAAGGTCCCGACCTTCCGCGTCTGAAGCAACACGCTGGCCCCACTATTGAGTTTCGCGGATATGTCGGCGAAAACTCTTTAAAGGAACTATACTCAAATTGTCGGGCGGTCGTCGTTTCAGGGGAGGAAGATTTCGGCATTACTCCTGTTGAAGCGCAGGCGTGCGGAAAACCGGTTCTGGCTTACGGCAAGGGCGGTGCACTTGAGACCATTGTGGAGGACGAGACCGGGGTGTTCTTCCGCGAAGCAACCGTGGAGGAAGTTTCACGAGGCGTCAAACGCATCGAACAGATTTCGTGGGATCCCGAGTGTATCCGCCGAAATTCCGAGCGCTTTTCCGAAGCCCGATTCCTCAACAAAACCAAGGACGTCCTCGAAGCGGCCATCGCCGCTAGGAAAAGATCATCGCAATCTGCCTCCTTTGCCGCTTATTAGCCGGCTCCTCCGTCATACGACGCGATGATATACGGATGATTGGGATCGTATTCACACAATGGCCGGGGATTCTCTACCCGCCCTTTTTCTCGAACCTCACTGCCTATCGTGCCGGTCGCGCTGTCACCCAGAGATAATCGGCAATGTTCAATTAAAGCGTTTAATTCAGCAACCACGCTCGCGTTGTTTTCGAGAATGTTTGTGGTTTCTCCGGTGTCATTTTCCAGATCGTAGAGCTCCTCGACCTCTTCCAGATTTCCCGATTCTCCTGGACGCCTTATCCACAACTTCCAGTCTCCCTGACGAACCGCGCATAGCGCGTGCTTCCAGTAGTAATAAAATGTCTCTCGCGGCCCTTCTGATTGCTCTGCATTCAGCAAAACGTCAGAGAAATCTAAGCCGTCAGTTTCTTTCTCCGGAAGCTGTGCCCCGGTCAGCGAGCAAAAAGTTGGCAGGAAATCCATCGCTGTAAAAATACAGCCTTTCTCCTTTCCTGCAGGCACCTTGCCGGGCCATCGGATAATGCATGGAACGCGGATTCCGCCTTCCCACAACTGAGCTTTATGTCCTCGCAGCGGACCATTGCTCCCGCCTTCATCTCTCGCCCTCGACCCATTATCTGAGGTGAATACAATCATTGTGTTGTCGTCAATGCCGAGAGACTTCAATTCGTGCAGAAGCACTCCCATCGCCCAGTCAATACATTCCACCGCGGCGCCGTATGCACCATTGTCGGACGTTTCCATAAATCGTTGCGAAACCAGCAACGGCAGATGAACATACATATGCGCGAAATAAAGAAAGAATGGCCCATCCCGTTTATCCCGGATAAAGCGAACGGCCTCTTCCACATACCTTTCGGTCAGGCAGGTTTGATCCGGCTGTTGTTGGATCACCTCTTCATCGCGGACGAGAGGTAAAGGCACGCGGGCGTTCGGGCGAACTTTCTGCATCCCCATATCATTGGAGTACGGAAGACCATAGTAACTGTCAAAACCATGCCGGGTAGGGAGAAACTCTGGCTGATCTCCGCAGTGCCATTTCCCGATTATCTTTGTTGCGTACCCTTCTTCACGCAGGCATTTCGCGATGGTTTTCTCCTCCGGATTCAGTCCTGTCGCATTTCCCGGAAAAAGAACTGCGCCTCCATCAAAGTCTCCGCAACTGATCCGCGGCGGATAACATCCCGTCATCAGCGCGCAGCGCGATGGTGAGCATACCGAGCTCGCCACATAAAAGTCCGTGAACCGTGTCCCCTCGGCGGCCAGCCGGTCAAGATGCGGAGTTTTGTTTCGGGTAGAACCGTAACATCCCAAATCACCAAATCCCAGGTCGTCGCAATTGATCAGGATAATGTTCGGCTGATCAGTCTTTCTGTCTTCATCTATCGCCATGGACAAACTCTAGCGACATGTGCCGGATGAACGTCAAGATTATTAAATGTTATTCAGTTCTGCAGGCTTCATCCAGCGCCATAGTGGCCAGCAGCAACCAGCTCGCGTGAGGCAACCATTGTTCCGCCCACCGCCAGCATTCTCCCGGAGAACATCGCGATGGCATAAATTCAATATCTGATTCATCACCGTGCTTTGCTGTGATCCCGTTGGAAACGCCCCCCGGTGCATTTGGAGCAAAACTGAGATAGTTGCGGTTGTTCCAGCCGCGGCCTTGCATCAAACAACTATCCACCGGATTTAACCCCAGTATCCAGTCAATCTGACTCTGTGCCATAACCAGTGCTTGCTCAGCAGCATTTTTCTCGAGGTACGGACGTGCCTTCAGTAAAGCGTAGGCGATCGAGGCAATTCTTCCATTCTCTCCCTGCCACCAGTACCCGGTTTCATTCTGATGTGGCATAAAGAATGCCGCGCGTGGCGTGGATTCATCCGTCGCTTTGACAAGCTGTCTGATATAATTAAACGGATTGGTCACATCTTTCGTGGAAATATTAAGC
The DNA here is from genome assembly GCA_964622095.1 of uncultured Verrucomicrobiales bacterium. Classification (GTDB taxonomy): domain Bacteria; phylum Verrucomicrobiota; class Verrucomicrobiia; order Verrucomicrobiales; family CAZUPP01; genus CAZUPP01. The sequence goes on from CAZUPP010000051.1 coordinate 10,172, forward strand.
CAAAAGGAAACTGCTCGTGAAATTGTTTCACGGGTTCTGCAAGCCAGAGGATGACGCTCTCCCAACGCGGCGTGAGACCCAACCAGCGCGATCACCGCTAAACCTTCGTCGGAGGGATGATGAAACGGCCGGTTCACGTCGTCGCCCGCCACAAACCATCCATCATACCCATGGCCAGTGCACTGCCTTTCACATAAATTGGTGGTCCACCTTTCGATCTCGATCAGATACTCTTCATCGTTAGTTGCTCCATAGATCTCAAGGGCGCTCAGCAAAGCACCATAGTCATCAATGATGTTCGGCCTGCCATCATTCAGATACTCGTGATTATGCATTTTCAGGTGACTGTATCCCAATCGGGCTGCCGCCAGATATTCTTCGCAGGGGAAGTCACCGGCGATTTTCAGCGCCGCGCACCTCGCCAAAGCTGCGATACATACCCCGCCGCCCTGACGGAAGCCGATCTGATAGTCTTTACCGCGCTGTTTCGTTGAATAGTCGTGTGTGCAGATTTCGCGGCCCTCTGGCAAATCATAGGTTTTCATCTTGCCTGGAGCCTGCCGGTTCATCACGGCATTATAAAAATAACCCGGTGAATGTTGCATCCGCTTCAGGAAATCCGCGCCCCAGGCAGCTTCTTCGCGGCATCTCCTGATCAGATTCGCCGTTCCCTCAAAAGTTAAGTTCTCCAGTAATTGTGAACCTTCCGCGAGGGCCCATACCGTCAAAGGTTGCTGCTGGGGATTCATGAGATTCGCAAAATGCAGATGGCTCATCACCGCGCTGAAATCCGCGCTGGCGTCGTGCCAGCCACCGTGCACGTCGACCGTCATGCTTTCATCATCTCCATAGTAAGTCGCTCGGCGCGCCAGATCCGAATATGGACCTGTGATTCTTTGGCCTTTGAAATAGAATAAAAGATCGGAAACGGTCGATTCCAGCAGGTTATGTGTTGAAATCTGAAATGGATAGGAAAGGCACTCATGACTGTTCTTTTGGATGGCAATCCGGAAAAAGCCCGACGCCTTCAACTCTGAAAAATCGCCCGTCCAGAAACTGCCGCAATTCCAGCCAGAGACTGCGCCATGATAGTCCAGCGTTCCTTCGTGCATCACGCTCGCATCAGCCGAGCGCACCACCTGGAAAGTCGATAATTCCCGCGGGTCGGAGGTTTGCCCTTGCACGGTGTCAGGCAGCCATTGCACCGCGAAGCGTTTCGGCGCGCCGCAGGAGTAGCCGGTATGATTGATCAGAATCCTTATCATGGCAGGTGAGGGCTATTTCGCTATCTCATTCTGGCTTGACAGTGGCTAGTCCAGTGGCCACTGTCTCTTTCCGTAATGATTGAGACCCGCTCTGTCCATCAGCAATTGCTGGAAATTTGCCAGCGTGACTTGGCGGATGGCCTTTGGTCTGCCGGTGACCGATTTCCCTCCGAACGTGATCTCGCCCAGAAATTTGGTATCAGTCGCGTCACGGCGAACAAGGTGATTGCCAAGCTGGTCAGTGAAGGCTGGCTGGAGATAAGACGTGGGCAGGGGACATTTGTCGCGGAGCGGCCAACCTTAGGTTCGGCTCTCCGGCAG
>CAZUPP010000052.1:0-9109 GCA_964622095.1 uncultured Verrucomicrobiales bacterium
GCGGGCTGCCGAAGGCTTCGTGGCGTGACTAGGCTGCCAGCCGGGGTCGCCCCGCCATCACGCAGGGTGTAAAGGACGCCACCGGGACCGCCGCCGTAATCACTGCCGCGAATCAATTGGGAGTTGCACGTAAGTGGGGTGGAACGGAACCCCGGTCACCGAAGCGCGTCAGCGATTGGACAGCCTATTGCTCAAGTCGCAGCAATTTGGCTTGGTTCGTCCGCACGTCGGTTAGGTAGTTCGCTAGTTTCTCCGAAGACTCTTCAAGTAAGGCGATACAAGTCTCCAGTTCCTGCCTTCTTTCTTCTACCGACGGATAGGGCTGGTCTTGTGTTGCAATACTGTAGTTCTCCAAATACTCCTTGGCTTTCTCGTCATCTCCAGCTTGCGATGCCTCAACACAAAGCGCATAGGCATTCGGCCAGTATGCCAAATCGCCGCTAAGCAATTCGCGAACCTCGACGGCGTTCAGAGGCTCCACGATTCTTGGCCTAAACTGCACGCTCATGTCGGAAAACACGCCTTCTGCAGGCTCATCTAGGCTTACCCATCGTTGCGTTCCCTTTGGATGCATCAGCTCTTGCACAAGAAATGGCGCTGTTGCTGGCCCAGGCATCTTCAAGAACGCTAGGGACGATCTAGGGACATATTTTTCGTCAAAGCGCGACGGGTTGAACGACATGATTTGGACCCAGTCTTCGTCCACTCGTCGGAACTCGGATCCTCTCTTGTTCCAATCACATCGAAACAGATGAGAATAGGAATTTGCGACCTTTCGTATCTTGCCGGACTTCATGGATGCACGACAGTGATTGGGACAGATGGTACTAAACCCGCCTCAGTTCGAATCTTCAGAATGCGCGAAGGAGAGGGCGTCGAATACGGATTTGTGGTAAACTTAAGGTCGAAGATCTCCAGCGGACTCGTTACAGGGCCTTCCACGATGTCAAGAGGAACGGATCCTTTGAGGTTCACAGAACGGCCAAGATGGGCACGGCCCAAGTAGGATTGCTCAGTTGACAAGCAGCCACCGACTGGTCCAAACCGCCTCTGATACCGATCAATCAGTTTTGCCGCATAACCATGCTTATTCGTGCCAGCTACAGCCCCCGTCACGCCGATCTTCCGTTCGGCACGAGTCGCAACCTCCTGAACGAAATCCCTTCCTGTCCAGCCTGCTCCCTTTGGCGCGGGGGTGAAACCCGAGCCCGCCATCACGCAGGGTGTAAAGGACGCCATCGACACCTGCCTGCAAGGCGATCTCTCAAACAACAAAGAAGCCAGAGGATAGGTAGGGTTTAGACTCTCCAAGGCAGATCAGGAACAGGTAAGGAGGTTTTTGAGAGACACCAATTCTAAGGCCATACATACCCTTTATTCGGGTAGTTCACCCCTAAGCCATTGACTGAAGCTACAGAAAATACTTCTGCCGGGGTCGCGTCTGGTCGCTTTACCTTCATCGCGAAGATCGAAAGCAAAGCCTTCTCCTCCACCATTGGAGGCAAATAGTAACAAGCCAGGCGCATACGCCTTGACCTCGTAGTCTTCGTTGAATTGCTTTAGGTCGTTTGCACCCCAGACGATCAAATATTGCTCACCCACGAAGCCCTCTCCTGGGCCGACGTCTGTAAGAAATGCGCGGTATTCATCGGGTAGTCTTGTTCCAAGAACGGATTCAGCGGATACGATTTCGTTCTCACTATTCACATCACCCGGCTGGAACTCTTTTAACAAATCACTCAATTCTTCGTTCACTATCCGCCTCCTCCTCCAGTTGTAAGATCACGTTGGAGTTGGTTCAGCCAAGACCATTTCATTGGTCGTGATCGCGTGACTAGGCTGCCACTGGAGATTACCCTAATGCCCGTCCGGCTTCGGACCCGTGCGTCTGGGCGACGACATCGCCGCGGATATTGTAATGGTTTTATTCAGGTTAAGATCGGCCGGGGTCCCCCGCCATGAGGCAGGGTGTAAAGGACGCCACCGACACCGCCGCCGTAATCACTGCCGCGAATCAATTGGGAGTTGCACGTAAGTGGGGTGGAACGGAACCCCGGTCACCGAAGCGCGTCCGGCGGTTGGGTGTTGGAATCGCATTCAGTTAATTTCATCGATCAAAACCAGCATCGACTCGAACCATTCATCAAATGAACTGGCTAAGACTTCTGGCTCTCCCCCCCTCGTGATTCCACTGAATAATCGAGCATTCGCCGTTGCTGGTCGGCTTTGAAAGATCTATGCAGTCATAATTACCAAAGCCGTCTGCCCGAAGGGGTAGCAGATTTTCAGGCAGTGGGTTCTGTCGGTTCCGAAGCCTCGATGTCAGCTTTACGATATGCAAATGGTCCGGCCCGCCTAAACCAACAAAGTCTTCCGGGCCGATTTCACCGCTACCACAGATCAGAAGAAAAGATTTATATTGTGGGGGCAATTGGCAGCCTAGAGCCTTTTCAGCTTCATCCACCTGTGCCTCATCAACCGGACCCCGCAGGTCAACGTCATCGTAAGAGGCTAATCTGTCCCTGAATTCTTCCGCGTTCATTCCTGTCCGTGCAATCTTCTGGCCTCGCCCCGCCAATACCTTGACCGCTCACCTGCAATCCGGAGAACCAGTTCATACGGGTGGATGGATATGCCCAAGACGTAACTATTCTCCAAGAAAAGACCATGAAGCTCTGCCAGCGGTTTCATCATTCTAGATCCCAGTCTATTGAAGTGTGGTTGCCGGGACTCTTCCGCGTAACAGGATTGTCATAAGGGTCGATCCGCTGACCGGTCGCGTCACGCATCGACATATAGACGGCCAGGCCGATGCCGCGAATCAATACGACGTCGGGATCGAGCGGGCTGCGCGGTGTCATCACGGGGAAGGCTGAGGTTGAGGTTGCGGCGGGCGGATGTCCCAAAGCTCGAGGCCGGGGTGCAGGACGAATGGCATCTGGGCGTCGCGGGTCCAAACAACGTGCGCTTCGTCGTGCAAACGCAGATAAAAGCGGCGGTGCTGTTCGAAGCGTGAGAGGGCGTCTTTTTCTCCGACGAGGTCTTCGGTGGCAAAATGCAGGTAGCGTTCGTAGCTGAATTGGGAGACGAGGAGATAGTCCGCCCCCTGTGCGCGAAGCCCATCGAGCCCGGCTTCGATGACGCGTTCGCCGGTGATGATTCTGTTGGGCAGACGGACGTAGAGATCCTCCATAATTTCCTGATCGGGATCAACGAGGTAACGCCGGGGCTGCGCAATGATGGCGTCGTGCGGGATGTTTTGCAGAATATAGTGTTCAAGGTCCTCGACAGAAGTTTGGCGGAAACCATCGTTGACCTTCTGAAACCATTGAAAGCTGGCGAGCCATAATAGGACGAGGCAACCCAAGGCGGCGACGGCGGCCAGCGAACGGGCCCAACGCGGTTTCCAGGCGGACGTCAGGGCGGCAATGATAAACTGCACACCCCCCGTGCCACCGGCGTAAAACATGAGGGCGAGGACGGGTAAAAGGTAACGGTCGGAAACTTTTGAGGTGGCGGAGATGAGAGCGAGATAAATAAATCCCAGAGCAAGGACGAAGGTTTGTTCAAGCCGCCATTGGGGTCGGCTAGATTGTGGAATAAACGGCCCGATAACGTAGAGGCCAAGCAAAACCCACATAGGCCATGGGGTATATTCTCTGAGGAGGGCGAGATAAAAGGTGGTAAAGCGCGAGCTGTCGGCCTGATCAAGGCCACTGTGCCCTTCCGTGACGCCGGACCATTCCCGGCTGAATCCTGTAATAAACTGCTGACCCTCAAGGAAAAATCGCCAATTCACGATCAGCACGGTGAAAATAAATCCGAGGAGGAGCCAACCGGTGGCGTGACCCAATCTGGGCAAACGGCTTTGTGGATCATTTTTCCGAATTCCTCTCAAATGAAAGAGGATGCAACCCAGCGCGAGGGGCAACGCGATGAGGCCAATATATTTTGAGGACGCGCAGAGAGCAGCCGCAATGCCCGCGAAAATAATGGTGCGCCGGGCGGGGAACTTCGCGAAAAGGGCGATCGCGAGGACGCATACGGCAAAGCCGAAGACGAGCGCGGTGTCTTCCTTGAAATAATGGGCAAACCTCAGCAGATCATGGTTAATGGCAAGAAGCGCACCGACCGCGAGAGCGGCCGGCCAGCCGACGAGTAATCCGGCCGTCAGCGCGAGCAAACCTGCCCCGGCGGCGGCGAAAAAGGCGGAGACGTGCCGCCCGAATTCCGTGATGGTCTGCAGATTACGATCATAATCAATGGGCGATTCCTCGGCGATTTTCACCGCGCGATCGGTCACCATGAGCATGAGCAGGGGATGATGAAAATCCCGTTCCTTACGGAAAACCTGCTCAGCCTTCGTCCGTTCATCCGGATGATAGGTGAAGGGAAAATCATTATGCCGGGTAAAAAGAAAAAAACTGGAGACCAGAGCAGCGCCAGCGAGGAGCAAACTAAGCTGCCGGTTAACCCGCCCGGAAAAGGAGGAAATAAAATAGTCGCGCGAAGTGGTCACAGGCGTTCACCCCATTTCTTTCCACAAAAACATGGGATCGGGAATATCCGCTTCGAGGCGGCGCCGTTCTTCGTGAAAGGCCTCGGGCGTCCACGGCGGCATGCCGCGGGCGGTGTCCCTGGCGTCGACGAAAAAAGTCTGCAATCCATGGTCCGCCTGCAATTGATATTCAAAGTCTTTGGAGTCACCGACGAAAAGATAATTGATCGGGGTATTGGTCGCCATCAGATCAAAGGCATGATCAGCCTCCGTGCCGGGCGCGTCCTCGGATTCCATGCCGTCATAATAATTCCAGAAGGTCCGGTAAACAGCCAGTTTGGGGTTAAAGGAAAAGAGGACCATGGCAAGAAGTACGCCATTTTCCTCCAGCAGCCCCGCCTTGATTTCCAGGTCCGGCTCATGCATCATCTGCTCGAGGGTGCTCGTGCTTTCCCGAATAATAAAATCGATATTCAGCACTTCACCTGCCTCGGGATTATCAGGATCCTCGTCCCAGGAAAATCCATAGACGACCGTGCCGGCAGGTGAATCGGCCACGAGGGTTGCCGGATTGAAACCCTCATGGGGATCACTTGGCTGGTCAGACATAAATAAAATAACGGAGTGGCAGGTTAATTGACTTCCCGGGGCGGCAGGCGGAAACTCCAGCGGGTGTATTTCATCTCGCCGCCTTCGCGGTAGCTCAACATCACGGTATGGGTTTCATTGCGCAGCTCCGTCACGGGCTGAAAAGAAACCGTGCGGGTCACGGCATCCCACACCGGATCAACTCTGCCCAGACCACTTAAGCGCAGGACAAATGATTCCGGATCGACCTCAAGGGTTTCGGCAATCTGAATCTCAATCTGCGGCCGGCGCGAGGGCGCAACTTCATTTTTCTCCGGCGTGACGGTGAATCCGTCCGGCAAGCGCGCGGGATCACCCTGCGGGGTGGCGCCGACCTCCGGGAATTTCAGGGCATTTTCAAATCGCGAAATATCATCACTCTGAATGATGTAACGGTGCAGTTCCGTGGCCGGGGTAAGCATGTTGATTTCATCACCATTGACCGTAAACATTGCCTCGTAACCGGCTGCCTCAGCCATGGCGGCGACTTCATTACTGAAGATGCCATAGGGATAACTCAGGGTGCGCACCGGCTGCCCGAGTTTCTCTTCGAGAATCTGCCGGGACTCCACGAGCTCCTGCCATACCCAATTCTCATAGGGGGTGCGCAGGCTTTTATCTTCCAGCCCTCCGTGGAGCAGCGCTCCTTTGATATAAACTCCCGCCGCCGGAATGAGCCGCCGCCGCGGTGGCTGAGTTAAATCGAATTCCCGCTCCACTTCCTTTCCGCATAAATCCTTATGGGAAATGGTATGGCTGCCTATTTCCACACCGGCGTCCGCCATTTCTTGGAGCATCGGCCAGGTCAGCGCATCGCGGCCGTTGCCGACGTATTGCGTATAAATAAAGACGGTAAAAGGCACATCCAGCTCGCGAAAGATCGGCCACGCCACATCGTAGATCGAACGGAAACCGTCATCGATTGTGATCAGCATACTTTTATCCGGAATATTCGCCTTGCCCTGTTTCCACGCGATAAACTGATCCATGGAAATAATCGTCATCCCTGCCGCGCGAATCCGGTTGATGTGCTCGCGCAGTTCCGCCGAGGTCGTATTCAGTGCGTCCCCGCGCCGATGCGAAAACCGGTGATAACCCAGGACCGCGACACGCGGGCTGCGGTCATGCACAAAATCTTCCGGCACCTCCAACTGATCCGGATCCACGGATTCCTCGACCATTGGCGCGGTGGGAATTAACTTATCCGCAGTCGGTTCCGCATCATCCGTGGCCTGGGGCAGGACATGCATTTCCTCCCGGGCTGGCGCTGCCGGGGCGGTGGAACTTTCCTCCTCCAGCTCTGCTTCGCCAAAGGGATTTCCGTGAGCGATCATCAGGCCGCTCAGGAAAAACAGTATGCACATCAATGACGGTATCTTTTTCATCGTTTCTATTAATTAAGTCAAGGCAGATGATTCTCAGGCCGCGTTGACTTCTTTCTCAAGGGTTTCGTGATCAATTGTCGTCAGCCGCTCTTTCTTCGCTCCGATCCGCGGAATGCAATCCAGCAGGGCCCGGGTATAGGGGTGCTCCGGGCGCTTCAGGATTTTTTCGGCCGGACCATATTCTACGATATGCCCCCGATACATGACCGCTACATTATCCGCGATACCCCCGATGATCCCGAAATTATGTGTGATCAGGACGATGGCCATGTGCAGTTTTTCCTTCAGTTCACGCAATAAATCCATGATCTGCGCCTGGATCGTCACGTCGAGCGCGGTCGTCGGTTCATCGGCCACCAGCACATCGGGCTGACAGGCCAGGGCCATCGCAATCATGACCCGCTGCTGCATCCCGCCGCTTAATTGATGCGGATAATCCTTCAGCCGCTTCGCCGCGTCAACAATTCCCACCAGATCCAGCCAGCGAACGATTTCCGCATCGACATCCTTCACGTCCGGCCGGTGTAATCTAATCGCCTCGGCAATCTGACTGCGAATGGAAAATACCGGATTTAAGGAGGTGCCGGGTTCCTGGAAAATATACGAGACCGATCCCCCACGAATCTTTCGCAGATCTTTTACATCCATTTCCAGGACATTGCGGCCATTTAAGAGAATCTGCCCGCCATACTCGACCGGCGGCTTCGGCAGCAACCGCGTGAAGGACAGAGCGGTCACACTTTTACCGCTGCCGCTTTCACCGACGACGGCCAGGGTCTCACCCTTGCCCAGCTGGAAAGAAATGCCCTTCACCGCCTCCACCGTCCGTTGCGGGGTGCGAAAGGTGATCATGAGATCCTTCACCTCCAGGAGGGGTGGTGCACTGGATTCTGTTTCTGTTTGCGTCTCGTTTCCGTCCATCTCTCTCAAATTGAATCTACACCCAGCGACCGACGACGATCGCGTGCGCGAAAAGAAAGTGACCTCGCCTGGCGCACCCGTCAATCAATGTCCAGCCCGCCACGCACCGGCCCGGCCGGGCGCACTCCATACATCCGCAGCGCTGTCACCACGGTGTTGCGGTGGATCCGCGCCGTGTGCGGCCGTTCCCGGTTATAGCCGCCCCCATAGAGAACGACCAGCGGCACCCCGCGTTCCAGCGCCCAGCCACACACCAGCGTGTCGCGCTCTGCCATCTGCGCCACGCTCAGGCGCATTTGGCCGAACCGGTCATTCCGGTGCGGGTCCGCTCCGGACAGCCAGATGATCAGGTCCGGCTGAAACGCCTCCAGCGCCCCCGGCAGGGTTCCCTTCAGCGACTCCAGAAAAATGTCTCCCTCCACCCAGCGCTCCAGCGGCACATCCAGGTCGCCCGGCACCTTGCGCGATGGATAATTCCGCCCCACATGAATCGAGTAGGTAAACACCGCCCGCTCCTCGGCAAAGATGGCGTGCGTCCCATTCCCCTGATGGGCATCCGTGTCCGCGATGAACACCCGCACCTTCGGATACACCCGCTGCAGATTGCGGATCGCGACCGCCACATCATTCAGCACACAGAATCCCTCTCCGCGATCTGGAAAAGCATGGTGCGTCCCGCCCGCCAGATTGATCGCCAGCCCGCCGCCGTTCCCATTTTCCAGCGCCGCCCAGCACGCCCGCCGTGTCCCTTCCGTCTCCCGCGCACAACGCTCCAGCAGCGCCGCCCCAGCCGGCAGCCCCAGCCGGCGCAGCTCGTTCGGCGGCAGCGCCCCCTCACGCACCTGCCGCAGATAATCCGCCGTGTGCACCCGTCTCAGGTGCTCCTCCGCACACGGCTCCACCAGCTCCTCTCCCGCGCCTGGGCCTGCGCTGGTGTTCGCGCTCCCGCCATCATCATCATGATGAGTATCATAATTATCGCCACGACCACTGGCCGCCGAGAACCAGCCTCCCGCGGCCAGCAAATCCCGCGCCTGCGTGAACTTCCGCATGGGAAACGGATGCTCCTCCGGCAGCGGATAATAGTATCCCGGCGAATAAAAACACGGAATCGATAGCGGTGGCGACTGCGGCACAGGAGCTGAGGTGCGGTGAAAAAGGAGGAAACCGTTCAATTGATCCTACGAATCCAACCCCCATTCGAGCGCTCCGTATTGAAAAGCTGACTTGCTGTAACGTTACTTTTGAAGGAGTAGCATTTACAGGTCAGAAAGCCACCGTCGTTCTGGACAATGCTCTGGAAAGTCCAGATGGTTTGATTATTTTGGGGCAAAGCAACACTAAAGGCTTTGTCGAAAGTATTTGTTTCTCGCCTTTTGACGCGGAACTAGATCTATCCACAGCACAGATTAAGCGCCTTAGATCGTACTTTAGGCGGCGTTGCCTCACGAATCGGTCGAACCGGCGGACAGCTGGCAAAAAAGGTGTAGAAAAAGTTGTAGAATCTGCTCGTGATGCAGTAGGGAAGACCACAAACACGACAAAGGCGCTCCCTGCTCCAAAAGTTCGAGGGAATCCAAATACAGCTACGACGTAGGAGCAGATAGTCGTCGATCCAAAAGGCAGACTGTCCGTGTTCTTTCGAGTGCTCCGAAAGAAAGGCGGCCTGGGGAAGTTT
>CAZUPP010000053.1:0-8972 GCA_964622095.1 uncultured Verrucomicrobiales bacterium
CGCTCCGCCACCTTCTTTTTCCTCCACGCCCGCCGACGCGATGAGTCTTTCGGATTCGTATCACGCGGCTGTTCCTTATGTGGCGTGATGAGTCTGCAACTGGCATCGCTAGCTCAACGGTAGAGCAGGAGACTCTTAATCTCTTGGTTGAAGGTTCGAATCCTTCGCGATGCAGTTGAATGGGAATTCGATTGGGTTCGCCTGCATCCGATTGCGTGCAATTTTCCTGCAAGGCGAACGCCCAAACTCAAAGAACAACGAAAGAAGAAAGTAGGTAGCGGTGACCGGCCAGCCAGCGGAGGAAGTAAATGATTCACGGCCGCGCAGCTCACAATTTAAACCCGCGGTGAAGCCAGCGAAGAGATCATAAACCGTGGTTGATATTTAAAGAGGAGTGAGTGCGCGACGGGGCAAGAAAAATCGCGAAGAGTTCTTGCCTGTTAAACCCCAAAGCGGGATTCTTGCACCCATGGGTTCAGCGGAAAAACCGGCTCTGCACACGGAGGCCACGGCGATCAGTTGCTATAATAGTCAGGGGGATGAGGTGCATGCGAGCGTCCTGCGCCTGACGAGGTTCTTCGCAGTCTTCGAAGTGTACAATCCCTACAGCATCATCCAGCTTTCGGAGGTGCTGAGTAATTTCAAGATCTTCGTGCGGCAAAAGGTAATTTACGCAGGTCGAGCTACCGTGACCAATATCGTCAATGCCGGCATTGTCATGGTGGTGGAGGTAACCCTGCAGGACGATTGGAAGGACATCGATATTCTGCAACTGAATATCAAACCGCGGCAGTTGCTCGAGGAGTTTGAGGAATTCGTCAGCGAGTGGGAGAAAGTCAAGAATGTTAAAAATGAGTTCAAAGTAGCGATTGCGGACAGCCAGAGCTTTCTGACGGGATTGAATCGATGGCTCGAGCAGATCGAACTCGGCGTCAATGCTGAGCCGTCGTTTGGGTTCCGGGAAGGGGCCCAGGAATTATATGAGAATCTTGCCAATATCCTGGCGCCGCGCCTGGAACCATTTTTTCTGGAGTTTGAGGAGATCGTCAATCACGTGCCGGATGATGAGATCTATGTGCATCGGGTATATGCCAAGCAGCAGATGCACCCGCTGTTGCTCTGTTCACCTTTTGTCTATCGGACCTACAGTAAGCCCCTTGGGTATGCCGGGGATTATGAGATGGTTAATATGATGCTTCGCAGTCCCTTTGAAGGGAATTCCCTTTATGCGAAGTTTGTTAATTACGCTTTTCTTCAATGTGCTCCCGCACAGGCTCACCGGAACCGCATTCGCTACCTGATCTCACAGTTGGAAAAAGAAACCCTGCGAAAGATGAAAAGCGGGCAGAAAGGCATTCGGATCTTTAATCTCGGGTGCGGTCCGGCTAAGGAGCTGCAGGAATTCATCGCTGGTTCTGACCTTGCGGATAAAATTGACGCAACCTTATTGGACTTTAACGAGGAAACAATCCGCAACACGCAGGAGATCCTGGAGGTGATTCGCGTGAACCATCGGCGGCAGCCCAAGTTGGCATTTATCAAGCGTTCGGTAAACGAGCTCTTGCGGTTGGCTTCCCGTGAAAACGAAGAATTTGATTACGGGACGTATGATTTTGTCTACTGTGCCGGGCTGTTTGACTATCTCAGTGACCGGGTGTGCTCACGTCTTATAGAGTTCTTCTTCAAGCTCCTTGCCCCGGACGGAATGCTTCTTGTCACCAATGTCGAAGAGTCCAATCCCAACCGGGGCTGGATGGAGTTTATTTTGGATTGGCACCTGATCTATCGTTCAGAACAGGCCCTCCGTGATACCATTCCCAAAACGGTCGACCCGGTTTCGATCGAGACTTCGACTGACCCTACCGGGGTTAATGTATTCTTGATGGCCAGGAAATCGCCGGAACAACCAGACGAAGGAAATGGATCAGCCGACGGGTTTTAACGAACAGGAAGCGCGCATCCGCAACCGCTACAACCGGGTCGGGGCGCTGATGGTCTTCGTGACCATGCCTGCGGGCATCTACCTGGATTCCGTTCATTACCCAGAGAATGTGCACCAGTTCTTCCTCATCCGATGTGCCGCCAGTGCCATCATGCTCCTGCTTCTCGTTTATGATCGATTCTGGAAGATCAATCATCAGGTGTTTTCCACCTTTGTCACCGGGATACCGATCTTATCGATTTGTCTCATGATTAAGGTGGGAGAAAATGCACAATCCATCTACCATGAAGGACTGAACCTGGTCATTCTGGGTGGCGGAATCCTCTTGCGCTGGACCACCCTGGAGGCCCTGCTGATGATTGGCGGGACAATCCTGTTATATATTTGGGCGACGATCGATCTCATTCCCTTCGGCCTATTGTTTTCCAATCTGTTTTTTATGACCGTCACCGGTGCGCTGGTCGGACTGGGGAGCATGTTTTACCACCGCCTTCGCCAGCAGGATTTTGCCCTACGCCAGCGGCTCGGTGAGCAGAATCATCAGCTCAAAGCACTTGATCAGGCAAAGAATGATTTTTTAGCAAATGTCAGTCACGAATTGCGCACTCCTCTGGCGTTGATTCTTGCTCCCATTGAGATGCTCAGAGCGCGAAGTCAGATGGCGCGTGATCCAAAATTGGTCGATGCCACCATGACGCTTCAGGAGAATGCCAATCGGTTGCTGCGGCTCGTCAATGAAGTGATTGAGATCGTTAATCTGTCGCAGGGCGCGAAGAAATTCGTCCCGGAAAGACTCAGTCTGCATAGTTTCTTTCAGGGATTGATCCGGTCCGTCAGTTATTTTGCAGAGCGGAAACGCATCGAGATCATGTCGGAGATCGACGAGCACTCGGAGGAGGTTTTTTTCTCCAGGGAAGCGCTGGAAAAAATTGTGCTTAATCTCCTCATTAACGCGGTGAAATATACGCCGAACGGTGGGCAAGTCTATTTCCGGAGTGCCGGGAATAGTGAGAGTATCACCTTCAGCGTCTCGGATACAGGCATGGGTATCTCGGAGAATGATCTGCGCAGGGTTTTTGACCGCTTTTGGAAAGCTGAAAGCAGTGACCAGAAAAGCGAGCGGGGCATGGGCCTGGGCCTTGCCCTGGTTAAGGAAACCGTCGAGGCGCTTGGTGGAACCATTTCGGTAGAGAGCAGCCTCGGAAAAGGATCCACCTTTACCGTCCAGTTGCCCCTGAGTTCAGCCTCGGAAATGATTTCCGTTCCCGTGCAGGAGACTCTCCCGTCTTCCCGCCTGGAATTGGAAACGGTCCAACGCGAATTGGAAGACCGTTTTTCTGGCTTAAGTCATCTTGTCCCGGAGCAATTGAAAAGAATGGACACCGGGATGAGTAAGCGGTCTGATCGCGAAGCCATTCTGATCGCTGATGATGAAAACCTGATGCGCCGGTTCATCGTGAACTATGTGGTTGATTCTTTCCCGGGTTTGAAAGTCCTTGAAGCAAGTGACGGGAAACAGGCCTTTGAGATTGCGAAACTGTATCGGCCCAAGATTATCATCCTGGATAGCATGATGCCTGAAATGGATGGGCCGGCCGTCTGCGAACAGGTCCGGTCAATCGATCAGGATCGTGAGACTTTTATCTTAATGCTGACCGCCCGTGTCGATGAATCCAGCCGGATTCATGCCCTTGAAAAAGGTGCGGATGATTTTATGGCGAAGCCGTTTTCTCTCGTGGAGTTACGTCTCCGTATCAATCACTTCATTACTCTTGGCCGTCAGAGAGCCCTTTTACAGCAGCAGAAATCCCGGTTGCAAAGCGCTCTGGACGAGGTGAAGGAATATGAATCTCAGCTCATTCAAAGTGAAAAACTTGCGTCTCTCGGACGCATGGCTGCTGGTTTGATCCACGAGATCAATAATCCCATAAACTATGCTTACCTTGCCCTCAAACATATTGAGAAGAAAAGCTCGCAGATCGAGGGACCTTTGCAGGGCCAGATAACTGATTTAATAAATGATGTCGCAGATGGAATGGATCGTATTATTCGGCTCACCTCAGACCTGCGGTCATTTACCAAGGTTTCTGAAGACACCAGTCATGCCTTTCCTCTCGAAACCGTGGTGACACAGTCCTTACGCCTCATGTCCCATGAACTGGAGAAAACGGTGATCACCGTGACCCAGGCTGATGATTCTCCTGTTGTCCGAGGAAATTCCAATCAGTGCGTGCAAGTCCTTGTCAATCTGCTGCAGAACGCCGTGGACGCTGTCGTGGAAAAGTTTCCGGACGACCCGGAACGCCGCCAGGTGGCCCTTACCGAGAGCGGCGGTGATACTTTTGCCGAGATTACCATCGAGGATAACGGCACTGGCATCGACGATGCTCACCGGGACCGCCTTTTCGAACCGTTTTTTACGACCAAGCCTCCCAATGTTGGGATGGGCCTCGGGCTTAGCATATGCTATAGGATTGCTCGGGCGCATGGAGGTGATATACTCCTGAAGGAGGCGACCGACGGATTTTCCACCTCAATCTGCTTTCGAGTGCCGGTATCAACCCTTAAACCTCAGTTACAATGAATGGGCCTTTTTCTCAGGCGAAAATCTTGTTTGTAGATGACGAAGAAAAAGCGAGAAAATATTTCTCGATGGAGTTTTCCGAGTCATTCGATATCCTTCTCGCGGAGAACGCGCAGGAGGGTTACGAACTGTTTGTCAATAACGCGGACACCATCTCGATCGTTGTCGCTGACCAGCGCATGCCCGGCAAAACCGGCACGGCCTTCCTCACCGATGTCTTCAAGCTGCGCCCGGAGGTCATCAGGATCCTTTCTACTGCCTATGCTGATATTGACGCGGCAGTTGAAGCCGTCAATGACGGGAGAATTTATCACTACGTCTCCAAGCCATGGGATGTAAACTCCCTCCGCGTGCTGCTGTGCCGTGCTTATGAGCATTACCTGATTGATAATGAATATAGCCGGATCGTAGAGCAGAAGATCAGCCGCCTCCATGATTTGCTTGTCGCGGACCGTATTCTCCTCATGTCATTTCTCGTCGCGGAAAGAAATCGCAGCCTCAAGAACGCAAACAATGCCATCCGTTGTCTGGTCAGTATTTGCTCGCCCTTCCTGAAACGCGTTCGCGGAGAATCCAGCTTTCCCAGCACCGGCGAATTGTGGCGAACCTTCTACCTGGAGTCAAAGCGGAGATTTGAGGACGCCTTCTCGGACCTGAGCAAGCAACTGGAGCAGGGTCAGCTCAAAGCTAACGGTGATTCTCCTTCGGAGTTTTCTCTCCGGCAGCTTTCAGAAGAATTGCCCCACGTGGAGCTGATTGAGTTCGCCAACACAGATAAAGTGTCCCACTCCTCCTCACTGGCCCGCACCAAGCTCGCCCTTGAGACTCTTATCTGGTCGCTCTCCCGCCTTATCGGGGTGAACAGCTTTGTGACTCATCAAATCTGTGAAAGTGACCGGAAAGGTTTCATGTTTGTGGTGAATGGCGATTTCATCCGGTTTAACATGGTAGATCTTTTTATTGGAGGGCAGGAAACCGCTGCTCATGAGGCCGCCGCCCAGTTGGTCACGGCCATCTTTGGAGCTTATGACGCCGGCTGGCGGGTCGAGCTGGAGCCCAATGCCAAAGACACCCTTCTGGTCACGCTTGATCCCAGTGGCGGTGACTCCATCGACTCCGTCATCCTCGAATTGATTTCCAATGATCCGTTCTGGCTCAGTTTATTCGACCAGTAATGCCGATCGCGCCACGGGGGAAATTTGAACTGACGACCGTTCTGGAGTGCAGAACGGAGTCTTACTTTCTGAAACTGAAAAAAATTTAATAACTTCAGCAATCTCTCGATTTACCATCATGCAAAAGGACGCCATCAGGCCATGGTTTGAAGCTGTACAAAATGATAATGAATTTATTGGAATCCGCTTTGGTCGCGTCATCGCCGGCAGCAGGGCCGTTGAGTGGCAGTACTATCCTCATTCGGACTTTGATGGCATCGGGGCCTTCGCGCGAATTCTGAACGAAGGCTGCGGTATCGATCCGGACCTCCAGCAGATACCTCATCCCCGCAAGGAGTCGTGGCTCTGCCTGCTTAAAAGTGTCCCACGGTTTGCCGCGCCAAGAAAGCGCATTCCCTGGAAGCCATTGACGAATGACAGCCTGCCCGCCAAACCCAGTTCGCCTCCGCCCGCCGTTGACTATCACGCGTTCACAGAGGAAGAAACCTGGCAGCTGCGCCAAGTCAGCCGCTCCCGGGATGTGACTGTTAACTCTTTTCTCCTCAAGCAACTGGACCGCGCCGTGCGTCCGTATCTGGCGGATCCTTCTTCATACATTCCCTGGATGGTTCCCGTAAATATGCGCGGCAAAGTCTCCCGCCCTGATCCATTGGGTAACCATACCAGCTATGTCGCTCTCAGAATTCTGGCCAGTCATAATGCGAGAAAGGTCCACGAGATGATTTATGAGGCTCTCCAGCGTGGTGACCACTGGGCCCACTGGAAAGCTTTTCAGGCTACCCAATCTTTTTCAGAGGCGATGCGCCAGTGGGCCATCCGTCATGATTTCGCTACCTCTCAGTGGAATCTCGGCGCTTTTTCCAATCTCGGTGTGTGGAATGCACCGGATGACCTTCCGGAAAGCCTTCAGGGTGACTGGCTCTTTTGTCCGCCCGTTTTCCGCTGGCAGCAGTTGGGCGCCGGTTGTCTCACCTTTAACGGCCGCCTGACTCTCACCCTCCAGCTGCACCCGGAGCTGACCACCTGCAAGGAGGCTGCGGAGGAAATCATGAACCGCTGGGTCCAGGAAATCCGTGTCGAACTTCCCCATCCGGAAATCGCTAAAAACGGATCGTAACCCCTACGTTGACCGCGTGATTCAGCGTCTCATACTCGCCATCCACACTTTCTCCTGCGAGGGAGAATGACTCGTTGCCGCTTACCGTCCGGCTGTCACTGTAGGCGAAATGATATCCCACGGATACCTCCATCCGTTCCCCCCGCCAGCCTGCTCCCACGCTGCCTAAATGCAGATTGGCGTCCGGATTGAGCGGGGTGAACGTCTGATCTGGCGCGGAGTTTTCGCTGTAGATATAACCCGCACTTAAATAGAGCCCATTGTCAAAATATCGGGTCACTCCAAATTCGTAAAAGAAACTGGATTCATAGTCAAAGCGCAGCACCTGATCGCCAAAGCTTGTTCCGAAGAAAATCGTTTCATTGACGCTGTCCCAATCCGTCCAGTCCAGGTTGAATTCAAGGTTCCATTTTTCATTCGGCCGGAAAGAGATACCTGCATCGATGTTCAAGGGAAAATCCAGGGACGCATCAGTCGGAACCGGTGTGAACAGCGGTTCCGCCACGGATTGCCCTTCGAAATCCAATTCCGTCGCGGACCGGAAGCTCAACCCGAATGACCATTGTTTCGCCGGTTGCCATAAAACTCCCAGGGCAAAGCCTACGTCGATATCATCTCCCTCAAACCGGAAGCGATCTCCCGGGATCAGCCCGACGCTCCGCTCGAAATCCACTTCGCCGTAGTTGATCGTCGGTCCCGCTCCAATCGATAATAATCCATCAATGATCTCCCACGCCAGAACCGGGTGAAAGGTCAGGTAGACCAGATCCGCGCTGATGCCGATCGTCGAAAACGGTGTATCCTCACCATAATCTACTCCCAGACCGTAAGGCGCATACACCCCAAACCCATAGGAGAGATTGTCCTCCGGCGGTGACAGCACATAGTGAATCTGCGGAACCACCTGGACGTCCGTATCCGTCTGGGCGCTGCCGCCAAAAACACTTTCGAACTCTGTGTCTGTCGAAATGAAATACGCACCCAGATACAGATTGTGCCCTTCCAGTTGCGTAATTCCCGCCGGGTTATAGTAAATCGCGGTTGGGTCATCTGCCGTGGCAACGAAGGCATTTCCCCGCGCGATACCTTTTGGTCCCTGGTTGGGCAGTCGAAAACCCACCCCGTAGGCGGGCCATGCCACGCCGAGCCCTACTAGAATCCAGAAAACGCGGGGAATCCGTCGGGCGTGAATCAAACGACGCATGATTGATAGTTTTTCTATAGTGTGGTCCCTTGGTTCTCCTGCTTCGCACATGGCGAATTTGCGCGCCCGCGGAAATATCCTCGCGATACACACCCCGTCCCATGCCGTGCAGACTGAGTGCTTCTAGCTGGAATTCCTATCAGGAACAAGCTTAATCATCTCTACCCCTCAGGCCTTGCCAGTCTCCTCTTTCCGTTCACTTGCTGAGTGAGTAGATGTGTAAACCCAACGAGTTATGTCTTTGGCGGCAGGTTGTTGGGCTGCTTCCTTCAGACAGCGCGCCGGATTTCCTGCCCATATTTCGCCGGCCGGAATGTCTCGTGTCACGACCGATCCGGCACCGATCTTTGCTCCCTCGCCAATGTGCAGGGACTGGTTGGAGCGGGCCACAATGATGCTGTGGGCACCGATCGTTACGTTATTGCCAACCACGATCTTATTTTCCGAACCGATGACGGATTCCGCCGCCAGCGTGACATGATGATAAATCCGCACCTGTTCTCCAATCTCGACATTCGGATGAATCACAATTCCCAGAGCATAGTGTTCCAGCATGATGCCCTTACCCACCTTTGCCTCCGCGGGCAGCAGGCATTTATGCAAAAAATGATTCGTCACTTTGCAGAGATAGGCAGGCAGTCCCAGACGTTTCTGGTGCAGTGAGCGTGACCATTGCCAAAAGAGTTCAGGTAGCCTCATCGGTGCGGCGGTTCTTTCTTTCAGCTCCCCTTGCCAGCAGGATTCTTGCCGCTGGTCCCGGTTGACCCGGCGGCAAGCCTCGTTAGGCTCTCTCTGAGGTCAGTTACTCATCATGAAACCCACCCGTGAAGCTGTCATTTCCACGCCAGATGAGTCGATTCAGGTTCTCGCCATTGACCCGGAGTCCTTTGGCTGTCCCTTTCATTATCACGCGGAGTATGAAGTAGCCTGGATTTCTCATGGCCAGGGCA
>CAZUPP010000054.1:0-8341 GCA_964622095.1 uncultured Verrucomicrobiales bacterium
CTCGCGCGCCTTTTTATGTCGGATCCCGGCCGGGCCGCGCAATTCGCCGGATTATTTACCCTCCTCGCCTACAGTGCGGCCAGTTTATATCTCTTCTGGAACTGGAAACGGGCGGAAATCCGCGACCGGCTCCTCCCGTGGTTTGGTCTGGGAGCTTTTGCCATCCTCGGGGCGGGTGCCCTCACTTTAGGACGGGCCTGGCTGGGGATTGAAGCGGCGCTGATCTCGCGATATGCCAGTGTCACCCTCTTTCTGCCCACGGCGCTGGTGCCCATCGGAGCCTTCATCTTTCACCGGGCATCGACTTTTCATGAGAAAGAATCTTCGTGGCTGACCCGGACCGCCCCTGGCTTCGCTGCCGGATTCTGCGGTGCTCTCCTTCTCGCGCACGCTGCCCTGTGGACTTATGGACTTCACCAGATGCGGGAATTTAAATCCGCCAGGCTTCAGGCCCGGGTCAGCCTGCTCTATTCCAAAGTTTCTCCACCGGAAAGGGTCCAGCGACTGGACTTTGATCTGCGGCTCATCCATCAATACGCGGATTATTTGAATTCGAAAGGATTGCTCGATCCGCCGCTGATTGAAAAACTCGGTTTTGGAAACTTCCGCAGGATCAATAATTTCCTTTCGTGCAGCCGGGCGGAGATTATCTCCTGTGAAGAGCTCCCTCATCATGAGGGCAATTTATGTATTCAGGGGTTCGCGACTCTGACCGGCAGCGGCCGAATGGCTGATGGCGTTTTACTGGCCTACATTCCCTGGCCACCTGAGAATCAGAAGAAGCTTCCCCTGACCGAAGACGAATTGTCGGATGCCGCCTGGAAGGTATTTGAAATCGCGGAAATGAATCCGCTCCCGCGCTTTGGTCCCTTGCGGCGCGATTATCAGTTTGCGGACTGGCGCCATCTGAATTATCTCGAAGAAAATGCGCGCTGGGACATTACCGTCCCGCAGGAACGATTGCCCGCCATCCCGGCCCTGATTTCTTTCTGGGCGCTCGATGCCGACCGGATGCACGCCCGCCCATTGAGAACTCAGGTCCTGCTATCTGACTTCGGCGCGGAAATTTTGCGCGATGAATAGCGAAAATCGAAGACGTCTCACGCAAAGACTGAGGGCCGGATTCGAACCATGCCCTCAGTCTGCCAGTTGCGTCAGCTTTTAGTGCCGCTGGTCAGCAGCCTGGTTTAAGGCTGCTCGTAAATGGAGACGTTTCGGAAGATAAAATCGTTCCGGGAAGGATTACGGTCATCATCCGCCATGAACGTCAGCCGGTCGATTGTGCCGGTGAGGAATTGTCCGATCGGGATCGTTGCCTGAGTTCCATTGAGAAAACCGGTCGCGTTGATCATATTGCTCGGGACACTCTGGTGAGTGTCATCCAGGACAAACATTGTGTAGCTGCCATTGATCTGGTTGGAGTGATTGGAATCATTATCAAACCCGATGCCGATCAGCTCACCCGCGGTGTTGATCGTCACTTCCATCTCAAGGACCGTGTTCGGTGTCAGGGTGTAGGCCAGTGGTGTGGATTTCCAGGTGTTGCCCGTCAGCTGCACGCTCACCTTATCCGGCAGAACGGTCAGATCACCGTCCCCGATTTCGTCCTGCCCAAAGCTGTAGCCATCAAATTGTGCATTGGAGAAATCCAGCACACTGGGAGAGGCGACGTCCACGCCCCATTGCGTCAGCACGCTATTGGGAACGATCTCGCTGGGAGCCGTGCCGGTCTCCCCAGGACGCAGCCAGCCTACATTCAGGCTGTCACCGCCGCCGCCTTCTTTCATGAGTGCTTCGACGTAGTAGAATTGTCCGGCCTGCAGAGTAATCACCCCTGGGTCACCGCCGCCGAAGGTGAAGCTGTTGTTCGTGGAACGCTGCGAGAGATATTTGCCCCACTCACCCTGATTTGACCAGAACGGCACGTGGGCAACCATAACGGCATTCGCAGGATCCGTATCCGGGCTCAGCCAGAGCTGGTTTTCATCATCGCCTGAGATGAAGAAGACATACTCACCCGTGACGGGAGCCTGGATATAACCGCGCACGCGCTGCCCGTAGTTGTCTGCCCAGTTTCTGGTCACCTGAGGATTGTTCCAGTCCACCGCCTGGAATTCCGTGAGGACATCGCTACCCGTGGGTGAATCCGGATAATTTGAATTTCCGGTGAGACTACTCACCGCCGTCCCGCTGATGCCGGTCCAATACTCCCGAAGCAGGCCTGACGTTTCAAGAGGGGCACCGCCGTAAAGCGTCTGGATTTCGGCCGAGCTGAGGACCCGGTTCCAAATGGCCAGGTCATCAATATAACCGACTAATCCATCCGCAGATGTGCCCGCGTGGAATAGCGAAGTCCCGTTCACGCCGCCCAGAGCGCCAGCGTCGACGTGAGCCGACAGTTGCATGCCGTCACTATTTGTGATGTCGAATTCCTGCCCATCCAGATACGCCCGGAAGACCCCAGCGCTCAAGGTCGAGGGGTTCGCGCTGGCATCCAGCACGATGGCCACATGATGCCACTGACCGGAATTGACTGCGCCGGATATTGATTTCCAAGTCCCTGGCCAACTGGTCGCGTCACCGCTGTCGATCTCTGTATCCCAGCCTCCCACATAGAGAATGCCAGATTCCAAGTAGGCGTTGATTCCACGAGTATTGCCGCCCTCTTCATAAATAAGCTGGCGCGTGCCTGCGGTGGCATCATCCACGGCGAACCAGACCGAGATGGTGCGCTCAAGATAGGGACCGCCCGTATTGAACTCGGGATGACCGTTCAGATTGACCTGGCCCGTTCCGTCCAGCCGCACCGCGCCGTCGAATCGTCCGCCCGTGGTGACGATGGAGGCATCACCCTGCAGGGTGGCCGAGAAGGTGCCGTCCCCGTTTGTTGCGCCGGAATCCAGGGTGACCCAGCCAATCCGTCCGGTAGAATCGATATTCGCCACGGGGCTGCTGCTGGGTACGGCTTCCTCCAGGGTGCTTTCTGTAACCGGCCCCACCCAGGCGCTGGATCCAGCCGCGTTGACGGCACGAACACGGAAGTCATAGCTCGTGCCTGAGGTGAGTCCACTGACTGCCACAACCATCGGGCCAGTCCCACTGGCCATGGCCAGTTGTTGTGTGGTCCAGGTCGAACCGGAAGAGGGTTTGTAGCCAAATTCAAAAGCGTCTTCATCCGTGCTGTTATCCTGGAAGCTGACCTCAATGGACGTCGTGGAGACCGCCATCGCGGCAAGGCCACTGGGAGCGAGCGGTGGCTGCGGAGCACCCCCAGAGCCAGAGCCACGTGTTTCTGCGGGTCCGTCTCCTTGCGGATTGGCCCTGCTATCCAGCTGAATGACAAACTTATCCAGCTTTGTCCCATTCTCACGACTGGCAATCTGCAGAACATGTTGCCCGGAACTCAACCCATCATCCAGGGCGTAATCTCTACGGAACCATACCCCGAATCCGCTTCGTCCATTCTCCAGGACCCATGGACCGTCGTCGATGCGCCAAAAGAAGGAATCGTCCCCTCCGCCGGAGGATTGAGTACGGAACCAGAAGGCGTAGTTGCCGCCCGCCGAGCTGAAGGTATAACTGCTGATGCATGCCGCATCGGTGCACGACGGGAAGTTGTTCGTGGAATTATATTGAGGATCGATTTCGATGTTCTGCGCTCCCGAAGAATTGGCGTCACCATTGATCTGCCAGCGCGAACCTAAGGTGCCGTTCTCCGCTTCCATTGAGATAATCCCGCCGGACTCGGCAAAACCACTGACCGGCAGGTTCCCATCAGGTTCACGTCCATCCAGCTGGAGCAGGTACTGGATGAGATTATCATAGTCAGCCTGCGCCAGATCAGAGACCGCGGTATGCACGGCAGACAGGGCAATATCATCCGCATTGCTGACGAATATTTCGTCCACGTTCGTGTTACTCACATCCAGCAGGATGGTGTTGTTCCCCGGCTGCAGAACGATGTCGTCGAGGAAGGTATACATCCACCGGGCATTGTTATCGATCCCATCCGTTCTGCCCCAACCAGGCAAACCGATCCCGCCCAGATCCGTTCCATTGACGAACAGCTTGCCGCCCCGGCCCCAGGTATTTCCTACGCGGATAACCAGGCGGGCGTTTCCACCGCTGCCGCCGTCCACCGTGAATTCCACGTCACCGCCGCGCATATTCACAAAGCCACCGGCCCGGCCATAGATGCGTGCCGAGTTAGGGCCACTCTGGATTCTGCCATTGGTACGAATCTGCGCTCCATTGAGCAGAGTCGCAGCCTCCGCCTGATAGTTCTTGCCGCCAAGGCCGAGGAGATTCTGTCCTGAGGTGGCAAAGACGTCGTGGATGGTCGGGGCGGAGCCATCATGCATATAGGGAGCACCGGCCCACAGACCGTTGAGGGTGGGGGTGTCGATACCCGCCAGAACCTGGCGAAGCCGCGTGCCGGAACCGGTTTTCAGGCTGCCCACATCATGCAGAGTGGCTGTTCCCAGGGTGCTGTCCGTCCGGTCCGGGCCGACGTGGCAGGTGACACAATTCTGCGCGACGAAAACATCGCTCCCGGCCAGGGCTGCCTCGGTCATCGTGCCGTCCGCGTTGCGATAGGGGCTGCGCGGGTAAGTTTCGTCCTGCAGGGAGGTGACATAGGCGGAGAGGTCATCCAGATCGCTGCTCAGACCCGCTTTAGGTGCGCCCAGGGTGTCTTCGGTGGCCGCAAAATCCGTGTCACTCATGAAGCCGGTGCCGCCGAAGAAGCCACGGATATCATTTTCAAAATCCTGGATCTCGTCGAAGTTCGCCGTCCAGTGCACATTCCCGTGGCCGGTTCCGCGGCGCCCGCGCAGATCCGTGGTATTGCGCAAACCTTCCCCGCGGTTAGTGAAATCCCAGGTCCGCCCGTCATGGGCGCCATCCACGTGGCAGGTGGCACAGGCGACATAGCCCTGCGATCCCATCCGGGTGTCCTCAGCATTATAGAAAATCTGCTTTCCATTCAGAACTTCCGCCGAGAGCACTTCATTCGTCACCGTATCCACCGAGCGGTTCGGAATGTTGATGTCGGATTGGTCGAGCAGATTGCCCACATCAAAAACCGTCACGCTGCGTCCCATGAAATCCTTGGAAAATAATTTCCGGGTCGCCGAGTCATAACATAATCCCTGCGGGGCCAATCCCGTGGCCAGGCGGGTTACCGTGGCCAGACCCAGATTGGCGGACACTTTGAACCGGTCATAAACCGCGATCTGATTATTACCTTCCAGGGCGACAAACGCGAAATCACCGCGCGGCGAAAATTCGACCGCTTTTGGCGAAGCACTATTGTCCACATCACGCCGGTCGCGGAAATCCTCCGTGCCTGTCGTGAGATCAATCTCACACACGACCGCGCGCAGGGTGTTGATTTCATTCGGCTCCTGGCCGTCCGCGAAGAGTCCGCGCTGCACGTTATATTTATTGCCGGTCACCCATGCTTTAAGGCCGTCCGGGCTGATCGTGATGCTCTCCAGATAATTCGGAAGCCCGCGCCCGCCAAAATCGGTGTCGCCAAAGTTGCTGCTGAGATCAACGACGCCCGGATCCATCCACAGCTCGATCGTTGTTTCCAGGGACATCCCGCCGGAGAGATTCACCTTCCACACTTCACCGTGCTCTTCCCCTTCAGAAATGAAGCGCGTCACATACAGAGCACTCTCATCTCCCATCACCGCGATCCCTCGTGCGGTCGGGCCAAGATCGAGGCTGTCTGTTTCGGCACGGCTGACCGCATTATATTGGGCCACTTTACCCGCTCCGTAGAGGGTCACATAAAGGGTGTCACCCGCCAGATTCGGCGCAATCCCATAGGGCGCGGAACCATAGGGCAGGGGAATGCTCGAGGCGACCCCCCCGGTAGAGGGATTCAGAATGTCAATCCGGTCCGCGTCAAAGCAGGTCACCCACAGGTAGCCCTGAGAATCCTTCGCAATCGCCCGTGGATCTTTTCCGACCGGCCTTTCCCAAACGACATTTTCGGTATCGGCGTCGATCGCCGTGACGGAATCATTATCCGGATTCACCACATAAACCCGGCGATTCGCTTCGTCACAGATGATCGGACTGTTCCGCGTCGGATCGGTCGCCGCGATCAGATCGTCAACGACCCCTACGGTCAGTCGCCGGGTGGATAGTTTGAGATCCGTGTCACGCACCTATACAGTGACGGTGTACCGGCCCGCACTGGAAAAAGTATGGTTGACCGAGCTGTTGCTGCGCCACGCCGTCGGCTCGCTGCCGTCACCAAAATCATAGCGGTATTCGATCGGACTTCCCTCCGGATCACTCGCTGAGGTTGTAAAGGTGACACTGTCGCCGGGAACAATATCGAAGCTATCCACCGTCAGACTGCTGATTTCTGGTGCGCGATTGCCATTCAAGCTCGATCCGGTCGAAAAGGTGAAGGAATAGCCCTGCATGCCATTCCCGGCCGCGTCTTTGATCCCGCCTTCCACCAGCTCGACCTCATAGGTCGTATTCAGCGCCAATTGCTGTTTTGGCGTGATCGTCAGGGTGTCGCTGCGCGGAAAGGTCAGGTAACAGGAAATGGGATCACCGCCCACCGGGCGCAGAATGACGGTTTGATCATTGATCGTCTGGCTCTCCAGCGTTTCGTGGATCATCACCGTGATCGGAGGACCCATCGGATTATTCACCGGGTAACCGCCCGTGGGATAATTGGTCTGCCCGTCCGTCGGAACATGATAGGCCACAAACGGCCCCCGCGTGTCCGGCTCGGCCTGATGCGCCCACACCGCGATTCCCTGTGTGCTGGAAATTCCCCCATTCAAAACCAGGTTCCCCAAAACGAGGGCGGATTGTGACCCGTTCAGGTCATACGGCGAGTCATTATGCCGGGGGTCACCTGCCGGATACTGATTGCCGTCATAATCCAGCGTCAGCACCACTTCGCCCGTGCGCATGTCAATCTTGTAGGGACCGAAGAAAAGATATTCGTCCTGATAATCCTGATAAAATGCCTAGGAAGTTGGCGTGCGAATATCCAGGGCCAGTTTCAGATCGGTCGGATCAGAGTAATCAATCGCCTGAATGCCGTGGTCATCCCCGCGTTTACCGAAAACAATATAGTTACCCCAGACATTCGGCCAATATCCGCCCACATTACCATCTTCACCTTTATAAACGTCCAGCAGAACCGGGTTCGTCGGGTCACTGATGTCATAGGCCGCCAGCCCTGTCCGGCTCTGGTCCGACGCGTAAAATAACAGGTTCCCGATGATAATCGGATGCCCCACCACTCCTGTCAGGCCCAGGTGATCCCATTCCGCCAGGCGCGTCGTGCTGCCACTGGGGGCGGTCGGGTCTTTCACATCCAGGTAGGCATTCCCGGAGATCTCATCGTAGGACCACCACATCTTTGCGCCCCACGGAGAGGCGAAGGTGCTGCGGTTTCCCCCGCGCAGGTGGCCGACGACCGCTCCTGCACTGGATACCCCCGTTTCATTCCGGAATTCCGTCCCCCAGTTGCTTCCGCGCCACACCTGCATCGTGTTCGCATCTTTCTGGTGAAACCAGAACTGCTGACTCCAGCCCCCGGACATCGCCACCGGGCCGCCTTTAATAAATCCGTGCGCATTAAAGCCGCCCGATCCATTTCCGAGTTCTTCATTATCACCCGAAACCACCCGCACCCCATTGACACGATGATCATTTGGCTGTGCATCCGCTTCGGAGCCATTTCCAAGACCTGAAAAATCAAAAATCCGGATATTCAGATCGGATCCGCTCAGGCTCGACGGCCCTTCCGGGGTGGATAAAACATAACCCTCATGATAGAAAAGGGTCGCCGTCCGGCCCTGCATGCGCCGCACCGGTCCGGCAATGAATTCACCCTCCGTTCGGGTGATATTCGGGAAACCACCGGGATAGATGGTTTGGTCAATTACGACATCCGGTTGCGCAAATATCGGAACCGGAAAAACTGTCGTCAGGGAGGTTAGAATACACGTGCATAGCAGGACGCTCACACGAGCGCCCTTTGAGGGGCTGGGCTCTTTCATTCTCGGGGGGAGAGAGAAGTTCTGGTTGGAGGATTGTCTTCGAGTCCGCTGGGGTCTGGTCCGGGGTTGCGAGATAAAACACGAAAAGCCACATCGGCGTCAACACAAATATCTGCAGATTTTCTGCCACCTCAAAATCCGCCCGGAATTAATCACACCAAATCCGCGCTCCTTGTTCTCCCAAAACAAACCATACTAATAATCGCCCGGTGTGTTTTGCACAATTTTGTGGCAACGAGGCCCACCTCCGATCGCTCCCGCGCTCCCGTTCTCCTGCCCCTTCCCTCCCAGCGCCA
>CAZUPP010000055.1:0-7627 GCA_964622095.1 uncultured Verrucomicrobiales bacterium
AACCGCCGACCTATTGGGTGTAAACCAACCGCTCTACCAACTGAGCTAACCGCGCTTATTGTTGATCTTCAATAATTTATGACTGTGTTCTCAAGGTGCTCCAGAAGCTTTGTCTACCGATTTTGTCTACCAAACCATGAACCAGCCAGCAATCTCTGTTACACTTTATCTGTTCATCCAAAGGAACTCAACACCAATGGCAAACAACTTCAGCAAAGTGGATAATTGCCTGTATCGCTACAGTAATGGCACGTATTACGCGTTTGCCAAGCGGAAGGCAAAATCGTGAGAAAAAGCCTGGAGACTGCTCATCTCCAGATTGCACGCCGTAAACTACGCGATTTCTTGCGTGAACTCGGTCTGATCGACCCGGGGAACGGCAACGTTTCCTTCATCAGCTATGCGAAAGATCACTTCGACACACTGCGGCAAGCTCCTTCAACGATGGCCGAGAAACGCACTATCCTGAACCGAATTCGCGACGAGTGGCCGGGAGGCTCCAAGGTGGCAATAAGAAAGGTGAAGAGTTCCGATATCGTCAAGTGGCTCTCTCAGTATGATTTCGGCGAGAGTTCCCACAACAGCCATCTCTGGTTTGTCCGGGAGGTTCTGCGAAACGCCGTGAACGACCGATTGATTCCCTTCAATCCCGCAAACGACATTAAGGCGCAATCTCGCGAGAAGAAAATTCGTATTACACCCACCTACGAGCAGTTTCGAGCGGTCGTGGAAGATCTTCGCAAGCAAAAAGTCAACGGCCACAATTGTGCAGAAACCGCCGATTACGTCGAGTTCATGGGCGAAGCCGGACTCGGCCAAGCTGAGATTAAAGGCATTCTTGCGCAGCATGTGGATTTGGCCTCCAAGCTTATTATTGTGTTTCGCGCCAAGACTGCGGAGCGCTTCATTATCTGCCAGCGGAGCACTGTCTCAGGCTGATCCGGTTATGGCTGTGGTTTTCATCTGCGAGGGTCTGTTCATGCTTGATCTCTGGAAGGCTAGAGAGGAAAAGTTTCGTCAATCAGCGCACTCTCGAGTCGAGTGCTCTCGACTGATTGCGGCATGTTGTTTTTACCCGCCTATGCGCCCGAACTCAACCCGGATGAATACCTCAATCGCGATCTCAAAACCTTTCTGGCCTATAAAACCCACGGAATTCGGGAGAAATCTCAACTCAAAGACAACGTGCAAAAACAGCTACGCAGCATCCAGCGCCAACCCCGGAGAGTCCGAAACTACTTCAAGCATCCCAAGGTGGGCCGCATGTACTGTTCAAGCTCCGAGTCCTTTCACAGATGTTCCTCTAATTATTTGTTTTTAGTTCCACGATGAACTTACCCCCATACGCACATTCTCATCCGGTCTATATGGATGACCCGTCAAAATGGGAGCCTTTATATACACCCATTCTGATCGGCAAGTTGGATGGGGATAACCGTTCCGATGTCTGCCTTGGCTTTCCGGACTGCCCCCATTGCCGCGAGATGGTCCCAGACCACGGGCACCTCAACAAGGTGGCATATTGGACAGCCAAGTTTGCCCACTCCATGTTCCCGCGAGAAAGCTCTGATGCGGTCACAATGATCGGATATTTGGCAGGATTGTGGCATGACTTGGGGAAGTTTGCCCAAGAATGGCAGGAATATCTGGCGTCAAAGGCTGATGCCCATATCGGCGAGAGCACTGGGAAAATTGATCATTCCACCGCCGGAGCACAGCATGCTGTAAGACAGGTGCCGGTGTTTGGCCACATCCTTGCATATGCAATTGCCGGACATCATTCAGGACTTCTAGATGCCATATCAGATGGAAGCTGCCTGGAGAAACGTCTGAAGAAGATAATTTGCTAATATGCTACCGCACCAAATTAACTTTTAGACAAAACCATCCAAAGTATACCTGAGATCCTGACAAGAAACCTTACGGAAGAAAGCTGGTCTAGCTTTTCACGAATGCTGTTCTCTTGTCTAGTTGATGCCGATTTTCTCGCAACGGAATCGTTTATCAATCCTGCTCAATTTCGACTCAGGAACGGACTCGGCAGCATTTCCACCTTAGTAGACATGAAATGTTTGTTGGAACAAAGAATCTCTGCATTTGGCGACCCCAAGACTCAAGTGACCCGATTGCGAAAGGAGATTCTTGACGAGTGCCTGGCTGCTGCCCCCCTTCCTCCCGGCCATTTCGATCTTCAGGTTCCAACAGGTGGTGGCAAAACCTTGTCTTCTCTCGCGTTTTCGCTAGACCACGCCATCAGGCACGGCCAAAGGCGGATAATCTATGTTGTTCCTTTCACATCCATTATTGAGCAAAACGCCGAAGTGTTTTCAGAGATTTTCGCTCCCCTCGCTGAAATCTCACCATTTCCCATAGTGCTGGAACACCATTCAAATCTCTCACCGGAAAGAGAAACAACAGAAAGTCGTCTTGCATCAGAAAACTGGGAAGCTCCTTTGGTCGTAACAACTGCGGTTCAATTTTATGAGTCACTCTTTGCGGCACGCACTTCATCCTGCAGAAAACTCCACAACATCGCAAACGCAGTCATTATCCTTGATGAAGCCCAATGCATTCCTGTCCAGTATTTGAAACCTTGCCTCTCCATATTGGATGAGTTGGTGAAACACTACTCCACATCTATTGTCTACTGCACGGCAACACAACCCGCAATTCATTATCGGGAAAGGTTCCCGATAGGCCTGAAAAACATCAGGCCCATTATCAAAAACCCTGATGAACTATACAAAGACCTGAAAAGGGTAGCGGTGATGGATCGCGGAAAAATGGCGGACCAGCAACTTGCAAACGAACTGGATCAGCTTGAACAAGTTCTGGTGGTCGTGAATACGCGGAGACACGCTCGCCAACTCTTTCAACTTATATCCAAGCGGGAGTCAGGAGATTTCCATCTTTCAACCTTTATGTGCCCTGTTCATCGACGAGAGGTTTTACAGGGGGTTCGAAGACTATTAAACGAGGGTCGGCCGGTCAGGCTGATTTCCACACAAGTTGTTGAAGCCGGAGTGGATATCGATTTCCCTGTTGTCTACCGCTCTCTTGCTGGAGTCGACTCTATTGCTCAGGCTGCGGGACGCTGCAACAGAAATGGATTACTGGAAAGTGGCACCACACACGTTTTTTATTCGGAGCACCAAGATAAGGAGATATACTTTCGTGAAACTTCCCAAATCGCTGAGCAGATTTTGGCGCTTTTTGAAGATCCACTGAGTCCGGAAGCGGTCCGTAAGTACTTTCAACTCTACTATGCAATCCACAGTGATCCGGCATCTCCAAAATGGGATTCGAAAGACATTTCAAGTTGTTTCAGCTTGTGTCGCAAGAATGCGAGCTTACCTCTTTGCTTCCAATTCAAAACAGCAGCGGATCGGTTTCGACTTATTGAGAACGAACAGGTTTCGATCATTGTGCCTTATGATGACGATGGAGCGAAACTAGTAGGGCAGCTCCGTAACCGGGTCATCCCGTTAAGCCGACATTTCTTTCGAAGCTTGCAACGTTACACTGTTCAGGTGTATGAGTCCGAGTTTAGGAAAAGTGAGAAAGAGTTTGAAAGTGTTAGGGAGAACCAGTTTCACATTCTCATTTCCCCTGAATTGTTTTATTCCCAAAGCTATGGTTTAAATTTTGATGAAACCAAAGATCGCACAGCACTAATCATCTAAAACTAAAGATTTCCATGCAGAACCACGGCATTATGGTAGACGTATCTGGCGACTACGCGCTTTTCTCGCGTCCGGAGATGAAGGTCGAGCGCGTTTCTTATGACGTTATCACTCCCTCAGCGGCACGCGGCATATTGGAAGCAATTTACTGGAAACCCCAAATCCGCTGGGTGATTGATGAAATTCACGTCATCAATCCCATTTGTTTCACTAACATCCGGCGAAATGAGATCAGTTCCAAGATCCCTGTGAAGGGACGAGTTGATTCCGCAATGAAGGCTGGAACTGGGAATTTAAGTATAGCAGTTGAAGGCTTACGGCAGCAAAGGGCAGCGATGTTGTTGCGCAACGTTCGCTATCTGATCCATGCTAATGTTGAGGTGTTGGATCGTCGACTGGACAAGGATGGCCCGGAGCTCTCTGATGCTGACGCTGCCGGGAAACACCTGGAAATGTTCAAACGCAGAGCACGCAAGGGGCAGTGCTTTCACCAGCCATACCTGGGCTGCCGCGAGTTTCCTGCTCGTGTGCGTCTTTTGGAACCGGGAGACGAATTTCCTAAACCCGATCCAAGCCTGAAGGGTGACGGTCGAGAACTGGGGTTCATGCTCCATGACCTGGAGTTTGATCAAGACCCTAGAACCAAAAAGGTTAAAAGTGCCACGCCCCGATTTTTCCGTGCCACTATGCATAATGGCGTCATCAAGGTTCCTCCGTTTCACCAAACATTTGCCTGAGCATGATTCTCCAATCCCTTCACGCCCTTCACAGTCGGCTTGCAGATGATCCGTCTTACGAGCTTTCTAAACCTGGATTTTCTCCACAAGAAGTCTCGTTCAGGATCGTCCTGCGGCCCGATGGTCAACTTTTCAAACCGCAGGATGCTCGCGTCCAGAACACCAACGGCCAGTTGGTTACTGCGAGAATGGAATTACCGGGTGAAGCCAAGCCCTCAGGTTCCGGTATCAATCCCTGTTTCCTCTGGGACAATCAGACGTATCTTCTCGGTCGGCAACCTGCCGACAAGAAGGAGGGATTTGGTAAGGATCGTTTTCAAGCATTCCGCCAGAGGCATCTGGCTTTGGAAGATGACATACTTCATCCCCACTTTTCCGCCGTCTGCCGATTCCTTGAGCACTGGAAGCCAGAGCGCCTGGAGGAATTTCCAATTCTGGAAGAGGTTGGTACAGGATTTGGAGTCTTTCAAATTCTGGGGGAAGAACAATGTGTTCATGATCTCCCTGAGATTAAGGCTTGGTGGGAAAAGAATCGACCACAGAAGGAAGCGAGAACCATTGGTCAATGCCTTCTGACAGGCATTGAGGGCCCGATTGCTCGGTTGCATCCAAAAATCAAGGGAATCCCCGGTGCTCAGCCAGCTGGTGCCAACATTGTGTCCTTTAATTCCTCTGCGTTTGAATCATATGGCAACGAACAGAGCTATAATAGCCCGATAAGCACAGAAGCTGCACTGAAGTACGGAGTAGTTCTCAACAGCTTGCTTACGGGACCCCAGTCCTCCAAACATCGGATGCGCATTGGCGATACTACCTGTGTTTTTTGGACCGAAAAGCCGACCCCAGTGGAAGATGTGTTCGCTCAGTTTTCTCAACATGGTGCTCAACTTGCGGAGGATGATTCACAGGATGAAAACATCCGGAAAAAGATTCATGCTTTTCTGAAAGCTCTTCGAATGGGCCGCGAATCCTACAGCGAATTGGCTGAGAATCCTGAATCCACCCGTTTTTTCCTTCTCGGGTTAGCTCCAAACGCCGCCAGGCTCTCTATTCGATTCTTTTATCAAAGTTCAATTGTCGATTTGCTTGACAACCTTCGTCGGCATCGGGCTGACATGGAGATAGTCAAGAAGTTTGAGCATCAGGTCGGCAAGCGCTTGCCTGACTCAGACTATCCACCCTACTGGGAGTTCCTGCGGGCTACCACTCGCCAGGGAGATGATCCTTCACCTCTGCTGGGAGGTGCGCTCATGCGTGCGATACTGGAAGCAAGCCCTTACCCGGAAGCTATACTCACTGCTGTCATCCGTCGCGTACACATGGAGCGGGATGTGGATTACATCAGAGTCGCTTCAATCAAGGCTGTCCTTAAACGCAACCATCAACTCAACATCTCTGTTATGTTAGACATCAACAATCCAAACCCTGCCTACCGCCTGGGTAGGCTCTTTGCCGTTCTGGAAAAAATCCAGGAAGAAGGCCATAAAGAACAAACAGGAGGCCAGATCTCCAAAACGATCCGGGAAACCTACTTCTCCTCAGCCTGCTCATCGCCATCCTCTGTGTTCCCCCGATTGGAACAACTTTCGGTCCACCATCGCCGTCATCTCACCCACGGCAGAAAGAACTTTTTTGATAAGCTCATTGGAGACATCAAATGGCCTCTGGATCCGAGTAATGTCTCTCCAAAAACCCACAATCTGGAGCAACAAGGCCTGTTCATCCTTGGCTATTATCATCAACGCAAAGATCTCTTCACTAAAAAGCCCATAGAAACGGAAGAACCAGAGGCAGCCACAAACTCCTGAAATCTCAAATCACTAAACAAAACCCAGCGACCATGAACAATCGTTACGACTTCGTCTTCTTATTTGATGTGAAAGACGCCAATCCCAACGGCGATCCCGATGCAGGAAATCTTCCCAGAGTAGACGCGGAAACAGGCTATGGACTTGTCACCGATGTCTGTCTGAAAAGAAAAATCCGCAACTTTATTCAGACCACACAGCCGGAGAAACGAATCTATTTCCAGGAAGGTGCAGTGCACAATATTCAACACCAGGAAGCCTACAAGGCTCTTGAACTCGACCACAAAAGCCCAAAGCGGGCGGAGCGGGACCGAGCTAGGGAATGGATGTGCCAAAATTTCTATGATGTGCGCACTTTTGGTGCGGTAATGTCCACAGAAGTTAACTGCGGCCAGGTTCGCGGGCCTGTGCAATTGTCTTTTGCCCGCTCCGCTCTCCCCATAGTCTCAAGTGAGCATGCCATCACCCGTACGTCCGTCACCAACGAGAAAGACATTGAAAAAGGTCGCACCATGGGACGAAAATTCACTGTGCCCTATGCCATCTATCGTGCTCACGGCTTCGTCAATCCCTTTCTTGCAGAGCAGACAGGCTTTGCGGAAGATGATTTGGAACTTCTTTTCATCGCGCTGGAAAATGCTTTCCAATTTGATCAGTCTGCTGCACGTCCGGCAGGCAGCATGAATACCCGCGGCCTGATTGTGTTTGAGCATAATTCCAAACTTGGTAGTGCCCCTAGCCATGAACTCTTTGATCGGGTTGATGTGGCCCCCAAAGACCCGTCATCTACGCCTCGATCCTTTGCTGACTATCAGATCACCATCCATGAGGACAACCTGCCGGAAGGTGTGAAGCTTATTCGCCGCATCTGAGCATTCGCATCTTGATCACACCTATGACGGGCGATTATCTGCCGCTTTCAGCTTTGCAGCATCTGCTCTTCTGTGAGCGTCAGATGGCTCTCATCCACGTGGAACGCGTTTGGGCAGAGAACCGGCTTACAGCGGAGGGACGCGTGATCCACGAGCGTGCCCACACAGGTGGAGCATCCTACGCAACCACCATGAAAGTGGCCAGGGGGCTTCACTTGGTCAGTGAAACGCATCGGCTTCAAGGCATTGCTGACATCGTCGAGCTACACAAAAATGGAGCAATCGTGCCCGTTGAATACAAACGCGGGAGGCCCAAAAAGGACCTCAGTGACAAAGTGCAACTCTGCGCACAGGCTCTGTGCCTGGAGGA
Organism: uncultured Verrucomicrobiales bacterium; assembly: GCA_964622095.1. Taxonomy (GTDB): domain Bacteria; phylum Verrucomicrobiota; class Verrucomicrobiia; order Verrucomicrobiales; family CAZUPP01; genus CAZUPP01. Next base: position 7,471 of record CAZUPP010000055.1, read on the forward strand.
AATGATGGGGAAACCAGTCCCCTTGGGCTTGCTCTTCTACGGGCAGACACATCGTAGGCTTGAGGTTCACATTGACGATGTGCTCCGTACTGCCACCATCAACGCCATCAACCGCCTCCACGAGATCATTGGGGCGAGACTGACACCACCCGCCTTC
>CAZUPP010000056.1:0-6731 GCA_964622095.1 uncultured Verrucomicrobiales bacterium
TCGTTCGCGGAATTCAACAAAGAATGGCACATTCTGCACGATACCTTTAACCGCCAATATAGCGACTTTATCGTGCGCTCTCAGTGGGTGGAGGGGATGGCGTCCGCTTCGTCCTGCATGAATCTGGCTCAGGACAAGGAGAACTTCAGCAACCGGGATCAGAGCCGGTGGTGGTATTTATGTATGGGTGGTGATGCAGTCCCGGAAAGCTATGAGCTGAACCGGGACAGTTTTCTGGGCACCCATGGCGGATACGCCAATCCACAGAGCCTGGCCGGTGGAGGGGAGCTATCCGGTTCAGAGGCCTATGGAGATGTGGCCTGTTCAGCCCAGAAATGCCGGCTGACCTTAGGTGCCGGAGAGGCAAAAACTCTTATCGTGATTCTTGGGGTTGGCAAAGCGGAGGAAGAAGGCGTCCGGGTGCGCACGGACTTGCTCAATGCACGGCGCGCCTGGGAAGAATTCGGGAAATTAAAGGCTTACTGGACCGACCTTATGAAGGTGCTGAAAGTGGAAACTCCGGATTCCGCCTTTAATTCCATGGTTAATGTCTGGAATGCCTACAACGCCCTACAGACCTTTGAATGGAGCCGGGCCTGTAATCTGGTTTATTCTGGTATCGACCGGGACGGATTTGGATACCGGGATACGGTGCAGGACATCGTCGGAATTACTTCAATGATCCCGGAGAAAGCTCGTGAGCGTCTGTTGCTCATGATCAGCGGTCAGGAATCAAAGGGCGGAGCGCAACCGGTGGTTGATCCAGTTTTCTTTAAACCAGGAAAAATGCCCGCCGTCAATCCGGCCAGCCAGCGGTCAGATGATTGCCTCTGGTTATTTAACGCGGTGCCTGCCTACGTGGCCGAGTCAGGGGATGAGGCATTCTATGATGCCGTGGCGCCCTATGCTGATGGAGGCGAAGATACCGTCTTTCAACACCTACGGCGCGCCCTGGAATTTAATCTGGAACGGCTCGGTGCACATGGCCTGCCATGTGGTTTGAAAGCGGACTGGAACGATTGTATCGAGCTCGGTTTTCATGGAGAAACGGTTTTTGTCACTTTCCAATTGCGCCTGGGGCTCGCGGTTTTTGCCGGACTGGCCAAAAAGCGAGGGGCAGAAACGGACGAGCATTGGGCCACAGAAAAGCTGGCCGAACTGGATAAGAATATCCAGGCACATACCTGGGATGGTGAATGGTTTGTCCGCGCCTACCACGAAGATGGTTCAGTTTTTGGCTCCCAAACAAATGAAGAGGGTCAAATATTTCTTAATCCGCAGAGCTGGTCGGTTATCAGTGGTGCGGCCAGTGCGGAACAGGGCAGCACCGCGATGGATAGCGTGGAGGACCGGTTGGCCGGACAATTCGGGGTCGCAGTTTGTGACCCGCCATATAAGAAAACTGACCCTTCCGTGATGCGCGCCGTCCTCTTTTTGCCGGGCGTGAAGGAGAACGGCAGCATATTCAGTCATACGCAGGGCTGGGCGGTTATCGCGGACTGTATCCTGGGCCAGGGAGATCGCGCTTACAAAAACCTGCGCGCCTACATGCCAGCGGCCCAGAATGATTTTGCCGATCATCGTGAGATCGAGCCGTACGTTCATTGCCAGAGCACCCATGGCCCGGCCAGTGAAAAGAGCGGGATGAGCCGGGTGCCTTGGCTGAGCGGAACCGTCGCGTGGACCTACTATACCATGACCCAGTATATTCTGGGCATCCGTCCGGAGGTTGAAGGTCTGCGCATTGATCCCTGCATTCCTTCCGGGTGGGAATCATTTACGGCCAAACGGATATTCCGCGGCAAGAAACTGGAAATCTCCGTAAAGAATCCGGAGTTCAAAAATCGCGGGGTGAGCAGCCTGGATCTGGAGTGGCCGGATGGCACGGCCAAAACAATCGAGGGAAATCTGGTGCCCGCTGATCATCTGCAGGATGGACTGCGCGTCAGTGCGACGATTTCCGGATAGTCTGACCGATCCATCAGATCTCACTAGGAACCACGCCCATTCCAGCAAGCTGCAGGGAAACTTCCTCCATCGGCAGTCCCACGACGTTAGTATAGGATCCCCGAAGTTCTGCGATGATCAAGTCCGCGTGTTCCTGAGCACCATAGGCTCCGGCTTTATCGAGTGGATTCACATTTTTAAAGTACTGGGTGATCTCCTCATCACTCAAAGTTTTAAAACGGACATTGGTTGTGACGCTGAGTTTTTCTAGTCGCTTATCGCAGCACTGAAAAAGACAGACCGCCGTCGTGACCTCATGTTCCCGCCCGGACAGGCGGCGGAGCATGCCGCGGGCTTCTTCAAGGTCGGCCGGTTTAGTGATCGCCTCGCCATCAATCGTCACAAGAGTGTCTGCCGCGATGATCACCGCATTTTTCTGGCAGAGTTTGCCTGCCACATAACGGGCCTTCAGCGCGGCGTTTGCCAGGGTCAATTCCAGGATGGGCGTCCCGGCGTCGTGTAATTCTTCCACTTCCGGGCGGATAATCTGGAAAGTATAACCATGTTCGGACAATAAATCCGCCCGGCGCGGTGAACCCGAAGCGAGAATGAGCTCGTGAGCGGAGAGGTCCCCTGAAAATGACGGCATGTGCAGGTGTGACTCAGATCCGCCTAGGGCGCAAGCATGATTTCCTTCTGATGATCAATTACTGCACCAGTGAAACGGTCGATGGCAACGGAATGCCATTCGCGGCGCTGACTGCGCACCATAAACTCACCTGCTTCTGCGGGCGAACCAGGAGTGAATTTCCCTGTCTGTAGAAAGATATCGATCAGAAAGTTCCAGGTACGCGGGTTACTCACGTCCGCGAGGGCGCGAATCGTGGCTTCCCGTTCGGATTTAATTACGGAAAAGGGAGTACTCATTCCGCCTGAAAAGTCCGCGAATTCACCGGCAGTGGAGATGTTGCGCGCCATCGGTTTTTCCAGATCAACCGCCTGGCCGTTTAACAAGCGATCAGCCGCCCGATTCAAGGCAGGAATGAGATCGGCTCTTTGCAGGATGGTTAGATCTTTCGGAGCGGTCAGATCAGATAACTCACCGATGATATTTTCGGCATCACGCGAACTGAGAAGCACGGGAGGCAGCAATGCGGGCGCATTCGGTTCACCTGGTGCTCGCAGATCTTCAATGTTCTCTTTGCTGTTGTTTTCCAGAGGGGATTCGACGTATTTATGAAAATAAGTGGGCGGAGCAATTGATGCACCGGTCAGTATCGTGCCGAGCACCTCGGATGTCCCATTGCGAATAGCGGCTTCGGGATTAATCACGCCAGCGCGAACCAGTGGGCGCCATTGCCCATTCTCGGCCATCGCCGATTCTTCGAGGGTAAACCAGTCGAGGAGTTGCCGGTCTGCACTTTCGTCGCTCGTCAGATCGAGCGATCGAAAAGGCAGGTCACGGAAAACATATCCTAACTCCGCGACCGATTGAAAAGGGCGGTTCAATAATCGTGGCCGCGCCGCCTGGTTGGAGTAAATCGAGAAGCGCCGGCGGTCCAGTTCCCATTCGTCATTAGTGCCGCCGGACCCCGGGTTTAGCTCATGCAAAAGATCAATCCATCGTCGCAAGAGAAAAGCGTCCCCCGGCCGGACTAAACCATCCGGATCAGAATAAAACGTCTCCCAATCCGATGTTTCAGGGTGTTCTTCCCGAAAGTCGATATTCTCTGAGAATAAGCCTGGGAAATACTGGATAATAAGGTAGAACCCCGCGTATCGGGTGATGATGGCGTTCAGATTATCCGGCGGTTCGGTCGTGCGCGTGACCAGCAGGCTATTTTTGGGGCCTCGCCCTGCATTGCCACTTGCGCCGCGCAAGGGGAATTCGCCCAGATTGGTCAAAAGTTCAGAGTCAGCCGCTATGCCCAGACGCCCTGTCCGCGGGTCAGCCCGGTAGAGGGTAAGGGACCCATTGGTATCGAGGTAATTCGCGAGGATAAACCTGTCTTCCCCTTCAAGGGCCATGCCATCGAAAAACGTTCCTTCGAAGGTCAGGCCGGCCTCCCCGGTTAAAAGGTCACCATCCGCGCCAAAAACCTGATAAGTCTGCCAACGGCCCAGGTGATCCTGGTAATCCAACACCACATCAAAACGGAACATGGGGTCATGTCCCAATTGAAGATTTAACAGCCTTCTATCATCGGCCAGCTCGTCCCATATCCAGTAATGGTTCTGCGTGTATCCTTCATGCCTCATTCCAGGATAAGGCTGGTTTTCCACCTGAGTCTCTTGATAGACTTCTTCAGGCGCTCCCACACCAGTATAAAATGGCTGACCACTACCGTCTATTGGGAGCGGGCTGGCGTCTGTGCCACACTCAGCCAACTCTTGGGCAGAGGAATCCGGCCCCAAACGAGCCGCGAAAACCTCTAATCCCGGCAACGAACCATCTTCATTCGCAAAATAAGGCAAGGCCTTGCCGTGCAGGACCAGCTCGCCATTGTGAAACATGCCGCTTGCCTGCGCCTCTCGAACGGCCCGGGGCAGGGGAGAAAATCGGTGAAAGTCTTTGCTGGCTATTGTCACGCTGCCATGATCAGAAAGGATTTCACTAGTATATGAGTGATCGCGCAGCGTAAACTGATATGTATCGACTGGAAGCACTTCCACCTTAAACGATCCCCTTGAACGCAGGCGAATGTTTGCCGGACCGGCATTTCGGTTGGCCGAATCCAACCACGGAGCTGATCCTGGAAATATTGTTTCATTGCTTCCAGCATCACGATTGACCGGCGGGGCGTGCGGATTCCACAGCTCTGGAATCATATAGAGTAAAAGCAATCTCTCCTCGACAGGAATCTCATTGGGATCATCCCAGCGCGGATCCAAGGCGTCAAGATGGAGTTTTTCAATATAGGGCAGATTTTCAATGCCGCTGATGCCCACCGGACCTTCGTCGGTATTCAGGGTGATGCGTGTGGGAAAGGAATCAGCGTCCCATTGATCAATGATATTTGCGCCGATGCGAAGGAGGTGAATATCTCGGTTCCGATGGAAGTTTTCTGTTCCGGTCGCCGCCTTGGGTAGATCAAGGTGGTGCCCCAGCGATCCAGGGTCAATCGCTGTTTTGAGAGTTTCAAAGAAATTCATCGGCCGGTTCGCTGTTTCGGTGGATACGTCCTCAAAGGAGGCGATTGACCGAGCCAGCGTTGAATTGCCGCCTGAGCCAACATATTCCCAGGGCTGACTGGAAGAATTTCGCGCCAAGCCAAAGAATCTTGCGATGGCCGCCTCGCGTTGCGGATCGGGTCGCGATGGATCTGGAAAATCAAAGGCAAGCAGGTTCAGATGGCGTAAACTGAACTTTGTCCAGACGCTTGAATTCGCGACCGGATCAGCTGGCAGGTTATCCGAGGGGGGCACGGAAGTGAGGATGCGCGAGAAAGTCGTGAAAAAGTGCGTTTGCTCCGAATCGATCTTTAGCGCTTCAGTTTTTGTCATACGCAGAAAATCCGCCCGACCAAGAAAAGCTTGCTGGCCAGCGACAATAGATTCGCCTGGCATTGTTCGCGCAAAAGTCTGCAGGTAACGTGAATAACTCTCCAGGTCAGTAGCGGGCGGATCAATCTGCGATCCAGAAGTTCCGGAAATTCGGGGACTGCGAGGATCGCGAAAAAGGGAAATCATTTTCAACTGAGGACCCCAAATGACCTCTGCCGCGGGCTCAGTCTGATTATCCAGTGACGGTCCGGTGACAATCAACGATTGCATGTGGGCAAAGCGCAGATTGCCTTTTCCCGCCATGAGTTGTCCAAAATCCATCCGATCATCCAAGCTCATGGATGGATTAGCGGCCAACCCATTGCCTGCGTGATTAATATCCAGCAATCCATCGGTGTGATAGACGATGAAGGCCATGCGGCCGGTGATTTCTCTTTGCCTACTAATATCAGGATTGCCGCGCAGCGGACCGGCATCCGTAAAATAGATCCAATGGACAGCGTCAGGGGAAAGCGGGGCATCAGGTGGAAGCAGCGCGGTCGCATTGAGTTGAGCAGAACTGATTAGCCACCCACTACCGTCCGCGTCCGAAAGCCGGTCATTGCTCGCCTCAAATGGTCTCAGGACAAGAGTATCATCGGCATAGAATGGCAGATCCGCATAGCTCACTTTCAGGAGGGCGGACCGCTTATTGCTCTGCAACGAGAGCGGAAGCGACCGGTGGGGCATCGCCGGCGCAGTGTCCTTCAGATGCCATGGTGTCGTTTCCGGATCACGGGCGTGAACTCGCGCTTCTTCACGCAGGGCGGCGATGATCAGTTGCGAGCATTCTCCCGTTACCACCACCGCCTGCCGATGAGAGGTCAGGGGCGCGACTATCTCCTGGTCGAGAATCAACAACCGCATGTAAAGTAAAGCCACGGCAAAGATCAACGCGACCAGGAACAACACGACGACAAGTGCCGCAGAGCGGCGATACCCCTCATCAGCACCGGCGCAACCGTCTTTGCAGAGCCTCTTCAACCGCGGTTTTACTTGAAAGAATGCAGACTTCACCGGGCGTGGAGGGTATCGGAAAGTGCACGCCTGTGCCAAGCCGATAGCTCGGAATCGGCCAAAACTTTCGTCCAAAAAACAGGTTGCTACCCCTTCGCCTTGTGCCTACGTTACCGATCCAGTTCAGCGGCTTCGCCCGCAGCTCCTGGAGCGTTAGCTCAATCGGTTAGAGCGCTGCCCTGTCACGGCAGAGGCTGCGGGTTCGAGTCCCGTACGCTCCGCCA
>CAZUPP010000057.1:0-6547 GCA_964622095.1 uncultured Verrucomicrobiales bacterium
AAAGAAAGGCTCCCTATAAGAAGGCGGGGAGCGGGTGCAGGCTTGCATATACTGGCCAGGGTTTATTGAATCAGGCCGGACCACCGATTATCCGATTTCAAGTATTGATATATTGCCAACGGTCGCGAGCCTCGCAGGTGCGGAGCTGCCAAAGGATCAGGCTGTTGATGGGATCGACTTAACGCCACTGATGCGCGGGGAGTCCTTGACTGAACGGAGCTTGTTTTGGCATTATCCGCTCTACCTGGTTGGACCAGGACTGAAGGTGAAAGTACCGGAGAGCGGGCGATATTCCTGGCGTGGGTTTCCTTCCAGCACGATCGTCCGCGGCCGATATAAGCTCATAGAATATCACGAAACAAATCAAATTGAGCTGTACGATCTTGAAGCGGATCCAGGTGAAAGTCACAATATTGCTGAGGAAAAGTCAGAGCTGGCACAGACGCTGGCCCGACAGTTGGGTTCCTGGCAGGACATGGTAGAAGCCCCCATTTCTACGGTTCTAAATCCTGAATGCATTTTGCCGTGATTGAGTTCGGTTCGGACGAATGGGATCGAACCATGAGGGATAGCATCGCTGGACTAAGTATCACGAGATTCTGCAATCAGGAGCCTTTTTGAAACGGCGAAAAGCGGGAGCAAACTGCTGACAACCCGGCTGAGTTTGTGGATTCGATTATAAAATACCACGCTCTGCCACACAACAGGCGCCGCCAATACCTGTTGCAACTCTTCGTCCGTGAAAGGACGGCGTGAATTGCTCGGGGTGAGTCCGGGATTCGATCAGAGGAAGATGCGCGCTGATTTGCGACCGGGGCACAACCCTGCGGAAGCACGGAAACATTCGAGGAGCTGATAGCTCAACGGCCCGGGAATGAAGACGATATCTGGATCAACCGCGGTTCGGAGCCCCTTCAAATTCTTCGAGCGGAACCTGCTGGACACTCCAGTCAAATAGTAAAGCATTGCGGTAATCACCGTGGAGAGGTTTTTCAGGTAAATCCGAAAGCCAACCAGGCGTTCCAATGGGCGCTTCCTGGTCTACCTCATAGATAAAGACAAGATCATAAAGGGTGAGATCCCCGGTATTGGTGAGGTCAAAAGATGCGAGCTGCGCCATGGACATGGTGCTAATGCTGTTCTCGCTCTGGACCCGGCCCACGGGCCAGTAAGACCTCCCATCAATAACAAGTCTCCGGTTTACATAGTAAGATGGACCAGCCTCACCGGTTTTACTTCGCCACATAGGATAGGAAAAGATTTGATTGTAAAGGCGGTCATCGGCAATTTTCTCGACTGGGAGGTAATCACGCAGGTTCCATCCCAGGAGTCTAGTGTCGTTTTCATCCGGAGGGACTGAAAATCTTGCCGGCTGTCCGCAATAGCTAGGTCCGGGAAGGTAGCCATCATTATCCGCAGCGAAGAGATTAAAGGCCTCACTAATCTGCTTCAGGTTGGACATGGACTGAGCGGAGGACGCCCGTTTGCGCATCTGTCCGGCTACGCCGAAAACCAACGCCGCGAGGATCAGCACAATAGTTATTACGATGATGAGTTCAACGATAGTGAACCCTTTCTCCTTGGATTTAAGATGTATTGTCATGGTTTTGAGGGGGATGATCTCAGAGTGTGGATGGATATCGGGTCAAAGAGCAGGCTAGCTCTTGGCAGGACTAATCTCCAGAAAGTACTCCACCGGCTGATTCGGTTTGATCTCTGCCTTTCCCAGACGAATCTCGATACGCTTAAGACCGCTGATGTGCCGGTCATATTCCAGCGGTGGAGGATCGAGTGAGACGACGGAGATTCTTGGTTGGACTGGTTTAGAAATGGCGATTTTTACTGAGCGGCCGTTCTGGTGAAGGATCACCTGTTGCCTGTGAAGCTCAACATCCGCCGTGGTGATCAAGCTATGGACGATTGATTCGGTTTTTTCGTTCGGGATGATGGTGTCCTCGATTTTAACTTGGTAGTCTCTTGTTCGACAGATGCGGCGTTTGGCCGCCTCGACGTTCTTTCCGAAAACGCTGGTGAGATCGATCACTACTGTTTTCTCGTCAACTTGACTTAGAGAGGCGCTTCCATCGGCACGATGAAGTGCATCATTAATAGTGATTGTGCTATGCCCGAAGTTGTTCTTTGTAAGCAAGGACCAGCGATCAGAATCCTGAGAATCATTCCATAAGTTCTCACCGATTATCTCTTCCAGTGGGGCGTAGCTTTGGTTTCCTGAATCAATGCGCCAACGGATCACATCGAATACATAAATAAATGAGCCAGCATCCATATTACCGTGCGAGAGGTTAGCTCGGCCTCCTTTGGCCCCAAAGTAAAATCCCCTTGGATCATCATTCTTCCGAAAAACTACGATGGGGTTCTTACTGCGGGCCACCCAGTTCTCTGGCAGCGACTTTTCCTGGCCGACAGGCACTTGTGCAAGCCACGCCATGGCCAGCGGCTCAATCCAAGTGGTGATTTCTTTCCGGCTAAGTTTTCGTTCCAAGGCCTTGGTAAGCTCCTCTTCAAGGAAATATTGCCTTTCCCCAGTTTTGACATCGAACCATGCAACGAGTGGCCAATAGCGCATCGGTTTCATGCGCGGTGCACAGTCGAAGAAATCGTAGTTATCACCACTGGGCGCGACCATCATCCGAGCCCCAAGGGCGCTTGACATAAAACCGGGTGAGTCTATCAACCCAAAATGTTGGCCAAAAGCACTCAGGAACACGTCCGTGACGAAAGCGGAATAATAGGTGCCATAACCCCAGTAACTCACGCCCTCCGGGTAAAGCCCATCTGGATGATAAACCTCCAGGCCGACGGTCATTGTCTCAAGCGCTTGGGAAATGATTTTCGCAGCCAATTCTGGTTCTATTTCCGCCACGGTGACAGCGGCCGCGCACAACCCGCCGTTGCAGACCTGATTCCAGTTATTCGACATGGTAAGGAAACGGGTATGCCCGGATCCATTCAAACCCGGCTTCAGTGCGAGGTTGACGAGCGCATTTTCCGCCACTTCGATCGTCTCTGGAGCGAGCGCATGATAGCACCAGTCAAGACCAATGGAGATGGCCATCCCCATTTCCGCGGTATCGAGAAAATGAGACGGATTCCAATCCGTGAAAGAACAGATACTCAGGATTTCATCAGTAAGGCGGCTGACATAGATATCGTTTTCTTCCTCCAGATTGATGACGAGCGAAAGACAGGTAATCCTCGCGAGCGCCTGCCGCGCAACGTCCAGGAGGCGTTTCCCATCCATTTTCCGAGTGAGTGGCGGTGCGGTCAGAAACTGGTCAGCGTTCCAGTGTATCCACTCGTAATAGGAGGCGATGAGTCCGCCTTCCGTGATTGCCTGCTTGAGTTGCGCCAGACTCTCTGCGGTAAGAATAACTCGCGGCCGTTCTTTACTGATATTCTCCTTAAGCCACTCGGGCGTGACCGGATTCTCCAGCGTATACTCATATGGGGCGTAGTTAGACCCCGCGCTGTCGGGCTGACTTTCACTAACCCGATTTCCATCTTTTCCCATTAGTGAAAAGGCAATGAGAAACCCGAGTGTTCCGAGAAGAAGAACCGAGAGCGAAACGGGAAGAGCTTTAGCGGGGGTGAACACGATTAGCGGAACAGGATGGGGTTGAGCTGGCGGTCAAGACAAGCCAAGCTAACAAAGAATTCCCTGATAGACTAGGTGGAGGATAAGGGACAAAGGAACGGCTGTAAAGCGATTTGTGGTATTCTACCACATTTGGCGAGCTTTTTGGTTCCCTCCTGCTGGTCATCATCGCGAGAAACGACTTGCGTGGGCCGTCCGGACAGGCCGAGGATGGTTCATCGCGAGCGAAGGAGGCCAACCAAGTGGGTCGTAAAGTCAGCCTGAAAGACGTAGCCGAAGCGGCGGACGTAAGTGTCATCACGGCTTCAAGGGCCATGCGTGGAATAGGCCGCGTCAATCCGGCAACGCGCGGGCGCATTCTGAAGGTCGCCGAGTCCCTGGGCTACCGGCGCTATGCGGGGCAAGTCTTCACGTCATTTGGTCGTACCAGTCCGTCTGAGCACTCGCTCCGTCTGGTCTTGCCGCTTTTCCGTTACAACGACGAGCAGCCGAACACACTTTTCGGCAAGCGGATCCTCAAAGGCGCCGAAGAAATCCTGGCTTCGACCGGCGGATCCCTCGTCCCAATCGAAGCGGATGACTTGAATGACTTTATCTCAAATATCCCGAAAGCGCGCATCCATGGCATCATTCTGCGTCAAGTGCTGCCTACCTCATGGTTGAAAGAGATCCAGGGCATCGCTCCAGTAGTCTATGCAATCTCTCATCACGTTCAGCCCGGGGTGGATTGCATCCTTTTCAACGAGTTTGAGTCAACGGCCAGCATTTACGATCATCTTCTGCAGAGGGGCCACCGGGACGTTGTGTGGGTTTACGGGGATCGAGCTCATTCTCATGCTTCTGTGGGCGAGGAAAGGTATGATGGTTTTTCCGGTTACGATCGTTTGGCGCACAACTTTACCTACGCCCGGATTGCCTCATGGAGGGTGGTGGACCTGGGGATGCGGGACAGAACCGTCCGTCACCAGTATATTGAAATACCAATGATGCCTGAAGCCGAACGCGGAGCGTTTGATCCGGTGAGGGTAGCCCGGCAGGTAGCAAAGCGGATTCTTGCGCTGCCGGACAAACCATCCGCGGCGGTCATTTATTCTGAGGACGTGGCCTACCATCTGGAGGAAGAATTGAGAAAGTATGGGTTGGCGGTGCCCGATGACCTAAGTTTGGTAACCTATTTTAATTCAGACCAGATCCAGGACAGGGAACCTTGGATCAGCGGGGTTGACCTGCCTTTTGGAAAACTGGGCGGCCTCATTCCGGAGTTGATTCAGCGGCGGCTAACCCAGCCGGATGTTCCACACATCTCTGTTGCGCTGGAAACCAGCTTCGTAGATCTGGGTTCCGTGCGGGATCTCAGTTAGCTTTCATTGCGCGTTGGGTCTTATTTTTTGCGTAATTTGGACCTTGCTGAAGACCCATCTCCTGCGCTCCTTGGAAGTGTGCCTTCGGCTATGCACTCCGCCGCTTCCTACACCCTAGCTCTCGCGTCCGCCGTATTCTGCGCCATGGATCTCACCGCAGATACGGAGGTCCAGTTGATTTCTTATCTGGGCTGGGACGAATCCTTTGAGATTCGCAATGACACAACCCGTGTCGTTGTGGTCCCCGCCGTCGGCCGGATTATGCATTACAGTTATGCAGGCGAGAAAAATCTTATCTACACCAACCCGGAGCTTCACGGATATGTGCTGGAAGTCGGCGGAGTCTTTAAGGACGGGGAGGGCGAGCAGGCCCATGCGTTTTTTGGAGGCGATCGCGTCATCCCCACCGCGGAAGACCGGGTAGAGATTGTGCGTGGCGACCGCACTTTACCGGATCACTACATCGACGGCAGCCCTTACTCTTACATTGTGCATGAGGACGGGATCACCATTGCCAGTCCGGTCAGCGAGTTGCTGGGTGTTCAGCTGAGCCGCCGAATCCGGCTGGCCGCAAAAGGGACACGCCTCACGATTGAGCAGAAGCTGACCAAAGTGAAACCTGCTCCAGAGGAACACCTGGATAACCTGCCGCTGACAATCTGGAACCTGACTCCTATTCTTCCGCCAAAACATACCTATCAACCACTGGCAAAAAACAGCGTTTTTCAGAGCGGCATCTTTGTCCCAACGTGGAGTGTTGAGAGAATCATCGGAAACTACAAGATCTACGATGGACTCGTACGGCTAACACCGCAGACAGAAAACGGCCAGAAAATCGGTACGGATGCCCGCGGCTGGATCGAGGGCCGGAGCGGGGAGATTGTTATGATAGAATGTTTCGACTACGTGGAAGGTGCTACCTACCCGGAGGGCGGCACGAGCGCAGCTGCTTACAGTAATCCACGTTTTGCCGAGCTGGAATGCCTCAGCCCAGAGCGACCCTTGAAGGTTGGCGAATCCCTGGAGCTGACCATTCACTGGGAGCTCCACCGCATCAGAGAAGAGGCCAAAGTGGAAGCCTTCCTTCGATCTCTGCCATTACAGGAGTGACACCGGCCTCCACTAACGATGGGGACCACTTCCCCCATATCGTCTGGATCCGTCCTGACCTGGCGGCCCGCGAGAAAGCCCGGATTCAATAGCGCGACTCTGCCCAAAGCTTTTTCAGGAAATGCGCGACCATTTTCGGTTGCCGGTCCCGCGTGAAAACGCCCTTCTTGTTTCCACCGACGCGCACGGAGTTTTGCGCCGTCCGGAAATCCGCAAAATTCCACAGGAGCTCACCGACGACATAATCCAGGTCACGCATCACTTCAATTAACCCCATGACCAGCTCGGTCTGATACTCCTCACTCCATTGCTCAGCCGGCAAGGCGTGCATCCCTGCGATGGTGTCGGCACCAAATTCCGTGACGAAAATTGGTTTCTGAAAGGCAGCATACATTCTTTCGAGCGTAAGACGCAGGTCATTCTTGGCCTCTGCGATCTGACCGGGTAGATGATACCAGCC
>CAZUPP010000058.1:0-4940 GCA_964622095.1 uncultured Verrucomicrobiales bacterium
CCGTTCCAGCCGTTTTTGTCCTTTCTTTTTCCATTAGACCGATCGGTCGGTCTAATGCCCCATCCCACGCACCCCCACCGTCTCCCCCCGCCAGGTCATCACTGGCTGAAATCGCCACGCCCTGTATATTGACCTCCATGGCCCTCAACGAGCCCAACGCCGGAAACCGGGACGACAGCCGCCGCGAACGGCGCGTCATCGACCCGAATCTCCTCATCCGCGCCTATAAAATGGGCTTCTTTCCTATGGCCGATCACGATGAACAGATCCGCTGGTTCTCGCCCGATCCGCGCGGGATCATTCCACTGGAGAATTTTCACGTGCCGCACGGGCTCCGGCGCACCCTGAAAAAGGGCGAATACACCACCACTGTGAACGCCTGCTTCCGCGAAGTCATGCTCGCCTGCAGTGAGCGTGATGAGACCTGGATCAATGAAGAGATTCTCGAAAGCTACTGTCTGCTCCATGAGCTCGGCTACGCACACAGCGTGGAGGCCTGGTCCCATGGCGAACTCGCCGGCGGCCTCTACGGCGTCGCCCTCGGCGGTGCGTTCTTCGGTGAGAGCATGTTCCACTGGCGCACGGACGCCAGCAAGGTCGCCCTCTGCGCCCTGGTCGAGCGCCTCCGGCAGCGCGGCTACACCCTGCTCGATACCCAGTGGACCACTCCGCACCTGGAAACCTTCGGCGCCATGGAAATCAGTCAGCCGGATTACATCAATCGGCTCCGGCTCAGCCAGCGCAAACGCTGCCGCTTTGACGATCCACCCGCACGCAGGTAAATTCGCTCCTTGAGATGCTGAAAGAAATGACAACCGCAAGCGCGGTCATGCGAACGAGCAACCCGGATATTCCTCCGCTCGTCCATGGCGAACGGATGAATGCCGATGAATTTCTGCGCCGCTACGAAAATATGCCGGACTTGAAAAAGGCGGAGCTGATCGACAACATCGTCTACCTCATGAGTTCGCCGGTCAGTCTTAATCGTCATGGAGTGCCACACGCGCACCTCCTTACCTGGGCGAATACCTTTGCCATTAACACTCCACACATCATCGCAGCGGACAACGCCACGGTTCGAATGAATGAAGACAATGCGCCGCAACCGGATGTGCTGATGTTTATCGAGCCCGCCGCCGGAGGGCAGTCTGCTTCCGGCGAGAAAGATTATCTTTATGGCGCGCCGGAGTTTGCCGCGGAGATTTCTCATACCACCGTGCATTTTGATAAGGAAGAAAAGCGCGAGGTCTTCGAGCGCGCGGGTGTGTTGTCCTATTTAATTTGGGACACAGAAAATAGCCGGATCGACTGGCTCGAGCGCCAATCCGCCAAGGATAAATTCACCGCGCTTGCCACCGGGGATAACATCTCTCAGAGCGCGGTTTTTCCCGGTTTATGGCTGAACGTCCAGGCCATGCTGGAGGGAGACTACGCGCAGGTGATGCCAACCCTGCAAAGCGGCCTGGCCAGCCGAGAGCACGCGGAATTCGTCGCGAAATTGGAATCCCGGGCACGCGGAGAGTGAAGAGAATATGACGGAATTAACCACAGAAATTCCCCCGCTCGTGCATGGCGAGCGCCTCGACGCCGATGAATTTCTGCGCCGCTACGAAAATATGCCGGACTTGAAAAAGGCGGAGCTGATCGACAACATCGTCTACCTCATGAGTTCGCCGGTCAGTCTTAATCGTCATGGAGTGCCACACGCGCACCTCCTTACCTGGGCGAATACCTTTGCCATTAACACTCCACACATCATCGCAGCGGACAACGCCACGGTTCGAATGAATGAAGACAATGCGCCGCAACCGGATGTGCTGATGTTTATCGAGCCCGCCGCCGGAGGGCAGTCTGCTTCCGGCGAGAAAGATTATCTTTATGGCGCGCCGGAGTTTGCCGCGGAGATTTCTCATACCACCGTGCATTTTGATAAGGAAGAAAAGCGCGAGGTCTTCGAGCGCGCGGGTGTGTTGTCCTATTTAATTTGGGACACAGAAAATAGCCGGATCGACTGGCTCGAGCGCCAATCCGCCAAGGATAAATTCACCGCGCTTACCACCGAGGATAACATCTATCAGAGCGCGGTTTTTCCCGGTTTATGGCTGAACGCCCAGGCCATGCTGGAGGGTAGATATCAGGAAGTGGTGGCCACTCTGCAGAAGGGGCTGGACTCGGCCGGGCACGCGGATTTTGTCGCCAGGCTGGAGACCGCCGCGGATAGCAAGCGCTGAACTTTTGGGAGGGGCTCGTTTTTTTCAGTTGCACAGGTGCGATTCTGCATCAAGTTACCGGCTCTGCTTATGGCAAAAAAATCCTGGATCGCCCGAAACAACCGGAAAAAGCGCACCGTCGCGAAGTATACGGAGCTGCGCCGGCAGATGAAAGCGGAGAAAGACTACGTGGGTCTGACCCTGCTGCCGCGTGATGCCAGCCCGACGCGTGTCGTCAACCGTTGTGAGGTGACCGGACGACGCCGGGCGTTTATCCGCCGCTTCCGCATGTCTCGCCTGACCTTCCGGGAGTGCGCCAATGAGGGGCTGATCCCCGGCGTGACAAAGTCCAGCTGGTGAAGCGGCTAGCAATGGCAGCCGCCCGGGTTGATCGATCGGCTCTTGCGCAAGCGTTCAGCCAGCGCTACCGTTTCCCGTGCCTTTGTATGAATACGAAGTAGCGGAGGGGGATTGCAGCATCTGCAAAGGTTCGTTTGAGCTGCGCAGACCGGCCGATGCGCCGCCCTTGACGAATTGCCCGCTTTGCCGCCGTGAGGTGCGTAAAAAAGTGAGCCGGGTGCATTCGCCGCAGCTCCTCAAACCGCTCTCTGTCAGTGATGCCAAGAAAGCGGGCTTCACTGTGCTGGAGCGCCGGGACAAAGGCGTCTACGAAAAGCTTTAGCCCCCCCTTCAGCGGGCATGGCCCGCGGCTCGAGAAAAATGTTACGGACGAGGAAAACTCATGAAGGCCCTGACCTTTCACCTGAATGACTTACCACCGGATGACACGCTGAATCTGGAGGGCGATCTCGACCCGGATTTCCTCCTGGCTGACGCGAAGAATGAGGAATTCACCCAATCCGTTCACTTCAATCTGACCGCGCAACGAACCCTGGAAGGTGAAATCATCGTCACGGGCGAGATTGATACGCCGATGAAGATCCGCTGTGTGCGCTGCTGGGAAATGTTTCACTGGACTCAGAGCATCGCGGACTTTGCCTGCGTCATCGAGGAAAGTGAACTGGATGAAAGCCTGACCATTGATCTGACGGAACCGCTGCGGGAAGAGATTTTTCTGCAGTTACCGAACTACCCGCGCTGTGACGAACTGTCCGGGCGGCAATGCCCGGGCGTTGAGGCGATCGAAGCGCAGAATCAGCGTCCGTTTCCCGGGGTAGACGGCGAGAGCAGCGAGAAATCCGAAGGCGGTGAAGCGGGCCGCAAAGAAGATAAATGGGGTGCGCTGGATGCTCTGCGGCTTCGGGCTGAAGACGAGTAGGGCGGCGCCGCGGCCCATTGCGGGAAAGCGCTAACCCTAGTGATGGTGCGAGCAGGCTTTGCAATAGAGCGTCTCCGGATGGGCGAGCAGCTGGGAGAAGGGGATCGGTTGGCCGCAGTGATCGCACAGCCCGAACTGTTCATCTTCCTTCATGCGGCGCAGCGCGCGGCGAAGCTCTTCCATCTGTTTTTCGCGGCGGCGCTGGGTGTGACCGGTGATCTCCAGCCGCTTCATCGTTTCCATCCCCGTCCCGGAAGAGGAAGAGGAAGGAGACGCATGGCTTGTCTGATAGATCGCCTCCAGCTCACGGCGGCGGGCCGCGCTGTCCGTTTCCGCGATGAGTCCTTCCAGGCGCCGCTGGGCAATTTCTGCCAGGGCGTCAATCTGTTGCGTGGTCAATTGGGCCGTCATGTCCTCTGGAACGGTAGCATGCTCCCGGATGGGGCCCGTGTCCATGGCTGAGTTGAGGGCGAGAGAAAAGTTTGCGACCTTTTGCGACGAAAGCGCGATGCCAAGGAGAATTCTTCCGGGATCGGGTGGTTTAAGCTTTTAATCAAGCTTTGATCCATGGGAAATGTATACAAATTTAAGACGGCCGCCCGGTAACAAAGTGAGGCGATAAATCATGATTGCGTTGCGCCGTGAAACGTTCTTTGATTCGGGTGCTGAGAGCGCTCTCGACTTCTTTTCAGATGCCTTACATGCCGACTTTAAGACAAGGCGATGTGGTCAGAAAAAGATCACTTGGAATCTTTTTATGGGCTTCTGAATAAAGGCCGATACGAGGATGCATGGATGTGTCTTAACAGCAGTGGATGGACTGGAGAAGAAGCAATGGAGGCGTTAGAAAGCCTTAGTCAAAAAGGCAATTGCGTAGTTTTTTGTCACCTAGTAGAAAAATGGAAGAGCACGCATGTTGGTATTGATAATTATTGATTGACGCCTTCTTAGACGGCTCGAGAATCCGCTCCACTATAACCTGAACAGCAGCCTGACGGGTAAATCGTTGGTCAACGGTGAATTGGGGCAAACACGGATCCGCACGCGGCGGAGGACGCGTTTTGGTTGAGCGAGGCGGGAACGGGGGAATAACGGTAGCGGTTGAATGCTCAGGAGGATGGGTGGCTTGAGGGGCGAGGAATGGATTGATGAAGGCATCAACGCGCGGCTCATCCACCGGAATAACCAATCAGCAAAGACGATGACAAATCTACTCGAGGGAAAGATTGCGCTGGTCACAGGAGGCACATCGGGCATTGGCCGGGAAGCAGCGGTGACGCTGGCGAAGGCCGGGGCGAAAGTGGTGGTGACAGGACGGCGGGAAGATGAAGGGGAAACGACGGTTGGCCTGGTCAAGGAGGCGGGGGAAGACGGATTTTATGTGCGCATGGACGCACGCAATGAGGACGATGTCCGGCGCAGCGTGGAGGAAACGGTGAACCGCTATGGTG
>CAZUPP010000059.1:0-4319 GCA_964622095.1 uncultured Verrucomicrobiales bacterium
TGTCTCTGCAGGTCCACTCACGATCAGTAGCTCAGACATTGTCCTGCGAGGAGCGGGCGCCGGACAGACCTTTCTCTATAACTCAACCACTGATATGCGGGGCAAAACTGCCCTGCTGGTAACCGGGCCTTCCACCGCCTCACCCTACCGGGATCTTCTGCGGTCGACACTGGTGACCGAAGATCTAAAGGGGCCAACGCAAAATATCCCGGTAGAAGATGCCAGCACCTTTTCGCTCGGCGATACAGTAGTTTTCCGAAGTGACGTCACGGAAGACTGGATCACGGAGCATCAGGAGCCGGGCTGGAGTGGTTATGCAAGTCGCTTCCAGTTTGCCTACATTCGGGATGTGATAGGGGTGGATCTCGAATCCAATCGGATCATCCTGAATGCGCCCATCCGCTATTCTCAGTTTCTGCGGGAAAACCCGCGGTTGCACATTTTGGGTTCTCCGGTGACCGAGGTGGGCCTGGAAGATTTTTCGATCGGCAACCGTCAAAGGGAAGAAACCAGTGGATGGGGAAATGAAGATTATGTTAATTCGGGCACGGCCGCTTATCATGTGCACGATTCCTATTTAATCAAGATCGAGGAGGCGCGGAACTGCTGGGTGCGCCGGGTTCATTCCTACCGTCCGCCAGAGAATACTCTCGAAGTGCATAGCGTGAGCAATGGAATGCGAGTGCTGAATTCCTCAGCTATGACGCTGGAGGACGTTTCTATGCAGCGGGTGCAGTACGGTGGAGGTGGAGGCAATGGCTATAATATCCGTATCCAGCACTCCATGGAAGTTTTACTCACGGGATGTGTTGCGGGTTACAATCGGCACGGCCTGGTGTTTTCCCACATGGGCACCTCGGGGAACGTGATTTATAATTGCCTTGATCAACAGACACGGTGGGCGGCCTCCATGGAAAATCAGAGAGCAGGAAGTGATGCGAGTGATCATCACATGCATTTCAGCCACTCCAACCTTATTGATTATTGCCAGGTCATAAATAGCTTTTTTGACGCGAGATACCGACCTTTCGGTGGCGTCCCCCAACACAACATTACCAGCGCCCATAGTGTCTTCTGGAATATCAAGGGCTGTAACACAAACCGCGTGGTGCGGACGCAGCAGGGCCGATATGGTTATGCCATCGGAACCCGTGGCTCGAGTAACTCCGTGGATACCGTCGGCTCACGCAGCCAGACCGATCCAATCGATCATGTGGAAGGTGTGGGCCAAGGCGAAAACCTGCAACCAGCCTCACTCTACGTGGATCAATTAAGGCGGCGACAGAGCGAGATTCGAATGCACCTTACATCACCAACTCACGTGGAGTTCCCGGTGAATACATTGCCTATACGTTTTATCCCTGAAATCGGCTCGAATTGGGGTCTTTCTTCATCGGCTCTGGTCTATAATTGTGAACTGATTTCCGGTCCAGCGGTTCCGCTTGTGTCCGGTGATAATACAGTGAATCCACGGATTACTGCGCCTGGACCCGGCGTTTACCGGATGCGCTTCAAAGCAAAGATAGGTCCGGATGGGCCGGTGGCGGGAAGCAGAGAGGTCGACTTGAACTTTGGATATCCGTCCGGCGAGCCTGGTAACCTCGTCACCGTGTCGCTGATGCCTGTCGCTGATACTTATGTAAAACAGGACGAGGAGATTAATTACGGGAGCGACGCTCTCATCCGACTTAAGCTGAATGGAAACGCGAATGGACGAATTGGCTTCATGCGATTTGATGTGTCGCAGTTTAAGGTGCCGGATATACCGAATTCCGATGCTACCCTGGTTTTGCAGAAAACAGGCGGCGCGGGAACATATGAAGCGCTTGTCTATGCCAACGAAGGAGGGACATGGAGCGAGTTGGGAATGGTTTGGGGGAACCAGCCTCCTCTGGGCCATCAGGTAGGCATTTGGAATGGCGGACCGGAGCCCGGAGAGGTCAGGATACCGATCAATCCAATCCTGCCGCGAGTGGATCAAGAGACGAGTTTAACGCTAGCTTTGGTCGTAACGCAGCAGAACGACAACAGTCCGGTCTTTGACTTTGGATCGAGAGACAACGATAATCCGGACCTGCGTCCACGGCTGGATATTACCATGCCTGAGTCGGCAAGTTATGATGACTGGCTGAACGAAGAAGGCGTGCCCGCGCAGATCTCCGATCCCGGTGATCGTGTTGTGCCAGGTGGCCCTACTAACTTGAACAGTTTCTTGGGCGGAATTGATCCAACAGATCCGGTTGAGCCTTTACCGGATGTCTGGATTGAAAATGATCAGATTAACTTTCAGATACCGTGGCGCTTGGATTTAGGGCTGCCTGCTTTCTTTCAGGGAGAGTGGTCTTCGGATCTTCAGGTATGGTATCCGCTGGCCGCGGAGAACTGGACAGTAACAGAGCTTAGTGATCAACTTAGGATATATGAGCTATCACTTCATATGGACTGAGTTGGAGGAGAACGAGTGATCTATCGCCTGAAAACAGAGGCCGATATCAACGAGTGATCTGACACGCGCATATTTGGTTAGATGTCTAATTCTGAAAAAACTGTGAGAATCTATTTTACTATTTTAAGTTTACTTTTCCTGTCCCTTACTGGCGCATATGGAGATAGGCCGAATGTTCTGATGCTGCTTGTTGATGACTTACGGCCTGAGATTGGCGCCTACGGTTCGGACGTCATCACCCCGAATATTGATAAGCTAGCGGCTTCCGGCACGCTCTTTGAACGAGCCTATTGCAATGTGCCGGTATGTGGAGCTTCAAGGGCGAGCCTGATGACGGGGATGCGGCCAGGTCGACACCGTTTTTTGAGCTTTGATTCTCGGGCAGATGAGGATGCACCTCATGCGGTCGTTCTGTCAAAAGCATTCCAGAATGCTGGTTATAAGACCGTTTCTCTGGGGAAAGTATTTCATGAAGGTGACGACTGCGCCGATTCATGGGATGAGCGAAGCTCACCCAAAGCGACAGGCTCAAGTTGGCGGGACTATCTGGTTACGGAGAATCAGGAACAGGATGGAAAAGATAGTCAACGCGGTCCTGCCTTCGAAAAATATGAAGGTGACGAACTGTATCGAGATGAGAAGCTGGCGAGTCAGGCGGTCGAAGCGCTCCGCAGTCTGGCTAAAAGTGATCGACCATTTTTCCTGGCTACAGGATTCTTTAAACCTCACTTGCCATTCAATGCACCGGCGGAATATTGGAATCTTTATGACTTTGAGAATGTAAAGGTTCCTGAAAATTATGTGCGATATGAAGGTATTCCAAAAGCGGCATACCATAACTCTGGAGAAATACGCAGTTATGCTGGTGTGCCTGATGATCTCATTCTTCCAGAGGAGTACGCACGTCAATTAATCCATGGGTATTATGCTGCCACGAGCTTCGTGGACGCTCAGATCGGTCGCGTTGTGGACGAACTTGAGGCTTTGGGGCTGCGTGAGAAGACCATCATTATTCTGATGGGAGATCACGGCTACAATTTGGGCGAACACACCCTCTTCTGTAAGCACTGCAACTTTCACCACGCCCTCCATATTCCGCTGGTCATTGATGCTCCTGGATTACGTGACGGGCAGCGAACGGATGCTTTGGCGGAGTTGGTTGACGTTTATCCCACATTGGCAGAGTTGGCAGGAATCAAGGTTCCACCAGATCAACTCGAAGGGCGAAGTCTGGTCCCGCTGCTAAACGACCTCGGTGCGCCCAGAAAGAAATTCATAATCAGTAAATACATGAACGGAATTAGCATTGTGACGGCACAGCATATATACACGGAATGGCAACACCGAGAGTCTGGTGAAACCTATGCTCAAACCTTGTTTGACCTGAAAAAGGACCCCTTAGAAACCCAGATTCTGGTGGAAACAAATAAGTCGCTCGCTATAGAATTGAGCGAGAAATTACGCGAAAACTGGGGTAAAAGCTTTGACGTTAAACCCTAGTCTGGGTAACTAATCTACGTAGACTAGCCAACTACGGAGCTGGCTGCGCGTTGCGGAAGTCTGAAGCGTTCATGCCCAATAATCGTTGGAATGCGAAATTCAGTCGCGCGACGCTGCTGAATCCACAGTTTCTTGCGATTTGATCGAGGGACTGATCACTTGACAGGAGGAGCTCCTTTGCTCTTTCCACCCGGACTCGCCGAATTTCCTGTGAAATCCCTCGGCCGACTTCTTCCTTGAACTTCGTTTCCAGGGATCGTCGAGAAACAGGAAGAACGTCAACCAGACTATTTACGTCGATGTCTTCATGCGCATGGTTGCGAATATATCGTAGGGCATGTGCCACTTCCCGATACTTCGAGCGGATGGCATC
>CAZUPP010000060.1:0-3874 GCA_964622095.1 uncultured Verrucomicrobiales bacterium
GCGGATGCGAAAGGCGAACCGGACGCCGCGTTTGTGGCGTTTGCGGCGGGGCGCGACGTGACGGGGCTGCCCGCGGCGGATCGCGCCTTGGTGCCCTACGACCTGTGGACCAATCAGGCGCATGCGATTGGGCTGGCGAAGATTGGCGTATATGACGGGCCGGAATTGAAGCGCGTGTTGGCCGCGCTGGCGAAATTGGAGAAGGCCTGGCGCGGGGGCGCGTGGGAGCTGGGTGTTGGGGGGGTCCAGCTTGTTTATGGCGGGCATTAGCGCTTACTCCTTTGTGGGCAATGCAGCCGGAATATTTGAGTCAGGCTGGAGTCCGCTGGTCATCTATGTAGCGAATGTGATGAGCTTCGTGGTTGGTGCGCTGTTTCTGGCGGCCTGGTATCGGCAGTTGCGTGTAATTACCTACGCGGAGGCAATCAAGGAACGTTTTGGGAAGGCCGCCGAGCAGATTGTGGCTCATCTTATTGTTTTCAACAACTTTCTATGGGCCGGAGTCGTGCTGTATACCCTAGCGGTCTTTATCGTGCCGCTGGTGCCGTCTGTTTCTGTTGAAGGAGTGATTGTGGTGGTAGGCCTGGTTGTGGTTGCCTACTGTACCGTCGGTGGCAACTGGGCGGTGATGGCCAATGATTTCGTGCAGGGTTTGGTGCTCATCATTGTAACGATCATAGTGACCACACTTTGCCTTCTGGAGGCAGGTGGGGTGTTCCAATTCTTTGATGCCATCAAGCAATCCGGCGCGGGGCGAGATCTCCAATTCCTGTCACCGTTAAGGGAAGGAGAGAATCAGTGGACAATGAAGTATGGTATTCTGTGGCTGGTTATCACCTTTGTCGTTCAGTTTATGAATCAATCCAGTCTGTTCCAAGGCATGAGATATTTTTCGGCGAAGGACGGACGTGAAGCGGCCAAGGCCTCCCTTCTGGCTGGAGGCCTGATGGCGCTGGGTTTACTGCTGTTTTTTGTGCCTCCCATCTATGCAAGACTCTTTCTAGAACCAGAAGTGATGGAGATGCATGAGAAAGCGGCCAAAGCGGTGGAATATAGTTATTCCGTGACCAGCCGCGAACTTCTGCCGGAGGGCACCTTCAGTATAATGATTGTGGCGATTTTCGCGGCCGCCATCAGTTCACTGGATACGGGTTTGAACCGGAACTCTGCCATCATTGTGCGCGACTTGCTTCCGCGTTACAGGAAACTTCTTAAACTGCCACCGCTGTCCAGCCATCGGGAGTTATTTGTTGGCAAAGTAACGACGGTGGCAAGCGGTATGATTGTGCTGGCGTTGTCCCTGGTGTGGGCCTCAAACAAGGAGGCGTCAATCTTCGATATGAAAAACACTACCCTCTTAATTCTCGCGCTGGTGGCCCTGAGCCAATCCGCCAACGGGCAGATCAGCCTCACTTTTACTGCCCCGAGTGAAAATACACCCGTCACGGAACGGGTTTCTTCGACCACCCTGACGTTTGCCCTGGATGACACCGGCAGAGTAACGGGTGGAACGGATACTAAGTCTGGAATCCAGGACATGGAGGCCGCCGGCTCGGTGACGGATCCCACCGCGTATGGAGCCATCTTCACTCTGACAATTGATGCAGCTAACCAGATGAACATGGATACAGGAGAGAAGCTCGTAGACGGTAAAATCGACCGCGATGCGAACGGATATTTCGGGGTCATGGATGACGGGGGAAATATCCAGGCATCCGAAGGGTTCACGCTCGGGCTGAATGCGGTGAACCTGCCTCCGGTCATGCAGATCCAGCTGACGGGTATAGGAGTTCGCTATGTGGATCGGGGGGAAAAAGGTATCCTGATCAACCGCGTGACAGGAGAAACGTTAGACTTTGGGCGTGAAGTAAGTGCGGTGATCAATGTGCCGAATGGCAATACCTTCATGATGGATGTGCGCAGGCTTGGAGTCGTCGTCCAAGGTGGAAAGACGGTCGACGATCTTCTGGCGCTGGTTGGCCTCGTGGAAGGAGGATTCAGGGTCTATGCATTTGAGTTTGATGTTATTATGCCAGATTCCGAAGGTTGAGCTGGGCGGCCTTCTGTTGTCTGCTTTCGGCGGCACGCAGTAGGCGCTCTCTGGAGAACTGTGCTGAGTTTTCGGCAGCCTCAGAAACCTCCGTCACTGAATTCGGTTTCAGGAGGACATTGCCCAGGATGGCGTAAGCAAGATTATCCAGGAATGGTTCAACTGTTAACCGAGGGCGGCTGCGCAATTTAAAACGATCTTTGCGTAAAGCAGCCGTTGAAATTATGCTTGTTCCTTACACATTGATGGTGTCTTCCGATAAGACTACCACAATCAGTCCCTTCCATGATCAAATGAAAAAATCCCTCATCACATTGCTATCATCGTTTGCCATCGTCGCTGGCCAGTGCGCGAGCGGCCAAATGGTATTAACCACTCCCTCAAACTCAGGCTTTCAGCCAGGCGACTCTGGTGTGGTGGAGCCAAATGAAGGGGTTTTGTCCGACTCCACCGTCTTCAATGTCGACGGTTCTGGAAATGTCACTCAAACCACCTCGGGTAATCCCGTCGAAGATTGGTCAATCTCGGGGACGCTTCCGCTCGCAGCAGGTGACTCCTTTAGCTTTTCGTTAACCGCGCTGGCAACAGACTCGATGGTCAACAACAGCCCACTTCTCGATCGTAATGCGTCTGGGTTCATCGGTATAAGGCAGTCCGGTGGGAATCATCCGGGAGGTGGAAACGGCATTGATCCGACCGAAGGACTTCAACTCGGATTTGACGCGACAGCCCTTGATGCAGGTCTACAGCTCCAGCTTATATCCATTTCCTTCAGGGAGTTTGCAGGGAGTGATGCAGGAACGATCACTAACCCGCTGACCACTGATGCTTTGACGTTCAGTGTTGCGACCAATGGCCGAGACGGCAGTATTGATGTAAGCAGTCTCAACCTTTTCGTGCAGGGGGGGGACAGTCAACGACAACTTCGGGCAGCTGGTAAGTACAACAGGCAATTGGCGGGTGAACGGATTCACGATCGAGGTTGTGCCCGAACCATCCATGCTCGCACTGTTTGCCCTTTTCCCATTGCTGTTTCTTCGACGGCGCCGCGGTTGAAAAAGAGCGAAACAGCCTTCTGTCACGAACCGTCACAAAGAAGCCCATCCTCCCGAAAGAGGATGGGCTTTTTCCGGCGCGTAACACCAAAAAGATTGCGCATATCCGCATGCTGGGTTATCAACGAAATGTTCATCAGGCTGCTTTTTCCATTAGCTCTGGATTTTCCATCCGCTTCCCCCCAATGACATTCCGTTTTTCCGCATTTCTTTGCTGGGCAGTCATTGGCGTCTTTTATGCGCCAATGATTCTTTGTGGGAGCATTTCCTTGACGGGGATTCCCAGCGGCACGGAGGGCGCACCGCATTTTGCCAGCACCCTGGCCGTCGATAATTCCGGGCAAGTCACAGATGCCAGCGGCATCGAGTTTAGCGTCGCGGGATCAATCTCGGAGCCTCTCGCTCAGCCATCGCATTTCAGCCTGACGGTCAGCGCGGCTGCCGTGGTCGAGGTCACGGAGGGAGATTCCTTCGGAGCGATTGCCCGCCGAGGCGGAATAGACCGCGATAGTATGGGGCTATTTGGCGTTCGCGATTCAGGGAGCAATGGCATCGACAAGGAAGACGGGCTGAATTTCGGGATCGACGCGATAAATCTGAATCCAGCGTTGCGGGTGCAGATTGTCTCTCTTTCCATAACCTATGTAGATAGCGGCGAGACAGGCACCATCGTAAACCGAAACGACACATCCAAAAGAATAACCTTTGATCGGGAAGGAGCCGACAACAATACCGATATAGAAATCGGCAGTTCCGCCGATATCAATGT
>CAZUPP010000061.1:0-3742 GCA_964622095.1 uncultured Verrucomicrobiales bacterium
GCGCAAACCCTGGATCAACCACGGGATCATCCATGAGGAAATGTGCCCCAAAAGCGGTAGAAGCCGCAAACCGGTAGATAATGCTGCGTCCCCACATGGGTTGTTTACCCTCGCGCGAGTAAAAATTGGGCCACGTCTTCATAAACTCTCGGTTTCGCTGCGCGATAATCTCCGCGATCCGAGGTGCATTCTCATTCCCATACCAGGAGCACCAGAGAGGGCCGTAGAAGTGAAAACCCCAGGGGTTATAAAGATCGAAGTTAGTATCATCGATATACCACCCATCACCAACATAGAAACTTAGGATATGCTGCAGATGGTCATTCAGCGCCACTTCATCGATCCGGAAACCATGGGTCTTCAAAAAGGTAAGCATCAACACATTAAAGAAACGCCAATTGTGCCCGATACTAAGTGCGTGGCCGTAATCACTGATAACGCTGGCGATCTGCTGTTTCTCCGCGCTGGAAAAGCACTCCCATAAGTGCTCCCGACAAGTCATGAGGTTAATTGCAAGGGCGGCTCCTTCGACCGTCTGCTGATACTGCATCCGGCCGGTTTGAGAAGTCATCTCAGAGATCAGTCCCCAGAAACGAGGTGAGCTGGGATCTGTGCCTTCCAGAATGCGCTCCGCATAATAGTCTCTGAGAGCAATGCCGTTGGACCGTCGTTCCGGGTCTTCATTAATCAAAGGCGCTGCGGCCATAAGTGTTCGTGCGAGCCCCTCGAACTCCGCGGAACGAAAGCGATGTGGGGGATCATCCGGTTGCGGATAGGTGATCTCACTTTGCCGCGGCAAAGAAATTGGCGCATCTGGACTTGGAATATGTTGAAAGACACCGTCAATCAGATAAGAGGCGCAATCCAGCCAATGCCGTCGTGTCATCCCAGTAAAGGGAGAAATTGTCCAATCAGGTTCTTCAGGCAAGTAAGCCGTAGAAGTCGTTTCACTATTTAGATACATACTAAACAAACCTTGTGAGTGTGCGCTAAGCTGGACTTCCAGGATCACTCACCTGCTGACTTTTGTTTCTCCAGAGGTGTATATGCGATGTGCACCTTCTCTTGACCCAGTCGGCGCCTGCGCTGGTCAAGCCAAAGAGACTGCGGCTCTAATTGATTTCCTCTACCAATGCCTTCGGAGTGATCTTCTGGTTCATGATTGCTTTCGAAATTCACCTTAGTCGAAACAGCACTGTTCGCTCCTGAGGTCCCAATGATATATCCATAACGGGCTTGGTCCGAAATTACAATCGTATCGAAGCCATCCCCGTTGCCCCGGATATTCCAGAAAACTCCGTGAGCTGAAGTGGAACCAGGATTCAGTGATCCTCCGAATTGTTTACGGTGAAATGCTTCAAATCGGCTTTCCACCACGAGACAACTATCCCAGAGATTGGAATGAGTGAAAAAATTGTGAGTGTCTGAGCCTTCACCTTTCGTCCTATAGTAGCCTTCAGGACCGCTGCCATTTCCTACTGCACGAGCGGTGTAGGCGTCCTCACATCCAAAAAACACGTTGCCAGATGTGCCCGGTCCGGTCACGACAAGACCATGTCGGCCATGCATCGTGCGGCACCCCGCAATTAGATTCTCACTGGAATCCATCAATTGAATCAAGTATCCATTCTGACTGCCGCCGCCATATTGGGGGCTTTGCAGCGTGCAATTCAGCAGGCTAAGATTAAAGCTATGAAGAATGCGGAAACCATTGGATAAAAAGTGTGTTTTAGTAGAATTGCGTTTGTATTGGACACTGTGGACATCTCGAATCCAGCAATCCCTGGCAAATGCAACTTTGATCAGGGTAGATTGATGTGCCATACCTGCCGGGGTCGCAGGATCTTTATGGTCGGTCTCACCCCAGCCATCATCCGCCGAGGCCGGTGAATCGACTTTAATTTCCACGTTCCCGAGCCCAAGGTTCTCGATTCCGCACCCAGTGATGCGATTGCCTAGCTTGTAAACCCTGGCATTATCCCGAATCTTTGCGGTATAGCGGATGGGGGCGAGAACTCTGAAACAGCCGTCGTCCGGATTGACTTCGGTTACCTTTCGAGGGTAAGCGGCCGGGCGCGGTGCTCGTTCGGGATTTCCCGGGTCCGGATCACCCGGCACTCCCCACCATTTAGTCTGACCATGTTCGACAATCCAGTCATAGGTGAAGTCCCACCGAAGTTCCACCCAATCACCGGCCTCAAAGCGGGATGCCTCATCCAGATGAATAATATGAGTGGGGCCCAAAATGTCCCTGCTCAAACCCACGGGGTTGTCATCCAACATTTCCGCAGGACGATGGGGTGACTCTAAAACAATCATGGACTTTCCGCGCATGTTCGTCGTGTGATTAATAATGTGAGTTTGATCAGATCCTGCCCCACGCAAGATGACATTATCGGAGGTGATCCGAAGAGCGTGCCGGTTGCCTGTGGAAACCTGATACTCTCCGGGCGGCAAGTAGACGACGCCCCCCTGCGGAAGTTTGCCCGCATCATCGATCGCGTCCTGGATGGCGTAAGTGCTGTCTATTTCTCCGGCGGGATCCGCCCCATAGTCTGTGACGACATTCAGAATGTTCTCCTTGCGCTCAGGGATTGGCTCTTCACCCGACCTAAAACCAGCATAGGAAAAATCCTGTAGGAATTTATCGGTTCCGAAGGACTGCGACTCTTTCGGCGGCATCCAATCTTTCGGATACAGTTCACTCCGCCAAACCTCGGCGTGGACTTTCCAGGCATCGCCGCAAAAACTAAGACTGAAAGCTACTAAAATGATGAGCTTCATTTAGATCCTAACGAAAGCAGAGTTGCAGGTGTTGTGCGGAATTACGGGCGTGTGAGTAGAAGCCACCGGCTGCCGCCCGCAGAGGAGGTGAATCGATAAGACTCAGAAGCGGGCAAGGAAACCCTGGTTCCCTCTAGACAGCCGGCTGAACTCAAAATTAAAAACTTTGGACTTGCGGTCAAAGCAGTCTTTGCGCGAAATATAGGTCCGTTTTACGCAAGTTTTGTTGATATGCCGCGCTTCCCTAAACGAGACCGAATCAATCGGCCGCAAACCATCGCGCTCGCCATGCACTCCGGTGGAGAATATGCCTACCAGAGGGAAAAACTCCTCGGGATCTTACAGTATTTCTCCCAGCAACTGGGTTGCCACCTTCACTACGATGAAACGCTCAGCCCTTTTCTTCGCCTTCCAGACTTGGTGGGCTGGGACGGGGACGGCATCATAACGGAGGTCTACTCTGAAGAAGAAGAAGACCTCATCCGAAGTCTGGGCGTCACGTTTGTTAACACCTCGAGTCACTACTCGAAGTCTCCCATGCACACCATCTGTCCGGACAACCGTCAAATCGGCCGGGTCGCTGCTCAGCATCTGCTGAAATTCAATCTGGATCACTTCGCATTCGCTGGTCCGCCTTCACTCACACCAGCTTTTGCAAGATACGAAGGTTTTGCGCAACATTTGAAGTCACGAGGAGTCACCTGTGATCGCACTCTAATGGACAATATTTCCTCCGCGGAGAGTCAATCCGGCGGTATGGCCGACGCCGTCCCCCCTCAGATTTTTCTGGAGCCGCTACTTAAGATGAAGCGACCGATCGGTATCTTTGCATCCTCTGACCGCGTCGGTATCTCGATCTTGTTGGCCTGCAGGCAATTGGGCTTGAGGCTTCCCGACGACGTCGCCCTCATCGGAGTAGATAATGACGAAATATTTTCCCAGTTATCCTACGTTGGCA
>CAZUPP010000062.1:0-3492 GCA_964622095.1 uncultured Verrucomicrobiales bacterium
TCTGTGCGCTGCTGCGGATCCGGCGTATCGGGCAGAACAGGAGCGGCGGGTTCCGGAGCTTCCGGGACAGGCACTGGCACCGGTGCAGGAGCCTGCGGCGGCTGGTTACCATTGTTGCCATTGTTGTTGTTGCCGCCGTTGTTATTATTGCCCTGCTGATTCGACTGGGCGGGTGGAATTGCCTGAGTGTGATCAGGAATGTTGGGCGCTTGCCCCAGCACAGTACATACGGGCAGAAGTAGCCCGGATAGAGCCAGAGCCGGGATGCAGTTGGAAGAGGTGGGTCTTTTCATGATGGTCCGGAGTTGCTTTGTCGTGGATTTGGTTATTTCAAGAGACTCTGGCCAATTCCGACTCTGTAAATCAAAAATCTATTCACCGGGTTGTTCAGCCAGCTCTGTAATTAAGCCATTCTAATAGGGACCCTTTTTTAAAGCGATAATTAGCAGCGTCTATAATTTGCAGCTAAAGCACATGATCCACAGAGAAGTCGGTGCTTGCGCGGCAACCCATTCTTTGTTAGGCCTCCCGGCATCGGCAGACAACACCGCCCGATCTCCAAGCGGGTGAAACCGGCACGAATCCGAGGTGGACCATGCAAATTAATTTTTCAGCAAATCATCAATTTCCACGCGTAGCTTGGCGGGTCAGCAGCAGCCTGCTTTTCTTGTTTATTCTCCTGACAAGCGGTTCCGCTGCTTTTGCCCAATCAACGGATTCTGACGAAGCTCCGGAAACCGGGGTCGAAACCACCACCATTCCGGAATCTCCCGAAGAGACCGAGGAAGATTCAGGGGCAGGTGAGGATGAATCTTCCGTTTTGCAGGAAAGTGATTCGCCGGAGGAAGCACTGGCGGAATCCGCTCCTGAGGCGGTGGACACCGAGCCAGAGGCGGATGCGGCCGATGAAACGGCGGAGAGTGATCGGCTTTCTGGGACGGCGCCTGCGGATCGGGAAGTTGTTCTGGAAAACGAAATCGCGACGGCGATTGAGCAGCAGCAATATGCGCAAGCGTTGGAACTTTTTGCGGAGCTGGAATCCCTCATTGAGCCGGATGTTTTTCTGCTGCGAATGAAGGCGTTCTGCCTGATTGAACTGGACCGCTGGGGTGAAGCTTTGAGCACGGCGGACCGCATTCTGGCGCTGGATCCCAGTGATTCCTATGGTGCATTTTATCGGGCACAGGCGCTGGCCGGACAGAACCGGGAAGCGGAGGCGGAAGCCCAGATCAAGAAAGTGGTGCGGGCCGCTCCTGCTTCGGCCGCGGCGCAACTGGTCGACCAGGAACTTCCGGAGGTGAGGCAGGTGGTGGCACTGGAGGAAGAGCTGGGAATTGCAACCGCTCCGATTGCGGGGGAAGCGATCGATCTGCGCAGCGAGGGCCCGCGTGAAGTGGAGCGCTTTACGGGGCGGATTTCGGTTGGAATGGGCCTGGATGACAATGCGAATTTCGCTCCACGAAACGGATCCTTTGACGCGGACGATTCGGCCTTTATCGAGTTATCTCTCTATTTAGATTATGTGCTTATTCCGCAGGGACGTTCTCCGGTTGAGGTATCTCTTTTCACCAGCGCCTTCCGCAGTTTTTACCTCGATGATCCGCTCGATGACCTGGATTACACGCTCTTTGATGTGGGCCTGCGCTTTTCCCGGGAACGAAACCTTTTCGGGCGCAGTTTGCGGGCGTCTCTCACCCCGCGTTATCGTTATGCCTGGCTGGGTGACCGGACCTATTATGATGAATTTTCCCTGAAAACGGCCCTCACGTATTTTCTCACGCAGACCCTTTCGCTCAGCCTGTCCTATGAATGGGCGCCTAATAATTTCAAAGCGGACCCTGCTTTTCCGGCTTTCTTTGACCGGGACGGAACAAATCACCGGCTGCGAGTCAGTCTGGCGAATTGGTTTTTCAGGAACCGCCTTTATCTGAGCGCAGGTTACGCCTTTAACTATACCGATACGGAAGGGAGCCAATTGGAGAAGGAAGAGAATGCGTGGTTTGCCTCGGCTTATGCCTACCTGCCATGGAAATTCGAACTGGGCTTCAGCTTCGACTATGGGCAGCCGGACTATGTGGATTTCGTCGGCCCGGTGGGACGGGAGGATGATACCTATTATTACAGCGTGAGCCTGCGCCGCGAATTATTTGTGCGCGATCTGGATCTGGTGCTTTCCTACATTCATCAGCGCGGTAATTCGAATCAGGACTTCGCGGATTACGACCGGAACATCGGCAAGCTCAGCCTGGAATATAGCTGGTAATCTGCTCACTCCGGCTTGGGCGGTCGCGGACCGGGGCCTTCGACGGCGTCTTTAAGCTGCTCTTTGAGTTGAGCGGCCTGCTCACGGGTAAGTTGGCGGTTTGAATCTGCTTTTTCCGGATCTGGATTGACCTCGATATCCACCGCGAGAGCGGCCGCATCTGTCGTCGGCATTTCCGCACCACTGCCTTCCGGGGTGCCGGGATTGACGCGCACGCCGGTGTCCACCGTGGCAGGAGCCTGACGGCCGAGGTTATGCCGGCCCCACATCCAGTGGGCGAGTTGCTTCTGGCTTTCGGTGGTGTCATCCTCGCCGGGATTGCGGTCGATCACCGGACCATCGCCTTCTTCCCATGCCGGGCCGACGCGCACCTCTACCGTGCGTCCATATTGATTGGTTTTTTGCCAAACCATAACACCGTCCCGATAGAGAGTCTGGGTGGTGACCTCGTCAGGTGAACCGACACCAGCGTGACGGCTGACCAGGACATTCCCGCCACCCAGATCAAAGGTGTCCTGATCAGTCGAAGGGGTGTGGCTGTCCCCCGGATCGACGCCGTCTCCGCTGCCATCCAGCTCTGACTCATCGGCGCGACCATCCATTTCATAAATCATTTCGGGACCATCACTATATTGTTTCGAGCCCCCGCCTTTCGATGCAAGGCCGCCAGAAATGGCGCCGGCCGAACCAGGTATTGGTGGTGGAGCCGCGCCGCTCCTTTCCGCAGGTCCAGCGTTGGCGATATTATTTTGTGGCGCGGTGCCCTCCGGCATGCCGAAGATTTCCGCATTGTCCCAGAAATTATTGGAATCACCCGGGAACTCCGAGCCATCGACATTACCGAAGCGGTTATTTTCGTTATTGGCATTGGCAAGATCACCCGCCGGATTATAGACACCGTCACCTGTGAGATTTAATTCGAAGCCCAAACCTGCGGCAAAACTTTCAGTTAACTCCTGGAGCCCGGAGGTCTCAGCGAGTTCCCGCAGATTCTGATCCGGACCTTTTGGCATTGGCCCCGGGCTAGCAGGGATGCCTTCAAATTGTTGCTTCATGGCGGCGGCTTCGGCGGCGGTCAGTTCCCGGCGCGGATCACCATCGGGGCCGAAGTTGGTGGTGGCTTCTCGACGATAAGCCTCGGCAGTTTCCGCATCCATGCCCTGCATCGACTGATAGTTTTCATCCGGCAAAACCTGATCCTTTGAATTGAGAAGCGGATTTTCCCGCTT
>CAZUPP010000063.1:0-3311 GCA_964622095.1 uncultured Verrucomicrobiales bacterium
TTTTTTCACTTTTTTCACCCCGGACGTTCCGGACGACCCGGACGTGTCGCGCCCGTCCAATTTCTGGGTTAGGTTAAAGTATAGGGTCATTATTATTCTCGTTCTGCCTGCCTGCCTTCGTCCTTCCTTCTCCCGCCTCATCGCCGCCGTCTTTCTTCTCCCGCCCCAGCGCCGTCCGTTTGTCCGCCCATCATCCATCCGCCATCCTTCAGCAGCACCATCGCCGTCTCCGTCCCGCTCCCGCCGTCCACCTCCGATCCCGATCTCCGCACACCCCTTCCCGAAACCGCCAAGATCAGCCGACCATTTACCCCGCTTTTCCTCCCACTTTGCCGTCCCTTTTTCTTTTTACCGACCGTTCGTTAAAACCCCTTCCGTCTCCCCAAGCCATGCCTCCAGCCCCTGTTTATCAGCCTCCAGCTCTTGCCACCCATTTCAGCCCGCTCCTCCTTTTCATTTTACCAACCGTTCGGTAAAACCAGAAAATCACCCTCGCATGGTCCCAAAGTGCCGCCCCAATCAGTCACCGCTCCAGCCAGTCGCCCGAGGGAATCGATTGGAGCCCGGTGACATCGCCATTCCAGTAATAGATCCAGCCCTCGGCATCCGCGGTAGGACGGGCCATGGGTTGGACGCGGGCGATTTCGCGCCGGTAAAGGCCGCCGGGAACGTCTTCGTAGAGATCGAGAGCGCGCAGCAGCCGGTCAATCGGCGCGCGGAGATGAAAGAGTTCGCCAACCACACGTGACGCGGGATCGCATGAGGGCACCAGACATGGGTAAGCCCCGCCCGGGGCAAGGTAGAGGAGGCCTTGCGCCCGGGCGGGTTCATGCGAGACTGAAGACTGGCCAAGTTGCCGGGCGAGAAGCCGGTTGGCCCAGCCGAGGGAGGCGGCGCCAGGACGAAGGGTGCCGTAGACGAAGAGCCGTGGCGGGGAGGCGCCGGGCTGGGGAGGGGGAGCAGAATGAGCGGAAGGTTCCGGCAGACGAGGAGGAGGAGCAGGAGAAGGTGAGGGGATCAAAACAGGGTCACGAGAAAGATTTTTGTAATTGTGGCAATTCTGGAAATTCAGGTATGTTCCCGACCGCTTGATTACTTTGGCTAAACCTGCTCTATCCCGTTCCAATCCTCGCCGTCTCGCCCTCGAGGCGCTCCATCGCTGGCGGACTCACCACAGCCTCCTCGCCGATGTCCTTCGTGAGGACATCCTGCGCGCTCATCCGCTGCATGATCCGCGCGATCAGCGCCTTTTCACGGAGCTCTTCTACGGCGTCCTGCGCAGTCTGAGCCTGCTGGATTTCTGGATCGGGAATTTACGCGAAGGCAAGGTTGATCACAAGACGCGCGATCTGCTCCGGCTGGGATTGTATCAGATCATGCGCTTGCGCGTGCCCGAACACGCCGCCGTGAGCGAAACGGTCGCCCTCGCCGGCCCGGCCAAAAGCCTCGTCAATGCCGTGCTGCGGCGGGCCCTGCGGGAGAAGGACGCCCTGGAAGTGGCCGCGGCCGAGACTTCCCAGGCCATCCGGGAATCGCACCCGGAGTTTCTCCTCGACCGCTGGAAAAAACAGTTTGGGCCAGAGATCACGCAGGAGTTGTGCGAGTGGAACAATGAACCCGCCCCGATGTATGTGCGCTTGAACCGGTTGCATGACGATCTGCTCAAAGTGATGGAGCAACCCGGCCTTGACCCCGTGCCGAACGAGCCGGAATTCCTCCTCGCGACCCAGGCGATCGATCCACCGTGGCTGGAGAATGGCGTGGTCTATGCGCAGGACCCGGCCACCGCCGCGGTGTGCCGCCTGCTCAAGCCGCAACCGGGTGAAACTGTCCTGGACGCCTGCGCCGCGCCCGGCGGGAAAGCGGCTTTTCTGGCGGAGATGATGGAGAACCGGGGAAAGATCGCGGCGTGTGACAGCTCCGGCCCGCGATGCAAAATGCTCGAGCAGAATCTTTACCGGCTGGGGGTGAAGAACGCGCAGGTTTTCAAGCTGGACTGGCTGCGGGCGGACGGGCCCTTTCCGGAGGAATTCTTCGATGCCATCCTCGTGGATGTGCCCTGCTCAAATACCGGCGTGATGCGGCGCCGGGTAGATGCGCGTTGGCGGCTCAGGCCGGAGGATTTCCAGAAAATGCCGGAGATCCAGCGGGGCATCGTCAAGAAAGTCCTGCCCCTGCTGAAACGGGGAGGCCGGCTGGTCTACAGCACCTGCAGCCTGGAGGCAGAGGAGAACCGCGAGGTGGTGGAGGGCATCATCGACTCATCGCCTGGCGCCCTCATGCTGGAGAACGAAGTCTTCAAGAATCCGTGGAGCAGCGGGACGGACGGGGCTTATGGAGCGCTCATCCGGAAGACGGAATAGAACAGGACGCCGCAGTGCACGGGCAGCCGACGGCATGGAAGCTGCTCCCGCGTGAACTATGACGCACAAGGTGATCTCGATGATCGGTGGACCGGGGTTTTTCCGATTTTTCCTCGCAACCCTCGTCGTGATCCATCACTCGACTCCGTTGCGCCTTGGTGGATGGGCGGTTTATATGTTTTTCGCCCTGAGTGGATATTGGATCGCGCAGATGTGGGAGCAAAAATATGCGCGGATGGAGCGGCCGTACCTGACGTTTATGGTCAGCCGCTGGTGGCGTCTGGCACCGGTTTTTATGACGTGCATTTTTCTGACGTGGCTCACCCATTTATTTTTGTCGATTGATACCGGTCTGGGCGATTCTCTGTTTTGGTGGTTGGGCCAGGTTCCTATCGTGGGCTCTGGCCTTTATGGAAAAATCCTGCCGCCGACGTGGTCGCTGGATGTGGAAATGCAGTTTTATCTGCTGGCGCCATTGCTGGTGGGAATCTTCGCGACGGCCGTGCGATGGCGGGTGCTGGCGATGGTCGGTGCGCTCGGTTTATCACTGATGATTCTGTCGGCGGGAATTGATCCGCAGAATGCATCGTTGCCGGTCTACCTCGCACTTTTCCTGGCGGGAATTGTTATTCACCAGAGCAGCCTGAAATTTACCGGACAGATCGCGTGGGGCAGCGTGATCTGCTTTGGCACACTGACGTTAGTGCTTCTGATTATCCCGATGACGCGCAGCGGGATATGGCAGCCGGGATCACTCAAACTGGCCGTTGAACCGTCACATTTCTGGCCGCACGCATGGTGGATCCTGGGCGTGATTATCTGTCTGCCTTTTATTGCGTGGAACGTGAGAAACGCGTCTGGAAAAATGGATCGAATCCTTGGTGATCTGTCCTATCCGCTTTATCTGTTTCACTGGATACCTCGGGAGATCTATTATCAGGTGGTGGG
>CAZUPP010000064.1:0-3199 GCA_964622095.1 uncultured Verrucomicrobiales bacterium
ATTTGGCGACGGTTCAAGTAACAGGGGACGAACCAGGAAGCAATAAACAGGCCCCCACCGCTCATGATGAACGGCAGGGGCGCCCCCCAGAAATGGGATTGATTGGGCGCTGAGGATTCGGATCTATGAGGAATCCCGCGCGGCGAGGTAACCCCAATAGTAGCTGGTGGGTCCCATGTTTTGACGAATGGTGAGCTCATTCATCATGGGCCACAGGAAAAGATCAAAGTAGAACTCTGTCGCGGGCCATCCCCAACTGCTAGGAACGGTGGTTTCCGGCAGCAACCAGATATGCACCCATTCATTTCCTTTCGCGTAGTCTGGCAGAGTGTCCTTGTCATAGGCACCATAGAGGGTGAGCCCTGCGGGCGGAGCCTGCCCGGTAAAGCGGCTGTCAAAATGCAGCGGGGCATTCGGTGAATGAAATCCGACTCCTGTCGTGAAAGTCATGTTATCAGGATTAGCACCCGCCGAGAAATTACAGGCACGGATTGTTCCGGCCAGATATTTTTCCTCTCCCGTGAGGTAGTGGGTCCTTGGCAGAATGCGCGAATTCATCCCGGGTGTAGTAAACGCACCGACCGGACCGATGAGCGGCATGTCCTTAATCTCGATTGTCAGGCCAAAAGCATTATTGCTGGCGTAATTTAACGCGCGGTCAGCCTGTTCCCTAAAGCGCTCAACGATTTTTTCTTTGAGCGCTGCGCCCCCTAAATCTTCGGGCAGACGCGCATAGGTGAAGGCTCCCGCTTGTTGATCGATTAATATTTCACTATCACTGGGGACAACCGTTGTTTCCTTAAAAGCGACGTCAAAACGCTCTTCACCCGTGAGCCATAATAACTCGGCCGCGGCCAGATTGCGAGCCGCTTCAGGTGGCACACTTTGATAACCTTCCCCGGTAGGTGTTGTCTTCTCTGCAAAGTCCCATGCCTTCAGGGCGCTTGATTTTAGGTCGCCAGAAAGTGCGGGATCAATTTCCATCAGTGCTCGCGCAGCTTTACTTGCAATAGCCGCATAAATGTAGCTGCTGCCGCCATCTGGAGCAAAAGCCATCCAAACGAGCGAATCTTTGACGCTATCTTCACCCTTGTTGGGATGGGAGGTCGCTTCGAGTCCGCCCGTGATCCCGCCATCCGATTTCTGTAATCGGCGGAAGAGATCGATATTCCACATGGCTTCGTTGATGATATCCGGGATATTATCATTCGCTTCGTTTTTAGGGAGCGGAAGTTTCAGGTCTTTGAAATAGTCTGGAAACAATTCGTAGAGCTCGAGGTGTTTATAGCTGGCCCACAAATGGTTGGCGTTGCGGTCGAAATCACCCGCGTCATGGTAGCCGCCCCAAGCGCCCGGCAACTCTTCTTCGGTCAAACCTTCGGTGAGCGCGGTAAACCAATTATCGGTGGCATAGGCCTCTTCCACCGTGGTCGTGCTCTGGTAAACTTCAACTCCGTCCACCGGATGAAGGGAGCGCTCGCGCTTGAAGGTGGTGAAGGGGGGACCAAGCTCAATGCCGCTCCGTTGGGCAAGGAAACCATGCATGGATTTCTTGAAGGCGTCTTTCCAGCTTTCCTCCTGGTTAATCTGGATCGGATGGCTCACCCCAATGCCTGGGACATGGGCGTAGAAAACTCCTTCACCCGTAAATTCGGAGAAATCCATGGCCCACACCTCCGTCTGGCTGAAATTCTTTTCCGGACGCATTTTTTCAATTCCGTCGACCGGTAGAATCAATTCGATTCTCCCTTCATGCACCACCTCCCGGTCTTCATTGAGCAGCATGAATTTCTCTAATCCATCATACTCGTGAGCCCCACCGGTGCCTAACCAGATGGATAGAAACGCGCGCTTAAAGGGATCCGTCGGCCGGTAGCCGATGTGCGAGGAGTGAATGGCCTCACTCAGGACGTGCTTTGAGTGGTGAGTATAGGTCACTTCCCTCTGGTTAGCATTCAGGTAAGGAAAGGAAATTTTATACTCAGCGCCGTCTTGCAGTTCACCGGGCAGGCGAAGATAAATCCGATGCCGAATGATCTGATCATTACTGGGGAAAACGCGATCTATCGGTTTACTCTTGCGCTCGACGCCCACGGGATTGATGCCCCCTGCAAAGACTCCCGGTCCTGTGATGAGATAACTTTCTGGATCACTCGCGGTAAGTTTTTCGAGCTTGTCCCCGGTGCGTTTTTCAAAAGGCCAGAGCCATACTTCTTCATCGCGGCCACCCGCGAGATAACCAAAATCAACCAGCTCCCCATCCACCATGCGCTTGAGCAGACGGGTTTCTTTAGCTGAAACGATCTCGCCCTGGCGTTCGTTCAGATGCTCATTGCCTTCTTCAACAATTTGATCACCCTCCTGAGGCTCGTAGGGAATGTAAGCCTGTCGGACTAATTTACCTTCAATTAAAGTGATTCCCAGAATATCCCGGTCGACGGCGCCAAGGTGGACAATTTCCGGAGATTCCGGCCCATGCGTAATGTTTTTCCGCGCTTCTTCCACCGCTTGCCGTTGCGCCTCAGCTTCTTCACGGGCACGCTCTTCGCGGGCAGTACGCATGCGGATCACGTCTTCCGTGGGTGGCGCAATATCCAGACTGACAAATTTCAGGTGAACGGCCTGATCACTCCAATCACCCTGCACCTGGATTTGAGAGATATCGGCAAGATCAATCTTTTCTCCTTCCACTGGATTATTCAGGGCTGCACCGTCGATTGGATCGAGCGTAATGGTATCGCCCGTGGAAGTCTCACTGAGATCAAAATGGAAAGTCGACATGCGTTCCTGGCTATCCTGCAAGCCAACGCGAATTCTTTTTGCAGCGTGATTTTCCATGATTTCAACGGCCAGATACGGGCTCCAGTTTCCCGTGCCGGTAAGATCTCGCGATATATTAAGACCTGCGCCCCCTTTTGAGGTGGGAGCGTTGATGAGAGCCTGTCCATCGGAAAGATCTGTTGTTCCCTCCCAGTCGGAGTAGGCAAAAAGAAACGGCTCGCTGAAGTCGGTAAGAACTACCGGACCCTGCGGTTGGAGCTGTTGATCCCGCCCGGGATCATTTAAAAGTCCGGCAGCCTCCGCCGGTGTGAGGGCCACGACCGCACTGATTTCTACAGCCAGCACAGTCTGGGAGAAATCCCCTGTAAATTGTATCTGAGAAATATTTCGTAAATCCAGATTGTCCTCTTTTTCGTGG
>CAZUPP010000065.1:0-3166 GCA_964622095.1 uncultured Verrucomicrobiales bacterium
TGGCGCTGGGAGGGAAGGGGCAGGAGAACGGGAGCGCGGGAGCGATCGGAGGTGGCCACAACTCAGGAACCCTCCCAGGAAGAGCTTGTGGCAGAGGCGGAACGCATCATAGCCGAGATGCCCCATAAGCCTGCCTGCTTTGAAGGCCGGAAGGCGGTTGCCAGCTATCACGTAGGAATGGACATGGTGGACATGCCCGACCGCAAGCACTTCGCCAGCATTAATGAGTATTACTTGGCCTACTTCCACGAGTTGACCCACTCGACGGCCCACGCCTCCCGCTTGGCCCGTCCTTCCCTTGTGGACAACAAAGCCTCTTTTGGCTCAGGCACCTACTCACGTGAAGAGCTGGTTGCCGAGATGGGCGCCGCGTTCCTCTCAGCTCATGCTGGCTTGCCCGGAGACGATCACCAAAGCTCAGCCGCCTATCTGCAGGGCTGGCTGAAGGTGCTCAAGGCCAAGGAAAACCGCAAGTGGATTGTCCAGGCTGCTGGGCAGGCGCAGAAGGCGAGTGACTACGTGTTAGAGGTTAGTTGAAACCACCCCAGTGATTCACCGTCATCCCCATGCCCAGATGTGGAGATCAACTCTATGTAACCACCATCTCCAATTCTACCTAAGGTGAAAACCTTATCCTCCACAGCCTCCGGCAAATCGATTTGCCGGAGGCTGTTTGTTTCAACGTCATATTCAAAAAGCAGACTACGGGCCACGACGTGCTGGTTGCAACATCTCTGTGAGGTTTGCTCCCCGGTGAACGGGACTCCGCTCACCCCCACCAACCTTGTAGCCTCTGTCCATTCCCAGGTGCCGAAACCAACAGCGTCGATTCCAGGAGGCACATTTGGAATGTCTTGGTGCTCCCCTGTTTCCAGGTTCACGACTCGAAAATGCCCGTCACCAACGTTGATGGCCAGAAACTGGCCACCTTCGAAGCTCTTGAGTCCCAGGAATGGTGTTTCTTGGGAGGCTTCAAAAACCACGCGTCCGTCCGAGTCTTTGATGATCGCTCTCGAACTGGGAGTGACATAGCCTCGGAAGGTGGGATGCTTCTGAACCAAAGAAACAGTATCTTCTTGGAATCCAACATCGACAGGTGACAACTCCGGATTCTCCGAGTCTCCGAGTTGGCTAGAGATGCCAGCTGGAGGCCTTGCAGGTTCTGCAAGGGCACTCTGGGCTGTCTCCGTGGACTCATTCCCCTCGCGTTCCTCAGGTGCTTGATTGACCGCCTGGAAGGTGATCAACGCGACTCCAATGAGGCATACAATCCCAAAGACGACTACGCCTATTCGCTTCATGATAGTTAGGGTTGGCTGTTAATGTCTTGGATGATCCCAGCCTGCATCGTAGTCTCGCTCGGCATCGTGGAGAATTTGCATTTCCTCCCTACTAGGGCGGGGCGGACCTGGGGGCTCGATTGGTATATCCATCTTATTGACCTTTGAAGTGTTCGATTGGAAGCGCATGCATGGCGCTAATTAAATCAGCTTTGCGAGGGCCACCATAAGCTACGTAGTGCTGCAAATTGGGCACCGTGTCCTCAATCAACTGCCCTTCAACCATTTTGAATTTGGCAATTCTAAGAGGACCAATTCCACCAGCTACCTGGTTATCATAGACCCTCTGGAGGACTAAGTATTCCTTGGCTCCATTATTGGTAATTACCTCAAAAAGCTCGCCTAAACGCGCAAAAATACTTCCGTATTCCGACTCTCTGCCCGAGTCAAGATTTCTGCTGGGAACAGGGGACCAGCCACCTTCGCTTTGGGTATAGACGTTCCAAATGTATCCGTCCTCATAGTATCCGCTCTTGGACGTAGCAATTGCCTCTGACGAGCCATCAGCGTCCAGATCATGGAAGATAGCGTAGACGCTTTGCTGCTCTGGAAACTCTTCAGCCAGTTTTATTGTCTCTTTATACCAAGAGACAAACTCCGATTTCTCGGACTCTGTTATGTCGGCGGTCAAGGCCGTGTGGGAGACACAAGCCAGCAGAGTGATAGTGATGATTTTTGGTAAGCGCATTTTATTCTACGTCGTTGAAGTTACCTTCTAATTCCCCGCGCACACGGGTTGAAGCATAGTTGTTGACGTTATCGTGAAAGGTCCATTCTCCTGTCTGAGGGTCGAAAATCCACGGAGAATGGAACCCCTGCGGGCGGCTGGGGGGCGCTGATCGGGGCACGCCCGCAGCTCCGTTATACAACACCATGACGCCCCAAGCCTCCGCAGGTAAGGTGGTTGCCCCTATAGTATATTGGCCAGGAGGTTCAGTCCAGTTTGTCTGTGTTCCGTAAGAGTCACGAAAATAACCGATAAATCTTTCATAGAAATCTATCCTTTTCTCATCAAGCTTGCCCAGCATGGCATCAACGTTTTCATGCCAATCCCAAGCTTCAGCTGTAGAGACACCTGGGGCACCGAATGGGCGGTCGATCTGGCACACGCCCCAACCGTTAGGCTCCCCGAAATTGAGGGTTCCTTCAATGCTTGCGTGAGTATTGAATTGGTTGAAAACTCGGGTGTCTTGGCGGCTTTCATGTTTGGCCATTGCCCAAGCATAAGCAGCGTATCGAGTGCCCACCGTCTGGGTAATACGGGCTTGCGCGTCTGCATCCAAAGGGTTCTTCCCGCGAACGAAGAAAGGCATGTCGCCCGCTTCGTCGCCCATTACCTCGAAGAAAAGGGTCATGGCCCCTCCAATGGTCTCACCCATTGCCGCTTCGATGTCCCACTCCTCAGTGCCGTTCAGAGGGACCCAGGATCCGTCCGAAGGAATATCTCTGTCGTCAACATCGCCACGTTCGCTGCGCTCGCTGCGAATCTCCAATCGCCATTCCACATCCAGATTTTCAGGAGCACCGGCAAATCGTGCGCGAAGCTGGGCAGCGGCGGGTTCGCCAGTTACATACCCAATTCCATTTACCGCAATTTCAGCTTCACCATGTTCCCCCCCTAAGTCTGTGGAATGCTCAGCAACGTCCAAGTTGGGCATATTCATTTGCCTCACCTCAAGGGGGCAGACACCCACGCTCACTGTACTGGGCAGCGCTCCGTCAGCTACGTTAGTCGCACTCTGCTCCGGAGTGGCTAGAACTTTCATGTCTGGAAATGAGGGAGTTAGAGAGATGTTTGACCTATCTTTAAAATAAAAAGGGGGTGT
>CAZUPP010000066.1:0-3050 GCA_964622095.1 uncultured Verrucomicrobiales bacterium
ATCGGAATCGGGGACGCCATCTGCAGTCAGATTTCCGGCGCCACCTATGAAGAACTTATCTGGCCCCGACAGATGAAACTCATGCAGGCTATCCGGGAGGCCGGGGCCTTCATTCGTCTCCATATCTGCGGTCAAACGAGACATCTCTGGCCGAAATTGCGTGAGCTTCCCCTCGATATCTTCGACTGTGATCACATGGTCGATATGGCCGCCGCCCGCGAAATCCTTCCCCCTCAGGTTACGCTTGCCGGTAATCATGATCCGGTCGCTGACCTCCGTCACGGTCAGCCGCACCTGATCCGGTCCAGGCTTGCGGCCTCTCAGGCACAGGTTGGCTCCCGGTTTATGGTCAATGCCGGCTGCGAAATTCCATCCGGCACCCCGGTGGAAAATCTGCGCGCCCTCTGTGAACCCCTCCCGGTATCATGAAGCTCTCTGCCCTCATTGCCTGTGATGTCTTTGCGGCTGAGTTGCAATTCCTTGGCCTCACCGTTTCTGACTACGTCGCCGTTCCCATGGGCCTCCATGATGATCCTGCCCGCCTTCAGTCAGAGGTGCAGTCTGCCGTTGACCGGCTGGACTCGCCAGGGGCTGCGCCCGTCGGGATCGCTCTCGGTCGCTGCGGCGGTGCCCTTCTCGGCGTTCGCGCCCGTCAGACCTCACTGATCGTGCCCCGGGTGGATGACTGCATCTCCCTCTTTCTGGGCGGCGGTCAACAGGCCATCGACTGGCGCCTCAGGCATCCTGATCACTATTTTGCCTCACCCGGTTGGGCCCGGGGCGCTCTCCTTCCCGGTGACGCACGGCGTCAGCGCCTTGAACCGCTCTTTCTGGAGAAGTATCCGGATGATCCGGAGATGGTCGAAGACCTTCTCGAGGCGGACCGGGACACCTTTGCTCATTACCGCACGCTCACTTGCCTGGATACGGGCACCCCGGACAATGAGCAGGACCGTGCGCGTTGCCAGGCCTGTGCGGAGTCCATGGGGTGGCCCATGCAATCCGTTCCCGCCTCCCTCGAGCTTCTGAAGAAGCTCATCCATGGCCCATGGGATAACCAACACTTTCTCCGCGTGCAGCCCGGGCAATCCATCGCCGCGGATGATCATGGTCATGCCCGGGTCCTCAAAGCCGTGCCAGCCGCAAGTTCCTGATTCCCCGCTCCGAGAATGGATGATCTGCCTCTCGACTTCTCCCTGTCTCTGCCCGGAGGCGATACCCAGCGCATTTCCGTCGATTCACCCACCGAGGCGGCCCTGCCTTTGCTCGATCTTCTCTCGCGCCGGGGCGTCCGCCTTCTCGCACGATGCGGCGGGCTCGGACGGTGTCAGGGCTGCCGGCTCCACTGTCCTGATGGTGCATCCTTCCCCGCCTGTCGGGTCACCGTCCGGGAAGCTGCGCTCAAGGCCCGTGAATTCACTGTTCCGGAGTCGTCATGGATGGATCACCGCCTTTCCGCCGTCACTG
The DNA here is from genome assembly GCA_964622095.1 of uncultured Verrucomicrobiales bacterium. Classification (GTDB taxonomy): domain Bacteria; phylum Verrucomicrobiota; class Verrucomicrobiia; order Verrucomicrobiales; family CAZUPP01; genus CAZUPP01. The sequence goes on from CAZUPP010000066.1 coordinate 1,468, forward strand.
CGTTCGAGCTCTGCGGCCCGGAGATCCGACCGGTTGCGCGTTCCGGCCTCGGGCTCGCCTTTGATATCGGCACGACTACCCTTGCTCTCGCCCTCTGGGATCTGGACCGAGCGCGGTGCCTCGGCATCCGCAGCGCCTCGAATCCCCAGCGTGCCTACGGTGACGACGTCACCACTCGCGTCACCTTCGCCTGCGCTCAGGCCGATGCTCCACAGGTTCTCCAGCGGAAACTCATTCATGACGGCTTCTGGCCTCTCTGCCGTCAGCTTCTCTCGGAGGCAGATCGTGACCTCTCTGAAGTTCGCGAGCTTATTGCGGTCGGCAATCCCATCATGCTGCACACTCTGGCTGGCCTTCCGTTGCTGGGTTTCGGCGCTTACCCTTTCCAGCCCGTCTTTGTCGCAGGCTATTCGTTCCCCGCTTCCACCATGGATCTGCCTGAAGCCTGCCGCATTCTGTCCCTGCCGGGCCTCGGGCCTTTTGTCGGTGCGGATATCACCGCCGGAGCGCTCGCCGCCGGTCTCCTCGAACCCGGCTTCTCGCAGACTGCGCTTCTCATTGATTTCGGCACGAATGGCGAAATCCTCCTCCACAAAGGCGGCCAGTTTTTCGCCACCGCCACGGCCATTGGTCCCGCCTTTGAGGGCGGCCGGCTCAATTGCGGTGCCACCGCCGCTCCGGGCGTTATCACAGCCCTGAGCCTCGATCAGGACGCGCGCTGGCAGTGGCAGCTTTTTGGTTATGCCCGGGAGGATGATCATTTGCCCCGCGGCATCGCCGGTGCCGCTTACCTTGAGTTGGTCGCCGAGGGCCTCCGGCACGGGTTCATCACCGCATCCGGCCGTTTCACGCCGCGGCATCCTTTGATTTCTGAGATTGAGTTGGAGGCTCATTCCGCCCCGCAGCGCTGCCTGCGCCTCACCCAGGATGTCTTCGTCACCGAGGCTGACATCGCCGAGCTCCTCCAGGCCAAGGCCGCCGTCCAGGCCGGCGTCGAGACGCTCCTCGCCGAAGCCGGTTCTACACCGGCTCAGCTTGATGCCGTCATCATCGGCGGCGGTTTCGGTTACCATCTCAATCTCTCAGCCGCTCAGCGCATCGGCCTTCTTCCTCCCGTGCCCCCTGAAAAGCTGCGCGTCCTTGGCAATACCGCCCTCGGCGGCGCCTCCCGGGTCCTCCTCGAAGCCTCCTGGCAGCCAGAAATCGACGCCTTGCGCTCCTGCCAGTACATCGAACTCAATCTCATCGAGGAATTTGAAGACCGCTTTATCGATGCCATGATCCTGGAAGCTGAAGCCCATCCCGGCTGAAAAGTTCGCATGACAGGGTTTTTCTCGGTCCCGGATAACCCGGACGTCCCGGACGTGTCGCGCTCTCACTCCGTCCGTGCCATATTACTCAAAGCAGTCGCATTGATGCTCCCTTTCCAGACGCCCCACCGGATCCCCCTTCTGCTACCGCCCTGCCACACCCCCTTTTTATTTTAAAGATAGGTCAAACATCTCTCTAACTCCCTCATTTACAGACATGAAAGTTCTTGCACCTCCGGAGCTGAGTGCGACTAAAGTAGCTGACGGAGCGCT
>CAZUPP010000067.1:0-2870 GCA_964622095.1 uncultured Verrucomicrobiales bacterium
CCCTCACGGCGGTCGCATGGACGTGGTTCTCTTGACCGTCGATGCTCAGCGCGGCACGAACGGACGCGCGGTGGTCGTGGGAGCAACGATCAATTGTAAAGTCGCGTATCCCGAGACGTGCTGAAAAAATCGATGTGCAATGCAATGCGAGAAAAAGTATGAATATTTCGTACATGCAATTAGGTAGTACGAAGCTCGGTCTCGTAGATGCGGAAGAGGTGCGCGAAGGACGCACCCCAGGAAAACTCCCGCTCCGCCAACGCTCGGGCTGAGGCCCCGAGCGTCCGACGGTTGGCCCAGGCTCGCTCGATGGCCCGGGCCATCGCGGCTGCATCATCAACAGGGACTCTCAAGCCAACGCCATCCGGCACACGATCAACCAACGCTCCGGCGTCGACGCAGACCACCGGCAACCCCGCTGCTTGCGCTTCGATGACAGAAAGCCCGAAGGTTTCGTGAGGACCGGCCGTTACATAAATATCTGATGAAGCCAGGATTGAGGCGAGTTCTGATTTGTCCTTGACGAAGCCGAGTAGTCGTATGCGGCTGTCATCGTCCGCGTAACGCTTAAGGTTTTCCTCCCTCGGTCCTTCACCGATCAGGACGAGCCGGTAATCGACGGCGCGATCCAGTCGACGGAACGCGTCGACAAGCGTGAGCACGCGCTTCTCATCGTCGAGACGGCCTGCATACGTGAGAACCGCGGTCTGATGACCCGCCGAGAATCGCGCCCGGATGGATGCGTCACGTCTCCCCGGGTGGAAGACTTCCGCGTCCACCCCGAGCGGAACGACCAGCGCGTTATCGATCCCATACGCACGCAGGCGGCCCGACTGTTCGCGCGACGCTGCGAACATTCTGTCGCAATTCTTGAAAATTGATCCGAAGTAGGCTTCGGCCCCGCCGCCGATGAGATCTGCTAGTTTCGTACCGGTAGAAGCGAGCGCGTCGGACCATGATCCGATGGTTTCTTCTATGGTTTGGTCTATCGGCGTGTGGAAGTACGCGTCCGCGAGATCCGTGTGAAAGTATCCGAACACGCGCGTGGCCCTCCCAGCTTTCAGACGCGCTCGCCGATAGTGGAAGGCGGGCCACGGACAAACAAAGAATGTTCCGAGTTCAACGACATCCGGCTTCGATCGTTGGAGCAATGCCGCGATCTTGTCCGGCCTCCACATCAAGCGATAGGAACCGTAGCCGGTCTGCGGACTCTTGATCCGTATCGTTGTGCATCGGTCAGAAACGTCAGTTTCGTTGGTTTCTCCCGGGATGATGAGCGTATGGCGGTGATTCGTGTGCTGAACTATATAATTACGCTTGGCATCAATATAGGTTTTGATGCCGCCGGTCGATTCTCCATAAGCCATCGTGATGTCGCATATGTTCATTTGTGTGCGATGCTCTCGTCGATAATATTCGGTTCAGGCTGGACACGCGGCTGATTCCGAGTGTTTCCTCCTGTGCGTATGCCCCGCGCGACGAAGCATTCGCCGGCGTCGATTTCGAAATGCTCGGTATCGCTCCCGGTCGAGAGATCACCACGGATCCGGCCCCCTTGTTCGCGAACAACGTATACTGAGCAGTCCGATGCGGGCAATCGGACCGCGATGCCGCAACCAGCTAGATCGGGTGCAACATTCGGTCGTAATGTCAACTGTTTTTGTTCGTGTCGCAGGCCGATAATGTGCTCAATTACGATCGTGTTCACGAGGCCTGACCAGCCGACGAACTCGCTGCGGGGTTTGTCGCCAAGTGTGAACCTCTTCCAGTAATTACCCCGCTTTCGATGCAGTTGCTCAATATCGAACCTGTCGGGGTCGTAAAACTCAAAAACCCGTTTATTATTGCGTTGGGTTCGGTACACGCCGTCGGCGAGTCGGTGGGCAACCTCCGCGGCCGCGTCCCTGAAGCCGTAACGCTCTAAACCGAGCAACACCGCGTAGGCGGTGTTTATCCACACGCCACCACGCCACATATCTTTCGCGAAATTGCGGTCGTCGCGCGCAACAGATGGCAACGGGATGAGCGTGCCGAACGCGGAGGGATCGTGGATGCGATCGCGCAACGCGGCCGCGCGCTCCGGCGAGGGGATCCCGGCGATCAGCGGCAGCAATGAAGCAACCGTCGACGATCGAACGAATTCGTGCGACCGAGCGTGCCGGTCGTAGTAGAGGCGGTCGTTCTCGTACCAAAGCAGTGTTTCCGTGGCGCGTTTTATCGATTCGTAGCGCTGCTGATATTGGTCGGCGTCTTCGTGGTAGTCGAGCAGTCGTGCGATCTCAGCGAGCGACTCGCTCTGCAACGCGACCCATGCGGAGAGGTCGGGCGCTGCGAGGACAGATGTATCCGCGTAGTGGCGCTCGTCCTGCGAACTGAATCGCGGCGCGTTCTCGACGCCGCTTTCGTAAGGGTGTTGCCAGAAGTAGAGTCCGTTCGGCAGGCGACGGTGCTCGTCGAGCCACGCGGCGTATCGTTGCAGCCTCGGGTACGTCTGTCGCAACGCATCGAGCGATGAGTCCGAGTCTGCCCATCTGTGCGTGCGTAATAAAGACCAAGCAATGAGCGGTGGTTGCGTGAACGGCGACTTCACGAAATGGGCTGTCACGTGTGGTAGACGACCGTCGGGCTCGGCAAGGTCTGTCACCGCTAAGCAGCAATCGAGCGCGACGGCAGGATCCCAATGCTTCCAGACCTGGGCGATGAACGCAGAGTCCCACAGGTACACCCCCTGGAAGGCCGGCGATGGGACCGCGTACCGACAGCGAGATATAAGATCTGGGGTCTGAAGATTCGCGAGCAGCAGACGATAGATTTCATCGAAACCCGCCTCCCAAATTGCCGCCCGCTCCGCATCTCCGGTGAGGAAGAGC
>CAZUPP010000068.1:0-2752 GCA_964622095.1 uncultured Verrucomicrobiales bacterium
CGCCGTTGTGCCAGTTGTCCCAGCTCGCGAAGATCGGCCACGTGTTGATGGCGCCGAGGTGATGGCTCCAGGCGTACTTGGCGACCTCGTAGACCTTGACGTCATAGACCGTGTCGAAGCTCCAGAACGCGCAGTCGACGGTGCCGCGCTGCAGCGCCTCGTAGAGTTCCTGGGGCAGCACGTTCACGCCGGTCGCGCCCAGGTTCTCCCACATGATCATCCCCAATACCCCTGAGCTGACTGCGGCAAAAATATAAAGTAACTGATTCACTTTAAACACCCCGAACATGCCGCGGAATTTGATGTTCCTTTTATTGCGGGCAATTTCGTCCGGTGACAGTTGCCTTTCTTTTATAAACAGCCCGGGAGCAGCCGCGCAGACTAAGAGAATCACTCCAACCCCGAGTCCAACCCAGCGCATGCCTTCGCCCGTGTTCTCGAATACGTCTCGCTGCGTCAGCCAGAAAAGCCACTGGATGCCAATTCCGCCGACTGAGGCAAACCATGTGCGGAATGCAATCACCCGGGAGCGATCATGATAGTCCGGCGACAGCTCGTAACCCAGAGCCAGATATGGCACTCCAAAAACGGTAAACCCTGAATAAAAGATCAGGCTGACACAGAGAAACCACACAAAGTATCCGGTCTCCGAAAGTCCTGCGGGTGCCCACCAGATCGCGACGAAGAATAGCGCCGACCAGAGCGCACCAATAACAATGAAGGGTCGACGCCGCCCGAAGCGTGACTGGAAGCGATCACTCAAAACTCCCATCACGGGATCGGTAATGGCGTCCCACAGCCGAAAGATAAACGTGGCGATACCCAACAATGCCGGTGCCACACCCAAACCCACGTTAAAAACGGGGTTGGCCATATTATTCACTGCATTGTGCATGGTGTTTTCAGCCAGGCCTCCGAGGCCGTAAGCTGTTTTCGCACCCATGCCGACTCTTTCTTCGGGAGGTGTTTTTTTAAGGGGGGGTGCCATGGTAGGTTAGGCAACCTGCACCTGTTAGACAGCCACGAGGTGCCAAAAGCTATCCCTGAAGGGCGGAAATTTAGAGGCGCAGCTTGTTCTTCGCGAAGCAGGCATCAATCAGGTCGCCCAGCTTAGCCTCAGCCAAGCCAATGTTTGTATCGGCGGCGCCGTAGTAGATACGCACGGTTTCGTCCTCTTCCAGAATGGCGTTACAAGCGAAAACCACGTTGGGCACGCGGCCATTTTGCTCATAGGGGTGCTCCGGCCAGAGCACAGCGTCCTCGCCCCGTGCGATAACCTTACTTGGATCCTCGAGATCATGCAGGGCCACGCCCAGAAAGTAGAGGATGCCGCTGCACGTTTTCGTGGTCCCATGGTAGATGTTCAGCCAGCCCTTATCCGTCTTGATGGGCACCGCTCCGCCCCCAATTTTAAAGTTATCCCAGTATCCGCCGGGCCGGGGCATCATCACTGCTTTGGATTGCCCCCAATGGATGAGATCGGGCGAGTAGCTCACCCAGATGCCTGCCGGATCAGTGTGCGGATTGCCAAAAGGTCGGTCAAATCGGCAGTAAAGCCCGTTTATTTTCTCCGGGAACAATACTCCATTCCGGTTTCCCTGTTCACTGGCAGCAGGCAGACGCTCAAATTCAACAAAATCCTTCGTCTTCACAATTCCGACGCGCACACCAAACTCATTACTCTGGCTGGCGAAGAGCAAGACATACTCCTCGTCGATGAAAGTAATGCGGGGATCGTAGACACACGTTTCTGGGTGGTTGTCTGCCGGAGCTGGCCACGCCACAGGAGCAGGGTCAGGCGTGAACTGGATACCATCGTGACTGCGTGCCAGCCAAAAGACATAGTTAGCCGTCAGCGTCGCCGCATCCATAAGCACCAGATACTCACCATTATGTTTGATCGCTCCCGGATTGAACGTCCAGAGGCAAGGCTCTGGCATCATGTCAGGGTGGATAACCGGGTTGGCAGGGTGCTTAACGAAAACTCGATGAGCTCGGGAGGTGTGGACGGCTAGGTTAGGTTCCATTGATTCAGCGATCATAAAGCGCAATAGGAATAGGCTAAGACCGGATAAGGAGCCTCGTGGCGAAATAAAACGCAAGCATTAATTTCGCTCGGTGGCTCACGACGTGATCTTCCAGATCCCATTCATCAAAACACGACCACCCCCGCATTTACGGTAGACAAGGATTGTCCGAAACATTACTTAAGCTCTTCAACAACCAAGCAAGACGCGTTTTATCATGCCCCGACCCAAACAAAGGGTGAGCATCTTCTCGCTCGCCAAGGAATTCGGTGTCTCCGGTCCGACCATTTCCAAGGCCCTTTCAAACAGCACAGAAATCTCTGATTCCCTTCGCCAGAAAGTTCGAGCCCGAGCTAAGGATCTTGGCTTCAAGCCCACACGCCCCCGGCGCAAGAATTTCAATATCTGTGTGGTGCTCGATCTGGAATTTCATACCGCCTTTCGCTTCAGCGGCTACCAGGAAGCTGTTGTCGAGGGTGTCTACAGCTTCTGTCATGAACAGGGGGTGGAGTTCTCTCTCTATGCCCAGACCACTGAACGACTCAACGAGCTTAACCTTAGCCGGGAGCTTTATCAGCGGAATGCTGATGGCGCCGTCGTCATTGGTGCCTCCCGCGAACGGCTTTACTTTGAAGACCTCCGCAAGAACGGCTTTCCCTTTGTCTGTATCTTCGATGGCCCTACTGATCACGTTCTGGAAGTCGACAACTTCGCTGTCGGTCGTC
>CAZUPP010000069.1:0-2690 GCA_964622095.1 uncultured Verrucomicrobiales bacterium
AAAAAGGCGTGAGTGCGGAGGGGGGACGGATAATGCGGGAAGGCGCTGGATGCTGGAATGGAGGGGCTGGCGGGGCAGATAAGGGGTGGTGAGATGGAGGTGTCGGGCATTTTACCGACCGTTCGGTAAATTAGAAAAAGGGCGCGGCGGTGGAGTGGTTGGGCAGGCAGGGTGGAGCTGGGGAGTGACGGATGTCCGGAGATCAGGGCGTCCAGGCGGCATTGGCCGGCTCGATTGGAGAAGGGGCGGGGCAGGTGGAGGTGGAATCGAGAGGGAAAGGGTGCGGGGGCAAGGTTGGAGAGGGCCTATATTTCAATATGGACCAGGAAATGGGATCGCGCGACACGTCCGGGGCGTCCGGGACGTTAAAGTTTGGCTTCGGTGCTTTTTTTCCAGGGACTCCAGAGGGGAGGGGGAAGGGCGAACGCGAAAACGAACAGGACAAAAAAATGGCGTTACGGTCCAAGATTCTGGCGGGCACTCAACGGGCCTCCAGCACCCGCAGGGTGCCGTCCCTGCCGTCCAAGCTGCCCGCTGCGACCCAGCGACCGTCCGGGCTGAAAGCCACTCTGTTGACCGAGGCGTCAAACTTCGTGCGGCTGACTTCGGCGCCGGTGCTGGCCTCCAGCACCCGCAGGGTGTTGTCTCTGCTGGCCCCTGCTTTTCCAGGGACCCCAGAGGCGGGGCCGGCCAGCATGGTAGATAGCAAGGAGGCCGAGGTAGAGGAGGGCTAGTAAAGTAGGGATATCAATAGAGTTATTCATGACGATGAGCAGGTATATTGAGAGAAGAGCAAGGGCGTGCCGGAGGAAAAGCCCGGACAAAATGGCGATGACGGAGAGAGTGATCAGGAACATCGCACAAGCGCCGATGTCAGTAGTGTAGGGAGCATATTCATGCTCTAAACCTAAACCGGACAAGATGTAACTCCCCTGAGCATAAGGTTCACTATAACCTGTGCTGAGTGCAAGTGCTAAGCTGAATAGGTAGAATAAGGTAATAAGAATCCGGCTAGCGGCGAGAATGATGCTTGGAATATTTCGAGGTCTGCAGGCCGAGATGCGTGCGGTCCAGTCACGATCATAAAACCATGCAAAACACTCTGAGAGGATCTTTCTTCGTATTCCCGGTTCACTCGGACGGGTGTTCCTCCTAGCTAGCCGGATGATGATCAACAAGGTAATGGTAGCTGGGAAGGGCGCGAGAACGAGCAGCTCTTGAGAATCGTTTGCTGTTGACCCCTGTGCTAAAACAACTGCGGGTAAAACAGCGGATAACCCAATAACAAGGCTTCCAGCAACACTCGTGCCCAGCACACCAAATGGGAAACGCCAGCCAACGATCAATTGAGCCACAAAACCCACGATGAGTCCCCAGATTCCGTAGACCGTTAAAAAAAGAGAGATCGCTAATCTTCCTGCAAACGCCAATTCTGAAATAGCAATGAGAACAAGAATAAAATAGGCAGCAAAAAGGTGGTGTCGTGGATCAAGGAGAAAATGGGTCGTTTTTTCCTCCGCCTCAGGACGCGCCGCGATAGGGATCTGAATATAGTCAGCGGTTTTTGTGGCAGGCTCGAGAGGCTTAAGTTTTGGGGTGGGAGCTTCGCGGGCTAAGGTCTCGCCACCAGCGAGGTCATCAATGGCGTGAGGCTGGGTGGATGGATTTTCATTATTATTGTTCTTTGGCGGCGAAGTTTTTCGCGGAGCGGGAGAAAGGTGAGTGGGTTTTAATTGCGCAAGAATTTCGTGCGGACTGGAAGGGCGGTCTTGGGGTTCTTTGGCGAGGCATGAAGCGATGAGGTTTTCCCACTTCTGAGGGACCGGGGTAGGGCTGGTAATTTCCAGTTCTTCGCGGCGCTCGGCAATGGAAGGAGCGAGGCGATTCTGGATCTGCATTTCTATGCTGCCACTATAAAAAGGCGGGCGGCTGGTGAGCAGTTGATAAAGAGTGGCGCCCACGGAATAGATATCGTCTTTGGGAGAAGCGCGTTCGCCAAAAAGCTGCTGGGGGCTCATGTAGGACAGGGTGCCGGTGGTGCTGCGCCCGGTAACCTGGGTGAGGCTATCCCGCATGACCCGGGCGATGCCGAAGTCACACACCTTGAGACGGTCGCGGTGATCGACCATAAGATTGGCCGGTTTGAGGTCGCGGTGAATTACTTTTTCCTCATGCGCATAGGTCAGGGCTGCGCAGATCTGCTCGAGATAAGGGAGGAGTTCTTCCGCCTCGAAAACGCGGTGAGATTTATCCAGCGCCATTTTTGCCATGGTTGGGCCATCGACAAATTCCATGCTGAGGGCGGCGCATTTGTCATCCTCTAAATAATCATAGGCCCGGACGATATTCGGGTGGGTGAGCATGAGCGCTTTGAGCGCTTCACTTTTGAGGCTCATGCGAGAGACTTCATCGGCAAATAATTCATCCGGGAGAAACTTCAGGGCGACCTCGCGATCTTCGAGTTGGGAATCTTTTGCGAGCCAGACGATCCCCATGCCGCCTCGGCCCAGGGGGCGTTCGAGCACGAAACGATCACCGAGGACCTTGGCGCCGGGCACGAGGGTGATGAGCCGCGCGAGGGTAGGCTCGAACTCCGGGCCGAGATTGAGGTCCATGGAGTCCGCCGCTGAGTTTGGGTGATCGCCTGCTTCGGCTTCGGCCATGGGCAGGCCTTAGCAAAATGGAGGGTG
>CAZUPP010000070.1:0-2679 GCA_964622095.1 uncultured Verrucomicrobiales bacterium
GAGGAGCGGTTATCCTGGGGATTTCTCGCCTTCCGAACTTGACAGGCGGCGGGAAAGGCGTTAGTGATGCTCGACCGTCAAATGCCGCCCCAGGGACGGGAGGGATCCCGACAATTCGGGGGCGTAAGCCGATAAATAGTAAGTATGCTGGGCAAACTCATCCGTCGGGAGTGAAGTTTAGCGAACGGGGCTTTCCTGACTTCAGCCCATACTCGAAAGCACAAGTCGAGTTGGACGGCCTGACAGGAGTTGCGCGAATTGATAACAAGCTCGCGAACCAAGCAGCAGGTTTTGGCAACTCGACCAAGGCTCCTAGGGGATATATCTGGCACCATGTTCAAGATGGGAGAACGATGCAGCTTGTGCCCTTGGATATCCACAATGCGACACGTCACACAGGAGGTGCTGCAATAATCCGAAATGGAGGACTAGATTAATGGCTATCAAACTTGAGAAATGCAGCCCCGCTACTGAATCTGAAATAGCGGAGGCGGAACAGCAACTTGGAGAGAAGCTGCCAGTCGATTACCGAACCTTCTTGCTCGAGTTCAACGCTGCGATCCCAGAAGACAACGTGTTCGGAAAAGACCTAAATGTTAGCGTAGAACGCTTCATTCCTGTGGGGAAAATCGCAACTCACACTGAGAATGTGGATGGCTTCCCGAATGAGGCTGTGCCAATCGCGGAAGCGCCATCGGGCAATTTCGTTTACTTCAAGAAGGGTTCCCCAAAAGTCTATTTTTGGGATCATGAAATCGATTGCGACAAAGAGCTGGCGTCATCGTTTAGCGAATTCTTAAATGCACTAAACCCATTTGATATGGACTCGGTTCAACTGAAACCGGGCCAGGTGAAATCTGTGTGGGTTGATCCTGATTTTAAGCCGGAGTTCGACTGATCCACGCGGTAAGCCTTTCGGTCAACCAACCGCCACCAGCCCCGGGGCGACCTACAAACCCGCTGGCCGTTCGGTCGCCCTCCGTGTCGGCAACGCTCCTCAACCCGATTCGGCGCGGCAACTCCCACCTCCGGTGGATTCTTTTATTCTATGTGTTTTTCAAGACAGTATACCCGGGGATTCTTACCAATTACCAAGCGAACGGATTTTAATCACCCCACCAAATCCCGCATCCCCAAAACCAACCGCGATTTTTGGTTGCATAAAATCGAAGGAAACAAAACCCGCGACAGAAAAGTAAACAAGCAACTCAAAGCCAAAGGCTGGCAGGTGATACGAATTTGGGAAAGTTCGCTCGCCAAACAACCCGCCCGCCAAATCCAACGAATTCAATCAGAAATCAAATCATCCCATGAAATTTGACCCCAACCTCATGCGCTCCATACTCCTCGACACCGAGGGAATTCCAGCAGAGCAAGCCGTCCACGGATACACCTACGAAGGCCGCAGCGAGGCCGACGTCAACCGACACGTCCAAATCCTGATCCAAGAAGGTTTCCTTGAGGGAGAATATGCCAAAGGCAACATTGGCCAGCCAGTAGCCGTTCATGTATCTGACCTTACCTACAAAGGACACCAATTCCTTGCCAACGCCCGCAACGAAACCCTTTGGAAAAAAGCTCTCTCGTTCATACAGGAAAAGGGGAAGACCATGAGCATCGCTGTCATTGAAGCCGTCCTCGTCAAACTAGCCACCGGCAACTGACCGAACCCCCGTCTCCACCTCCAAGAACGCCGCCAACAACTCCTCCGCTTCGGCGACCCACTTCAGATCATCACGCCGCACAATCACCCGCCACCCGCAGGGAACCTCAAGATACTCAACTTCACAACCAGCAGCCTGCAAATCCCGGAGAACCATTTCCCAATATTTCACAATTGAACCAATACGCGAAAATTCTACTCCTCGCAGTCATCCTTTTCTGTTTCGTGCAGGCACAGCCCGCAGCAGCGCAATGGGAAACCTGGAAAAACTGCAAACTCGTCCCCAACGAGTACAACGACGGAGACTCCTTCCACATTGCCCAGCAAGGTTAGGAATACATCGTCCGCCTCTACTTTGTCGACACGCCGGAAACCGATAAAAGCAACCGGGGAGCCGACCGGCAGGTTGCCGACCAAGCCGTCCACTTCAACACCAGCGAGGACGCGGTCATGCACGTCGGCAAATACGCCAAGCAGGCCACAGCCCAGCTGCTCTCCCGACCTTTCACGGTCACCACCCGCGGGACCGACGCCCGCGGAAACTCGGCCATCGGCCGAATTTATGCATTTGTTACCACCGCAGACGGCGAAGACCTTGGCGAGGAAATCATACGCAACGGCCTGGTATTGTTCCAGCCAGGCGGCCACTTCGCGCACCTGTTGGGGTGGGAGTTTTTCGATGGCGGCTTCTATTTCAGCAACAGTGCTAATGAGTTGATATTACTTGAGTCGGAGTCTTCCGGCAAGTCTGGGTCGGAGTTGTCGCCGGTTGCGTTGGTGACGCGGGGGCGCTTCGAGTTCCGCCATGAGCAACCGGCAACGGTCGTCCGCCTCGCCGTGAATAAAACTCCGGTTGAAGAAGTCGCCCCAAGCTTTGGCGCTTTCTTTCACGGAGTTGTTAGCGAAGTGGCGTAGCCCAGCGTCAAGCCTAGCGGTGAAGCAACGGCCACCCGGTCAACCTGCATCCCGCAGCTAAGCGTGGTTGCAATGCTTCGAAAAAACTATCGGAACAATTT
>CAZUPP010000071.1:0-2340 GCA_964622095.1 uncultured Verrucomicrobiales bacterium
GCGAAGAGGCCCGAGCCGGATCTCGCCCGGAATGGCTTTGATAGCTCTGACAATTTCCGTGATCCCTACGGTGAGTTCTATCAGCTCAAATGGGATAACGATTACGACGGTGAAGTCGATGATCCCTATGGCGAAACTCAACAGCTCGAAGTCCTCGTCTGGTCCAAGGGCAAGGACAAGGAAGAAGACAGCGACACCGGCGGGGATGATGTCCAGTCCTGGTAAGGCTGACCAAACACCCCGGGACCTCACCTGGAAACAGGGATAACCCTCATAGGCCACCGTGGCCCTTTGCCGGTATGGCCCGTTGAGCTGAAGTTCAAACAACGGACGACGGCGAGTGGCCTTCGGCTGACCGCTGGCCCGGAAAAGCGTTCCGCCCGCACCGGGCAACTCGTCTCTCCTGGCACCCTGGATCCCGTAAATTTTTCCGCCTGCGTTGCTCGCGGCTTGGCGAGCATCTTACATTACTCGTTCAAACTGAACGGGTAACTGAATCGGCTGCATTCCCTGGCACGCCGTTTGCATTCTCCTTCAACAGATCCGGAAACGGACAACCGATTGGCGCCTCTTTCACAGTCAGATCACAACAGCGCCAGCCACACAGACACACATTCACACACACGAAAAGGAGAAACCGCTCATGACCACCGTCAGCAGCCCACAGAATCGCGCAGAAGCATCCACCATCATCCGTTCATTCCGTCTGCAGATGAATGCAGCCGGCCAGGCGGATTCAGTCACCAGCAACACCCCGGCCCGCCGCGTTCGCAGCTATCGGCGCCGACCCAAAGGCCCGGTCAGTTGGGTCATAGCCATCGTGCGCTTCGTGCAAAAGCTTCGTTTCAAAGGCGTCTGGACCGGCCATTGACCGCCCGCCTTCCTTCCAGCAGGCAATTCCCTGCCTCCCGTCAAATCACGCCCAGCCATTCCTCATTCCCCTGTTCCTCTCCCTCACAGAAGACAACAGGGAGCACGCTTACCGCCAGCCCGACGAGCAGGCGCCAGAGCGTGGCGAACAATCAAGAGAGCAGGCAATAGGCAAGTGGCCGCCCAAAGTAGCACACAAGGCAGTGCAGCCGCACCCGCGGTCACCCGGTTCGATTCGATCTCTTTCCTATCTGACCGGGTGGCCGCTCTCTTTTGACTATCGGGTCGCAAGCCCGAACCATCAGCGCAGCACCATGCTCAGCCACCTTGCGCACCACCTCGTCTCGCCCTGTCCCACCCCATCTCGCTCGGCTTTGCTCCATTTCTTGACAGGCCGCCCAACCAGACGGATTGATTTTCTACCGTCCCGACTCCATTTCCTGCCATGCGGGTGCGGGTGTAGTTCAATGGTAGAACGCAAGCTTCCCAAGCTTGATACGGGAGTTCGATTCTCCTCACCCGCTCGTCTGGTGCTTCTTCCTTTTCCCTACGCAACACTCGCATCAACCACGACGATCCCTTTCGACCGTCGCCCCTTCCCTGCTCGTTGGACCACGCCCCATCTTTTTTTTCAACAATCGATGTCCCGGATAACCCGGACGTCCCGGACGTGATGCACCCCCTTCGTTTCCGTGCCATATTGGTATATACGAGTCAGTCAGCCAGCATCCTCCCACCACCACGCCAGTCGCCCGCCCCGCCCCGCCTCTATCTGCTTCACGTCTTCGTTCTCCTCAACCCTCCCCTCCTTTTTTACCGAACGTTCGGTATAACACTTTCTCTCACGGGACTTTCCCCTATCCATCAGCCTCTAGCCCCATCCCAGACCGCCGCTTTGCCTTTTTACTGAACGTTCGGTAAAAACAGAAACCTCACCTTCTTCCGCACCGCTATCCGTCCGTGAATACGGTTCCAGTCCTGCGCCGTTTTCTCACCGTTGGCAGCGCTTCTTCTCGCGATATCTTTCCTGTCATCATGAGATCATCCCCATCCTTCCGCAGCTCCAGCGCCGCCCTTCTCTCCACCGGCCTCATCCTGCTCAGCGCCCTTCTCACCGGCACCCCCTCACGTGCCCAGGAGCAGCCCCCCAACATCCTCCTGCTCTCCGTTGATGACCTCAAAACGGACCTCGGCTGCTACGGCTCCCCGGTCGTTCAGACGCCCGGCATCGACCGGCTCGCCAGCCAGGGCACGGTCATGCTCAACAATCATTGTCAGATGGCCGTCTGCGCCCCCTCCCGTATGAGCATGTTCAGCGGTCTCCGCCCGGACTCCACCAAGGTCTGGGACCTGCGCACGCATCTGGTGAAATCCAATCCGGACGCCGTCACCATGCAGCAGCATTTCAAGGATCATGGCTATGAGACCGCCGGCGCCGGCAAGATCATGCACGGCTCAGATCCTTCCCAT
>CAZUPP010000072.1:0-2180 GCA_964622095.1 uncultured Verrucomicrobiales bacterium
TGGTCAAAGGGGATTATCAATATCTGGCGTTCCGTCTCCCGCAAAGACTCGTGGAGAAGGCGAAGAACGGTGAAATCGCGGAAGCGTATGATCACTTCGGCCGTTCCGCTGAAAAACAATGGGCCGGGGATCTGAACATCCACAGGAAACCACACTATTTCGATCCGGATCAGCTCTACCATATCCGTATTGATCCATTCTGCCGAAATAATCTGGCGGATGATCCGGCCTACGCAGAGATCTTGGCTGACATGAAAGCGGAAATGAAGGCTTATACAGAGAGCTTCGAACGGCCGTTTCCCCTTGATGAGGTTGACCCGTTCCTGCTATCCATGGATTATGCCAATCTGATTCAGGCACGATTCGAACGGGTTGCAGAGAAAGAGTTTTACCCGCCGAACAGTCACGCGGAACTTGTCTACAATCTGAACCTGCCCGATCCCGAGACTGACTAATCTTACCCTTCTATGTCTATCAAGCAGAGTGTCGTTGTCCCTATGATCAAGCCCAGCGAAATGGAGTTGGGTGCTTTTCTGGATGAAGTCAAATCAATCGGATTTCCTGCTGTCGAGCTTTGGGGCCCTGGTCCGGACTTTGAGGAGTTTGTTGAAGCTGCCCGGGCACGGGATTTACGCGTCGTATCGATGGTAGGTCATACGCATGAATCCCCTACGGATGGCTCGCATGCCGAAGGGTTTTCTCGCGTAAAGAATCACGAACGTCTGGAAGCGGAATTGCGAGAATCCATCGACATCGCTGCCAGACATAATATTCCGGGGATCATTACACTGAGCGGTCATCGCAATGCCCAGGAGTCAGACTATGAAACAATGCAGATTTGTGCGCAGGGATTGCGCCGCATCGTGCCCTACGCGGAAGAAAAGGGCGTAAATCTCAATATGGAGCTCCTCAACAGCAGGATTGATCACCCCCACTATGTCTGTGACGCCACGGATTGGGTCGTCGCGCTTTGTGAAATGGTGTCGAGTCCACGCTGTAAAATTCTTTATGATATCTATCACATGCAGATTATGGAGGGTGATGTAATCCGGTCCATCCAGCGGGCGATCCGTTGGATTGGTCATTTTCATACCGCCGGCAATCCAGGCCGCCGAAACCTGGACGACGAACAGGAGATCCATTATCCGGGGATTTGCCGGGCCATCAAGAAGTCCGACTATGATCTCTATCTGGGCCACGAATTTATTCCAAAGGACGATGCGTTCGACGCACTTCGCCAAGCCTATGCTGCGTGCAACGTGTGAAGCAGCCGGGCTGCAGGAACGATTTTGCGTGTCAACCCCATCTGCTATTCACTTCGCTGCAGGGATGGCTGTTGAAAAACTTCTCCTCCCGGCGGCTGGTTTTTGTCTTCTTTACTGGCTAGCGCCGGATTACTTGCAATCGCAAAGTACGCTCCGTCGCCGGCGAGGGCTCGCATGAAGCCTGGTCGTTTCGCTGGAAAGGCATCGAAACCAATCAGCAAGTGGCGGAGGCTCAGAATACGAAAGTCATTTGTCATCCGCAATCCGGACACCGGATTACCTGTTATCTAACCGGCGCAGCGCCGCCATGATCTGCCCAACCGGGCCGCCCGGCAGGCGAGCCAAAAGCGCGGCTTGGTAAGATCTGTGCACCGGTCACTAAGTTGACGGCTGGAGAGTGAACGTGAGGCACCAGTCACTTTTCTTGAGAAACTTTGCAACACAAAGACTGTGTGCATGTCTGTCCCTTCCATGAAAGTCTATCTCGCTCGGCATTATGGCATGTGTTTCGGTGTCCGCGACGCTCTCCAGCGCGCTCAAGAGGTTCGCGAGCCCCATCGCGTTACCGTTTATGGAGAGCTGGTTCACAACCCGAAAGTCAATCAGGAGTTGGCCCAACGTGGCTTTGTCGTCCAAAGTGAGGTCGGACGTGATGCCACCATTCCGGAGACGCCGCAGGTCATGATCACCGCTCACGGCGTCAGCCACCGCGATCGTGACGCCTTGCACGCCATGGGCAAGGAATTGATCGATACCACCTGCCCGCTGGTCTTTCGCGTGCACGCGGCCGCTCAGCAGTTGGAGGGCGAAGGACGGCACGTCATCGTGGCGGGCCGTCATGGTCATGTCGAGGTTATCGGGATCACGCGGGATCTGACGGATTTCACGGTTATCTCCTCGCCCGATGAGGTCCCC
>CAZUPP010000073.1:0-2099 GCA_964622095.1 uncultured Verrucomicrobiales bacterium
CCCAGCAACAGTAACCCCATCGTTGGGCGGATCGCTTTCTGGACGGATGACGAGACAAGTAAAGTCAACGTCAACACCGCCTCCGAGGGGATTTTCTGGGATGCCCCCATCGGATTTACGCAGAAGCAGGGAGGCGATAACGATGATCGCTTCGAGCACAAATTGGCGCTGGGAAGACCGCTGGTTAACGAATTTCAGCGTTACCCGGGTCATCCTGCTACCACCTCGCTTTCGGCAGTCTTGAAACCTTGGATGGGAGAACCGGAATATAACAATTTAGGGCAGGTCGAAAACTACGAAGAGATCGAAAGTTACTTTGTTCTTTCTCCCCGCTACCTTTTTGGTCCGGATGATCCACGATCGGATCTGGCACGCGGTTCCAAAGGCGGCAATATCCGCACGGCCTATGATCCAGCTCTCGAGATTGATCTCAGTCCGCAAAGGCTCTTCGCCTCCGTCGATGAGATTTTTTATGAGCCCGCGCTGCGAAATCAAGCACGGGACCGCTTTGAAATCGATAACGATGTTTATCTGGACCGGGAGGCGCTGGAAAGGTCTAAATTCTTTCTTACCTCGTGGAGCCGTGCCGCGGACACGACCCTTTTTGGACCCCCCCGTGTCGCCCTGTGGCCTCTCTTTGATTCAGATACAACGACGACCATCAACGGGGTCCGCCCTGCCAGAACGGTGGCTGATGAGCTGATTCGCTTTTGCTCGACCGTCGGAGACCCAGACAATCTCTATATGTTCCGGCGCCGGGAAGCCAAAAGCACAACGGAAGATTTCTCTGGCACAGGGGATGGGCCACGAAGGAACCGTGAGCTTTACGAGTATCTCCAAAGGCTGATGAGTGAGGAGATACCCGGATTTGGAGGGAGTTTCAACGGCAAGTATGGAGTTGCGGCACGAGACCAGCTCATCACACAATTCTTCGATTTTATTCGGACAACGAATCTCAATGATCCTGCCCTCATCAAACTGCCGGGGATAGCGTTTAATCAACAGGCCGGAACCTACACTGACACGGTGGAGCGCTTCAACCCGGACGAGAATGATCAGGGAGTTTGGTTCGGACATGGTTTGTCGGATAATTTATCTCCCGGTCAGGTTCTGCCGATTAGCATTAGTGCACCAGGCACCAGAACTCCCACTCGTGGAGCCGGTCGTTTTCCGGTCATCGATTCAGCGGCGCTCGTGTTTTTTGTCGATGAGCCCTGGGAACGACCGGATCCCAATTTCCGGCCAAACAATCGTCAAGACATTACCGACGATGTGCCTGCGGATCCGGGGACAAATCTTGCTAAGGTCCGCGTTGCGTTAGTCCTGTCGTGGCTTCACCCCATGGACGGTTATTCCCTGGTGTTCAATCGCTTCCGGGTTTCAGCCGAGCAGACCGCCGGGACCGCCTCGGCTGTCGTTAAATCCGGCACGGGTCAGATCGTCGGTAACTCATCGTTCAATTTCTTTGGGGGAGATTCCGCCACCGTCATGGCGGATGCTCCTTCTTCCATGGGAGAGAACGGGCGCAACTTTGGTTCTTTACACGGGATCGCACCGACCCTGGCCGAGAACAACATTGGAGAAGAATTCGACGAGTCGACAATACCAGATGAGTCCTATGAACTCTATGGCCACAATACGGTGACGCTTCAGGGTGATCCAGCTACTCTTCGTTGGGGATTTACCGGGGCGACCTTTGAGATCACGATTTTTTCTGCGAACGGTGCTGATGAGGTGCAACGGGTGACCCTGGATTTTCCTGCCACGCACACAGAAATGCCGGTGCCCGGGCCGCATGGTTATGATAGATGGCCCGGTCCTAACTATTTCCAAAGTGATTTCGGAAATAAAGCCACCGCCTGGTCAGTCGTGCCCTTCAATAACGGGCTCGAAACCGTCCCTGTGTATGGCTTTCCTCCTATCATCATGGGCATAGGTGAGCACCGCTGGGAACCTGGGGAGGTCAGCGGCCAGCCATTTGCTAACCGGGATGGCCGAACCCGCCATGTGGTAGGATGAAAGACCATTTATGGCTGGCCAGGACCAGACACGCATCCCTTTGGAGGAGGTATTTATTATGGAGACGTGGTGCAGGGATT
>CAZUPP010000074.1:0-2080 GCA_964622095.1 uncultured Verrucomicrobiales bacterium
CAGGGCGTCTTTTTCTTCAATGCGCCGGCCGAGGCCATCGTAGTCATAGGCGGTTGCCTAATGCCACAGATGAACACTGTCATAGTCAAGAACGACCTTGCATCGATACTCCATCATCCTACATATAGCACCCAGCCTAAAATCTACTATTGTATCAGGATCCAATCCGCCGTCGAGCTGACCACCTTTGACAAAATACTCATCTCGCGAACGTCGTTGATATAATCGTTCACATTTCTTGATTGTCTCTGTTATCTGCATCGAATCTCGTTCTTCAAAGGCGCTTATCAGACTCAAATAACATTGGAAAGAATCAACAGAAAGGGCCGAAGTAGCTGACTTAGCTTTCTCACGATCAAAACTAACCGCTTCAGGGCTAATGTTTCCGCTTAAGCAATTCAACACAATTCCGTCAAAAAATCCTTCATAGTAATAACTGTCCTTTTTTTTCTTCTCATTTCTCTCGAAAAACTTCGCAACCAGTGGTGTAATGTAAAGTTCGTCAATCGCTTGAAAATATGCCGCATGACAAAACACAAACTCAAAGAACAGCAAGTCCTGGTTTTTGGGAAACAGTTTTTTTGAGGCTCTTTTAACTATTTTAACCGCATACTTTAATTCTTTAGCTGCTTCACAGTTTTTCAAGCGTTTCAAATATAGACATATCATCGCACGGTGCTCAAATGCAACGCTAAAGTTCAACGCTGTTGATACGGCACTTCGTAATAGGCCACCGGTGCTGCGTAACCATGCTTTGGCGTCACGACGACGACGACGGATTGTCTGTTCAATGCTTTCAGCCATTTTCGCATTCGGGTCTGTTCCTACCTCAATCTGGCAGCCGCAGCCTGGGGCCATCCATAAGGTAACTCGTAGAGTCTTCCAGAGCGATAGAATGCAGCATAACTACGTGCACGACCATTACGGATCTGACGCTGCAGCCTGCGAACGAACCAGTTTGACCTTCCGTTTCCGTACCGTAGATATCTTTCTAGCCTGTCGGCATTGTATGCAAAACTTCCTTGGCGCAGACTTCTATACGTCCTAAGCTGCGAGAGCATTGTTCCATGTTTGGCTTCTACTATAGCATGCTGAAGGGTCTTCGAGAAAGATAAGTCCAATCCTTGATTTCCTCGGTATTGAAGGCTGATGTCCCTGAGCCTATATCCACGGTTCCTCATTCTGTGGAAGGCATATACAATGCCCTTTGCTTCGCGTAAAGTCCTTGCTTCAGCTACCCGGTTAGCCAACGCCTGTCTCTGATTGAGGCCGCCGTAACGGAACTGATTAGGAGCCAATCGGAATGATCTCACATATGAGGAGTTGACGTAGGTGCCTCGTAGGCCAATTGCTGTTAAACTTCCAAACAACGCTCCTTGAGAGATTCGCTCGGTTTTCTCAATGGCATCAAGCTCCTGACCCATTTGGGTAATGCCAAAACTTCCCTCCATAATCTGCGTGGCTCCGACACTGGACAAAATGGCGTCTCCGAAGCCGGCTTGTAGAAGTGAATAGCCCCAACCAAACCCAAGCTCATCATGATAGTAGCTCATTTTCTCGCTTGTGCCCTCAATTGCTTCCCCATGAGCAGCACCTATTCCCATGACTGTGTCGGCTACGAGCTCTCCAGCTGTACCGTCATACTCTACAGAAATTTTACCCCAGTCCTCACTAACCTTGCGAATGGGTCTCTGCCATCGTTCACGCATGTCTTCGAACATCCAGAGCATGTCGATACCTTCGCTTCGCTGCAGCCCCAGCGGATCAAAACTGCTCCAGGGATTCTGTATGACATAAGTATATAAATTCGGCCCGTCGACCATGCCGGCTGGATCTCTGGTGAGGAAAATGCCGGTTTCCAGATCCCGATAGCGGAATCCGGAATTTATATACCCATGCGGATCGAGATATTTAGAGTTGGCTCTGAAGCGATCTACGTTTGATCCGCTTTCATCGGTCGTTTCCCCGAACCCTTCGTAACGCGCCTGCCAGGTTAAATCACCCCCAACATTCGTTTTGGCAATAATATCGCCGCGATGATTGGCATGGCTGAAGGAGACGTCGCTTCCGCCGTTACGGA
>CAZUPP010000075.1:0-2039 GCA_964622095.1 uncultured Verrucomicrobiales bacterium
GGTCGGAGTTGGCGCCGGTTGCATTGGTAACGTGGCCAGAGCCGGAGTATCGCGCTTGCCATTCCAGATCGCCGCCGACGTTATTATCCAGAGCTACTTAAGATATGCTGCTTGAGCGGTTCGTTAACTCCTCCCCTCATTGTATTCAATCCCACAACACTTTACAAACACACCTTAGACAATGGGGCTATATGGGCAATCGAGACTGCAATATATCAAGCTCCTTTTCGAGGATATCCAACTCGTCGTCAGGAACCGACCCATCATAAAGACCTTCAAAGTAATCCTTGTTAGTTTTACCAGACGTGAAATCTAGCAGGAACTGTGATATGGCGGCATAGCTCGCGCTCGAAGCGCCAAAACGATTTTTGCAAAACTCAACGACCTCACTTAAAAACTTAACAAACGGGTCCTGCTCCATTTCCTCACTATGCCATTGTTCATCCGTTACAATACCTTTAAACGAACAGAAGCTAACCTTAGGCTCTATCACTTGACATTCCCTGAACTCAATCTTTTCAAAATAGCATTTCTCAAAAACTGGCATCTTAAATACACATTTATCGAAAAGGAGCGTGCCGCCTGACCCGTCAAGTTGTTTCAACCGATTATCTCTGTTGAAAACTGGGCGGCAACGCATACCCTCAATTCGTATTCTATCGAACTTACAGTTTTCGAATAACGTTTGATACGGCTGATAGCTTATTAAGGTGACGTCAGAAAACTCACAGCCACTAAAGACGTTTACTGGGGATACGATGTCAAAAAGCTGAACCGATCTAAATTTGCAAGACTTCCATACATTTCCTCCACCAAAAAATGTGTAGTCTGCATTGAGTTTTTCAAAACTGCAATTCTCGAATTCACAAAGGTTGAACTTCACTCCTATAGACACTTTACGCAGTTTCATTCTCTGGAACTTTACATGTTCGATATCTAGATCAGATCTCTCCCAGTCATCATCTGCGCTGATATCGATGTAACCATCATCCCCTTCCTGAAGGTCCAGCAGCGTCCTCGCGGTCCCAGAGCGCCCAACTAGATTCTTTATAATCACCATAGGTTATAGTATAACGGAACAGCCATCTGTCTAGTGCTGTTAAAGATATCCATGAATTGATCGGAGGAATCGAACGCACTCACGGTATTCCTCCACGGCTTCAAGTCTGGATAAGCAAGCGGCCAGGCTCTGAATTGATAGTCAGGAATCCGGAACCTGCTTACGCCGCCCGGTGTAAGCAGTCTTCTATTAACTTTGAATCCCTTTATCACTCCTTCGATTTGCCTCGCAAAGCGAAAATTAAGTGAATGATAGATAGTGCCCGCGGCACCATACTTTCTTTGAGAAATTCGGCGTTGGATCCTTCGCACCATTTGCCGAGTGAACCGACTATTTGATTGAACCCTTCCTTGCACAAGGCGCTCGGTATGTCTCCGAATGGACTTGAGTACTGCCACGTCGGCACGTCTGACTGAAGGAATGCGGACAACGTGTCGAGGCGCTCGGAAGGAATGCGCCGTAACATTCCGGACACTAAATAGTGGCGAAGCGATCGAAACGAAGCTACAGTAGTTGATTAGACTGGCTACCCGGACTTCTACGGGTGCGTCACCATCCGTCCAATCAGAGGCATCTCCATGACCAATCGTGGAGATGAACGAAAAAAACCAGTATCGATTGCGCCAAGCCCTCTCCGCTTCAATGTCCTGTAAGTCTAACGCTTTTTCCGTCTCATAAATCAGGACCTCGTCCTCGGTATATATACGCGCAAGCTCACGATAATAATGTGCAGGACTCGTCCATCTATCTCCCTCAAAGTATTTCGGCATTTCTGGCGAAAGAAGGTCGTATACTTGATCGAGCTCTTCTTGCGTCAGGCGAATAAAGCTTCCACCGCTCTCAGTTATCGACCCGGGGTCTGGTATGTTTAATACTAGCCCGTCCACCTTATTTCGGGCTTCCTCTCCGGTATATCTTGTGTTTTGCAGCCCCAGCGGATCAAAACTGCTCCAAGGATTCTGGACGACGTAGGTATATA
>CAZUPP010000076.1:0-2007 GCA_964622095.1 uncultured Verrucomicrobiales bacterium
GTTGCCACGGGCGGTGCTTCGGCTGTTGACCTGATGGTTGGCGGTCGTCGCCACTTGCGCGACATCGGAACGACGTGCATCCTAGGTCAGCTCAACTTCTAGGAAGGCGTGGTCGGCTTCAGCCCCCCAAAAAGATAAACACAGATTGGTTAGATTCGCATCTTTAGCACTCTGGAGCAACTCGGACGCCCAATCTCCTTGAATGCTTGCCAGCCGCTCCGTGAATTGATCGTCATCAATACCAGAGTCCGCTAGTACCTCGTAGGTCGAGAGCAGCTCCTCAAAAACGATCTGACAGCCTGCCTTTTCTATGCGTTTATCACTTCCCTTAATTCCCGGAAAAACAATCACACGCCCTGAGTCTGGCCAAAACTCAATCCTGATGTAATCCCACTGAATACCTTCGTTTTGCGGGATTAGCTCAGTATCTACAAGATCCCATAACTCCTTCATTGCCTCAATGCGTGATCCTGTGTCGGCCTCGCCTGTGTAGAAGGTGACCTGCTTAGACGCTTCCTTGTTCCATTTCATATTCAGCGCAGTTTATTGCTACTTCGCTTTAGGCCGACTCGCAGTTGATCGGCATAGCTTTGAACGGCGGCGGCAGCATCAACGTTGGAGATATTAGGGTTGGCTCGTAGAATTGAATCCAGCTTACTTTGAATCGCCGCGTTGTATTTCCCGTGTGAGCCGAGGTGCTGCGTCAATGGAAGACGAATTCCATTGTTCGCTCCGTTAATGTTGAAACCACCTTGGGCCGCTCGCTGCACGAGTTCGTGGCTCCTAGCTTCCCAAGTAATTACATGGTGGGATTGTCCTCCGCTTCCAGGGACTGCCCGATTCAGATGCCGCCGCGCAGCTACCGCCGATACGCCTAGTTCGTCCGCAAAGCTTGTAACGCTCGGTATTGCCCTTGTGGCATTTGACTGAAGTCCGAAATCTGCGGGGGTGAAACCCGAGCCCGCCATATTGTAGGCATTGATGCCTCCGAACTCAATGAGGAAATTGGAATCATTCTGCGCAACAATTTGATTCGCCCACCGCTTCGATTGGGCCCGGTTGAAAAGTTCTCCACGAGTCCAGAGAGGATGTGGCAGCGGTACGATATCGCTCTGGCCGATCGCTCTCCACGAGGCGCGCCCCAAGGTCAGTTCCGGAACGCCTGGACCAATCAGGAAAAGATCGACTGCGGTTAAAATCACGCCACCGCCAACGTCGAGGGCAACCAGAAACGGATCATTTCTCAGGAAATATTCTCTTCGTTGATTGGCGATCGCCAGGTCATAGTTGTATTTATCCTGCAGCTGCCGACTCAGCTGAAAGGCGTCATCAGGATTGTAGGTAGGGCGTGCAGGCTTTGGATCAGGTTCCGGCCAAACAAATTGTTCCGATAGTTTTTTCGAAGCATTGCAACCACGCCGACGCGGAACGCCGTTAAACGACCAGCGCGCGTAGCGACGGCGCGACTCCTGCGGGTGCCCCTTTTTGCCAACCGGCGAAGCCGCACGAGGCACCCAACAGCAGGAGGCGTGACGGAGCGGGTTTGCAGGTTGGCCGGGTGGCCTCCGATTCGGCGACAGCGTGCGACGGTCGAAGGTTCACACGATGCCTCTCAACCACGAGGGGCTTGCGGCGGCAACTCGGTTTATGCAGCAAGCTTGGCGCGCAGAGCTTCAAGCGCATATCGCTTCTTGGGTAACGCGTCGCGAAGCTTCCTCAGTTCGGCGTCGATCAATTCGATTGCTTCGGCCTGATTACCGAGACTCGATTCAATGGCGGCCAGAAGCTCGATCCTTTGCTCACCGCTTAGAGTGAACCAGTCTTTGGGCAGTTCTGAATGGAGTTTATCCCGCATCTTCTCCAGCTTTCCAAAGCACTCAAAGAACGGCAAAGCTCGCATTTCAAAATCGCGCGCTGCTGACGCTCCGAGGGCTTGAAGTTGCACCGCATCATTGAACTGCCACTCAACAAATTGCCCGCCGGATTCCAACAGATGAAAGGGCACGT
>CAZUPP010000077.1:0-1974 GCA_964622095.1 uncultured Verrucomicrobiales bacterium
GTAACAAGGTAGCCGTAGGGGAACCTGCGGCTGGATCACCTCCTTTCTAAGGAGCAATCCCTCCTGCGTATCCGCTTGCGGATCCAGGTTGGGATAGGTCGAACAGCTAATCCGGTCTCACTTCCCGTAAGTGATCCCGGCACGCTGTGAGTAAGCTCAAAAACTTGCTTGGCAAGCCCTGAGGCGCCGAAAGGCGGTTACCAAAACTTACCTCAGGCACCCGGTTTCAGATGGTTCCAACGCGCCACTGCGCGCGCAGGCGCCGTCTGCCGCCAACGGTTGAGATTTAATCAACCCATCTACCCTGTGCACGCCCGCAGGCCTTATCTGACCCAGTCAGATCAGGCTTGAGCGCACTGAAAGTTTGTAGGCCCGGTTCTTTCCGGCACCGGCAAGAGATCCATTTCTGCCAACAAAGAAATCTACACCCTCGCACGCTGTCCCATCCGCCATCCGCTTTCCCGGTTGATCTTTTCCCCGCTTGTGAGATTTATTCCTGCCTCCCCGCGTGCTGCGCGCGGATGCAGGGTCACTCCATCGGCATTCGCGTCCCAGCACCTTCCTTCCCCCCTTGGAAGCTTCCGGGGGCTTAGCTCAGTTGGTAGAGCGCCTGCTTTGCAAGCAGGATGTCAGGAGTTCGAGTCTCCTAGCCTCCACCAGAGCCGCCCTCCGCTGGTCTTGATCAGTCCTGAGGCGCCTCCCAGTTTTTCGTCAGTTACCGGTTGATTTTTGGCAGTTTTATGGACAGGAACCTTTGTCCTATCTCTCCCCGCAACGCGGCCCTGCCGCTCACGCGCCAGGGGTGATTGCTTTCATTCGCAAAAGGGCTAGTAGCTCAGTTGGTTAGAGCGCACCCCTGATAAGGGTGAGGTCACAGGTTCAAATCCTGTCTAGCCCAGTTCACCAGCGCCTTTTCCTCATCGCGCTCCCCCTTTCGGTTTCGCGATGAAACCGCGCTTCGTGAAAAAAATTGTGACAAATCGACCCAATTATCAGTTGACCGGACTGCCAAAGAGGCTTTCTTCCCCGGCCCAGCGCCAGGGAGGGATTCGTCCCTCTTCTAAACATCGCCCTAGCAGGGCGTGGCAGTGATCCAGCATTCCCCAAGACCGTTAACTCACCACCCTTCAAAGGGTGGCCGGTTAACCAGCGGGTGCGGAGCCGTTCTTTGATATCTGCGCATGTGTGTGAAGGAAAGATGATGAAACGAGCACATGGCAAATTGAGACAGATAATGTGGGAGTGAGAGCTCATGGAAGTTCCTCGCGGCAACGCGCGGAAAAGCGCCCATGAGTTTGATCTCAATGTGAACCACACGAATTAAGCGCGTATATTTGTAGGCGAATAGACTATCTGCTCTAGACTTTCCGGCCAGGAAGCCAGTGTGGCATGCAAATGCTGCACCTCACAGCCTCCTGTGCCACGGCTGCCCCTGATATTAAGCCAGGGTCAGCTGGATGAATGAATAGAGCGTCAAGCTACTAAGGGCACATCATGGATGCCTTGGTGCCAACAGGCGATGAAGGACGTGGTAAGCTGCGATAAGCTTCGGAGAGCGGCAAGCACGCTTTGACCCGGAGATTTCCGAATGGGGTAACCTGATCCTGGTTATGCAGGATCGCATCGCGCGATACCCGGTGAAGTGAACCATCTCAGTAACCGGAGGAAAATAAAGAAAACTCGATTCCGTAAGTAGTGGCGAGCGAAAGCGGAACAGCCCAAACCCAGGGCCTAGCCCTGGGGGTTGTAGGGCCTCACACGGTATCTCAACGGTTAGGTGAAGCGGATGGAAAGTCGCTCCATAGAAGGTGACAGGCCTGTAACCGAAAACCTGAGAGAGCCAGAGGACACCCTGAGTAGCACCGCACACGTGAAACGTGGTGTGAATCTGCGGGGACCACCCCGTAAGGCTAAATACTCGTTGGCGACCGATAGTGAACCAGTACCGTGAGGGAAAGGTGAAAAGTACCCCTG
>CAZUPP010000078.1:0-1860 GCA_964622095.1 uncultured Verrucomicrobiales bacterium
GTTTCAATCCGCGCTCCCGCGTGGGGAGCGACCATCATTAATGCATCGGGCCTATATCCAACTGGGTTTCAATCCGCGCTCCCGCGTGGGGAGCGACGTCAAAAATCAAGCCTGCGTCAAAGCGGTATTTAGTTTCAATCCGCGCTCCCGCGTGGGGAGCGACCGCCCTTTACCTTACCGCTTCATTCTGAACGAGCAAGGCAGAATCCTCCGCGAACCTCCGCATGCTACTACAAACGTCGGCGACGCTAGCCAAATCGCTTACAAGTTTGATATTGAGAAAGAACAAGTTAGAGATCCCGCGAACCTCAGAGGGTTTTTGGTGTCGATTGAGGTGCGCAGTGGCATTCCCGTCAAGTTGCTCACTTGAGGTCGTACACAGCTGAAAAGAATCAAATAATAAGCGGACCTTCAATGTCATAGGGCACTTTTGCACCGTGGTGCTCTACCCGATTTTTCCAGTTATCTCCCAAAAAGTAAAATCGAATACTGTCTGTAGAAGAATCAATGATGCCAAACAGGGCGGCTTTCAGATTCACAAATTGGGCGGGGTCCAACTTGCATTCAAAAACGGAATATTGCACACGCTGGCCGTGGTCTTTACACACTTTGGCGACCCGTCGCAAGCGGGCTTCACCCTCTGGCTGTCGGGTGGCAATGTCATAGGTAACCAAGACGTACATGCCGCGTTGAGAATGGGTTGAAGTGAATTAGGGCCAAAGGAAAGGTGGATAAGCGTCAAGATCTCCCCGCAAATGGCGGGCCAAAAGCCGGGCCTGGAGATGAGGTACAAGCCCCAGGGAAACTTTCTCGTCAAGAAATGGATGCCGAAGCTCTTCCTGTTTCCGCGCTTGGTAAGCGGTGAGGAGGGTTTTACGGGCGTCATCAGTAAGTTGCCAGACTCCTGCATCTTCCTGTTTAAAGTCACCCAGACTCAACTGTTTCCGATTGATCAGGCTCAGAGCCAGTCTGTCGGCCAGGATCGGTCGAAATTCTTCCATGAGATCGAGGGCAAGGCCCGGTCGACCGGGGCGGTCCCGATGGAGAAGGCCGACGGCACTGTCAAGGCCGCAGGCTTCGGCTGCGGATCGGCAGTCATGCGCCAAGATCGCGTAGAGAAAGGATATGAGGGCGTTAAAAGGGTCAAGTGGCGGACGGCGCGTGCGCCCGGTTGGTTTCAATTGAGGTTCGTCAATGAGAATACAGGCGGGTAACGCCGCGAAATATTCGGCAGCGCTCTCTCCTTCTATTCCCCGCAGGGAATCCAGATTGTTGGCCTGTCTGGCTCGCAAGGCATGCCGCTTCATTCGGTCAACCACGGGTTGTAAAGTTGTGCTTGTATGGGGATGATCTCTGATGCATCGATGGAACACGGCTCGACAGTTCGTGATTTTGGCGGCAATCATCTCGCGGGCGATCACGGTGGATGCCTCATAGTCATCAGCAACACGATATTGCTGCCTTCTTAAGAGGACGTTACCGGGGGTGAAGCCCCTGACTGCAACTTGGAATTTTCCGTGGGGCGAAAGGAAAGAGAGGGTTACTCCTGCCTGAGCTGTTTTGGCAAGCAGAGAGGTGCTGGCGTTGATATCCCAGCCAAGGCAGACAATGCCGTCCAGGTTGTGGAGGGGAACTCGCAGCCGGATTTTTTGATCAAGTTTCACTGTGACAGCCTCACCTTCATGGGAAAGCCAAGCGCCTTCTGTGGTGACAAACAGGGTGTTCAGGTGCTGCTTCACAACGAGAGGGATTTCTGGAATTGACGTTGGTTGAATGCAGAAACGCCTTTTGCAAGACGCATGGCGTTGGGCATGCAGAGGTCAAGCAGGGAGCAACTCTCACACCTCTTGTCGTAGAAGG
>CAZUPP010000079.1:0-1818 GCA_964622095.1 uncultured Verrucomicrobiales bacterium
AGGGTAATCGTCACTGGCACATCTTCGTCCGTCTCAACCGTCAACGCCTGCGCGACCGGCGCTCTATTCTCGCCCCCGCCACCAATCGGCGACCCGGGGATCAGCCGTTCCCAGCTGCCTCCCAGCCGCAACAGCCCGCCCCCGTTCACCGTTAACCGGCGCGTCTGCACCCGGCCGTGCAATTCGGCATTTCCATTAATGATCATGTCGCCATTCGGCGCATAGATTCTCCCGTGCACCACGCAGCCGGAATTCAGGGTCACCCCTCCATTGCTTACGGTGATCTCAAGCGCGTCCACCGCGTTTTCCTGCCCCACGATCCCGTTCCAATTCAGCGTATTTTTAATCCGCAAAACCACCGGGCTCACCACCGTCAGCCGCGATCCGCTGTTCAGCGTTAATCCATTCAACTGATATAAAAGAACCTCGCTCGCCCCTTCTTCACCCAAAACCAATTCGCAATTCGAATTCGCCGTGAAGGAATCATAGCTCCCGGGCGGAATCGCCAACGGCCCGTAATTCGCGTTCAAGGTCAGGCTGCGCAGGGTAGCAAAATCTCCCGGTGACTCCCCGGGCGAATTCAGATTGACCCACCGGCTTCCTGTTGGCCCTGCCGGTGCACTCACTGCCACGAGCGTGCCCGCATCAATCCGTGTATAAATTTGTCCCACTGACACTCCGGAATTCAGCACCAGATCCCAATCGTCAGGTGACGTGCTTCCATCCCCCGTCAGCACTCCGCCCAGTTGCACCGACCCCTGCGTCCGCACCTCCGGCGTGCCAGGCACCAGCCAGCTCCCGCTGATCGTCGCGCCGCTGTTCAGGTAAAGGGTTTTCCCCTCAAATTGTTGCACGGATCCCTGGATTTCCCCATTGATCTGCACGGTCCGCTGACTGATCCCGGCCAGATCACCATCGACCGCCTGAATCCCCGCGACTTCCTCCGGATCACCCATTTCTGGCGTGATGACTCCGGCCTGCACGACCGTTTGCCACAAAATCAGTGACGCACCGACCGAGACCGAAACCGCGGTCGCCCCTGGCCATACGGCCGAAAATAACTTGGGCATGAATTTTATTTGGATGGAGATGAAAATTTGAAAACTCGTCCAGCACACCGGATTCCCTTTCCTGGCACAAGCCTAAAATCCAAAAAACGTGTTACAAAAACGACACCTTTATTTTTCACTGACCATTTCCGCAATTTGCATCTTTTTTGCATCACGGATTTGCATAAAATTAATCGGAACTTCCCTTCGTTCATCCACGGTTTGGTCAGTTCCCCATCTTTCTTTAACCCCGGTTGTTGCTCTTTCCGCTCTCCTACGCTCCACCCAGTTGTTTATCTTCTTATCTTATTTTCTCGTAGTTTAATAATTACTTAAATCACACCCGGATGTTCCGGACGCCCCGGACGTCTTGCTCGCTCGGCTTTTCTGGGCGATAGTACTTGGTAGCATTTTTTTTGTTCTGAATAAAAGACCCAACGCCGGCCTCCGCCGGGTCACCCCTTGCCTTGCCCCGCCACCACACCCTCCAAGCCTCAAGCCTCCACCCTCCCTCCCCTATTTTTGCCTTTCGGATGGCGATCAGGATTTTCTTAAGGAATGGCAGCAGAACGGAGGTAAACCTGCCGCCTTGCCCAAGCTTTTCGCTGAAATGCAGGGCTCCCTCGTCTCCCTCAACGGCCGGTCCCTCGAAGATTTTACCTTTGAAAATCCCGAGAAGATCAAGGTCATCGCGTTTTACTCTTCCGCCTCCTGGTGCCGCCCCTGCCACAAATTCACCCCCACCCTGGTGCGTAAGTATCGCTCGTTG
>CAZUPP010000080.1:0-1703 GCA_964622095.1 uncultured Verrucomicrobiales bacterium
TGAGTAAAGCTTCGGCCTCTCCCTTACGGAATCGAACTCTTGCCAACTCTTCATACGTGACTCTTCCATCACTTAAAACCTCTTCTAACCTCATATTAGGTTTACTTCGATCGATCTTCTGCAGTCCCAGCGCCGCGTGCGCGACCAGGCCACGCCAACCCAGCCCTCCACTTCATCAAAGAATACACCCAACCCATGGAAGAAGGTGAACCTGGAGCCCTAGCCTCTGCCAAATGCCCGTCCGGCATCGGACCTCGTCGCCGCCTGGAAGCTACTCCATCCACCTGACCACCGCCGACCGCGCCCTGGCCATGATGCTCTGTGGAGCCCTCCACACCATCCACGCCCGCCTCCTCAAAGATCACGCCATCATCCCCTCCAAACACCTCCAACACACCTGCCTACAAGGACACCTTCCAAACAACAAAGAAGCCCGTGGCTGGATTGGCTTGAGACTTTCAAAGGTCGATCAGGAGCAGGTAAGGAGAAACACATGACTAAGAAATCGAAGCCAATTTATTTACCCAGATACTCTTATCGAGATCGTACTTCTCAGCAGTAGCGATTAGGCTTTCTAGGCTCGCCTTTTTAACTGCGACCGCCAGGTTACTTTCATCCATGCTTCTGAGTTCGGACATTGGTAGTTCAATAGCCACCTCTAATTCAGAATGTCGGTTATTTATTCTTCCTATGATGGGTTGGCCCCATTTCGTTCCATAACGCAATATTATGCTCACCGTCTTGAACGGTGCATCGTTCAAAAAGCCTGATTCTTCGAACTCAGGTTCAAGCTCGTCGCAGACCGAAGACATTGCTTTCCCCCCATGCCGCAGAGAACCTTTCACGAGTCCAACAGCACCGACAAGTATTTCCCTCTTTCCATTTTTCATTAGCGATTTGTTTTGTTTCCAGGTAACTGATCATCTCCAAAGCGTCTCCGATAACGTTCAATGACCTTTGTTTCATACTCACGTGCCTGACGTTTATTCGGAAAAGTCTTGCGAATTTCGGAAGTATGGCCAGGTCCGGTTTCTCGGTTTAACTTCCTCACCTGTTGCTCGGCACGTTTTGATGCACCGTCTCGAACTCGAGTTCCTTGTGCACTTTCCCCAATTTTGTTTATTGTTCCATCGGGATTACGAACCGCATAAGCATGTGTTTCTCCTTCGTAACTCAGAGAGTTCTTATGGGGTGTAGGCGTTGCCGCAGCAGCTTTCGATTCGGCAGCGGTCGCCTTTGCAGATTTTCCTCCGGGTCCTGCCTTAGCCAGCCCTGCGGCTGTTCCGGCCAATTGAGCGGTTCCCTCGGCCCCACGGACGATACGCTCCTCTGCGGTGAGCCCTTCACCGGTGCTGACATCTGCTCCGCTGACGGCCTCGCCTATCGCATTGTAGCCGAACACCTCGCCTCCCGCAAGAGCTACGGCCTGACTCATGCTCGGGCCATCCGGATTCATAGAGAGTGCACGTTCGACCCTGGTCTGAGCTCCTTTGACAGTGCCAACGGGATCAAGCGCTCCTCGGGCCATGCCCTCCACCCGAGCCGTCCCTATTTCACCGACAGAACGAGCAAACTCGTCAATAAACGCAATTGTCGGATTACTGCGATACCACTCGGGCAGTTGAGAGTATGTCGGTTTTTTGCCTCTCAACCCCAGCGGGTCAAAGAAGCTCCAGGGATTCTGAATTACATAGGTATACAGA
>CAZUPP010000081.1:0-1694 GCA_964622095.1 uncultured Verrucomicrobiales bacterium
GAATGGGGAACGGGCATGACGCGCGCCGTCTACGGCGATGTCGTCGATCTGTACGCCCCGTACAACGAGGCGAACACCATGCTCGGAGTGCCCATCTACAACGTCTACGGCACCCACGACATGAACTTCATGGCCGACAACGACGCCGACGCCGACGACACCTTCCAGCGCATCTTCGGCCCCGCCACCTACGCGTTCCAGCACGGCCCCGTCACCTTCATCGTCCTCGACAACGTCAAGTATCTCGGCTTCGACGGCCTCCGCGACGACGGCTTCCCGCGCACCGGCAATTACACCGGCCATCTCCGCGAGGACCAGCTCAACTTCGTACGCAACCTCGTCGACACCATCCCCAACGACCAGCTCATCGTCGTGGCCATGCACATCCCCCTCTACGACCCCGAGACCACACAGCACTCCACGCCGCAGCACCGCGAACTCATGGCCATCCTCTCCGAGCACCCCAACACTCTCAGCCTATCGGCCCACACGCACCGGCTCTGGCGCAAGTTCCTCGGCCCCGAGCAGGGCTACTCCGCTCGAGGCACCACCTACCACATGCACGTCAACGCCGGCGCGACCTCGGGCTCGTGGTGGCGGGGCCCCATCGGCGAGGACCGCCTCCCCTTCGCCACCATGACCGACGGCACCCCCAATGGCTACATCATCGCCACCTTCGACGGCAACACCCACGACCTCCGCTGGAAAGTCGCCGGCGAACCGCTCGACCACCAGATGCACTTCAACCTCCCCGACCGCATGACCTCCTCCGAGTTCGCCGTCTTCGAGACCATCGCGAATGTGTACATGGGCGACGACCAGTCAGACGTCCGCATCCGCGTGCTCGATCACAACGGCGACCAGGTCCTGCCATGGCAACCCATGCGCAACGTCGAGGGCGTCGACCCCGTCTACGCCGACCTGTACTCGCGCGACCAGGCAGAGGGCCTCTCGCCCGAAGGACGCTCGCTCCGCGATCCGCACCCGTCCTCGCACATCTACGCCGCCACGCTCGGCGCCGAACTCCCGATGGGCACCTACCGCGTCGAAGCGCGCTTCGATTGCCGCTTCGGCCACACGCACCGCGGCTCGCACGTCATCCGCATCACCGACTAGAGCATCCCCACCGGATCTGTAGCGCGGTTCGGCGCGTGTTCGGTTGCGCTCGGTCTTGGCGAGGCGTAGGTTCTGTTCGGCCACGGACGGCCGGGAGGAGCGACGCCGATGGGCGCCCCGTATTCACAGGACCTTCGCGACCGGATCATCGCCGCCTACGAGCGCGGCATGGCGACGGCCGAGATCGCCGAGACCTTCTGCATCAGCCGCGCGTGGGCCAGGCGCGTCAAGCAGCGGCTGCGCGATTTCGACGAGCGCAGCCCCAGGCCGCCCGGCCCCAGTCGCGTCGGGCGCAAGATCGATCGCGTCGAACTCGCCCGGCTCGTCGAGGCGCACCCCGACGCGACCGTGCGCGAACTCCGCGACATGCTCGGCGTCGAGTGCAGCGAGTCGGGCGTGCACAAGGCGCTCGCCGAGCTCGATTACTCCTACAAAAAAAGACAATCTATGCGGCCGAGCAGGATCGCCCCGACGTCGCCGAGAGGCGTGAGCGGTGGCGCCAAGACCAGCCCGAGCGCGACGCCCGCCGGCTGATCTTCATCGACGAAACGTGGGCGAAGACCAATATGACGCGTCTT
>CAZUPP010000082.1:0-1680 GCA_964622095.1 uncultured Verrucomicrobiales bacterium
CCGCGGTGGCGGCGTCTTTGAGATTGGCGAGGGAAGCGCGATCTGCATCAGTCAGCTTCATCAGCTTCATCAGGTCGGCAGCAATGGCGGCATCCTTGATCTGCCAGCTTTTCCGTGGGTTCAGGTCCTCAGTCATGATAGTGAGAATATGGAGATAATCAGTGGTGGTTTTGGATTGGATTAGTTGAGAAGAAAGGGGTGAAGAGAGAAAGAGCGATGAGGAGATAATTGAATCTAGGGCGTTACTTGATGGATTTGAATCAGTTCGAGCAGATAAATGAGCACATCCAGGCAGCGTTCGCGGTCCCGGGCGTCACAGCCGACGACCAGTTCACGATCAACCTCTAAAAAGTCCGCCACATCCTCCGGTTCCCAGGTCTGCCCCTGATCAAGCTTTGTCAGAACGACAATAAGGGGAAGGTCTCCCTCCGTATGTTCGAGGATCTGGGACATAATTTTTTTGGCTTGGGCGATGTCCTGCGGCCGGTCGGCGGCAAGCATGAGAATCAGGCCGAGGCAGCCGATGCTCAGGATGTCCCACATAAAATCAAAGCGGGATTGGCCTGGGGTGCCGAAGAGGGCCAATTGCTCATCGCCTAAATGAATCACACCGTGGTCCAGAGCGACGGTAGTAGTGGGTTTACCGATCGCTTCCGTGGAGATGGCTTCGGTCTGAACCAGATGCGAGTCCGCGAGGGTTTTGACAAAGGTCGTCTTGCCACTACCCACCGGACCGCTGATGAGAATTTTAAGCGGACTATGCACGAGGCTGCACCTGAGGGGATTTATTTCCGCTGCGGAGCTTGTTAAGGAAATCAATGAAGCGACCGACAGAGGTGCTGGTTTTCTTAGCCTGGAGATTCGCGGGAGGGGCGCTGATGGGAATTCTCCGCGTTTTAGTCATGGCCGCGGCCTGGACTTTGATGGGCTCGACGTGACCGAGCACCTGCAACTTAAACAAATAAAGGCGCACGGTCTGCACGGAAAGCTTCGTCTGGCGCGCGATCAGCACGGGGGTCGCGCCCTGCATAAGGAGTTCGCGGGAACGGGTAAGGAACTGATCCAGAATCTGACTTACCTGGGTCTGCGCATCTTTGTTCAGGCGGAATTTCTGAAAGGGTGAAGGAAGCATTTCTTCCCGGCACTGGATCTGGAAGTTATCCCCCACGCTGGCCAGCAGGAGATGATCGAGCCGGATGCGGACAGAGCGCATGGGAGTGGTGTCCGGTTCATGGACGAAAATGAAGGAACCGGCGTTCATGCGGCAGAGCCGGCCAAAAAGCTCATGAATGCGGAAGATCTCGATAACCTCTTCCCGATTGTGGCGCATGCCCAGAAGCACGCCCTCCTCCATAAACAGGTCATAGGAATGTTCCCCGTCCGCCACCACGGCAGAGACGCTGAGAACGCCAGTCTTGCGCATCATCGTGCGCAACAGGTCAGGAAATGCAAAATCCCGGAGGTCACCAAAAACAGCCATACCTTCCGCCCATGTTGATCGTGATGATAACTCACCTCACACAAGAGCCCGGGAACGATTGAAAGAGAGGAGGAGCCCGTGATCAGTAAGCAGGCCTGGGATTGGCACAAACACGCCCGTACCGAGGTCTCCCTAACAAATAGGAGCTTCCTTCGTGGAGCAGGCGAAGAAGTGTCAACCAGACACTGGGAGACTAGGCT
>CAZUPP010000083.1:0-1659 GCA_964622095.1 uncultured Verrucomicrobiales bacterium
GCCGAGGGTGGTGCGGCATTCCTTTTGCACCAGCCGGTTGAGGAGATCGTGATGAAATGGGCTGGCAGGGTTGAGGGCGAGGGGCGGTTTGGTTTTACCGAACGGTTGGTAAAATGGGAAGGAGGGGGGTGGGATGAAGTGGGTGGTGAGGGCTGGAGGCTGATGAATAGGGGCGGTGGGCATGCTTGGGGAGATGGAAAGCGTTTTACCGAACGATCGGTAAAAAAAAAGGGGTTGGGAAAGTAGGAGGAAAAGCGGGGTAAATGGTCGGCTGCTGGCCGGCTAATTCTGGCTGGTTTTGGAGTGGGGTCGGAATCTTTCGTGGCTGGTCTAGGCGGGGTGAATTTGTCGGACTGGTGCGGCGGGCGGGTTAGATGGAAGATCGAAGGGCGGCAGCGGGCAGGCGGAAGGGATGTGCGGCCGGTGTGTTGCTGCTGAAGGATGGCGGATGGATGGACGGACGAGCGGCGATGAGGCGGATGGACGAGGAACGGGACAGAGGCAGGAGGAAAATCACCCTATACTTCAACCTAACCCAGAAATTGGACGGGCGCGACACGTCCGGGTTGTCCGGAACGTCCGGGTTGAAAAAAGTGAAGAAAAGTGAAGGAGTATAGGATAGCCGCGCGCCCAGAAACGAACGTTCGTTCGACGCAGTCGAATGTAGCATTAGCCATTAGTTTTCTTTGAGGCCGGCGGTTGGCGAGGGTTTGGCGGACGTTGTTATGCGCGCCAGCGGTTGTGCGTTGCTACGATCAGTGCAGCCCGAAGGCTTGAGGGAGTTGTTGTAGCGGCTTTAACTTGGCTGATAACTTCTCATCTAGTCCGGGCTCTAAGGCAAAGCTATTCACATGCTCAAGCAGACACGCCTCGCCTAGAAGACCTTCAATCACGATTGCTGCGGCTTGCCATCGGTCATCGTCGGGAAGTGTTGCGGCTTCCGGGGCGGACAGCACAACCTCCGTATCTCCCTCTGGATATCGCAGCAAAACATATTGCCATCCACTCGAATCAAAGCGTAAAACGCGCCCCTGTGATTCGAACTCAAACTTTCCATCCCATGCCTTCCGTTGCCTCGCGGGATACAACCGCCAGCCTGTCACAGTCGGAGCATCACGGATAGCCTCCTCAGCGGACGCTACCAACGATCGGTTAAGGTTTGGCGAGAGGGCAAAATACCAATCACCGCTCGGGTCTGGGCCTATTTCCCAAGCCAACTCTGGCCATACCTCTACAACGAGTTGATCGAGTTGATTGACGAGGTCTGCATTGTTTGGGTCTGCGGCTATGCGGTCGGCGTTCGCTGCAAACCACTGCCAAAATGATTCAGGAGTCATGACGTCACTTCTTCTTTCGGATCTCATTCCGTTTATTATCGAGATTTGGAACTCCTCCCTCGGCATCAATGGCCGCTTGTTCCTTGATTCTGCCTTCCATCGGCTTCGAAGTATCGTAAGTGTCGATCACTTCAGCCTGAGTTCGATCACGGCCATCAGTGCTCGCTCGCGTCTTCTGTGGCTCGGGTTTGTTGTGTCGGCCGATGTATGGTTTGCCGGAGGGTGTGGCAGTTCCCGGAACTTTGTAAATGGTGCCGTCTCCCGCCCTTGGGGCGACGCCACCTTTTCCAACATAAATAGCGCCCTTCCCGCCGCCTGTCAA
>CAZUPP010000084.1:0-1632 GCA_964622095.1 uncultured Verrucomicrobiales bacterium
ATTTAAGGTGGGTAAAGCGGGATTCGCAATTGATATCTCCGACAAGGAGTCCATGATCGAGACAGAGTTCATAATTCATGGCAAACGGCGTAAGGTCTGGGAATGGGAGTTTCACAACTGGAGCCATCGCCTACGAGATCAGATTTATAAAGCTGGCATAGACACCACCTTCGCGGTTTACAACAAGAAATACTTTACCAAGGAGAAATTTTACGATGCAGTTAGGGTCGCAGGCGATTTCACCTGCAGACACCTGC
Organism: uncultured Verrucomicrobiales bacterium; assembly: GCA_964622095.1. GTDB lineage: Bacteria > Verrucomicrobiota > Verrucomicrobiia > Verrucomicrobiales > CAZUPP01 > CAZUPP01. Next base: position 258 of record CAZUPP010000084.1, read on the forward strand.
CTTGGTATAAAGAGAATCGATTACCGAAAGACGAGGAGGAATTTTATCGAAAGGCAAGTCGGTACTCCTATTTTCTGTCAAGGGAGCATGTGCCTTCCCAGGTGGAGAAATACCAGCTCGGGGATATTAATCTTTTGTATGTTCTGGATCACGGTTCCACCGATCGGATCACCCAACAGCTACGGAGCCTAGTGGAAACAGTCTTCCAACATCCTGCAGGTTACCGGATCACGGTCTTGATCTTAACGACTGGGATGGATACACAGATCTTAAACTCTCTGCTAATGAGCGTCGTGGCTAACCTAATAGTTGAGAGCTCGATCGATCTCTCCGCAGGTGAGCCGACATTCGTCTTCGTGAGTTCCGCTCATGATCTGGACTGGAGGTTTGTAATACATCATATCACCGCCCTACTCACCATAGAGGGCTCTGAACCACCCGTGCATGAACCAGAATTAGCTAACCTCGAGATCATACCGCTTGAGCAGTTAAAGGAGCAGTACTGGGAGGAGTCATGAGACTGTTGATCAAATTTCCAAGTCGTGGCAGACCGGAGCTATTCTTCTCCACTTTGAGGACATATCTAAAGTTGCTGTCCGGCAAGCATGAGATCACTTTTCTCCTTTCTCTAGATGGAGATGATCAGAGCATGAACTGTGAGCCCGTTCGCCGTGAGCTGGAGAATATCCGCCAGACTTTGCCAGGTTACTGCTCTGTGTACACTGTCTATGGTCACTCGAAGACAAAGGTAGAAGCTTGTAACACAAACCTCGACCTGGACCTTGATTTTGATATTCTGCTACTGGCCTCAGATGACATGATCCCAGTCCGTGAACATTATGATCATAGAATCATCAAGGATATGCAGCGATACTTTCCTGAGCATGATGGGGTCTTACATTATAATGATGGTCGCAGGGGTAAAGATCTAAACACTCTCTGTATTTTGGGCAGTCAGTACTACAAGCGTTTTGGCTACATATACCACCCCGCCTACAAAAGTGTCTACTGTGACAATGAATTTACTGCCGTTTCCAGGCTCCTGGGTAAAGCGATCTATATTGATACAGTGATCATTGCCCATCGATGGATAGGGGATCTAAAACCCCACGATCCCCTACACCTGCGGAATGAGAATCGTCAGATGTATCTTGTTGATGGGGAGACTTGGCGGAGACGGGCTCTGGACCAATTCGAACTGAGTGATGAGGAGATCTGTGTCACTGAGGATTCCATCGAGATTCTTCTACAGATGGCTTTAGACAATCTACAGGTTCAACGTCTGGAGCAAGCAGCCAACATGGGCAGAAAGATCCTCAATACCCGCCCCGATCATCCAGATGTGCATCACCTCATGGCGATGATTCATATAAAA
>CAZUPP010000085.1:0-1540 GCA_964622095.1 uncultured Verrucomicrobiales bacterium
TTTATATACTTATGTCATTCAAAATCCGTGGAGCAGTTTTGATCCGCTGGGGTTGGAGGAACTAAGCCCGAATGCGCCGAACGATGAGGAGGTAGCCTTGCAAGTGGAAGCACTAGAGATGGAGCAATCGCTCCGATATGAGCAGGCGCTGCTCAGGAACGATCAAGACTGCGTAAGTTGGAGGGACCGAAAATTCGTTAGAATTCCCAAGTCACCACAACTTGAATTTCTTCGGACAGTCCAAGAGGCGAGAGCAGAACTAGGCCCAGACGGATATGGCAAATGGACTACTGGGTCTATTTTATCAAAACACTTCGGACAAACGATTCCCTCCGAAATGGTTCTGGCCTACTTTGAGCCGGAATCAGGTTATTTCAGTGACGCTAGTCAAAGAGCGAATTTAAGGGTGATAGGTCGAACAGCTGAAGCCTATTTAGAGATGTCAATGCTGTTTCTTCCATCCTCAGCAATATTTCAATCGACCAAGGGCGCCTCGCTAATGCGTTTAAGTGTGACGCCGTCGTTGCAACCAAGCATGTTTGAACTCAAAACAGCGGTAGCTGCAACTGCTATTAGAAACAGCGCGAGGTTCAAATCGAAGTTCTGGAATAAGCCAATCGAGCAAGCGGGGCGCAGAGTTTATCAGAGAGACGATTTGTTTGAGGCTACAGTGGACAACCTGGCTCGGATGAGAAAAGGTAGACCACCTATCGGACACGATGGGAAAGCCGTGACTCTTCACCATCTTAGTCAGAGGGAACCTGGTTCGATTGCAGAGGTTGGTGCTTCATTCCATTCGCAACACACAAGGACGCTCCACGGCTTAACAGAATCCAAACGAAGTTTTAGATACTCGCCAGATGGAAAAACCACTGACGCAGAGAAGGCCTTCAGAAGGTGGAGTTATCAATACTGGCAAAATAGGGCCTCAGGACTTTAGGCGTAACCAATATGATGGAATCATTCGAAAAACTTAAGACAATCGTAATCGAGCACGAAGAGTGTATTGATGTCGGAGGAGGTGTTTCTGAAGCCTTGATAAAAAAGGCAGAGGCCTTTTTAAGAGTCAGCTTTCCTGAGTCACTCAAGCTGTATTTGAAGGAGTGGGGAAACCTTGCAATCGGCCCCCTTGAGTTTTATGGAATGACTGGCAACGATGATTTTGAGTCCAGTAAAATTCCTGATGGCGTGTGGTTCACCGCAAGCGAAAGGTCCGCTCTTGGGCTTCCTCACCACTTTTTTGTTCTGCTGAATAACGAGGGAGACGAGTTTCATTGCATCGATCTTGATACGGAGGAAGTCAAATCTTGGGATACTGCACAGAAAGAAGTTGTTGTGACTAAAGGCCCCAATCTTTTTGATTACATTATCGAGGAAGCTGGCGAGTTTTTCTAGCGCACTGCACTTTCAGGTTGGCGCGACCACCCTGCAATCCAATGCTGCAGCATGTGTACGGCGAGCATCACCTCCGGGGCGTCCGTTGCATCCCGGGGTAAACTTTGCTGAAAACTAACGTCGGCGGCGATCTCGAGTGGCAGGC
>CAZUPP010000086.1:0-1515 GCA_964622095.1 uncultured Verrucomicrobiales bacterium
TATACCTATGTAATTCAGAATCCCTGGAGCTTCTTTGACCCGCTGGGGTTGCAGGGTTTCTGGAGTCATTTCGGTCAAGAGTTATGGAATTCGACATTTGCGATTGGAGGTTTTGGTGATCGTCTTGGACAAGGGATCTACCAAGGTACTTTGGTTTTCATTGATAGTGTAGATCACCTAGCCGCAGACGCAGGCGGTAACACCGAGGTGTACAGAGCAAGGAGCCAGTTATTTAAGGCAATTGCGGTGAATCCGCAAGGTTTCAATGAGCAGGAGTTGCATGATGAAATGGTGATCGGTTCAACTCGTGCGATTACAGGAGTCATGACTGTCGGCGGCAGTGAACTGGTAATTACTGCACGCAGTGCTGCGCAAGCAGATTGGGAGAACGCTCAGGACGCCTCCGGATTCGCTTTTCTTAATGCGTTGCTATGGCGGGCAGCGAATCCAAATGCGAAATCGTTTCAATTATATAGATATACGCTGCCGAAAGGTGGTACTGTTGCTTCAAAGTATAACGACTTAGCATACTTAGAACGACTCATGGCAAGGGCCTCTCGAATCTCATTGAACCGTGCGCTAAAAGAGGGCTGGAAAGGTGCTGAGGCAGGGCGAAGAGCAGAGGTAATAATGGAAAAGTATGCGTATCAATTGCAATTAAGACTTATGGCTTCAGAAAGCCCATATCGAATCACGATTCAGCCCGCCGCATCTGCTTCTACAGGACTGAGGGTAATGGCACGCTCGAAAGGATCGTTCCGAGGCCGGTGGGCTACGGGCACAAAACGACTTGACTACGGCATCTACCTGACATATCAGGGCTCTGCAATTAATGCTCCGATTATTGCGGGTGCTGATATGACAGTCAGGATAGGAGGCGCAGCGAGTGTTGCAACAGAATACAGTCAGGCTTTTCCGAAGGCCAGACTTATTGGCATAGATCCTTTCAACATCAAATGATTCGAATCTCATCATGTTCATTTTCTGCGATTGAAGTGGAGTTTTTGCAGCTTGCTCGATCTATTCGATCGCTTGTTGGTAATATACACTCTAATGGTCCTTTGTATTGCGAGTATTTCGAAATAGGCTATGAGGAAGCCCCTGCTCATGTAATTGAGGAAGTATTCGGAAAGATTTCTACGCACAATTCCCCATTTGGTATACCTTTTGTAATTAACGAGCATGTCGTCACTGGTGATTTTGGAGAGTATATATACTTGTTTTCACTGCAGTCCTTTTCAAGAAGACTTGAAGGTGGCTTTCCGAAGATATATGAACAATTTAATCGACTTAAAGATGTGGAAGCAGTAATCGAGAGTCCTGAAAATGATAACATAACCACTTTTTTGGTGGCAGGACTCTTAAAGGGCATAGAAGACTGCATGTTACGAGATCGTATCTTAAATATCTCATGGTAAAGGTGATGGTGAATTTGCAATGGACGAGCTGAGCATCGCAGGCCTGCCGCTGGATCCAGCCTAGCGAAGTAAAATCGCTCAGGAAAGCACGGCGGGC
>CAZUPP010000087.1:0-1514 GCA_964622095.1 uncultured Verrucomicrobiales bacterium
ATGATTCCAATTTCCTCATTGAGTTCGGAGGCATCAATGCCTACAATATGGCGGGGAGTGGGGTCGATCTCGAGACCTTCAACTTTGCGGCTCACTTGCGTTCGCTTCGGGGAGCTCCTCCAGACGGGATGATTGATCCTCATGCGCACCACATTGTGTTTAAGCGTGGACTTGGCCCGAGGCAGCAGGCTCTTGTTCAAGAAGGACAAGCGATTCTTAGGAAATATGATATCGACCCGATCCTTGGAGTTGAAAATTTGGTGTGGGCTCCAAATCGAGTGAAAGGGCAACACACTCTTCGAGCCCTTGAGAATGTCGTTGCTAAGCTGCGTGAAACCGATGAAATGTTTGGATCCCGCAGTGCAATTGTTGATGCTTTGACGGAACTTGGTGAAGTTGCAGCCCGGAGACCTTGACTATGGCTATCGGATCAAAAAAACTACCACGCGCAATCAATGCCGCGATTAGGGAGGGTGATGCCGCCAAAGTTGAAGAACTTATAGGAGGTAGCTCGGAGGTTTTAAATATGTCAAACCCTCTTGGATCGTGGCTTCATATCGCTGCGAGAACAGGGCAAGTTGAAGTTGCCAAGAAGCTCGTTGAGCTGGGAATCGATGTGAATTCAACCGGTGGGGCAGCCGGAGGCAATGCTCTGAATATTGCCGCTTCTGAAGGGCATTTAGAGCTCGTGAAGTTTTTGATCAACCGCGGAGCAAATCTAGATGTGTCCAAACCCGAGCGTAATCCGCTCTTCGCAGCGATCCACAATGGGCATTTTGATGTGGCTAGAATCCTCATCGACAGCGGCATTGACACTTCAGTGAAGTATACGGGAGAGACGATGGTAGAAATGGACGCTGTTGCGTTCGCTGATGAATGGGGACGCACAGAGATCAAAACTCTACTGGAAGACAACGCATAACTTATGCGTTTGCCAATCGCCGAACAACGGCCGCACAAATGTCCTGCAAACGACCGGTGCGGCACGCTGCCTGCAAATGGGGCGAAAGAGTGCGGTTGGGCCGGGCGTGCGTTGACGTTAGATTCCGTGATGAATTTAGTAGATGAGAGAAAGTGGCAAAACCTCGGAGGTGGTTTGACAATGGATATAAGTTTGCTTAAATCAATAAACGCTTCAATAGAGAGTGGCCAGACACAGGAGTTTCGTGCCTTGATCGAGAAACATCCTGATGCCCTTGGCATGATGAAGGTTTTGGTAGTTGGTTGCATTTTGCTGCTTTATTCGGACAACTGGAAATCGTAAAATGTCTGGTTGAAGACTTTAACTGTGACATTAATATTGAAGGTAGCATTGAAGACGGTCCCGCTTCAGAAGTAGCAAGTGGCGAAGGGTATTATGATGTTGTTAAGTATTTGCTTGATAAAGGAGCTAAACTTGACGTCTCAACCCCAGAAAAAAATCCACTTTGGGCGGCCATTTGCGGAAATCATTTAGAAATCGGAAGGCTTCTGTTGGAGGCTGGGATAGATAAAGATGTGAGGTATAGTGGGAA
>CAZUPP010000088.1:0-1488 GCA_964622095.1 uncultured Verrucomicrobiales bacterium
TTCCCACTATACCTCACATCTTTATCTATCCCAGCCTCCAACAGAAGCCTTCCGACTTCTAAATGATTTCCGTAAATGGCCGCCCAAAGTGGATTTTTTTCTGGGGTTGAGACGTCGATTTTCGCATTATGACTTAGCAAGTAGTTGACAACATCGCTATGCCCATAGCTGGCAGCTTCGTCAAGGGCAGTGCCGCCAGCAATTCCGCCTTCGCAGTCAATATCTAAGCCATAGTCTTCTACTAAGACTTTAACGATATCTAATCGTCCGAAAGATGCGGCGACATGTAACCAAGAACCAAACTGAGTGTCCCAACTAACAGACTCTGGAATCCGTTTGAATAACCTTACAGCCTTCTCTGTATCTCCCGCTCTAATCGACGACCGGATAGCCTTCACCAATTCAACATCCATCATTCCGTTCAGTTAGGTCTTCTTGCTGCCTGTCTTCCAAGCCGATCAAGCAGGTCAACAAAATCCACATATTCTCCACCGCTCGCCTCCAATTTTCTCAATTCACCAACAACTTCCTCAAGAGTTTCTATCCCATGTTGCCGGGATACCCTCCACGGGGCCCACACAAGATTTTCTGGACCAAAGATCGGATCAATTCCAGCCTTTCGCAAGATATTTTGTCCTTCCTCGACCAGTGCTTGTTGCTTGGTACCCATTCCCTTTTTGAACAAGATGTGATGCGCATGTGGATCACTCATCCCGGGCGGAGGATCACCTTTTAGGTTTCGTAAGTGTTTACCGAACTTGAAACCATGGTAGCTGTAATTTGCACCGCCGACATAAAAGCTCGCACTATCAACCCGATAATTACCCGGATTGAGCCGGGGATAACGTTCCATGAGATACCCCGCGCGGATGGCCAACTGGTTAACCGCGAGAGGCGTGTTGACAAATGAGCTGAAGGCCTGAAATCCCCGAATGATTCGCTCATCTGATGAGAGAGATTCGCCCGTTACGTGGTCGTAGCCCGCCCAGACTCCAAGCGCGATTCCGACAAAATTATATCGGTTAAATACGCCGCGCCAGCCGTCGTGGGCGTAGTCGGCCTCGCCCTGCATGTAAATCGCATAAGCCAGTTCATCACGATGTTCTCTGGACGTTGATAACAGATATAACATCTCCGCAGCCTGCCTCGTTGACTGCTCCAAGTCTCGCCGCATAAATCCCCACCAACTGAACCGCTGTCGCACGGTATGCGGGGGCAAATGGCTTCTAATTTGGCCACCATGTATTTCCTCCAGAAAGTCAGCAGAATTGTTCTGGAATCGTTCCAGAGCTGCACCATGCCGAGCACGTTCTTTTCTCGTCTGCAACCCCAGCGGATCAAAACTACTCCAGGGATTCTGAATTACATAGGTATACAGATTGGGCCCGTCGACCATGCCGGCTGGATCGCGGGTGAGGAAAACGCCGGTTTCCGGCAGCTCCAATCCATCAATCGGAGTATTTTTTAACAAAGATTACCCCGGATGCA
>CAZUPP010000089.1:0-1468 GCA_964622095.1 uncultured Verrucomicrobiales bacterium
ACGCTTAGCTGCGGGATGCGAAGCCGCACCGGCGGTATGGCGTCGTGTTCGGCTGCGCCTGACAACGCGGCGGAAGGATGAGCGCAAGTGAAGGAACGAACGTTCGTTCGACACTGTCGAATGAGGCAACTGAATCCGGACAAGTATGTCGGATCGCGTGGTCAAAGGAGCGCGAGCGATCGGCGTGGACGTTGCGGGGTCCGAAACCGGACGGGCGGATGGGCGTCGTGTTCGGCTGCGCCTGACGACGCGGGGAAAGGGGTGAATCTAAGTGTGAGACGGAGCCCCGACGAGTGAGGCTGTGCCGCTGAGCAGCAGGAGCATCAACGCTATCACGGCAGCAAGCCAGTTATGGATGACGCGGGATACGGGCACGAGCATTGTTGTAGCGATTCCGCTGGGAAGGCTCAATGCCTAACTTGGCGATCGAAGGAGCTTGTCTGAAAACAAGGGTCGAGAACGTTCTACGCATTTTTACACCATCTGAGAATTTTGCACACGCCAGGCTAATGGTTGGCTTGTACAATTCATTAACGACTCACAAATCAAAAAACTCGGAAAGGAAGGAGTTAAAACTCTCCCAACGGGCTTCACCTTCTCCTTTTAATAGAAGTTCTAATCCACCCTCAAAGTCAACATCATAAACACGATCAGTTGAGCAATCATACACAAGTATGCCGTCTGCGAGGAAATCAGACATTACCAAAAAATGGTCAGGAACATCAAAGTCATCTTTTAGCTCTGCAGTGGAACTTAACATACACGGTTCCTCCTCAATAAGATCGAGGAGTTGATACCCAACATAATCACTTCCTACGGGACCTCTAAACAATCTGAAGAAAGCTGCAAAATCGCTATTTACAGGAACAGGAAAATTAGATAAGGCAGTCTCTACTTTGATCTTGTCATCGCGCTGAAACACCGGATCAGCCAAAACGGAATAGATAGCGTGAGGCAACATAGTCTTTCTAACGGGTAATTGCACGCCACATCCAGTATTCCCTAACCTCAAGATCTTGGAAAATTTGCCGAGGCGATCCAGGCCCGCGTCCCATAGGGTTAAGCGGATGACCAGAAGTACCATGTGGGTGAAGTGGAGGCCTGTTAATATTTCGAATGTTGTGATATCGGGTTGATGCCTCAAAAAGCGGTCCCAAAGCGTTCTGGCGGGAATGATGCAATGTTGCAAAGTAGCCATCTGGTAACTGCGGAGCTAAGCCGAATCGTCCAGCAGCCTCAGCGTTAGTCAACCCATAACCTCGCCGGTCTCCAGCCGTCCGAACATGTTCCCAATCAATATCCGTCCGCTGAAATGCCCGATATGAATTGCCACCTGCGTTGGAATAAAATTCGGTAGCGGGCTTAAATTTACCTTTCCCAACATCAATAGCGCCCTTCCCGCCGCCTGTCAAGTTCGGAAGGCGAGAAATCCCCAGGATAACCGCTCCTCCCGTCTCAACCGCAAGCG
>CAZUPP010000090.1:0-1464 GCA_964622095.1 uncultured Verrucomicrobiales bacterium
TCATTCGTCGTTAGACCATTTTCGATTCGTTGAACGCGCCGGGTGCGGTAGTCGTCGGATTACCTGGCATCTATACTATTCATTCACGGTATTCCATAATTCTTTAAGTCGTCCGCGATAAGTTTTACGACATCACTAATTTCATCTGAATCGGGCAGGCAGCCTGTCCAATCGGTGACTGTGTCGGACGTCTCGGGATACTTATAAACCGTTGAAATCCGACTAAACGTTTTGGATCCGTTTGCAGGTCAACCAGTTGCGTTTGGTTTGACGGTACCTTGCGATGTCACTATCGCCTAAAATGTTCAACCCAAACTCAGGTCGTATTGCCTGGGAGAACGGGCATTCGCAGTCAATCGCCATCCCTCATCAAGCAGCGTTCGAGCTTCCTTGCCCACATAATAGGACTTGATCTTCTCGAACTGCTTACGGACTTCCTTCTGGAAAATAAAAAAGGTTTGGAGTGACCACTCTGCATCGGAGACTGTTCCTATCTGGCCAGCAATAATTGTATCTTTCCCGAATGTTCCGCCGGTCTTTAAAGCGATCGAGTCAGGGTTGGACTTTTGATCAACGACGGTGATATAACCTCCATTCCGTTGTTCAACGTGTCGAAATTCATGTTCAGTATCATTAGGAATACAGAGGTAACTTTGCTCGCTACTCGCATTACCCGAATGAGCACAGCCCAAGTTTTCTACCATCTGATAAGTATCGATCCGACTTGGGGGCTCCGTGTGACGGCCTCCTAGAACATAAGCAACCGTGATTTGGCCTTCGACCACAGCAAGCAAACGGCTCCAGTCTTCCTTCGTCGCGAACAAATTAAGGGATTTTGTCGACTTCGCCATTCTTGACCTCACATTTATTTCGGTTTGGGCACCAAGAGAAGGTGGTCTCCCGGAGTTTGTGACCGGATTCGTGCGGCGTTGATCGCTTCCCTTTTTGAGGGAGTTATTCCATCGGCGAGAGTATCGACTGTATTCACTCGAACGGTCCTGCCGTTCTTAGTTGCAGTTATGTCTGGGAAGGATGAGCCTTTTATTCCACCTCCCGGCCCGGGCAAATATTCCTCCGGAAGACGGTTGCCTCCACCTATTATCTCAAATCCGCGCTTCTCCATTTCTGTGGCAACACGATCAATATGCGCACGTGTTATTTCCTGACCGAGGCGTCCACCTTGGTATGCTCCTCCCTCAAATAGCCTCATTGAGCTCAGGTCTTCTGCATCCAAAAACGCGCCGTCCAAGCTCCTGACCCCACTCTCCAGCATATTGAAGGCGGTGATGCCTCCAAATTCTGAACTAAAATTAGCGTCGAAAGCGGCTCTTTGCAAGAACATATCATCCCAGGATTGGCGCCACATCATCAGCCGCGATGGAATGGGCCTGAGATCGCTTGATCCCAGGGCTCTCCACGAGGCGCGCCCCAAGGTCAGTTCCGGAACGCCTGGACCAATCAGGA
>CAZUPP010000091.1:0-1423 GCA_964622095.1 uncultured Verrucomicrobiales bacterium
TGCGTGGTATACCACGATGGAAATCACCGGTGCGCTGGCCGAATCGATTCCGCTGCTGATTGACTTTTTGAACGGACCTTCCGGTGAAGGGATCATAGTAGGCGGCTCCCTTTCGGCCTTCATCAGACGAGCCGCCGTTGGTAAGGTTGATGGTGTAGACGGACTAAACTCGTGGAAAGCAATCCATGATGATTATGTCAACTGGGTTCGTCCGGGGGCAATGGAGCGAAAATTTGATGTTTGGTGGAGGGGTGGCCATCGTGTTTTGGATGATTATGATCCCCTGACTAAGACTGGTTTTGAGGCAAACACTACTGTATGGGAAAGAATGTCTAGGTCGAAGTTTGAGCACAAAATGCGACAGACAACCGACGAATGGGAGCTCTTACAAACGAATCCAGAAATCGATCGCATCATTTGGTTCGGAACTTATGACCTACCAAGTAGCGGTTATGGTAGAGTTCTGAAGAGTGCCCTAGGATCGGCGGGAATTGAGTATTGGGTGATTCCAAAATGACTAATTTGTTTATCCAAACATGAGACTTGAGCTAGGCTATCTGCGGCGTCTGTTAGAACCTCTTGGATTCGCTTTGGTTAGGAGCAGCGAAGTGACTGGTCAAAGTTGGTTTTCCAGAGCTTCTCGCACACTTGAAGGTTTGTTTGAATGGATTTCATTTTCGTATGTAGGGCGCGAATTCAACTACATAGTTGCATCGGGGGGGCCTGCTGTGATCTCGAAGGGATTTCCGTGCAAGGGCCTAGTACTGATGGATGCTTTTTTAGACATTGCCGACGATAAACTCAGAGCTTTTTCAGTGGTGGAAACTCAGTCACAAGTTTTGAAGTTTCAGCAGAGAGCCTTATATACGCTTCCGAAACTATTAGATGCTCAAACCGCTTCTCAGGGCCCTAGGCTGATTGATGAGACTAGATATGCCATACAGTTGGTAGACAAAAGTTTATACGCCGAGAGTCTTGTCCTTAGGAATCCCAAGGAATGGTATGAGGGGCAAGAGGAGAGTCTCAAGAGTAGGGCGACCGAGATTGTGGCATTGCCGAGTATGTGTAGCCTTCAAACCTTGAAGCTATACTATAAAGTGGCAAGCTGTATCATTCTCAAGACTCATCCAGAATTAATGAATTCAGATCGTTTGGAGAGCATGATGCCGTTCGCGAGTAGTTATAACTATGAGACAAGATGGGTGCTTGAAATCCTTGTGGATAAGTTGATCTCGAATTAAATACGTTATTCAATGATCTGGGATTAAGAGTTCTTAACCATTAGCCTGATGCGTTGCAGGAGTGAGTCAGCGCAGTTTGCTGCGGATCTGTGGATTAACATGAATGGCTGTGCCACTGCTGTAGGCAGCAAAGGGTCGATAACAATTGTATCCAGCTACAATATACAATCGTGCGTAAGTAA
>CAZUPP010000092.1:0-1307 GCA_964622095.1 uncultured Verrucomicrobiales bacterium
GGCGCAAAAATCATGGTTGGTGGGGCGCCCGTCACTCAGGGTTTTGCTGATGAGATTAAAGCCGACGGCTACGCTTCAGAAGCTGCCGGTGCCGTCGATCTCGCCCGCAGTTTAGTCCGGGCGGCCGCTTAAGGGAGACCAATACATGGAACGGCAGTTTTATTTGGACCTGGCTAATCAGGGACGCAGGATCGCTATTGCCGCGGACCTCATCCTTCACGAGCGCGATAATCCTTCGGCCTGCCGCATGGATGGCGCATGCCTGGGAAAAGTCCTCCTGGAAACCGCCGAACGCTTCCGCACCCCACTCATTTTTCCTCTCATGGATTTGCGTGTGGAAAAGGAGTGGATGCTCTCCGCCCTGGGTATTCCCGCCGATAAAATCGACGAATTCCATTTCGCGGAACTGGACGATGACCAGCGCGAAATCCTCCAGAATGCCGCTGCCTTTCCGCCGACCCAACGCATGAAGGCCTCCCTTGACGCCATTTCTTATGTCGCGGAACATCGTCCGCCTGAGCTTATCCCGCTCGGAATGTGCATCGGGCCCTTTTCTCTCATCACTAAACTCCTTGAGGACCCGATCACCTCTATCTATCAGGTCGCCCTCGATCCGGACGATGAGGATGCTCAACTCGTCCTCGAGATGCTCGAGTATTCCACCCGGGTGATCGTGCAGTGGATCACCATGCAGTGCCAGGCCGGCGCGCAGGCTGTATGTGTGTGTGAACCGGCCTGTAATACCATTTATATTTCACCCCGCCAGATCGCCGATTACCCGGACCTCCTTCATGAGTTGGTCCTTCAATTCAATCAACGCCTCAAGGCTGCCCTGCTGGAAAATGGCGCGGATCTCATCCTGCATGACTGCGGGGAATTAAATGAAACCATCGTGCGGCATCTCGCCTCCCTGGATCCTGCTATCCTCAGTCTCGGCAGTCCGGTCTCCCTGCCGGAAGCTGCCGCCTGGGTTCCCAGGGATACTGTCCTTATGGGTAATCTGCCTTCCAAGAAATTCTATACCGACAGCGAGATGACAGAAGCGGAGGTCGTCTCGGCCGGTCAGCAGCTCCTCAAAGAAATGGACGCGACCGGTCATCCCTTTATTTTGGGAACGGAATGTGACGTCCTCTGTGTTTCCGGTTGTGAAGATACGATCAAGAAAAAAATCCTCGCTTTAAGTACTCTTTAGCATCCCTTATTTCGTGGCCCCCTCTTCCAGACAGCGTTACCTTGAAGTCCTCCAGCATGGCGCCCCGCCCGATTTCTTTCCGCGGATTCCCATCGTCATGCAGTTTGCTGCGGAA
>CAZUPP010000093.1:0-1290 GCA_964622095.1 uncultured Verrucomicrobiales bacterium
TGGCTGTCCAGGAGCATCGGGAAGCTCCAGCTGGTGCGCATTCCGAAATTGACAGGCGGCGGGAAAGGCGTCAATAACGTAAACCCGCGGGATGCCGCAACCAGAGTAACGACTCCGATTGGCGAGTTGCGGGATGCGAAGCTAAAGGATGCTCACCACCTTATACAAGATGCTGCGGTTCGTGATTTACCAGGCTACGACTCGAATCTGGCTCCAGGGGTCCGATTGGATGGTCCCGTAAATGTGCCGGGAACACCGCATCAATTGACCCGCCCCGTTCAGCGACAGTTGGGAGGTGGAACCTACGCAGCGGAACGAAGGATTGGCTACAAAGCGCTTCGCAAAGCAGGCGTGGACAAGCCCGATGCCCGGCAAGCGGTAAGCGAAGCCGATGACTACTTCCAGAGCATCGGCGTAATCCCATCCACTCCCACGCGAATTCCCAGAGACCGTCGATAGACTATGAACGAAGAGACTAAGCAGCGATTAGAGGCAACCGTCCGCCACGTGGTGGAACTTCTGGTTGCGAGAAACTATCAAGCCATTGAAACACTGACCGAAGGTGTGCGCTTAAAAAAGCACGAGATAGAAGCAGGAGTGCTCGAGTATGGGCGACGACTGACACCGCCGCCCACTGGGGCATACGGTCTAGTTGATGTGGTGCCTATCTCTAACACGTCGCCTTCAGAGTATTCGATTCGGTTTCGACTCTATACCGAGGAAGAGGGCCGATCTGATCTTGAGATTCAGGCGACGCTGATCGACACCGATAAGACGGCCCTCATGAAGGTGGAATTCGACAATCTTCTCGTGGCGTGAGCAGCCCGAATACGTTGCCTTCGACACCACGTGGCTGAACCCCAAACTTGAACGATGATTCCTCAAACCATGACCTGATCGTATGACGAGGCTGCTTTTGTTGCTGCTGCTTTTTTCGCTGTGTCATCGCGCAGACCGATCGTAAACCGTCCGATCGTGAGGGTAAACTTCAATGCCAAGCCAGGCCAGCTACCCGACGAAGCCCTCGCCAACCGCCCGCCTCAAAGGATCTGGAGTGGCAGGCCCGATATAGAGCCTTCGGCAATGAAACCAATGCAACCGGCGCCAACTCCGATCGTTTCCGCGCCAATTCCAAATACCTCGACCCGCATGGACATATAAATTCAGGGTTCAGGTTCAGAGATTTAGAAGCCGGCGTGTTCCTCACCCGCGATCCCGCCGGCATGGTGGATGGCCCGAATTTATATGCCTATGTCCGCCAAAATCCGTGGAGTAGTTTTGATCCGCTGG
>CAZUPP010000094.1:0-1275 GCA_964622095.1 uncultured Verrucomicrobiales bacterium
AACAACCACAAAAACAAAACCAAAGCCAAACCACGAAACGAAAAACATCAGAAACATCACACGCAACCGCGCCAAAGATCCCAATCCGAACATCTGAATATTATTCTGCACTTAATTTTAAACTCTATCACGGCTTCTCGCCTATTCAATTCTTCGTATCCCCGCTATGCAGGAACGGCACTGAGGCTTTCTATGAACTGTCCGAAGCTCGGCGCAACTTTGTAGATTCCTGACTCAGTGACACCGGTTGGTTCGATTTCGTGATCCCAAAACCAAACGCCAGAAGTCGATTGCTCGCGAACCCCTAACAGGATCAAGTTCCCGAAGGGGTCGCATGCGATTGGCAGCATCCCTTTGGGTATTCGATCTTCGTAAATATCCATGTCTTCCTCAAGCGAGTATTCCTCGCTCTCGATGAGGCCGCTAAACCAGTCGACAAGTGAGTCAGATGTTGAACCGTCCTCTTTTTGAAAGGTGAACACTCTGCTTGTCATTTCGGGGCGGCCACCGTTTTGCGACTGCAAGAAATCTCGGTAATCATCGGGCAAATTGATGCCGTGATTCTCCTCGAACGTCTTAATTGTTTCTGGTGAGGCGGGGGCGCCAATATGGTCTTTAATCTTCATTAGTATCCTGCTCCTCCGGCTGCTTTGTAAACCGACACACCGCCACTGTGTGAAAACTGTTTATGAACCGAAGTCCGAACGAGTTGCATTAAACCAACATCTTGGTGGTGGTGCCAAGTGTATCCCGCTGGCGTGTCAGCAAACCCAGCAGCCTTGTTTGCTGCGGAAAAGTCACCGGTTCGGCTTCCTGTGTAATTGATCCGAACCGAAGAAAGCCCATCACTTCCCCGATACATATGCGGACTAAAGTCAGGGAAGCCATCACTTCCGTATCGAACGGAGGTGCCACTCTTCGTCGTGTAAGTGATTCCACCGTCCGTGTGGTATCTGGCAGTCCCACCCTTATTAACCCACTTCGCACCATCAGGAATATTACCCCTTAGAAAAGGAACGAGCCCTCCCGTCCCTGGGGCGGCATTTGACGGTCGAGCATCACTAACGCCCTTCCCGCCGCCTGTCAATTTCGGTTTTGTGAAACTTCGGGCGACCGGCTCTGCGACTTCATCAGTGCTTCGGAAGACGCCACGAGCTAAATCGCCTGGCCCCGGAATGATTGGCGGGCCATCGTATCCAGCGCCAATTTCCACCACAGTCGTGCCGCCCCTGCCACAAATTCACCCCCACCCTGGTGCGTAAGTATCGCTCGTTG
>CAZUPP010000095.1:0-1267 GCA_964622095.1 uncultured Verrucomicrobiales bacterium
AATTATAGAACGACCCATTCTGGTTGAGGCCGGTCAGCCGATTTTCATAATCGTATTCGTAGCTTTCAGAGATCGGGCCGGCCTCAGGCTCTCCAGGGCGTTGATGAGGGCGCGGATACGCTTTAAGCCAAAAGTTGCGATTGTGGGAGTTGTTGAAGATTTAAGTTCGCCACCTCTTCGTCAGCAACTTGCTTCAACTTCTCTCCAGAGGATGCCAATCCCTTTATTGTTTCACCCCAACCTACCAATCCGCCATTTGTTGTGAGTACATTCTCCGGCCAGTCCTTTGCTTCTTCCAAATATTTCCGGGCTAAGTCTTCCGCTTCTTCAGGTTTTTCAAGCCAGGCCCAAAGACTGACTGCAACCTCCATAAGGGTCACTGGATAGCGTGAATCAGACAGCTCCAAGTGTCGATATTTGTGGAATGCCGCAAGCACTTGAGACATCTTCCAATCTCCGGTCACGGGTAGAAGACTGGAGGCGATAAGTCTTTCACAGGCATCTCGATAGTTCTTCTCGTGGAATTGAATCGAAATAGGATCTATTGTTCCTGATCGTTTCGACAATAGGGGCTGCCTTAAGTTCAGCGCGACTGCTGGGAACGGGCGACAAAGGCAATGTATATGGACTGTAGGTAAATATGCTGCGTTTGAAGAATCTCGATCTAAACAGATTCCATGCACCAGAGGGCCAACGCGTCGAGCCAATGCCATTGTTTGATATTGCTTGAACTGAGGGAGTAAGTTCTGCCAGTCTTCTGTGATTCGCTTTTTGATAGCTGGTGTAAATTTTTTCATGGTCCGACCGGAGTTACGGAGTTAATTCCCATCGGGCCATGGTTAATAATACGCTGAACGCGTGCCGCTGGGAGTGTTGGATTTGGTGTAAACTTTTAGTCCCAAATAATTCCGGTGGCTTTTTCGTATACATCAAGCCGGACGCTTCCATTTGTGCCATATCGAACAACTTGCTGATTTAGGTGAGAAATCTCGGTTTCGAGCCCCCGGCTGCCATACATCCTCTGGTACCGGTCCAGAAGGCGCTTGGCATATCCATGCTTGAGAGTTCCTTGAACTGGTCCATTTCCTGCTGGCGCAATCCCCTTCCGCGCCCCCCAAGCTTCAGCCCTTGTGGCCATTTCTTGGATAAGCTGGGAATTGGTGAGATTCGCAACTCTACCCGAGCCCGCCATATTGTAGGCATTGCCGCCGCCTGTCAATTTCGGAAGGCGAGAAATCCCCAGGATAACCGCTCCTCCCGTCTCAAC
>CAZUPP010000096.1:0-1260 GCA_964622095.1 uncultured Verrucomicrobiales bacterium
CAGAGCGATATCGTACCGCTGCCACATCCTCTCTGGACTCGTGGAGAACTTTTCAGTTAGAATTTGATTTTGCAGATGATCTAGGTCCAAAGCCTCTGCGTACACTCGAAGTGGACTATGTAAAACAGCCTGCACTTGCTGATAACATCTACCATGCTCAAAAGGCTGGACACCCGGAGATTCTTACACGAGGATGGGGTAAAGGATTGCGAGACCCCCAACGTACTCAGGCCTTAAAAGATATCCCGGAAGGCATTGGTCCGAGAAGATTGGGTAGCCGAGACGAATACCCATTCGCCTCTACCTTAGAAGGGGGTGATGGATCTTGGGTCGGACATATTCCAAATAGTCAGAATAAAGCTCAAGGAGGTTTAATTTCAAGCTTTTGGAGGAGAGCTAAAATACGAGTTGGCGATAAGTTTAGGGTAAAAGTAGTTAACCATCCTTTGGATAACTAATAAAATATTTATGCGTAATGCTTTATACACTTAAGGGACCGGATACACTTTATTATACTTACGGCCAGATTCTTATATTTGATTCTAGGGTTTTACCTGGAAACGAGTGGACAGAGAAGCATGAAGATCAGGGTTTTGCCAGGCGTAGTGTTTCTGTTAGCTTTTCAACAATGAATGAAAGCGGGCAAGCAGTTATTTCTGTGGTTGATAGCCAGCCAGCTGAATGCGCAATAGAACGTTCAATTTATACGACGATCAATATACCATCTGGAAAGGTATGTATCGAAGGTGTTGATGAATATCCAATCGAGAGGCATGTTGAAGTTGAGGCCGGATGGCATGGCGTGACATTCTCCCAGATAATTGAAGGTAAGACTTTAAGGGTATTCTTGTGCTTTGAATGGATTGAGCGTGAAGAGAGAAGTCGGGTGTTAGTAGCTGATGAAGGTCTGAGTGTTCCTGCTGAGCTTCTTGAAATGTGTGACGAATCTGGAGCTTGACTTACTTGCGCAGAAAGCTGACCGGCGTAGCCGGTCAGTGGGGATACGAAGAATTGAATAGGCGAGAAGCCGTGATAGAGTTTAAAATTAAGTGCAGAACAATATTCAGATTTTGGGATTGGGATCATCGGCGCGGTTGCGGCGGACGTTGCTGATGTTTTTCGTTTCGTGGTTTGGCTTTGGTTTTGTTTTTGTGGTTGTTCAGGCGGGTTGGGCGTCGCAGGTCTTACCACTGGAACCAGGCTGCAGCATTAACATCGCTCAGGAAAGCACGGCGGGCAACACCTCCGGGGCGTCCGGTG
>CAZUPP010000097.1:0-1250 GCA_964622095.1 uncultured Verrucomicrobiales bacterium
GACGCGGTCATCCTGGGGGCGCCCGATATAATCAATATTCTCAAGCCGGTTCCGCGCGTCATAATCATACCTCGTCTCCCGCGCCAGACTATCCACCCGCCCACGCAAATTGAGTCAGAACCGCGCCCGCACTCCTAATTCGAATATCTGAATGTCATTACTCACTTACGCTTCTACTTTGATAAACTTCAGTAGAATCAAAAAGACTCTGAAATATCTTCAGTTCAATATCTCTAAGGGATTCATACTGATCTGTAATGAACTCGTCTAAGGTTGACCAGTTTCCAATTGCATACTTATTCCGTTTCAGAAAACTTGATACCTTACCGTTTTTATCCATGAATAGACCGAAGTTCTCTGAAAATGAGTAATATCCGCCCCCGATCATGGTGGAATCGCCGTATCCAACGAACTCTCCCCTCCAGAAGTAATTCGCAGTTGCAAGATCATGACCATCTGATAGTTCTTGGCTTGAAAATGCCCCATATAATCTGAGGGCATAACACTGAAGACCATTTGAAACTTTCAGCACCTCCGAATAGGGTTCAGGAATCATACCCTCGATTGATGAGAATGCCACAGCGGAAACGGGCTCTCGAATCCATATACAACAATAGTCTTCGCCAAAAGATGGGTTGGGAAACAGTCCTATTACATTACCACGACATAACGTCTCATTGATATGTAGCTGAAATTCAGTGCGGATGCGCCTTAAACAGTCAGGAAGCAGTTCGATTCTGCTAGAAATATCACACATTGCTTTTTTCATTTTGCGGTCCAAGGTGCCCGATTGACCATGGCTCCAGCCGTTGCGTTCCGCCAATTACCGCCATGCGCTGAAAGATGCTCTGCCGGGGTAAGAAATCTGATGTTATTAGGATTACCCGCGTGACTCGGATGGGCTACCACACTGTTAATGTGATGACCGTGATACCCTCGGACCTTACCAAAACGACGGAGTTGATCAAGTTCTTCCTTTGTCCATCCTCTGGTTATCTTCGACGGTGCATAGCGCGCAAGCAATGCCTCTTGCCTCCAAGCCTCCTCTACCGCTTCAGCGCGAAGCTTCGCCAATTCGGGGTTATTCTTCGCCCAAAGTATGTAATCAATCGACTCATCCCAAATCCCTCCAGCACAAACCGCTGCACGTTTTGGCCCCACATTTCGGTAACTCCAGGGACCCATATTGAAGGCTTTGATGCCTCCGAACTCAATGAGGAAATTGGAATCATTCTGCGCAACAATTTGAT
>CAZUPP010000098.1:0-1249 GCA_964622095.1 uncultured Verrucomicrobiales bacterium
TATAAATTCGGCCCATCGACCATGCCGGCGGGGTCACGGGTGAGGAAAACGCCGGTCTCGAGATCACGATACCTGAACCCTGAATTTATATATCCATGCGGATCGAGGTATTTGGAATTGGCGCGGAATCGATCTGTGTTATTACCGACTTCATCGGTTTCATTGCCGAAGGCTCGATATCGGGCTTGCCACTCCAGATCGCCGCCGACGTTGGTTTTGGCGGACGTTGCTACACGCGACAGAGGCGCGGCGTTGAAAAATCAATAGGCTACTATTCCCCCATTGGGCCACTTCTCCATGCCCTCGGTCCATCCACACGGGAGGTGCCCGTTCTGGTAGATATCAAGTAAGCGGAAGAAGAACCTTGGAATCTCTGGAAACCGATGAGCATACGTTGCCTCAAGTGCGGCACGATTGATGTCCAACATTACATCCTTCGAAATGTCCGGTAAGCCGACAGCAGCAAGCGACGCGATCAGCTTTGGCAAAAGCTCCTTCTCCAGCCGGGCACGAGATTCTTTGGCCAGATTGTTCCAATAACCTCCGTAGGAGTTGTAGTGATGTTTTGCGAGATACCCAGTCAAGTCACCCTGAGCTTCGGTTCGAACATCTGCCCAGAGAGGAGATTGTAACAGACTCACGGCCTCCTCGGAAGACTGTGCGCGGAGAAGATGCGTTGGCAGACTCATAGAGGTTCCACAGTTCGCAAACCAAGGGATCGTGCCTATTTCATCGTAGAATTTCGTGTGAAGTTTCATCACTCAGCAATATTGCGGATTGGTCCCGGAACCCTCGGAACTTCCATTCCACCCAAAGCTCCAGCCCTTACTCGTTCGCTGATCGCTGCCCTGACGGCTTGCTTAACTTGCGCTTCGGGAAGACCGGATACCCTCAGCGATTGCTGAAGCGCTCGGGTGTATTGGAGGTTTGTTGGGACAATGTCAGTCCCTCGGAAGGTGTTCCAAAATCCCTCCAAAGATTTGTGTGCGAGCGTATGCGGCGCTCCTACGTCTCGAAAGATAGTACCCTGCAGTTCGATGGATAGTCCATCGCCGCGTACAATTACATCTCGATACGCCGCTGTCTGGTTAAGATGGTGTCGCTGTCCGCCAGCAACAGTAACAAGGTCGTCATATGGTGCGATGTTTAGAGGTGTTCCCCTTGGGGCGGCATTTGACGGTCGAGCATCACTAACGCCCTTCCCGCCGCCTGTCAAATTCGGTTTTGTTAAACTTCGGGCGACCGGCTC
>CAZUPP010000099.1:0-1233 GCA_964622095.1 uncultured Verrucomicrobiales bacterium
CGTCGGGCTTCAGCCTGACGGTCAAGAATCGATCATTGTTGCTCATAAATCGTCACTTTCGATCGTGTTGCAGATTGGGCGCGACATATCCGAGCTGCTCACGATTCGATTAAGCTCAATTTAACAACAAGGGCTTCAATTTCTTCTGAAACGCATTTATCGATTGGCTGTGATTCATTGAGCAGCTCTTCAGGACTGAAAAAATGATATGGAAAAACCTCTATGTGGAATGGACCCAAGTCATCGCTCAGCTTATTGTACTCATGTCGGACCTTAATAAGCTCATTTAGCAAGCCAGGGTCATTCTTCGCATCAAGAAAATTCGAAAATCTATCCGCTATGTAGTGCGATCGTTTCTCTTCATTCTTACTGTAAACCTCAAGTGCCCATGTTTTAAAGTTTTCAGCGGATTCACGCTCCGCAAAGACGTCTGCCAATAACTTCTGATTGAGAAAAGCAAGGCAACAAGAAATGCCACATCGAAAGTTCCATGCGGGCTGAACAACTCCTTGCCTCTCGAACCTTAGAGATTCTGAATGCACAAGATATGCCTCATAGAGACCCATTCGCCCTCCTCTCAACATGTCAGCTAGGAAAACATTAATTTTGTTCCTAATCAACAATGGGTTTACGAGTTTGTTAACATTCTCAAGTAGATCGTTTGCTTCGCTTGTACTTACCTTGGCCATCGTGAAACCCTAATTGCACCAGTGGAAAGATCAACTCCGATAACAGAACCGGAAACATTGAAGGGATTTTCTGTGATTTCATCAAGAATAGACTGTGCCGCCTTTCGCGTCGATGAATCAATACCCCGATAGCGACCGGTCCCAGCGGCTGCACTACTCAGAACGTCGTTGACAAACCAGTCCATCCCTGATTGCCGTGCGGAAAGGCCAGGTATACGGCCAATACTCGACGTTTTGACCTCGAAGAAGCCAAGGTGACCGTTTGGAGCGCGAGCAATAATATCTATACCGTGATTAGAAGAATTCTTGATGTACTTAAAATCTTTCCATCCATTGGAGCGGAGCAAGTCATCGGCAATGTCTTCCCCGAAAGCTCCAATATCATCTAGAACAATCTGACCGTTGATCCTCCTGGTGCCCTTCCATACCTTGTTTGGGGCTAAGGCATCAACTTGTTGTGATAAGGAACGAGCAAAAACCGATTTTGCTGCACCGGGAAACATCATCCCGAGGTCAACGCTTAGCAGTGTGAGATCCAAAAGCG
>CAZUPP010000100.1:0-1186 GCA_964622095.1 uncultured Verrucomicrobiales bacterium
CAGGCATCGGCACGAGGGTGCTATACTTGCGTCCAAAGACATACTGATCTAAAAAACTCTTCAACAAAGATTACCCCGGATGCACCGGACGCCCCGGAGGTGTTGCCCGCCGTGCTTTCCTGAGCGATGTTAATGCTACAGCCTGGTTCCAGTGGTAAGACCTGCGATGCCCAACCCGCATGAACAACCACAAAAACAAAACCAAAGCCAAACCACGAAACGAAAAACATCAGAAACGTCCGCCGCAACCGCGCCGATGATGCAAATCTATTTGTTGACTAACGTCGTCCCGCCGGAACCCGGGCCACCTCGCGTTAGCGGATGGGCTATTCGGAAGGACGTATTTCGATCAAGGCAAGTTTACCTGAAGCAACATCGTGAAGAGAGCTCAAAGATAACTGGAACCAATACTCTTTTCCGTCTTCGTATACGCTAAAAGTGAACTCCATCTCTGTTGCATCAAACCCACCAACGTAATCACCTTTTTGGAACATGTCGCTGGATTCAATTTCGGCCCATGCCTCTTCTGATTTGCCTTCGGCTTGGATCTCTTTGGCAATCTCGATGAAGTCGACTTTTACTTTGTGTTTCATGTTATTTGTAAGGAACTAGTGGTAAATGGTTAATGCCATAATCATCCATCATTCGTCCAGCCTGTTGATAAACCTCGGTAGTGGTCGCATTCGGATTAGCATCGATCTATTGCTTCCATCTCGTCGTCCAATTCTGTCCTGCCTTATGGATCTCCTTGTGTAATGACTGTGGAATTTCTACGGTAAAATCGTCAGGCGTTATTCCATGTGATTTGAAGAAGTCACGATATTTCTGTGACATCGGACTGTTCCCTCGAAATACGTTGAAGATGTGATGCTTTACGGTTGGCTCGATCGGCGGACCTGTAAGTAATTTGAAAACATCATCACCCTTACCGACAGCGGCTCGTCTGATTAAGGCCGAAATGGAACCTCCTACTATGATCCCTTCTCCGGAAGGACCGTTCAGGAAGTCAATCACCAGCGGAATCGATTCGACCAGCGCACCGGTCACCTCGACCGTGGAATACCACGCACTCGCATAATATGCAGCAAGTTTCTGCTCCCTCGCCGTCAAGGCACGCGGAGTGTATTGGCATGGCGCTGGGAGGGAAGGGGCAGGAGAACGGGAGCGCGGGAGCGATCGGAGGTGG
>CAZUPP010000101.1:0-1100 GCA_964622095.1 uncultured Verrucomicrobiales bacterium
CCGTATAGGCAGGCGGTGGAAATCGAGGGTCTTTGGGGAGGGCTTAAGAAAAGCAGCAATTCAGTCGAATTGCTTGGACCGGGTATTCAAGTAGTGAATCATGGACTGACTGGCACTACGGAACTGAGGACAGGAAAAGTCTATCCGCACGACGCATATTATAATCAGCTGCAGTTTAATCCAGACTTCCCTCTGGAGCCTGAATCAGCTGATGGAGCCAACGCCGCCAGTTACTCCGTTCGAGAAAAGGACAAGGGCGACGGTTTTCGCATTCCACTCAACATTGCTTTCAACAAGTTTGAAGACGGCGTCTTGTATCGGCTGCAGAACACGCAGCCCCAAGGACTGGGCGATCCAAGCAAAGGTGGAGTCAACCGTGGGCCAGAACGGATCGATCTGGCTGATATTGTTATTCCTGGCGGAGTGATTCGCGTTGATCGCGTGAGAATCCCCTACCGCTATGAACTACAGTTAGGACACTTCGCCCTTCCGCACGTAAATGGCATTGCTGCTCAGGTGGATCAATTGGAGAGCGGGTTGGAAGCAACTATCCCAGACGGCCGACGTATTGCCATCTTACCCGTCTATGGATGGGATTCAGTGAAATGTCGGTGCCATGCGGGGCGCAACCCCGAAGCTCCTGAAAGCACCGTCATCTATTGTGAACAGACACGGGCAGAAGACTATGGTGGCATGAAGCTATTAATTACCGTTCTATTACATCGCATCGATGGACAGGCCTGGACGACGGAGGAGCTCAACCCCTTTCAGGAGTGGGAGCCAATTCCGTACTCGGCGGAAGGGAGTCCCTGTGTCGTTCGCATTTTACTCAAAGACGGACGTTCCTTTTTGATTGATCACGCTTTGAATGATGGCCGCCGGATCTCATGATTCTCTGCCGACTGACCTTTTCCTCTGGAGCTCACATCTCCAAAATCTCAGGGCATATCTGATTGCCTAAACAATCATGAAATTTTAAAGCGGGCGTTTTGGGCATGGGTGATCAGAAGACAAAGCGGCCGAACTTTATTGTCGTAGTTCTAGACGACCTGGGAGCCGGGCAGTTTGGACCGCTCGCAAATACGCTGCAATTGGAGGAT
>CAZUPP010000102.1:0-1096 GCA_964622095.1 uncultured Verrucomicrobiales bacterium
TGGGGACCCCGGCGCCCGGCACCTGGAACAGCCGCGGCAGCGGGCAGGAACACCAGAGACAGGAAAAGGGCTGTCAGAACGCGTTGCACTGGTAATGAGCTTAACAACCGCACAACGTCCTTGGCAAACGGCAATCTAAAAAGTAGCTTCCACGCACCTTCATACTCCAAGAAAGTTTGGCACACACCACGCTATTGGTTGGCTTGTACAGTTCATTTTGACTTTCCGACAGCCTCAATTGCCGAAACAATTTGCCGTTTATGTTGTTCCTCTAAGTTTGTTTTCTCGAGGGCGATCAGAACTTTTTCCGAGATCGCATGCAGAAGCACTTCCGCGCTACTGTAGTCAGTGGCTGGCTCGTCTGGTGTAGCAACCTCAACCTGAAACAACCTGTCTGCTTTACAGCCAACCGGCCGAACATAACTCTGATCGCGGTCAAGGAACACGATCTGTAAAGTATCGAAAGGCATTTCATCTAGATTCACACCTTCGCAAGCGTTCCGCAACTCATCAACTCTTGATGCGTACCGGACTAGTGCCTTTGTGAATCGTCGATTCCGACTAACTGCTGAAATGGAAATATTCACGTCAATGCCGCGTCTTTTGAATTGGTACGAAATTCCCCGACTCATTTACATAACCAGGCTTGAATCCAAAGATTTTCTCGTAGGTTTTTATGTATCGGGTCTCTAGCACCTTAGCCGCTGCTTTCCCTTCTACAGTTTTGAGAGGCTCAACAATTGTATCAAGGCCATGCTCTTTTTGAAGTTTGCGTGCCCATTCGGCACCTCTGACTTCAACCCCCCTTCCAGTTTCCCCAAAATGATAAATACGCCCCGTTTGGGCGTCCCTCATCACATAGACATCGTGGGATCCTGGAGCGTCGAGTCGATTTCCATGAATTTTCGGTGTCCTCCTTGTCGCGGCATTTGGCGAGTTAACATCACTAACCCCCTTCCCGCCGCCTGTCAATTTCGGTTTCTCGGAAGCCTTTCGGACGCTTTGCCCGACTTTCTTGACGACCGTGCCGGTGAGAGCAGGCCGGACGGCACCGGGAAACATCATCCCGAGGTCAACGCTTAGCAGTGTGAGATCC
>CAZUPP010000103.1:0-1056 GCA_964622095.1 uncultured Verrucomicrobiales bacterium
CCCAAGGGCGGGAGACACCGCAGCCGACCTTTCCAAGATAGGTCGATCAGGCAAACAGGCTCGGCTGCGAGAACTGGGTTCAGACCCAAAGGTGTCGTCAGCAGATAGAGGTTGGATTCAGCAGGAGATCAACTCGATTGAGCGTGGGCAGCGAACGAATATCCGCGTTCCTCCCGGAAAGAATCTCGCCCACCGTCGAGGATTCGAGGCCAAGAAGGGCTACAGCTACGAACACAGCGACCTGCAGGATATTGATCTACACAAGCTGCAGCATAAACATGAGGGATACTAACCATGTGGCAACTGAAGGACAAAGAGATCGACGCGGTCGTTAAATTAGGCGGACCTGAGCGTTTTGCCTATCTGGTCAAGAAAGCAGCGGACCAAGAGAGCTTGTGGAGCCTTTGGCATGAGAACGGATGGGCTTTGGCATCCGACTCTAAAGGGCAGGAAGCGGTTCCAGTTTGGCCGCACGAAAGATACGCTGCGCTTTGTGCAAGTGAAGGATGGCTTGGTTATGAACCGAAGCAGATTCCGCTAGATGCCTGGCTAGACCGGTGGATTCCCGGAATGACCAAAGATGGCCGCTTGGTGGCCGTCTTTCCAACGATTCACGACAAAGGAGTTTTCGTCATGCCCGCACAAATTGACCATGATCTGCGTTCCGAACTCGAGAATTACGAGTGAAGTGTTGAATGGCACACTTCTGCCCGTCAGCGTATGCCCCCCTGTCGCGAGTAGCGACGAACGCCAACCCTCTGGTCAACCGCCGATGAACCGCGCTGGCAAGCTGCCGGTGAGGGTGGAGGGAAGCGTTCGCGGCAAGGCGCTTGAGGATGGCTTCTCAGCTAGAACCAGCGAACCCGCCCCTTCTGTCAGGAAAAGGGCGGGTTGAAGCTTGCGCTCCTCGGGGCTACAGCCCCGCCCGCGCCCTATCCTGCTCGATGGCTTGGAGCCGGAGACCGATCCAGCCACGGGCTTCTTTGCCGTTGGGGAGGTGGCCTTGTAGGCAGGTGTGTTGGAGGTGTTTGGAGGGGATGATGGCGTGGTCTTTGA
>CAZUPP010000104.1:0-1054 GCA_964622095.1 uncultured Verrucomicrobiales bacterium
AGGCGCAGTCATTGACAGGGGTGGAAACATGATCTTCTTTAACAAGAAAGGGGTGCTCAATCCCGAAATTATACCAGGTGGACCTCTCCAGAATATGCCGCCAGATTTCCAGGCAGCTTTCCTGAATGAGAAGGGGAATATCGTAGGGTATGCACAGCTCAAGGTTACAGGATATGATGACAACAATCGTTCTATTGTGAAGGTAGTAAGATAGGTATGGAAAAATGCTTTCTGTCTGGCAAGCCCGTGCTTGATTTGTCTGGCCAGTCTTCTTTCTTCGATTCGTATCTCTTTAATTCAAAGGAAGAAGCTAATAAGGTGGTAGACAAGATCGGATATTGCTATGATTTTCACCTTGTTAACTCAGAATGGGGTGTTTTTTGGGGAGAACTTTTCCTCCGCAACCTTGTGGAGGTGAAGGGTTATCAGCTTCACCAGGAAAAAGACGATCTCCTTTCTGTTAGAAGAATTCGGAGTGACGGTGATGTAAAAACTTGTGTTTTCAGGAAATCAAACGGCCTTACTTTTTTCTCTAGCTATCTGAAACACCCAACTCATGAGGCTAGATCTGGCGGTTTGTTCTTTCCAATAAGAGAAAATCTTTATACTCTATGGCTAAATGAATTCCCAGACCTGGCTCTAGAGGTGCAAGAGACATTGGATAGAAACAGAGAATATCCTATTGCTAAGCTGGCGAACCAGTTGGGTGTCATGGAAGATATGATCTTCCCTGAGGCTATCGAGGATGGTAAGTTTGAGTATGATAGTGAGCTACGCTCCGAATGGGGGCCTAGAACAGTCACTGTAAGAGCGTCTTACTTGTATTTCGTTCCAGATGATGTTGGGGAACTCTTATTAGCTGACAAAGACTGAAAATCCAGTAAATGCGATTGACGGTAGCATACGTCGAGAACTGGAATAACATTGGTCCAGCTTCAGCCGGAGCACATGTCAAAGCGGTTTCGCTGCTCTACTTACACCTGGATGTGATAGTGAGTGAGACATTGGCTCAGCAAGGGATACGCCTCCGGCAGGCTAGCGCCAACAGTGAGGA
>CAZUPP010000105.1:0-1009 GCA_964622095.1 uncultured Verrucomicrobiales bacterium
CCAACATGGCTCCGCTGGAGGTTCCAGGTGGCCAGGTGCCGCAACCAAACGTGGTCAGCTCGTCCACCGTGATAACGGTGAATGGTGAGCCGGTTGGGGTCATTGGAGCAACGACTCCAACCCTGGCGAGCATCTCCAGTCCCGGAAACATTGGGATCAGCCCGACTTGGGCGAGTGGGAATCCCACTTCGGCTGAACTGGACGCTTTGGCTCAGATCATCCAAACCGAGGTCGACGCTCTGATCACGGATAATGCCGGTCTGGACAAGATCATCCTTCTGGCGCACATGCAGCAGCTTGATATTGAGCGCGAAATCGCCCAACGCACCCAGGACATTGACATCATCGTGGGTGGCGGTTCGAACACCCGCCTCTTTGACAGCAATGACCGCGCACGTGCCGGCGACAGCGTGCAGGGCACCTACCCGGAATTCTACAATAACCTGGGCGGCACCCAGACCGCTCTGGTCAACACAGACGGCAGCTATAAGTATGTGGGCCGTCTGGTGCTGGATTTCGATTCCGCCGGCAATATCATCCCGAGCAGCTACGATGCCAGTGTCAGCGGAGCCTATGCGACTGATGCACAGGGTGTGACTGATCTGGGAGCAAGCGGGCTGATCGATCCTGAGATTCAGGCGATTGCCGATGCGATTGAGGCTCAGATCATCGCCACCGAAAGCAATGTCTTCGGGGTCTCCGACGTCTTCCTGAACGGGAACCGCTCGGGAACCTTTGCGGCAACTGATCCGGACGGCGTGCGCACGCAGGAGACCAACTTGGGTAACCTGACCGCGGACGCGAATCTGGCCGAAGCTCGCAAGACCGAGCCCGCGGTCGTTTTGTCCCTGAAAAATGGAGGCGGCATTCGCGCCAGCATCGGGGAGACGATCGTTCCTCCCGGTGGGTCCGCAGCCGTGCGTCAACCGAACAGCGAGCTGGTTGATGGCATGGGTAATGTGATCAAACCGGAAGGTGGTATTTCTCAGAACGACATCGCCACGGCCCT
>CAZUPP010000106.1:0-1006 GCA_964622095.1 uncultured Verrucomicrobiales bacterium
GTGCCGCCCCTGCCACAAATTCACCCCCACCCTGGTGCGTAAGTATCGCTCGTTGAAATCGCGCTATGACAATTTCGAGGTCGTCCTCCTTTCTTCGGACAGACAGCGCGAGGCCTGGGAAGAATACATCAAAGAATATCGCATGCCCTATCCATCGCTTGAATTCGATAGCGCGGACAAGAAAGGCATCCTCGCCCAGGGCAAAAATTATAATTACATCCCCAGCCTCTTCATCCGCAGCGCCGATGGCGAGGTGCTCCACGATGGTTCAGATGGGGCCTATGAAAGCTTGGAAAAACTCGAAGAGATTCTCCGGGAAACCCACTGACCAGCGCCCGCACCCACAAACACAAATTAAAGGCCTCCGAAGACGCCCTCCCTTCTCATTCAGGAGAAACGCTTCGGAGGCCCATTTCATTTACATTGATCGCCGATCGATAATTTATTGCGCCACCCAGCCGCCGTCCACATTCAGGCTGTGACCCGTGATAAAATTGGACTGGTCACTCGCCAGAAACAGAATCGCCGAGGCGACCTCATGCACTTTGCCGCTTCGGCCGATCGGGTGCAGCCCGGAAATATATTCGCGCATTTCACCCTCCTTACCCGCAAACCGGTCCGCCATATCCGTATCAATCAGACCCGGCGCTACCGCATTTACCCGGATGCCCTGCTTCGCATATTCCAACGCGACGGATTTCGTGATTCCCTCCACGGCATGTTTTGAACTCACATACACCGACGCTCCTCCCATCCCAACTTGCCCGACCACGCTCGAGACATTGATGATCGATCCTCCGCCGGATTTCAGCATCGCCGGGATCTCATATTTCAGAGAAGCCAGCACCCCCCACACGTTAATGTCGAACACTCGTTCGTAATCCTCTCGCGACACCTCCGTGACCGGCCCCGCGATTTCCACCCCCGCATTATTCAGGGCAATGTGCAGTCCACCATAGCGGTTCACCGTTTCCTCCACGCTGCGCCGGACATCGTCCTCATTGCG
>CAZUPP010000107.1:0-1002 GCA_964622095.1 uncultured Verrucomicrobiales bacterium
CGACATATTCTTCCTCCCGGTAGGGAAACATTTCCTGGATAAAGAAATTCGGCACTGCAAAATCCAGTTGCACACTCGCCGCGGTGCAAACCGGTCCGCCCGCATTGTGCGGAGCGAACAGGATCCCATGCATTTCAGCGCTTTCCGCCACCGCCTTGCCCTCGGTCAGACCACCTGCCATGCCTAAGTCCGGCTGGATGATTGAGCAGGCTTTATTCTCAAGTAGCGGGCGAAACGCCTGACGGCCTACCAGTCTTTCACCCCTCCCGACGGCCAGAGGCAGGGCGTCTGACACCTTCTTGATCACTTCGGCATTGGCTGAAGCAGCGGGTTCTTCAATCCAGAGTAGATCAAATTCAGCGAATTGACGTGCCACTAGCTCCGCGGACGGCGGGTCAAATTTTCCGTGGCACTCCAGAATCAGCTCGACGTCTGGACCGATCGCTTCCCGCACCGCAGCCACCCGGTCTCGGGCGATACCCATCCATCGTGCTCTCGGAGCGGCGGTGGGTTATGGAAAACCCCAATCACATCCTCCCTGATAATAGCCAAAGGGATCTAACTTCATCGCCGTGTACCCATCGTTCGCCACTTTCTCGGCAGCGTCCGCATATTGCTCCGGAGTTTCCAGATTGTAACACCAGCCGTTGGCATACACGCGAATGGAATCCCGCACGCGTCCGCCAAGCAAACTGACCACGGGTTCACCCAGGGCCCGGGCCTTGAGGTCGTGCAAAGCAATGTCCACCGCGCTGGCCGCGTGACCCACCGCCAGGCAGCTCTCACCAAAGGCTCCGCCCATCAACTCCGCCGTGATCATGCGAATCTGAAATGGATCACGGCCCAAAAGCTTTGGCGCATGAGTACGAAGATGCGCTAGACCTGCTTGGATAGCCGGACTGTAGCTCGGCGCCAGCTCACCGGTCCCCTGAACTCCGTCCGCCGCTGTGATCCGCACAAAGGCTGGATTCCAGCCCTCCCGCAGCCGTCCGTCCAGGATCT